>NZ_CAJXYK010000015.1 GCF_913063425.1 uncultured Thiohalocapsa sp.
CGTTCATGGGCACCTCCTTGTGCCGGGATTTCAGCAAGTTAGGCTGCGTTCAGCAACTCTGAACTGCTCTATGTAGGATCACGGCTCTGGACTGGCCACGGGAGCGGCTGGTGATTCAGGTACTGGACGACAGCACGGACGGCTCGCTGGCAATGAGCCGACATGCCGTGGCCGGGCTGCGGCTGCGGGGCTGGCGGGTGTCGCTGCATCACCGCGTGCACCGCAGCGGCTTCAAGGCCGGGGCGCTGGCCACCGGGCTCCGCGTCTGTCAGGCGCCCTTTGTTGCCGTATTCGACGCCGATTTCAGGCCGAGCTCTGATTTTCTGCGCCGCACCCTCGGCGTCCTGCTGGCGGACCCGGGCTTGGGTCATGTGCAGGCCAGATGGCTGCATGCCAATCGCAGTGCGTCTGTGTTGACGCGTGCACAGGCGCGGCTGCTGGACGGCCATTTCGGTATCGAGCAGGCGGTCCGGCACCGTCTGGGCCTGCCGGTGCCCTTCAACGGCACCTGCGGGGTCTGGCGGCGTGCCGCCATCGACGCTGCCGGCGGCTGGTCCGGAGACACCCTGACCGAAGACCTGGACCTGAGCCTGCGCGCCCGGCTGGCGGGCTGGGACTCCGCCTATCTTGAGGACCTGGGTGTACCGGGGGAGCTGCCCGCGTCCGCCCGCGCCTGGCGGGCGCAGCAGTTCCGCTGGACCAAGGGCTTCGTGCAATGCCTGGTAAAGCTCGCGCCACGGGTGTGGGCGGCCCCCATGGCCGTGGGGCACAAGGCCTTCATCAGCCTGCAGCTCGCCCAGCCCCTGAGCTTCCTCGTCGGCACCCTGTGCCTGGCGGCGGCCCTGCCCTTCATCGCAGGCGCCGTCGCCCCGAGTCCCGTGCTCATGGGGGTGGCGCTCGTCACCACCAGCGTCGGCCTGCTGGGCCCGCTGGCCCTGCTGGTTGCCGGCGGCCGGTTCGGGCAGGCGCAGCCGGCACCGCTGCCCGTGCTCGCGCGGGAAGCCGTTCTGGCCCTGATGCTGAGCAGCGGACTCCTGCTGTCCAACGCCCGGGCGGCGTTGGAAGCCCTGCTTGGCATCCCGAGCGCCTTCGTGCGCACGCCGAAAAGCGCTGCGCGACCCGTACGCTCCGGCTGGGCGGCGCGCGTGCTGAGCGGGTTGCCGGAGCTCGTCGCGGGCGTGGGATTGCTGGTGTTCGTGCTGACCCGGCAGCCGCTGGCGCTGCCGCCGCTCGGACTCGCCATCGGCGGACTCCTCTGCGTCGGTCTGCTGCTGCGCCGCAGCGATGGCGCCGGCGTGCCCGCGCCCGCGCAGGCGGCGGCAGACGCCACCACTGCCTTGGATACCGTGGGGGCCTTCCCGGCCGAGGTGGTGTCCCTGCCGGCGCAGGCGGGCGCTCCGCCACAGGAGCCCAAGCCGTGGGCAGCGCACGCCGACCCGGCACCGGCGGGGCTGTTGCGGCGCGACTCGCGCCGGTAGCGAGCCTGCGGGCGGCTTGTCGGGACCCCGCCCGCGCGCTGGTGTGCGCGGTCAGCCGGCGGGCCGGGGGTTCAGTACCGGCAGCCGGGCACGGCGGACATGCCCCGGCAGGAGACTGCGCAGGGCGCCCGTGCCGGGTCTGAGTGCCCGGCGGAGCTCGCGCTTCCAGCGGGGAAAGTCGGCCATGTTGCCCTGGTTGTAGAGGGCGCTGTCGAGCTGCTGCATTAGTGCCTGTACCCGCGCGCGGTCCGCCCCCGGGCGCAGCGTCGTGATGCGGTCCGCCATGCGCGGCAGGGGCTCCCGGGCATGAACGGCGAGCCGTCGGCAGGCTTGCTGCTGGAACGCCTGGCACCAGGCCGCCGGGTCCGGGGCGTCGTCCGCCGCCCGGGCACACTGATACACCCGCGTGCTCAAGGGGGCGAGGCGGCCGGCTGCCGCGCCCAGTCGGCGCAGCATGGGGCCCGGGTGCAGCACGCGGCCGACGGCGGCGAGCCCACGGCCCGCCTGCCGCAAGCCGCCTGCGCTCAGGCGCTTCACCTGGGGCCAGAGGGCGCCGCGCTGCCCCGGTGGCACGCGTGCGTGCAGCCACACACCGCCCCAGTAGCCGATGAGCAGCAGCGCGAGGCCCGCCACCGGCAGCCAGTATTTGTACCAGTCCGCTGCGGCCTGATTGTCGGTCGAGCGCGCGAAGCCGAAGGGCCCGGGCTCACCGGCGACGTCGTAGACGCGGATGGGCACCGAGGAGGCCTCGCGGCTCGCCGTTTCCACGTTCCACCAGGCGAGCCTCAGCTCCGGCAGCTGCAGGCGACCGCCGGTCTGGGGCACCAGGGTGTAGACCTCGATGCGCTTACCCACCAGCGCTCGGTCGTTGTCGGTGAGCCGGGTGTCGGTGACCGTGCGCTCGCGGTAGACCCGAAACGCCTCGGCGCGCAGCATGGGCTCCATGGACGGCAGCTGGTCGCCCACCGCGCCCTCCGCCTCAAGCTCCACCGTGAGCGTCGCCGGCCGGCCCCGGGCCATGGCATCGGCGTCCGTCAGCTCGGCCTCGATGCGCAGGGTCCGCACCGGCAGCCAGGGCCGCACCGATGGCATGGGGGGGCGCACATCGAGTGCGATGGGCCGGCGCGCCACCGCCTCGAAGGGCACCCCGCCGGCCAGGGTCCCGCTCACCTTGAGGGGGCCGACCTCCAGCGGGCCCGCGCGCAGGGGCGTCATGGCCAGCACGTATTCGTTGACGATCTCCTGGCTGCCGGCACCGCCCCGGGTGCTGGTGGTGGGGCCCGCCAGCTGCTCCAGCAGCACATCCTCGACGCCGGCGAGCTCCGGCGACGCGGTGGCCAGGTTGCCGGCACTCACCACCCGCAGGCGCACCAGCACGTTCTGCTGCACATAGGGGTCGCGCTCCGCCACCAGGACCTCGAGCTGCGGGCGCAGGGCGCCGGTGCCGCCGCGTGGGTCGTACCAGCCACCTGCGGGACGCTGTGCCGGCTGGTACGGACCTGCCTGGTAGGACCCGGGGGCGGAGCGCTGCTGCGCGGGTGGCTGGCCGAAGGGCTGGCCCGGCGGCGGCTGCTGGAAGGGCATCCCCGGCGGCGCCTGCCGCCCCTGGCCGGGCGCTGCGCCCGGCTGTACCCCGGGACGAAAGCCGGGCCACATCGGCTGGCCATAAGCGGGGGCTGCGCCCGCAGGCGCTGCCTCGCCCGCGGATTGCGGGGGCGGCGGCGGCGCGGGCTGCGGCGGTATGCCACGGGCATTCCCCGGCTCAACGGGCCGGAACTGCCAGGTCTGGTAGGGCGGCTGGGCGGTTGCCGTGGCCGCTGCGGCCAACAGCAGGACGCCAAGCAGCAGCCGAGCCCGGCGTCCCACGGACGCGCCCCGCAGCCCGCGGCCCGGGGCCCTGGACCCTGGTCCCTGCACCCTTACCATGGCCGGCTCTCCTGCACCCGGCCGCCGCTCTCGCGCATGCGCCGGACATCCTCCAGCATGAACTGGTTGCGCAGCAGCATGGAGGGGTCGCCTTCAACCTGCTCCAGGCGCTGCTCGATGATGAGCATGCCGGGGCCGAGTACCTGCTCGCCGCCGAGGGCGGGGGCCTCGCTCATGCCCGCCTCGGGGCCGAGGCCCGCCCAGGGCTGATCGCCCAGCTGGTCGAAGCGCTCGACGGCATCGCGGTCGCCGGCGAGATCGTCCATGTCCGGTGGGGACTGGTCGGGCGGTACGCCCTCGCCGCGGCGGGCGCGCTCGGGGCTGGTGTCATCGGTGCCCGTGCCGGGCGCCTCGCTGTCCGGGCGGACCTCGTCGCCCGGGCGCTGTGCCGCTTCGGGTGTCTCCGGCGTCTCGCTGCCGCCCGTCTCGTCCCCGGTTTCATCGTTGGGCTGGGGCGGCTCGTCGTCGCCGCCGGCGGGCATCAGGCTGTCTGCGTCCTCGCCCGCGGCGCGGCCGGGCTCCTCGCCGCCCTCGACGCCGCCGCGCTCGGCCTCGCCCTCGGTCTGCGCCTCATCCATGGCGCCATCGGCGTCTTCGCGCTGCTCCTGCTCGCCGCCTGCGGCGTCCTGCTCGTCTTCCTCGTCGCCGCCTTCCTCTGGGGTCTCGTCGCGTGGGCCTGCTTCACGGCCGGTGTCTTCGTCGCCGCCGGTCTCGCCCGCGGCCTCCTCGCCCGCCTCGCCGCGCTGCGCGTCGCTGTCCGCGCCCGCGCTGCCGGCCGCGTCCTGCTGCTCGCCGCCGCCGGACTCGCTCTCCGCCTGCTGTTGGCCGGTCTGCTGCTGGTCCTCTTGCTCGCCGCCCGCCTGCTGCTGCTCCTGCTGCTCGTCGCCTTGTTGCGACGCCTGCTGCTGTTGCTCGCCCTGCTGGTCCTCTTGCTGCTGCTCGCCCTGTTCCTGCTCGGACGCCTGCTGTTCCTCTTGCTGCTGCTCGGACTGCTGCTGCTCGGACGCCCGTTGCTCCTGTTGCTGCTGCTCGGACTGCTGTTGCTGCTGGTCCTGCTGCGGTGGCTGATCAGTCTCGTCGGGGGTCTCTTCGCGAGTCTCTTCCGATGTCTCGGGCTGCGGGGCCTCTGGCTCTTCCTGCTCGGACTCCTCCTGGAAGGCCTGCTGCTCCAGCTTCGCCAGCTGGGAGCGCGCCAGGGTCAGGTTGTAGTGGGCGTCGGCATGGCCGGGCGCTTCGGCCAGGACCTGCTCGTAGGCGTCGATGGCGCCGGTGTAGTCGCCCTGCTTGAAGCGGGCGTTGCCCAGGTTGTAGCGCGCCGTGATACGCACCGCCTCGCGCTCCACGTCGCTGAAGGCCACCTCGGCGGCACGATACTGGCCGGCGCGGTAGAGGGCGACGCCGCGACGGTAGGCATCATCGAAGCCGGCGGCTGCCGCGTCGAAGTCGCCGGCTTCGAACCGCTCCATGGCGCTCTGCTCGGCGTTGCGGAACATGCCGGCCTGGCCGACGCCGGCGCCGAGCACCGCCGCCACCAGCAGCAGGACGG
This sequence comes from uncultured Thiohalocapsa sp., assembly GCF_913063425.1. Lineage (GTDB taxonomy): Bacteria > Pseudomonadota > Gammaproteobacteria > Chromatiales > Chromatiaceae > Thiohalocapsa. Next base: position 4,951 of record NZ_CAJXYK010000015.1, read on the forward strand.
CGAGGCGGGCGCTCATGCCGTCTCCTCGGCAGGCCGCGCCGCCGCGGCGGCGGCCGGTTGCGGGCCGGCCTGCCGGTGGCGGCGGGCGCGGCCCTTGAAGCGCGGCAACAGCAGCGCGAGCAGCAGCAGCACGGGCAGGTAGTAGCGCTCGTGCCAGATGCGGGTGCGCTCGTCGGTGGCCTGTGGCGGCAGCTTGCTGCGGGCGGCGGCCTTCAGGATGTCCGCGGTGTCCTCGTCGCGGTAGTCGGCGTGGCGATAGAGGCCGCCGCCGGCGGCGGCGAGGGCGCGCAGCTGCTCGGCATCCAGGGCGGAGCGCACCGGGGCGCCGTCCGGCCCCACCAGTGGCGCGCCGCGGGGGCCCGGCACGTCGCCGCCGGCGCCGCTGCCGATGCCGAGCACATGCACGACCATGCCGGCCTCGGCGAGCTGTGTCACCCGCTCGGCAAGGTCGGGCTCGTCGAAGTCGCCGTCACTGATGAGGAGCAGCGAGCGGGCGCTGTCGGCGGGCAGGGCATCGAGCAGGATCTCCGCCCGGTCCAGGGCCGCGTGCAGCCGGCTGCCCTGGAGGCGCGCCAGGTCCGTGGCCAGTGCCGGCAGGGCCAGCAGGATGGTGCGGCTGTCCTCGGTGACCGGCGCCACCACGTGCGGCGACGATGCGAAGGCGATGAGCCCGAGCCGCAGGCGCCGGTTCTGCATGATCAGGTCCTGGATCTCCTGCCGGGCGCGGCCGAGGCGGCTCGGGGCCACGTCCGCAGTCTCCATGGAGCGGGAAACGTCCAGCAGGATCAGCAGATTGTCGCCCGGCTGGAAGAGGCGGACGTCGGTGTAGTCCCAGCGTGGGCCGGCCATGGCAGTAAGCAGCAGCAGCCACAGGCCCGACCACGCGAAGAAGCGCCCCCAGCGCTCCGTGCCCGCGAGCGCCCGGGTGCCCGTCAGGTGCGGCAGCAGGTCCGGGTCCGCATAGCGATGCACCGGTGCCTTCGCGGCCCGTGCGGCGCTGCGCCAGAGCCACCAGGCGACGGGCGGCAGCGCCAGCAGGCCCCAGAACCAGGCGGGCTCGGCGAAATGGAAGCCGGTTTCGTTCATGGTGATCCTGTCAGCGGGCGCACTGTGCCGAACTGACGCCGTCATTGCACCGGCGCATCAGCTGCTGGCCTGGCGCACGATGAAGCGCCGCCGGCCCTCCGGGAACAGCCCGAGCGCAAGCAGCGCCGCCAGCGACAGCCCCAGCGGCCAGCGATACAGCGGCTCCGGCAGGTAGGCGGTGCGGGTCTCGGTCTCGGTCTTCTCCAGCTCGGCGATGCGGCGGCTGATCTCCTCCAGGGCGCGGGTGTCGGTGGCGCGGAAATAGGCGCCGCCGGTGATCTCGGCGAGGCGCCGCAGGGTGTCCTCGTCCATGGTGAGGTCGTCCCAATACTCGATCTTGCCCTCGTGCAGGATGGGGATACGCTCCTGATTGCTGCCGACGCCGATGACATAGATGCGCACGCCGGCCATGCGCGCGAGCTGGGCCGAGTCCAGCGGCTGGAAGCTGCCGGCGGTGTTGTCGCCGTCGGCGATGAGGATCATGACCCGCGAGCCCGGCGGGCGGTCCCGGAGCTTCTTCACCCCCAGCGCCACGGCATCGCCGAGCGCCGTGCTGCCGCCGGCGATGCTCGGCACCACGCGCTCCAGCAGCATGTGCACCGCGGCGCGGTCGATGGTGAGCGGAGAGAGCACGTAGGCGCCGCTGCCGAAGATGATGAGCCCGATGCGGTCCCCGGCGCGGGCATCGATGAAGCGGCCCATGACGCCCTTCACCACCTGCATCCGGCTCACCTGCCGGCCCTCCACGGTGAAGTCCAGCGCGTCCATGGAGTGCGAAGCGTCGACGGCCAGCATCAGGTCGTAGCCGGGGGCGGAGACCTCGGTGTGGGGCACCAGCCACTGCGGGCGCATCAGCGCCAGCACCAGCCCGGCCCAGAGCAGATAGAGCAGGAGACGGTACAGCCAGCCCGCCAGCTGCCGGCGCGGCCGCCGCGCCTGGTAGGCCGCCTTGAGCTGATCGACATGGGGGTGCAGCAGGGTGATGCGCTCGCCCTGCAGGGTCTCCTCCTGCGGCGCTGTGTCCTCGTGCTCGCGCCACAGGAAGGGCAGCAGCAGCGGCAGGGGCAGCAGCAGCGCCAGCCAGGGCCATTGGAACTCGAACAGGGTCATGGGTTGCCGAGGCCTCGCGTCAGGCCGTCTCCCGTGCCGTGGCGGTCGCCGGGCGCCGGCGCCGCAGCCGCTGGCGGACGCTTTGCAGCGGCCGGCCCAGCCAGCCCGGCAGGCGGCGCTGGCGCCGGCGCCGCGCGGGCTTGGGGTCCGGCGCGGCGACCCATTCCATGGCCGCATCCAGCAGCCGGCGGATGGCCTCGCGCTGGGCATTGGCGGCGCCCGGCTGGGCGTAGGCGGCGGTCAGCAGCGCTGCGCCGTCGTGGCGCCAGTCGAAGCCCTTTGGGTCATTGTCGGTGAGCCAGCCGAGCCAGGCATCGCCATGGAGTCCGGCACAGGCGGCACGGCCGTGGCGGGCCATGGCGATGCGCCGCAGCAGCTCGGACAGCTCCGCGGCGATGGGCTTCACCGGCTCGCGCGCCAGGCGCCCGCGCAGCGACCGCAGCCCCTGCGCCGCCTCCCAGCGCCAGGTGCCGAGCGTGATCACCGGCAGCGGCACATAGAGCCGCCAGCGCGGGTCGTAGCGCCACAAGGCTAGCCCCAGCAGGACCAGAGCGCCGGCGAGGAGCCACCAGCCCGGCGCCGGCGGCCACCAGAGGTGGCCCATCTGCACGTGGATGTCGCGGAGTTGGGTGGGGTCCATGGTTTTGATGAGGAGCGAGGAGCGAGGAGCGAGGATCGAGGAGCGAGGGGGCGGCGGCTGCGATGGGCTTTCTCGATAGTCGCTCCTCCAAACTCGCCACCTCGCGTCAGACGCTTCGCGCGCGGGCACGTTGCTCCAGACTGTGAATCAGGCTCAGGTGAATGTCCGCATCGGTGCGGATGGGCATGAGGATGACATTGAGGCGGTTGGCGATGGCCTTGAGCGTGTCGCGCCGCTGCTGCCAGGCGGTCTGGTAGGCACGCGCGGCGTCGGCGTCGTCGGTGTCGATCTCCACCAGGGTGCCGTCGGTGGCGGTGAAGGTGACGCTGCCCATGGCCGGGATCTGCCAGTCCGCCGGGTCGTCCACCGGCAGCAGCACCACGGAGCTGCGCTGCACCAGGTTGCCGAGCACGCCTTCCAGGTCCCGCGCCTCGCGGTTCAGGTCGGCGATGACGAACACCAGAGAGCCCGTGGGCAGACCGCGGCTGGTGCGGCGCAGCGCACCTGGCAGGGCGTCCACGGACGCGCTGCGCTCCGCTGCCGGTTGGGTGAGGGTGCGCAGCAGCTGCCAGAGCGCGCGGCGGCCGCGGGCGGGGCGAAAGTGCTGGAGTCCCGCCACGGGGTCGCCGAAGGCGATGCCGCCGACGCGGTCGTTGAGCCGGCTCGCGGCCCAGCCGATGAGCGCCGCGGCGCGCGCCGCCTGCACGGACTTGAAAGTGCCGCGGGTGCCGAAGCCCATGTGCGGGCCGCGGTCCACGCAAAGCACGACACTGCGCTCGCGCTCCTCGCGGAACACCTTGAGGTGCGGCTCGTTGAAGCGCGCGGTGACCTTCCAGTCCATGTGGCGGATGTCGTCGCCCTCGCGGTATTCGCGCACCTCCTCGAAATTGATACCGGCCCCCCGGAACACCGAGGCGTACAGCCCCGCGAAGGTGGAGTTCACCAGGTGGTGCGAGGACACGCCCAGGGTGTGGGCCTGGTGGCGGAGCTCCAGCAGGTCGTCGAGGCGGGGGTACAGGCTCATTCGGTGCTCAAGTTCCGGCTGCCGGCGCCGAAGCATCGCCGCATCATGGGATTGCGACGAGGTTCAGCAACCGATTCACGAACTCGTCCGTGGTGATGCCCTCGGCTTCGGCCTCGAAGGTGAGCAGCAGGCGGTGGCGCAGGATCTCGGGCGCCACCATCTGGATGTGGTGCGGGGCGACGAACTCGTCACCGTCGAGCCAGGCGCGGGCACGGGCACAGCGGGCCAGTGCGATACTGGCCCGCGGCGAGGCGCCGAAGCGGCACCAACGGGCCAGGTCGGCGTCGTAGAGCTTCGGATGGCGGGTGGCCTGCACCAGGTCGACGATGTAGCTGTGCAGCTTCGGGTCCAGGTACAGCTCGGCCACGTCCCGGCGCATCTGAAACAGCTGCTCCTGGCTCAGCGGCGCCGCGGGCTCGGGCGCCGGTGCCGTCTGCTGGCGGCTGTCCAGCGCCAGGATCTCGAGCTCCTCCTCGCGCGTGGGATAGGTCACCACCGCCTGCATCAGAAAGCGGTCCAGCTGCGCCTCCGGCAGGTGGTAGGTGCCCTCCTGCTCCACCGGGTTTTGGGTGGCGAGCACCATGAAGAGCTTGGGCAGCGGATAGGTGCGCTGGCCGACGGTGATCTGGTGCTCGGCCATGGCCTCCAGCAGCGCCGACTGCACCTTGGCGGGCGCGCGGTTCACCTCGTCCGCCAGCAGCACGTTGTGAAAGAGCGGGCCCGGGCGGAACTCGAACTCGCCCTGCTCGTGGCGGTAGATATCGGTGCCGATGAGGTCCGACGGCAGCAGGTCCGGCGTGAACTGGATGCGGTGGAAGTCGCCCTCGATGGCCTCGGCCAGCGCCTTCACCGCCGTGGTCTTGGCGAGCCCGGGCATGCCCTCCACCAGCAGGTGGCCGTCGCTCAGCAGGCATACGAGCATGCTGTCGATGAATTGATGCTGGCCGATGATGCGTGCCGCGATGTGCTCGCGCACAGGGTTCAGGTCTGCCGGGGTCATGCTGGATACTGCTCGCTGGTTCTGGTTTGGGTCTGCAAATAATGAGCATTCCCAAGACCGCTAATGCTGCGGCTTTTGGCGGATCGGCGCAAGCCGATTGCGGCTTATGCCATGTGGCATAAGGGTTTCGCCAATATTTGAATATGCTGATGCGCCCGCGCCGGCCGGGGAGCCGCTCGATTCGGCGCTCGGGTGGGTCCCGGGCCTGCGGGCAGGCGCGGGGCGGGGTCGCCGGGCGTGCGATCCCATGACACCGGCAGGGAGGGGCTCGGGCCGGACGCCGGGCGTGTGGGGCGGATGCTGCCGCCCCATCGGCGCCGGCGCGGGTTGGGAAGCGCCGGTGCGGGCTCAGACGACGGTGGTGCTGAGCTCGCCGGTGTCGCCGCGGTTGTCGTGCCAGCGCAGGGTCACCCGGTCGCCGGCGGCGCCTGACGCAATTTGGAAGGCGACATAGGGGTTCGCGGAGACGCCCCAGCCCCAGTCCATGCCGAGCACCGGCGCGCCGTTGTGCTCGCACACAGGGCCTGGATGTAGTGGCGCGGAATCGGCTCGTCGTCGTTGCATGATGTGCTGGTCTCCTGTGTCAGGGGGGCTGCCCCGCTGCGTCTGCCCCGTTGCGTCGGGGCAGCAACGGAGCGGGCTTCAGCAGCCGTCGTCCTCGTACTCCACCGCGCCGGTGTCGGCATCGCGCTTGACCTCCCCGCTCTCGTCGGTCTTGCGGGTGCGGATGAACATCATGTTGTCCACGCGCTCGAACTCTTCGTTCAGCGCGCGCTGCACGTCCATGTCCGTGAGCCCGTCATAGATGTAGATCCGCCCATCGGCCTCCGCGGCGAGCTCGGCTTCGGTGGGCGCGAACAGCCGCCGCAGCTCGATCTCGGACACATCGGCGGCAGCGGCGGTGCCGATGCAGGTACACAGCCCCATCAGGGCGGCGGACAGGCACAGTTGCGGCTTCGTCGGTATAGGATGGTTCATCGCACGTTCCTCTCGGGCAGGCACTACGGGTGCTCCGGACGACGTGTCCGAGCTCGGGCTGCTGTCCTTCAGGCTCATCGGGTCGGTTTCGTCTGCGTCCTGCTCGGGCCAGCGACCTGATTACAGCGTAGCCGCATGCCCGAGTGGATTACTGCGCCTTTCTGACGCTCAGCCTGTCAGAAACGACCGCTGGATGCCGTCAGATTCGGACTTTGGGGGAGTGACCGATGCTCTGGAGCGGTGCTCCCCGAAGGCGCCGTCCGCAGCGGTTGCACGTGGCTGGGGGCTGGACCGGGCTCGGCCAAAGATCGCACACTGCCGGGGCGGGCGACGGCGCCGGCAACGCCATGACAGGGGCATCACCGGACAACGGAGGGCAGCATGGACAATGCGAGTGCCTACGCGGTTGCCGCGGCCGCGCAGCGGCGGCCGGCGCTGGAGCTTGTGGGGGGCGCCCTCGACCTGCATGAGCTGGTGCGCCTCGCCACCCTTGCCGCATCCAGCCACAACACCCAGCCCTGGCTGTTCCGGCTGCGCACGCAGGCCATCGAGGTGCTGCCGGACTTCCGCCGTCGCTGCCCCGCGGTGGACCCGGACGATGCGCACCTGTGGCGGAGCCTCGGCTGCGCGGCAGAGAACCTCGTGCATGCCGCCGCCGCGCAGGGGCATGCGGCGAGTGTGCAGCTCGCGCAGCAGCCGCAGGGCCTGCGGGTCGACTTCGAGCCGTCGGCGGCGCTGGGTGCGACAGATCTGTCCGCGGCGCTCGTGCGCCGCCAATGCACGCGGCGGCCCTTCGACGGTCGAGCCATCGCCCGTGAGCACCGGGCGTTGCTGGCGCAGGCGGGTGCGTGCGGCACGGCGCGCACGCTGCTCCTCGACAGCCCGGCGCTGCGGGACACCGTCATCGACTTCGTCCGCGCCGGCGACGTCACCCAGCTGACGGACCCGGCCTTTCGCCGTGAGCTCATCCGCTGGCTGCGCTTCACCGACGCGGAGGCCCTGGAGACAGGCGACGGGCTCGCCAGCACGCCCGCGGGCCAGCCGTCGCTGCCGCGGTGGCTGGCCCGGCCGCTGCTGCGCTTTCTGTTGACCGGGCGTGGCCAGGCGGAGACGGACACCGCGAATATCCGCAGCTCACCGCTGCTCGCTGTCGTCGTGGCGTCGGCGGACAGCCCCGGAGCCTGGGTGGATGCCGGCCGCGCCTATGAGCGTCTGGCCCTGCAGGCGACGGCGCTCGGCATCCGCACCGCCTTCATCAACCAGCCCATCGAGGTGCCGTCGTTGCGCGCATCACTGCATGGGGCGCTTGGCCTGCACGGCGAGACCGCGCAGCTGCTGCTGCGCCTGGGCCATGGGCCGGAGGCGCCCTTCAGCCTGCGGCGACCGCTGGAGGACGTGTTGCTGGACCAGCGGGGGCCTGAGGATCCCGTGTCGCAGACTGTGAGCGCACCGACGCCGCCGGCATGATCGAGCGGTCGCCACCCCCCAACATCGGCGTCAGAAGTGGAGCGGCGCCGCCTCGCCCGCGAGCCAGCGGCGCCAGTCCCGCCGCAGGCCCGGGAGGCCACCGATATAGTCCCGCTCCAGGTAGGCCAGGTGGTCGAAGGGCCGGCAGCGGTGCGCTGCCAGCTGGTTCAGCAGGCCGGTGACGGTGCGCTGGCGGGCGGGCTCCTGCAACAGGAAATGCACCAGGGACCAGGCGTAGGGGTAGGCGAGGTCGTTGCCCCAGCCGTTCCAGTCGGCGCGGTTGCTCGTGAGGAAAGTTTGCAGCGCCGGCAGGCGGTCGGCGCGCTCCAGCCGCCGCAGCCGGGCGATCCTGCGCGCTGGGGCGTCGGCGATGGCGAAGCTCTGCTGGAAGCGCATGCGCTCCACCACCTCGGCGAGGCCCTCGTTCAGCCACAGTGGCGTGCGCCCCAGCCAGTTGCCCAGCGCCAGGTGTGCGATCTCGTGGCGGGCCACGGCGCGGGTGCGGGCATCGCCCATCCAGCGCACCACGGCGAGGTTGTCCTTGTGCGTGTAGAAGCCGCTGGTGGTGTCGAGTCCGGTGGCACTGGCGAGCCGCGCGAAGCGGGGCTGGCCGTGGACGATGCGCAGACGCAGGTGCACCGGCTGCACGCCGCGCAGGCCGAGGTCGTCGGCCAGGAAGTGGAAGACGCCGTCCAGGTCGATCTCCAACTGGTGCTGGAAGCCGAGCGGGGGCGTGAGGCCATCGAAATCGTACTCCGCGGAGAAGCGGCCGACGCCTGTGTCCCCCGCCAGTGCCAGCTTCTGGGTCTCGGCAGCTGCGGGGGCACGGTCGGAGAACACCACCCGGCCGTCCGCATCGACATAGCGGTGCACCTTGGTGGGCGCGCCCGCACGAGTCGGGTTGCGCGCCGTGCCCACGGCACAGGGGTCGCCGCCGTGGCCGATGCTGCCGCGCGTCCCAGCCCGCGGCGACGGGCTTGTGGCCGGGCTTGTGGCCAACTTGGGCGCCGAGGTGGGGGCCGAGCTGGGCGACCCATCCCCACGCTGCCGGATGGCCACATAGCGCTGCACCGGCGGCAGGGGCTCCAGCAGCTCGATCTGGAAACCGGGCCCCACCAGTGTGAGCCCCGTGAGGGCCGCCTGCTCCAGGGAGTCGGCGACACCGAAGGCCACCAGCAGGCGGCGGCGCTGATCGTCGGTGGAGAGCTGCCAGGCGACGATGACCACCAGCAGCACCAGGGCTGTGATCCGCAGCAGGGCCGGCATGGTCGGGTCGCTCCTCGGGTGGCTTGTCGGTGCTCCCGGCCGGATCATCGGCGCCGGGAAGCCGGGCGTCAACGGCTTGTGCTCCAGACTGCGGACGCCGTCAGGGTGTCGGCGCGGCGTCGCCTGCCCGGGGCTTTTGGGGTAGGCTCGCGTGGGTGCACATGACGAAAAAATGACAGCACTGGAGGAGGGCAGGCTTGTACATCAAACGGCACCGAGGGCATACCTATCTCTACCAGGTGGACTACGGGGAAGAGGCGTCCGTGGCACGCATCATCGTGCGCAGCGACACCGCCAGTACCGAGGGACTCTTCCTGGTCAAGCAGGACGGCTCGCTGGAGCCCGCCGATGACCGACCGGGCTTCGGCAGCAACGCCCTGCGCCACGACGGTATGTGGCCGAGCCCGCCCCGGGAGGCAATCCGGGATGCCGTTGTGATTGCCCGTCAGAAGGCGCATACCGCCGACTATTGAGCGCCCGGCGCCTGATCCGCAGCTCGGCCAAGGGTATTCACCCGTTGCGCAGGCCGCAGGCTCGCCGCATGCTGCGCGGCGTCCAACCGCGGAGTCACCGACCATGAACAGCAACAACCCCATGGGCGGCGCCATCGAAGCCGCCGACGACATCCAGGAGACCATCCTCCGGCTCTCCGACGACATCGGCAAGATGGCCGACCGCATCGGCAAGATGGCGGACCGCATCGGCGACATGGCCGACCGCATTCTCGAGACCCAGCGCATCCAGAGCGAGAATCTGCGCGTGTTCCAGGACAACAGCCTGGAGATGGCGCGGGTGCTGAACGAGCAGCTGAAGAGCAATCAGGCGCTGATGGCGAAGGTGGTGGAGAAGCTGGGGGACTGATGGGGCTCGTGCCATCCCTGACCCGATCGGTTGCGATCCAGGTATCCGCAACGCGCATCACCAGGTAGCCCGGCGTGTGCGCTGGCGGGTATCGGCGCACGTCCGCGAAGTCCAGGTCGCGGGTGACCAAGGCCCCTCCTTACCGTCCGGGCACAGCTGTCGATATGCTGGTCCGGCGCGTTGCGGAGACCGCCATCGCCGACATGCAGGGCGTCATGGCTTTGGTCCAGCAACAGATCCTGTGCTGGGCAAGTCAGCGGCTCGATGGTGGTCGGGCAAAACGCGGTGTGGCCGCGCGGCGCGGTGGGAGGCAGGATGCGCGGCACTGGTTGGCGTGTCCCTGTGGCGTTAAAATTGCCGGTTATCTCAAGGCTTTGGCTCCCAGGCAACGACCATGTCCCAGCTCCACGACCAGGTCGCGCGACGGCGCACCTTCGCGATCATCTCCCACCCGGACGCGGGCAAGACGACGCTGACGGAGAAGCTGTTGCTGTTCGGCGGCGCCATCCAGATGGCGGGCACCGTCAAGGGCCGCAAGGCGGCGCGGCATGCGACCTCGGACTGGATGGAGCTGGAGAAGCAGCGCGGCATCTCCGTGACCTCATCCGTCATGCAGTTTCCCTACGGCGAGTCCATCGTCAACCTGCTGGACACGCCGGGCCACGCGGATTTCTCCGAAGACACCTACCGCACGCTCACCGCGGTGGACTCGGCGCTGATGGTCATCGACGCCGCCAAGGGCGTCGAGGAGCGGACCATCAAGCTGATGGAAGTCTGCCGGCTGCGCACCACGCCCATCCTCACCTTCGTCAACAAGCTGGACCGAGAGGGGCGCGAGGCCATCGAGATCCTGGACGAGATCGAACAGGTTCTGAAAATCCAGTGCGCGCCGGTGACCTGGCCCATCGGCATGGGCAAGCGCTTCAAGGGCGTCTACGACTTGCGCCACGACTGCACGCATCTGTTCAGCGCCACCCATGGCGGGAGGATCCAGACCGGCGAGGTGATCCAGGGGCTCGACAACCCACGCATGGACGAGCTGCTGGGGGATCAGGCCGCCGAGCTGCGCGAGGAGCTGGAGCTGGTGCAGGGTGCGAGCCATCCGCTGGACCTGGATGCCTATCGCAAGGGCCTGCAAACACCCGTGTTCTTCGGCTCCGCCATCAACAACTTCGGCGTCAGGGAGCTGCTGGATGCCTTCGTCGAGTACGCTCCGCCGCCGCGGGCGCGGGAGGCAGGCCCCCGCAGCGTCGATCCGGAAGAAGGCAAGTTCTCGGGCTTCGTCTTCAAGATCCAGGCTAACATGGACCCGGCGCACCGCGATCGCGTCGCCTTTCTGCGCGTGTGCTCCGGCAGCTACAAACAGGGCATGAAGATGCGCCATGCGCGTACGGCCAAGACCGTTCAGGTGGCCAACGCCATCACCTTCCAGGCGGACGAGCGCAAGCGCGTGGACGAGGCCTGGCCCGGCGACATCATCGGCCTGCACAACCACGGCACCATCCAGATCGGCGACACCTTCACCGAGGGCGAGGAGCTCAAGTACGGCGGCATCCCGTACTTCGCCCCGGAGCTGTTTCGGCGCGTGGTGCTGAAGGACCCGCTCAAGACCAAGGCGCTGCAGAAGGGCGTGCTCCAGCTCTGCGAGGAGGGCGCCACCCAGGTGTTCCGCCCGCTCAAGAACAACGACATGATCCTGGGCGCCGTCGGCGTGCTTCAGTTCGACGTGGCCGCCTACCGCCTCAAGGACGAGTACGGCGTGGAGGCCGTGGTGGAGCCCGTGTCCGTGCAGACCGCCCGCTGGGTCAACTGCGACGACCCCAAGCTGCTGGAGCAGTTCAAGACCAAGGCCCACGACAACCTGGCCCTGGACGGTGACGACCAGCTGGTCTACCTGGCGCCGACGCGGGTGAATCTTCAGCTCACCGAGGAGCGGTGGCCGGAGATCCGGTTCTCGGCGACGCGGGAGCTGTAAGGCGGGAAGTACGGAGTACGTAATACGAAGTACGAGGCGTGGCCTCGTCTTCGTGGGTCGTCCGGCAGCGCTCGCACCCGTGAGCCTACCCCGTACCCCGTACCCCGTACCCGTACCCCGTACCCCGTACCCCGTACCCCGTGCCCGTAATGACTCCGTACCTACGAGCCCATGCCTGCCACCCTCGACCTGATCGTCCCGGGGCTTCTGGGCCCGGTGCCGCCGACACCGGACCCGCTGGAGACGCCCACGCTGGATCTGCTGCTCGATCAGGCCGATGAGACGCCGGACGCCGCCGCGGCGGACCTGGCGTCGGTGCTCCTGGCCCGGTTCGGTGCCGAGGCCAGCGCACCCTACGCATTGGCCGCGGATGACCCGGACTGGGACCGCCAGGGCTGGTGGCTGCACGCGGACCCGGTGCATCTGCGCCCGGACCGTGACCTGCTCAGGCTCTTCGACGCCCGGCACCTGGGCATCAGCCAGGCCGAGGCGGATGGGCTGGTGGCCGAGCTGAACGCCCACTTCGCGGACGACGGCCTGCGCGTGCATGCGCCGGCGGCGGACCGCTGGTATCTGCGCTGTGGGACGCCGCCGGCCATGAGTACGACGCCGCTCGCGCAGGTGACCGGCCAGCACATCGACCCCTACCTGCCGACGGGTGCCGATGCCTCGCGCTGGGGGGCGCTGATGAGCGAGGCGCAGATGCTGCTCTTCCAGAGCCCGGTGAATCAGGCGCGCGAGGCCGCCGGCCGGCCCGCGGTGAACGGTCTCTGGTGCTGGGGCGGCGGGCGCTGGCGGGTGCCCTCCACGCCGCCGGATCTCGCCGTGGGCTCGACACCGCTGCTGCGCGGGCTCGCGGCGGCGGGCGACGCAGCGCACCGCCCGCAGCCGGGGGCCGATGTCGGGACGCTGCTGTCCGGCGCCGATGGGCGTCTGCTGGTGGTGTGGGATGCACTGGAGGAGGCGCTCGCAGACCGGGACGTCGCCGCCTGGGCCGGTGCCGTCGAGCGCCTGGAGCAGTGGCTCGCACCGCTGCCGGCGGCACTGCGCCGCGGCGCCTGCGGTGAGCTGCGCCTCCACGCCTGTGACGGACACGAGCGCGTGGTTCGGGGCGATGACCTCGGCTGGCGGCTCCGTGCGCCGCGCTGGCTGCCGGGCGCTCGCCGGCGGACCCTGATGGCGCTTGCGGCGCCCCCGGGGCCTGAGCGGTTGTGAAGAAACCCACCGACTCGGCAGGCATCAACCAGGGACCTGTGCTCGGGGTCCTGTCGACCGCGTTTGGCCTCAGGCCCCCGGCTGGGCTGCATCCACCAGCGTCGGCCTCAGCACCCACAACAGGTCGCTGGAGGCGAGCCGAACGATGTAGCCGCGCTTGCCGCCGTTGATGTAGATCTGCGGCAGGTTTGTGATGGAGCGCTCGCAGTACACCGGCATGGCGTGCCGGGTGCCGAAGGGCGAGGTCCCGCCCACCTGATAGCCGGAATGCCTGTCGGCCACCCGGGGCGCGCAGGGCTGCACGCGCTTGGCGCCGATGGCCTTGGCGAGCAGGCCCGTGGCCACCTCGCGGTCGCCGTGCATGAGCATGACCAGGGGCTTGTGGGCATCGTCCTCAAGGATGAGGGTCTTGATGACGGCGTGCTCGTCCACGCCGAGCTGGGCCGCGAATTCGGCCGTGCCGCCCTGCTGGTAGTCGTAAGGATACCCGTCGAAGGCGACACCCGCCGCCCGCAGCGCCCGCACCGCCTGGGTTACCGGCTCCCGTTTGGCCATGCCGACCGCCGCCCCTGTGCCGTTACCAGTGCCGTCACCAGTGCCCGGTGCCGGGCTCGCCCTTGAACGGCCCCACCACGTCCGCGGTGATCCAGCCGCCGTAGTAGCCGCCCGCCTGGGCGCGCACGGTCTCGCCGTTCACGACACAACGCAGCTGAGACGGATAGCAGGCAAACCAGTCGGCGATGGGCGCGGCATCGTCGAAGGCGTCCGGATAGCGCCAGAGGGCATTGGCGATGCGCTGCCCATCACTGTCGGTGACGTGGAAGTACTCCGCCCGACCTTTCCACTCGCAGAAGGTGTGCCGGTGTGACGGCGCGAGCTGCGCCATGTCCACTGACTCCGGCGGCAGGTAGAAGGTGGGCGGGCTGCCGGTCTCCAGGACGCGGATGGCGCGGTCGGTGCTGGCCAGCAGCCTGTCGCCGGCGTAGACCTCCACGTGGCGGCTGTCCGGTACATAGGCCGGCGGGCGCGGGTAATCCCAGACGGATTCCTGCCCTGGCCCGGGGGCGACGGCGAAGTCCGGGCGTGTCTGTCCGCGCCAGCGCCAGGCGGCCCGGGCGCGCTCCAGGCGGTTGGGGTCGATGCTCATGGTGGTCCTCCGGGGGCTCGGGGGGGTGGCCGGCAGGTGGCGTCAGCCCTTGCGCCACACCAGGGTGCGGTTGTTCACCGGCATGGCGATGTCGTCTTCCAGTGCGAGCCCGGCGGCGTCGGCGATGCGCGACAGGTCGTCCAGGTCGCGCACGCCGGAAAGGGGGTCGCGGGCGCGCAGCATGCGGTCGAAGTCTGCATTGCTTTGGCTGGTGTGGCGGCCCCCATAGCTGAAGGGCCCGTAGAGCGCAAAGGGCGCCCCCGCCGGGAGCAGCGCACCGACACCGGCGAACAGACGCTCCACCTGCGCCCAGGACATGATGTGCGCGGTGTTGGCGCTGTAGACGGCATCGAAGGGCAAGCGCGTATCCGGCTGCGGCCAGCGGCCGTCCACGTCCAGCGCTATGGCCGCCGGCAGGTTCGGGAGGTTGGCCTCACTGAGCCAGCGCGCGATGCCGGGAAGGTGGGCGGCGATGTCACTTGCCTGCCAGGTGAGATGCGGCAGCGCGGGGGCGAAATGCACCGCGTGCTGGCCGGTGCCGGCGCCGATCTCGAGCACATGGCGGCGGTCCGCGAACAGCGGGGTCAGGACGGCGAGGATGGGGGCCTTGTTCTCGTCGCAGGCCGGTGAGTAGGGCTTGTCCATGGTTTGCCTTCAGCGTCCGGGATGGTACTGCGCGGCCGGCGCAGCCGGCACGGCCCGCGGCGCCGCGCGATGCATGGCTTCGCCCAGGCGAAGTTGCGCACCCGCCGCGGATTTCAATCCCTCGCCCCTCGCCCCTCGCCCCTCGCCCCCGACACCGATCCGCCGCCTGGCCCGAAGCCGCCGGCGGGCGCTGCTGACGGACCCCGGATTCCGCTATCATCCGGCCCGAACGCGGGCGCCCCGGGCTGCGGGTGCGCTCGGGCCGTTCCCGTCACGCAGTCGTTGCCATGCCGTCATTCGCCACCGTCCTGCCCGCCGCGGCCACGCTGCTGTTGGTCGCCTGCGCGCAGCCGCCGGAGCGCGCCGAGCGCGACCTGCGCCCGCCGGCGGCGGGAGCTGCCGGCGGCGGGTCGCGCGCAGGCGAAGCCGGTGCCGGTGCCGCAAGGCGCTCCGCGGACACGCTGACACCCTTGCCCGGGCGTGCGGCCGGAGACCTGGTGACGACGCTGCCCGGCGCCGAGCTCGATCCAATACCCGGCGCCGGCGCGACGACCACCCTGCCGGACGGCGATGAGGCGCTGCGCCAGGCCGTGGCGGCACGCTGCGCGAGCCGCCCGGACGCTGTCACCGAGGCCTCCATGCTGAGTGCCCTGGTGGCGGAGCTCCAGGCGGACGGCGTGGCACCCGCGGCCGCGGTGGACGCACTGATTCTGGGCGGCTGCGGTGATCTCGCGGACATCGTCACCGACGTGGTGGCCCGCAACGGCGCCGATGCCGCCGTGCCCGTCATCGACCGCGCGGTGGCACTCACCGGCGATACCTCGGCGCTCATCGTCGAGCGCGCCGCAGCAGAGGGGCTGCTGCGGGCCGGGCGCGAGCGTGTCGCGGCGGCGGGCGGCGTGTTGTCGCACGTCGCCGGCACCGCAGGCGAGGTCGCGCTCATGCATTTTCCGCCCGGCGGCGATTCCGCCGGCGCTACCGCGCACAGCGCCGGCAGCTTGGCACAGCTCATCGGCAGCGCCGAGCCCGGCTATGGCTTGTACACCTTTGTGCTGTTCGGCGGTGGCGGCGAGGCCGGTGGCGTGGACGCGGCCGGCTGGCGCGAGCTGCTGCGGGTCATCGAGACCTATGTGCTGGCGGCAGATCCAGCCGCCGGTGCTGCGCACCCGGCTGCACACACCTTCGTAGTGCCAGTCGATGCCGGCCGCACCGGTGTACCCTTGGCGGAGCGCACCGGCCCGGTGCCGTCGGCAGACCTGCGACGCACGCTTGCGGCTTACCTGCGTCGCGCCGGCGAGCCGGCGCTGGCGGCGCGCCTCGCGACGGCGCCTGGACCCTTCCTCGTCTCCACGCTGGAGCCGCGGCTGGTGCCGGGCAGCCCGCAGCAGCCGCGGATGATCGTGGACCTGAGCCGGATCGGGCCGGAGTACATGTACACTGTCGTGGACGCCTATGATCGGGAGGTCCCGCCTGCGGCAGTCGGTCGCGTGGACAGCCTCCTGGCGGTGCGCGGGCGGCTCATGGGCATGGTGCCGGACCCGACCATGGGCTCCGCGGCGCCGCCGCCGGCCGGCGACTGGGTGTTCATGCTCGGCGGGCACGACGGTGCGCAGGCCGCGGCCCTCGGCACGGCACGGCCGCCGGGCCTCAGGCCGGCCGCCCCCCACCTGGCCGCTGTTCAACGCGGCCGCTGAGCGGCGGGAGTACCACATGCTCGGACCACGCATCGGCGGTGTCTTCAAGTTCCTCATCGGCATCCTGCTGTTGCAGGTTGCCACGGCGCTCTTGACCTACACGGCGCTGATGACGGACCTGCAGCAGACGGGCTGGCTGTTCGGCGCGTTGGCGGCCACCCTGGGCCTGCTGGTGGCGCTCTGGTTCGACTCCGTCATCGGCAGTGTCAAGGAGCAGGCCGTGGCGCGCCAGCACAAGCGCCACGCCCGCGAGCGCGAGAAGCTGCGTATCCAGGCGGAGAAGGAAAAGGCCAAGCTCGCCAAGCAGCGCAAGCGCAGCTCCGGCGGCGCGACGCTGAAGACGGGGCTGGCCGTGGGCGGCACCGTCGGTGTCGGCGTGGCGCTGATGTTCGCGCAGCTCATGACCCTCGGCCTGCTCACCATCTCTGCCGCCGGCGGTGCGGCGTTGGGCTACGGCGTGCGCTCCCGGCAGGAGAAGGTGATCCGCGCCCGCGAGCAGAAACAGGCCGAGCGGCTGGTCTACGCGCAGCAGGACGTGCCGGTGCTCACCGCCGATGCCACACCGGGATCCGACAACCGGCGCGGGCGTAAACAGCCGGCCGACTAGCGCAGCGCTGCGGAGACGCCGGGGTCAGGCGAACATTTGCCATCGGCGGACTGAAGTCCGCCTGCGCAAGGCTGCCGACTGAAGTCGGCGGACCCGGGCGGCAGCGCGACTGCCCGCACTGGTGCAGCGAGGCGAGCCGAGTCGCCGGCACCCGGGGATTCAGGCTCGGGGGCGTGAGCCGCTACCAGCCGCGGAAGTACCAGCCGTTGTCCCACTCCGGCAGCTCCTCCATCTGCCGCGGGACAGCCCCGGTGTGTTCTTCGGTCTGCGCGGTCGGGTCGGCGGGTGGCTCTCCAGGTGGGTCGGACGGCCCGCCGGCGGGGGCGTTACCGACCGGTGGTGACGGCATGGGTGCGAGCCAGGGGCCGAAGTTCAGGAACATCCAGCGGTCCTGCGCAATCATGTCGCGCATCTCCCGCCTGCGGCGCTGGAACTCCTGCTCCAGTGCTTCCTGCCGGGCCGTGCCCATCGGGTCCAGGGCGCGTCGGCGCGCCTGATGCTGGGCGCGGCGGCGCTCCTGTAGGGCGCGGCGTTGGGCACGCACGGCCTCCAGCCAGCGCGGCACCACGTCGTGCGGTGCCGGCTCGCCCTGCCGGTGCGGCTGCACCGGCGCTATGGGGTCCTGAGCGCTGCCCTCAGTCGCCGCGGCGGGGGCTGCCGGCGCCTGCGCAGCGCCGGCGGGTGCCGCGCCCTGCGGCGCCGCTGCTGCCGACGTGGCCGATGCCACCAACAGCGCGCAGGTGAGTGATGCCGCAGCCGCGAGTGGCCGCGGTGGCCACGGCTCGGGCAGCGACCCGGTCGGTGTGCGGGCGACGGCACATGGCGACGACGTGTTGTGGGCGTTGCGGGCCATGGTGGCCGTGCTGCTCCATATCAGAGACTGCTGATTGTCGGTTTTAGGACAGACGGCAATCGTCGTCAATGTTTCACGGAAACCGGGGGATGCCTCGACGCGTTTGCGCGTGCCACGATGACCCGTCGCGCTGCGCTCGCCGCGGCGACCTTACGTCCGTGTGTCGCCGTTTCCGTCCAATCGGTCGTGGATCTGCTGCCGCAGGCAGGTAAGGGTGTCCTCGCCGGTGATGGGGGCGCCCTCCTGGGTGGAGATGAAGAAGACGTCGTCCACCTCGGCGCCGACGGTGGCGATTTTGGCGCTTTGCAGACGGATGTCGCAGAGCTCGAAGACGGCGCCGATCTCCGCGAGCAGACCCGGGCGGTCCAGCGTGGTGAGCCGCATCATGGTGCGGCGGTTGCGCGTGTCCTCGGCGAAGCTGACACGCGTCTCCACCGAGAAGTGGCGGTGCTGGCGCGGCAGCCGGCGGTTTACGACGGGATGCTCGCCGTGCGGTCGCCGCAGCGCGCCGAGCAGCGACTCGCGCAGGCTGTCTGTCTCGTCCCCCTGGTCGATGGGCCGATGGTCCGGTCCCAGCACCTGGAAGGCGTTCACCGCATGGCCGTCGTCGGTGGTGGTGATGCGCGCATCCATGATGTTGAGCGCACGCTGGTCCAGGAGTGCGGTGATGCGCACGAAGAGATTGCGCTCGTCGCGTGAGAACAGGAACACCTCGGTGCAGCCGCGCGAGGCGAGGGGCCGGATCACCACCAGCGGCAGCTCCTCCGGCGCGGTGGCGAGGATGCGCTGGGTCTGCCAGGCAATCTCTTCGGGCGAGCTCGGCGTGAAGAAGTCCATGCCGAAGCGGCTCCAGAGGTCGCGGCAGGCGTCGGCGTCGATGCCCTCGTAGGCGAGCAGCCGCATGGCCTCACGCTGCTTCTGCTCGATGAGGTCGTCCTGCGCCTGCGGATTGTCGAGCCCGCGCATCAGCGCGCGACGCGTGGCGTGGTAGAGGTCGCGCAGCAGTGCGTCCTTCCAGGAGCTCCAGCGCTTCGGGTTGGTCGCGCGGGCGTCGGCGACGGTGAGCAGGTAGAGATAGTCCAGGCGGTTGGCGTCGTTCACCCGCTCCGCGAAGGCCTGGATCACCGCGGGGTCCGAGATGTCCTTGCGCTGTGCGGTCATGGACATCAGGAGGTGCTGCTCCACCAGCCAGGCCACGAGCCGGCTGTCGTACTCGCTGAGGTAGTGCAGCTGACAGAAGTCCCAGGCCTCGCGCGCGCCGAGCAGGGAATGATCGCCGCCGCGGCCCTTGGCGATGTCGTGGAAGAGACCGGCGATGTAGAGCAGCTCCAGCTTGGGGATGCGCTGCGCGATGGCGGAGCACAGCGGGAACTCCCCGTGGTGCTCCGGGATCGTGAAGCGGCGCAGGTTGCGCAGCACCCGCAGCGTGTGCTCGTCCACGGTGTAGACGTGGAACAGGTCGTACTGCATGCGCCCGACGATGTTCTCAAACGCCGGGATGTAGGCGGCGAGCACGCCCCAGCTGTTCATGCGCCGCAGCGCGCCGGTGACGCCCTGGGGCTGGCGCAGGATCTCCATGAACAGGCTGCGCGCGCGCACGTCCTCGCGGAAGTCGTCGTCGATGCGGTGGCGGTGCTCGCGGATCAGGCGGATGGTGCTGGCGCGCACGCCCTGGACCTGCGGGTGCTGCTGCAGCACCAGGAAGATCTCCAGCAGCGCGAAGGGCGAGCGGGCGAAGACCTGCGGATGCGTCACCTCCAGGTACCCGCTGCGCACCTGGAAGCGCTTGTTGATGGGCTCCGGCGGGCCGATCTGGTCGTGCAGCAGGATCGCTTCCTGGAACAGCTGCATCAGCATCTCGTTGAGGCGGTTCAGCTCCATGACCGCCCGGTAGTACTGCTGCATGAACTGCTCGACGGCGAGGTTGTCGCCCTGGTCCGTGTAGCCGAACTCGTCTGCGAGCGTGCGCTGGTAGTCGAACAGCAGCCGGTCCTCCCGGCGCCCGGTGAGCCGGTGCAGCGCGAAGCGGATGCGCCACAGGAGCGCCTGGCCCTCGCGCAGGGCGAGGAACTCGCTCTCGGTGAGAAAGCCCTCGTCCACCAGCTGATGCAGGTTGTCGGCGCCGAAGTGGCGCTTGGCGACCCAGGCAATCATCTGGATGTCGCGCAGACCGCCCGGGTTCTCCTTGATATTCGGCTCCAGGTTGTAGGCGGTGTCACCGTACTTGTGCCGGCGCTTGCGCTGCTCTTCGCGCTTGGCGGCGAAGAAGGCCGCGCTGGGCCAGATGCTGCCGGGGCCGACGGCGACGCGCATATCCTCGAACAGGTCGGCATCGCCGTCGATGAGCCGTGCCTCCAGCAGGTTGGTGACCACGGTGATGTCGTCGGCCGCCTCGCGCCGGCACTCCGCCACCGTGCGCACCGAATGGCCGATCTCCAGGCCGATGTCCCAGAGGAAGATCACGAGGCTGCCGATGACCTCGCCCAGGCGCTCGGCGGCCTCGTCCGCCACCAGAATGAGCAGATCGATGTCCGAGCTCGGGTGCAGCTCACCGCGACCGTAGCCGCCCACCGCGATCACCGCCACCTGCTCCGTGTCGGGCAGGAAACGCCGCCAGGCGGCGGTGACGAGCCGATCGATGGCGCGGGTCCAGCGGGCGACGAGCTCGGTGACGGGCTCGCCGCGCTCGTAGCGGGCGAAGAGCGCGGCGCGGGCCTCGGCGAGCTCGGCCTTGTAGGCGGCGATGACGGCCGCAGCACCGCCCGGGCCGTTCTTGGCCGCGCCGTGAAGGCTGGTCTGGGCTGGGGCTTGTACTGGGGGGGCTTGTACTGGGGCCTGGGCCATGGACTCCGCTCCGGCGGCGATGGTTGCGGGTGAATTGCGGGCCCGTTGCTCGATGCTGCCGTTCGGTGGCCGCCCGCGGGCGCGCGCAGCGGTGTGCCGCCCGGTGTCGTCGGTCAGGCCGCGGCCGCGGTGCGCTCCTCTGCGCGCAGCGTGAGGATGTCACAGCCGTCCGGCGTCACCAGGATGGTGTGCTCCCACTGGGCGGACAGGCTGCGATCTTTGGTGACCACGGTCCAGCCGTCCTGCAGCAGCTTCACCTGGCGCTTGCCGGCGTTCACCATGGGCTCGATGGTGAAGCACATGCCGGGCTCCAGCCTGAGTCCATCCGCCGGCTTGCCGTAGTGGAGCACCTGCGGGTCCTCGTGGAACTCCCGGCCGATGCCGTGCCCGCAGTACTCGCGGACGACCGAGTAACGATGGCCCTCCACGAAGCTCTGGATGGCGTGACCGATGTCGCCCAGCGTCGCCCCGGGGCGGACGGCAGCGATGCCGGTGTACATGGCCTGCTGGGTGACCGACACCAGCCGCTTCGCCAGCACCGAGGGCTCGCCCACGAAGAACATCTTGCTGGTGTCGCCGTGGTAACCGTCCTTGATCACGGTGACGTCGATGTTGACGATGTCGCCCTTCTTGAGGCGCTTGTTGCCTG
Source organism: uncultured Thiohalocapsa sp. (assembly GCF_913063425.1). GTDB lineage: Bacteria > Pseudomonadota > Gammaproteobacteria > Chromatiales > Chromatiaceae > Thiohalocapsa. Next base: position 26,012 of record NZ_CAJXYK010000015.1, read on the forward strand.
GGATGCCATGGCAGACCTGGTTGTTCACCGAGGTGCAGATAGAGCGCGGGAATCCGCGGTAGTTGAGCGGCGCGGGCACGGCCCCCTGCACGTCCACGATGTATTCATGGCAGATGCGGTCGAGCTCGCCCGTGGTCACGCCGGGCGCGACGTGCTCGCCGACCATCTCCAGCACCGCCGCCGCCAGGCGCCCGGCGACCCGCATTTTCTCGATCTCGGCCTCGGTTTTGATGGTTACCGCCATGTCGCTCAGTGAGGCTTTGAGGTTTGCGTCATATTCTCAGTGTCGCGGCGGCAGCGCCGCTGCGTTGATTGCCCGGCGTCCGTCGGGCTGTGGGCGCGTCCCGTGACCAGCGGCCACGCGCCGGGACCAGTTGCAGGGATGCGCGCATGCCCGGCTGCGGCGGGACTCGCCGGGTCGCTGTCGGGCCGGGCCGCAGTCCCCATTCCGCCGGCGGCTGGCGCCCCTGGTCTGCCCGCGGGGGTAGGCCCTGGGGTATGCCCTGAAGCGCCCGGGCGTCCTCGCCGGCGCCCTGTTCCATCAGATGGGCGTGTCTCCCGCAGCGTGCAAGATTGCCCGCAAAAGACCCCGCATGGTATAAAACGCGACGGAACTGGGCAAACGCACCGCGGTTTCTCTGTTGAAAGCCACGCGTGTTGGGCCCGCCGCTTCGTGTGCGGCCCGGCCACGGGTCGGCACTACCCGACTGAACGACCGAATTCCTTTGGTGATGATGTCGCGCCACCGTCCTGCGCAGGGCGTGGCGTGGTCGCCGTAACGCCACACACGCGCCGACACAGGGTGCCGGGTGCCCGGCCTCCGGGTTGCACCCTGGGGCGCGTGGAGGTTCAACCCAGCAGAGGCAATCTCATGAGCGACGTGTCCATGCGGCAGATGCTGCAGGCCGGTGTCCATTTCGGCCACCAAACCCGTTACTGGAACCCGAAGATGGCCGCGTACATCTTCGGCCAGCGGAACAAGATTCATATCGTCAACCTGGAAAAGACCCTGCCGCTCTACCAGGAGGCGATGGGCTACATGGGCAAGCTCGCCGCGAACGGCGGGCGTGTCCTGTTCGTCGGCACCAAGCGCGCTGCCCAGGAGGCCATCCGCGAGCACGCGAGCCGCTGCGGCATGCCCTACGTCAACCATCGCTGGCTCGGCGGCATGCTGACCAACTTCAAGACCGTGAAGCAGTCCATCCAGCGCCTGAAAGAGCTGGAGGCCATGTTCGAAGATGGCAGCATCGAGCGCTTCGGCAAGAAAGAGGCGCTGACCCTGAGTCGCGAGCGCGACAAGCTTGAGCGCAGTCTCGGCGGCATCAAGCACATGGACGGCCTGCCCGATGCCATGTTCGTGGTCGACGTGGGGCACGAGAAGAACGCCGTCTCCGAAGCCAACAAGCTCGGCATCCCCGTGGTGGGCGTCGTGGATACCAACAACGATCCAAGCCGGATCGACTATGTCATCCCCGGCAACGACGACGCCATCCGCGCCGTACGGCTGTATATCGAGGGGGCCGCGGATGCGGTGCTCGACGGCCGCCGCACCGCCGCGGCCATGGCCGGTCGGCGCGACGACGTGGCGGATGCCGCAGCGGCAGCCGAGAGCGCTCCCGCCGAGCCTGCATCTGCTCCAGCGTCTGCGCAGGAGCCCGCCGGCGAAGCCGCTGCGGCCTCCTGAGGCGCTGCCGACAAACCGATTCTTTCTTACCGTTTCCAGTACTGGAGTAGGCAATGGCAATCACTGCCAGTTTGGTGAAGGAGCTGCGTGAGCGCACGGGCGCCGGCATGATGGAGTGCAAGCGCGCGCTGCAGGAGGCCGACGGCGACATCGAGGCGGCCATCGAGGCCATGCGCAAGTCCGGTCAGGCCAAGGCCGCGAAGAAGGCCGGTCGCATCGCGGCCGACGGTGTCGTGGTCCTGCGCGTCGCCGATGACGCCGGCCAGGGCGTCATGGTGGAGATCAACAGCGAAACAGACTTCGTGGCGAAGGACGAGAACTTCGTGGGCTTCGCGGACGCGGTGGGGGATACGGCGCTCGCCAGCGATGCCGCAGACGTGTCCGCGCTCGCCGAGCAGCCCCTTGCGGGCGCCGCCGACACCACCGTCAATGTCGCTCGCGAGGCGCTGATCGCGAAGGTTGGCGAGAACGTCCAGCTGCGGCGCCTGGTGCGCTTCGACGCCCCGGAGGGGAAGCTGCACAGCTATCGTCACGGCGTGCGTATCGGTGTCATCGTGGACCTCGTCGGCGGTGATGCCACCCTCGGGCGTGACATCGCCATGCACATCGCCGCCACCAATCCCATGTGCGTCAGCGCCGACGACGTGCCGGCACAGGCGCTGGAGCGTGAGCGGGAGATCTTCCGCGCGCAGGCGCTGGAGAGCGGCAAGCCGCCGGAGATCGTAGACAAGATCATCGGCGGGCGCATGCGTAAGTTCACCGAGGAGGTGACGCTGCTGGGGCAGGCGTTCGTGAAGGACCCGGACACCACCGTCGAGAAGCTGCTCAAGCAGGCCGGTGCCAAGGTCGCCGCCTTCGCGCGCCTGGAGGTGGGCGAGGGGATCGAGAAAAAAGCGGAGAACTTCGCAGAAGAGGTGCAGGCGCAGGCCAAGCAGGCGGAGTGAGAGCGACGCGCTGCCCCCGTCGGCGGCTGAACCTGCGCCGGATCAGTGGACGCGACTTTGTGGTCGAGCCCCGGCGCGCGTCGTCGGGTATCATGCACAGCCATCCTGTGCCAGGGCACGGCTGGCGTCATGCCGTCATGCTCGCGTGACGCGCCGCCGTCTCGTGCTCAGGGCTGACGATCGCGCGGCGACGCCCGGGCGCCGGCATTGCCAACAGCCAGCTGCATTCATCGCTGCCCATCTCATCGCTGCCTATCCATGAGCGAAACACCGCCACGACCGCGCAGGATACTCGTCAAGCTGAGCGGTGAGGCGCTGCTCGGTACCGGCGAGTGCGGCATCGACCCGGACGTCCTCGCGCGCCTGGCCGGAGACGTGGCGGACTGCGCCCGCAGCGGCACCGAGATCGCCCTGGTGCTCGGGGGCGGCAACCTTTTTCGCGGCGCGGGCCTCGCGGCGCGCGGCATGGACCGGGTGACCGGCGACCACATGGGCATGCTCGCCACGGTGATGAACGCGCTCGCGATGCAGGACGCGCTCGAGCGCATCGGTGTGCCGACGCGGGTCATGTCCGCGCTCAAGATCAATCAGGTCTGCGAGGATTACATCCGCCGTCGTGCCGTCCGCCATCTGGAGAAGGGGCGGGTGGTGCTCTTCGCCGCCGGTACCGGCAATCCCTTCTTCACCACGGATTCGGCGGCGAGCCTGCGCGCCGTCGAGATCAATGCGGACCTGATGGTCAAGGCGACCATGGTGGACGGGATCTACTCCGCTGATCCGAAGCAGCACCCGGATGCGGTGTTCTATCCTCGCATCACCTATGATCAAGCCCTGCGCGAGCGTCTGGGCGTGATGGACCTCACCGCCATCGTGCTCTGCCGCGACAATGGTATCCCCTTGCGGGTGATGAGTATTTTTGAGCCCGGGGCGCTCCAGCGGGTCGCCGCCGGGGGGGACATCGGCTCGTTGGTCGAGCCTGGACACGAAGCATGATCGATGACATCAAGAAAGACGCTGCCGAGCGCATGGGCAAGAGCGCCGAGGCGCTGAGCCACGAGCTCGCAAAGATCCGCACCGGACGGGCACATCCGTCACTGCTGGACCATGTCCGCGTGTCCTACTACGGCAGCGACGTGCCCATCAGCCAGGTGGCGAGCGTCGCCGTCGAGGACGCCCGCACACTGACGGTGACGCCCTGGGACCGGAACATGGTCCCGGTGGTGGAGAAGGCCATTATCCAGTCCGACCTCGGCGTCAATCCGAACACCGCCGGTACCGTGATCCGCGTGCCCATGCCGCCGCTCACCGAAGAGCGCCGGCGCGACCTCCAGAAGATCGCCCGGGCCGAGGCGGAGCAGGCGCGCGTCGCCGTGCGCAATATCCGCCGCGATGCCAACCAACAGCTGAAGGAGCTGGTGAAGGAGAAGCTCATCTCCGAGGACGACGAGCACCGCGGCGAGGAGATCGTCCAGAAACTCACCGACCAGTTCGTCAAAGAGGTGGACCGGATTCTGGAGGAGAAGGAAGCGGACCTGATGTCCATCTGAGCCGGCGCGTGCGAGACGCACTGCAAGTGACTAGCGAGATCACGGCCATCGACCAAGGCGACAGGTCCAGGCGTGTGCCGGAGCACGTCGCCATCATCATGGATGGCAACGGGCGCTGGGCCAACCAGCGGGGTCTGCCGCGAACGGCCGGTCACCGCGCGGGTGCGAAGAGCGTGCGCGCTGTCGTCGAGGAGAGCGTGCGCCACGGCGTGCGTGTGCTCACGCTGTTCGCGTTCAGCAGCGAGAATTGGCGCCGCCCTCCGGGCGAGGTCATGGTGCTGATGGAGCTGTTCATGAGCACGCTGCAGGTGGAGGTGCAGCGGCTGGTGGAGCACGAAGTGCGCTTGCGCATCATCGGCGACCTGTCCGCATTCTCCGAGCGCCTGCGGGCGCAGTTCAAAGAGGCAGAGGCCGCCACACAGCACAACCGCCGTCTGACCCTCCAGGTCGCCGCCAACTATGGCGGTCGCTGGGATATCACCCAGGCGGTGCGCGCCATCGCCCGGGAAGTGGCCGAAGGACGGCTGACACCGGATGCCATCGACGAGGCAGCCGTCGCCGCACGGCTCTCCTTTCCGGACGTGCCGGACCCCGATCTCTTCATCCGCACCGGTGGCGAGAAGCGCATCAGCAACTTCCTGCTCTGGCAGTCCGCCTACGCGGAGCTCTATTTCTCCGATCTGATGTGGCCGGAATTCGATGCCGCGGCCTATGGTGCAGCGCTGAGCGACTTCGCCCGCCGCCAGCGGCGCTTCGGGCTCACGAGCGAGCAGATTGCGGCAAGCGCCGATGCCGTGGGTGGCTGAGGCGGCCGTGCCCGGCGATGCGCTGCGCGCACGGCTGCGGACCTCGGCGTGGCTGATCCCCGTCGTCATCGGCGCAGTATTGCTGCTGCCGACACCGCTGTTTGCCGTGTTCCTGGCGGTCATCGTCCTGATCGGCGCCTGGGAATGGGTGGCGCTCGCCGGTGTGCACGACCCCGCGGCCCGTGCCGCGGGCGTCGCGGTGCTCGGGGTGACGCTGCTGCTGCTCTGGCGCGTCGGTGCCGGCGAGGCACTGCTGGTGCCGGCGGCGCTGTGGTGGCTCGGCTTCGCCGCGGCGCTGCCGCGCCTGCACGTGCGCCCGGCCGCTGCGGGGGTGGACCGGGCACTGCTGGCCCTGGGTCTGCCGGTGCTCGCCGCGCCCTGGCTCGCACTGGTGGGACTGCATGGCGACCCCGCCGGCGGCGCCATGCTGGTGCTCGGGCTCATGTGTCTGATCGCGCTGGCGGATTCGGCGGCGTACTTTGTCGGGCGGCGCTTTGGCCGGCACAAGCTGGCGCCCCGGCTCAGCCCCGGCAAGACCTGGGAGGGCTTCTACGGCGCGCTCGCCGCCGCCGGGCTCGCACTGCTGCTCACCGGCCTGGTGCTGCGTCTGGAGCTGGCCACGACGCTGGTGCTGACGCTGCTCGGGGTGGCCACCGTGGCCCTCTCCGTGGTCGGTGACCTGTTCGAGAGCTGGCTCAAGCGGCGCCGCGGGGTCAAGGACGCAGGGGCACTGCTGCCGGGGCATGGGGGCGTGCTGGACCGCATCGACAGCATGATCGCGGCGGCCCCGATATTCGCACTGGGTTTGGTCTTGCTGGGGGTGGTGCAATGATGCTGGGGGTGGTGCAATGAAAGGCATCGCAATTCTGGGCTCCACGGGCTCCATCGGCGTCAGCACGCTGGACGTCGTCGCCCGACACCCGGAGCGTTTCCGCGTCGTCGCGCTGACGGCCCATCGCAATGCCGAGCGCCTGGCCGGGCAATGCCGGCGCTTCCGGCCCGACTACGCCGTGATGGTAGACGCCGCCGCGGCGGACGCGCTCGCAGCGCTGTTGGCCGACATGCCGGATGCGCCCCGGATTCTGCGCGGTGCCGAGGCGCTGACCGAGGTCGCGGCCCTGGATGAGGTGGACTATGTCATGGCCGCCATCGTCGGCGCCGCCGGCCTCATGTCGAGTCTGGCGGCGGCCCGGGCCGGCAAGCGGCTCATGCTGGCGAACAAGGAGGCCCTGGTGGTGGCGGGTGCGCTGCTGATGGAGGCTGCCCGCGACAATGGGGCCACCCTGCTGCCCATCGACAGCGAGCACAATGCCATCTTCCAGTGCCTGCCGCCGGCGCATGACCGCGGCCTGCCCGAGTCGGGCGTGGAGCGCATCCTGCTCACCGCCTCCGGCGGTCCCTTCCGTGATGCCGACCCACAGACCCTCGTCGAGGTGACGCCGGAGCAGGCGGTGGCGCATCCGAACTGGAGCATGGGCCGCAAGATCTCGGTGGATTCCGCCACCATGATGAACAAGGGGCTGGAGATCATCGAGGCCTGCTGGCTGTTCGCCACGGCGCCGGAGCGGATCCAGGTGGTGGTCCACCGCCAGAGCGTCATCCATTCCATGGTGCAGTACACCGACGGCTCGGTGCTGGCGCAGTTGGGCAACCCGGACATGCGCACGCCCATCGCCCATGCGCTCGGGTGGCCGGAGCGCATCGACGCCGGTGTTGCCCCCCTGGACCTGTTCGCCATCGCGCGGCTCGACTTCGAGCCGCCGGCTCCGGAGCGCTTTCCCTGCCTGCGCCTCGCCTATCGCGCGGCCGCCGACGGCGGCACCGCCCCCGTGGTACTCAACGCCGCCAATGAGGTGGCGGTCGCCGCCTTTCTGGACGGGCGCATCGGCTTTACGGACATCGCCCGGGTGGTGGAGCAGACCATGGACCGCCTGCCGCCGGAGCCCGTTGACCTGAGCGGCCTCGAGCACGTGCTCGGCGTCGATGCTGCCGCACGGCGACTCGCGGAACAACGCGCCGCGGCGCTGGTCGCATAGCGCATGTTGCCGATCCTGATCAACGTCGCCGCCTTCCTGGTGGCCATCCTGGTGCTCGTGACCATTCACGAGTTTGGCCATTTCTGGGTCGCGCGCAAGCTCGGCATCAAGGTGGTGCGGTTCTCCATCGGCTTCGGCAAGGCGCTCTACACCTGGCGGCGTCCGGGTGACGACACCGAATACGTCATCGCCGCCCTGCCGCTGGGCGGATACGTCAAAATGGTGGACGAGCGTGAGGATGACGTCGCGCCGGAGGACCTGCCATACGCCTTCAACAATCAGCCGCTGTGGAAGCGCAGCCTGGTGGTGGCCGCGGGGCCGGTGGCGAACTTCCTGCTCGCGATCCTGCTCTACTGGGGCCTGCTGATGGCCGGCGAGACCGGCGTGCGCCCGGAGGTCGGCGCCGTGGAGCCCGAGTCCATCGCCGCCAAGGCCGCATTCGCCCCCGGGGATGTCATCGAGTCCGTGGATGGTCGGTCGGTGGCCACATGGGGCAACTTCTGGTTTGCGCTGCTGTCCGCATCCCTCGGTGGGGACGATGTGGCTGTGGCAGTCACCGCCGCCGACGGCGCGCGCGTCGTGCGCACCCTACCCTCGGCCGAGCTCGCCCCGCTGGACCCGGGCCAGGGCTTCCTGGCGCAGGTGGGCCTGATGCGGCTGACACCGAGCATTCCGCCGGTGATTGCAGAGGTGGTCCCGGAGCAGCCCGCGGCCGCCGCCGGGCTCGCGGCCGGTGACCGTATCCTCGCGCTGGACGGCACAGCCATCGCGGATTGGGCGGAGCTCGTTGACGCGGTGCAGGCGCACCCCGAGCAGACGGTTGCCGTGCGGGTGGCGCGCGACGGCGTCGAGCAGGTGCTGGATCTGACGCCCGTGGCCGTGACGCTGGAGGAGGGCAGCGAAGTGGGCCGCATCGGCGCCGGACCCGAGGTGCCGGAAGACCTGTTCGCCGACCTTGAGGTACAGGTGCGCTATGGGCCGGTGGATGCCCTTGGCGAAGCATTGCGGCGGGTCGGTGATCTGTCCGTGATGACGCTGCGGATCGCCGGGCGCATGCTGGTGGGCACCGCGTCCGTCGAGAATCTGAGCAGCCCCATCGGCATCGCCGACGCGGCGGGTAAGACCGCCCGCTTCGGCGTGGAGCCCTATCTGCAGTTCCTGGCGCTGCTCAGCGTCAGCTTGGGGCTGCTGAATCTGCTGCCGATCCCGGTCCTCGACGGCGGCCATCTGTTGTACTTCGCGGTGGAGGCAGTGCTGGGCCGGCCGCTGCCCGAGTCGGTCCAGGAGCAGGGGCAACGCCTTGGTCTGTTGTTGATACTTTGCTTGATGACATTGGCCTTCTACGTGGATATTGCTCGAATCTTTGGCTAGACGGGCCGCTTGCCCTATACTGAGCGCGTCGGGGGACCGGGCGACCATTCGCGATCCCTGGCGAGAGCTCCAACGACAGCGCCGACGCAGTTCCCACAGCAGCTCGCGGTCGAGCCTTGACGTAACCGAACAAAGCGCGCCGCCATTGTTGTCAGTGTGCAGCTGCGGCGCCGCCGAAACTTCCTCTCGCCCTGGGCATGTCTGTGATGGCCGCGGGTCGTATGCAGCCGGTCAACGCGTCCGGGGGAAGCGTGACACAACCCAAAGTCAAAACCGCCGGTGCTCGCCGGCTCGCCCTGCCGATGGTGCTGGCGCTGCTTCTGTGCGCAGGTCCCACCCTCGCTCAGGTCTTCCAGATCGCCGATATCCGCGTCGAAGGCCTTCAGCGGATCGCGGCGGGCACGGTGTTCAACTACCTGCCCGTGCAGGTGGGTGACACCGTCAGCGACGATGTGACGGCGCAGATCATCCGCACCCTCTACGGCACCGGCTTCTTCGATGACGTGGCGGTGGAGCGCGACGGCGATGTGCTCGTCATCGCGGTCCGCGAGCGCCCGGCGGTCGCCGAGATCGAGATCACCGGTAACAAGTCCCTGAACACCGACGTGCTGAAGCAGGGCCTGGTCGAAGTGGGGCTCGCCGAGGGGCGGGTGTTCGATCCCTCCGTGCTGGATCGCATCGAGCAGGAGCTGGAGCGGCAGTACTTCGCCTCCGGCAAGTACGGCGTCGGCATCGAGTCCACCGTGTCGCCGCTGGAGCGCAACCGGGTCGCCATCCGCATCGAGATCGACGAGGGGCTCACCGCGCGCCTGAAGCAGATCAACATCGTCGGCAACGAGGCCTTCACAGACAAGGAGCTGCTGAAGGAATTCAAGCTCGGCAGCACCAACTGGCTTTCCTTCTACACCAAGAACGACCGCTACTCGAAGCAGCAGTTGGCGGGCGATCTGGAATCGCTGCGGTCTTTCTATCTGGACCGCGGCTACATCGGATTCGAGATCACCTCCACGCAGGTCTCCATCAGTCCGGACAAAAAGGACATCTACCTCACCATTGCGGTGGACGAGGGCGATGTCTTCCGTGTCAGCGACCTTCAGCTCGCAGGCGAGCCGTCGGTCCCGGCGGCGCGGCTGTTTCCGCTGATCCACATGCGCCGCGGGGAGGTCTACTCGCGCAAGACCGCCACCGAGAGTGCGGAGCGCATTTCCAAGCTCCTGGGCGACGAGGGCTACGCCTTCGCCAACGTCAACGCGGTGCCCGAGGTGGACGAGGACAACAACACCGTCGCCGTCACCTTCTTCGTGGACCCGGGCAAGCGGGTCTACGTGCGCCGCATCAATATGCAGGGCAACACCCGCACCCGCGACGAGGTGCTGCGCCGCGAGATGCGCCAGCTGGAGACCGCCTGGTTCTCGACGGAGCTGGTGAAGCGCTCCCGCGAGCGGCTGCAGCGCCTGGGCTATTTCGAAGAGGTCAACATCGAGACGCCGGCGGTGCCGGGCACGGCGGATCAGGTGGACGTGAACGTGACCGTGAAGGAGCGCCCGTCCGGCAACCTAATGGCCGGCATTGGCTTCTCGCAGTCCGAGGGGCTCATCTTCAACACCAGCGTGTCGCAGTCCAACTTCCTCGGCACGGGCAAGCGCGTGGCCTTCGCGTTCAACACGAGCCGCACGGCCCAGCTCTATCGGCTCGCGTACACCAACCCCTACTACACCATCGATGGCATCAGCCGCGGCTTCGACGTGAGCTATCGCTCCACGGATTTCGACCGGCTCATCGGTGCGGACTACTCGACGGACGTGGGCCGAGCGGCCATCAACTTCGGGCTACCGATTTCTGACACCGCACGGGCCGGCATCGGGGCCTACTATCAGTACACCAAGTTCTACGCCGGCAGGTCCCTGCTGGCGCAGGACTTCGTTGCTGAAAACGGAGACGTGTTCAACGACTTCTTCCTCACGGCGAGCTATATCAACGATTCCCGCGACTCCGCCATCTTCCCGAACGAGGGCACGCTGCAGAGCCTCTTCGGCGAGGTGGCCATTCCCGGCAGTGACCTGCAGTACTACCGCCTGACCTATCGCGGTCGCCACTATCTGCCGCTCGGCCGTCGGCTGACCCTCGCGCTCAAGGGCGACCTCGGTTACGGCGACGGCTACGGCAGCACCGATGCCTTGCCCTTTTTCGAGAATTTCTACGCCGGTGGTCCGCGCAGCGTGCGCGGCTTCAAGGCCAACACCCTTGGGCCCCGGGAGACGACCATCGACGAGGATCCGGTGGGCGGTAACCTGGAGCTCACCGGTGGTATCGAGATCTATGCGCCGCCGCCGCTCGGTGAGAACCTCGAGAATACCGTGCGGGTGGGCGCCTTCTTCGACTTCGGCAATGTCTGGTGGACCGAAGACACGGATCTGGTGGAGCCCACCGGGTTCGAGCTGGGTGATCTCCGCTACTCCACAGGGCTGTCGTTCGCGTGGCTTTCGCCGGTGGGGGCACTCAGCCTGAGCCTCGCCTACCCACTCAACAAGCAGGATCAGGACGAGGAGCAGGTCTTCCAGTTCACCTTCGGCCAGACGTTCTGATGCTCGTACCTTGCCCCGCCATGCTGCGTCCTGTGCTGCTGCTGGCCGGTCTGCTGGCGGTCGGGGGACTGGTGGTGGGTCAGGCGGCCGCGCAGGGCCTCAAGATCGGTGTCATCGATCCGAACCGCGTCGTGGAGGAGTCGCCCCAGTACGAAGAGGCCCGGCAGACCCTGAGCACCGAGGTGGCCGAGCGCGAAGCAGACCTTCTGGACCAGCAGGAGAGCCTGGACCGGCTCAACGAGAAGCTCGAGCGCGACGGCGCGCTGATGAGCGAAGAAGAGGTCAAGCGCCTGCAGAACGACATCCGCGCCCGCAAGCGCCGCCTGCGCTATGCGAAGGCCGAGCTGCAGGAGGATTTCGCGCTGCGCCAGAGTGAGCTTCGCACCAAGCTCGTCAAGCAGGTGGAAGAGGTGGTACGGCAGATCGCCAAGGAGCAGGAGATCGATCTTATCGTGAGTGAAGGCGTCGTCTACTTCAGCGAGCGTATCGACATCTCCGCCGATGTCGTCGAGCGCCTCAAGGAAGAGTTCCGGAGCCGCTGATGCCCACCGAGGGCAGAGCCCAAGCGGCCTGATACGTGGCGATCGCGGCGAGCCAACTCGCGGCCGACCTGGGCCTGACGCTGATCGGCGACGACGTGACCCTGGAGCGCGTGGCGCCGCTGCACACGGCGGACGCACAGTGCCTGAGCTTTCTGGCCGACGCGCGCCACCGTTCCCGCCTGGCGGAGACCCGTGCCGGTGCCGTCATGCTGCGGGCCGCCGATGCCAGCCGGGCACCCTGCGCGGCACTGGTGGCGGACAATCCGGCGCTCGCCTTCGCCCGCGCGGCGGCGCAGCTGCATCCGCGCCCGAAGCCGGCGGCGGGCGTGCATCCGAGCGCCGTCGTGGATGCGAGTGCCAGTATCCACCCCACGGCCTCGGTCGGCCCGCTCTGCGTCATCGGCCCCGACGTGAGCATTGCCGCGGGTGTCGAGGTCGGCCCCCAGTGTAGCATCGGTGCCGGCACCAGCATCGGGGCGGATACGCGGCTGGTGGCGCAGGTGGTCGTGTGCGAAGGCGCCCGCATCGGCGCCCGTGTGCTCCTCCACCCCGGCGCGGTCATCGGCCGCGAGGGCTTCGGCTTTGCGCGCGACGGTGTGCGCTGGGAGCGGATTCCGCAGGTGGGCGCGGTCCGCCTGGGTGACGATGTCGAGATCGGCGCCAATACCACCGTGGACCGGGGTGCCATGGACGACACCATCATCGGCGACGGCGTGAAGATCGACAACCTGGTACAGATCGGCCACAACGTGGTCATCGGTGAGCATACCGCCATGGCGGCCTGCGCCGGGATTTCCGGCTCCACCCACATCGGCGCGCGCTGCACCGTGGCGGGCGCCGTGGGCATGGCAGGCCACCTGCATATCGGCGACGACGTCCACTTCACCGGCATGGCCATGGTGACGCGCTCGCAGCCCGAGGCCGGCGTCTACAGCAGCGGCATCCCCGCCATGCCCAACGCCGACTGGCGCCGCACCATCGCGCGACTGCGGCGGCTGGAAACGCTCCAGCAGCGGGTGCAGCGCCTGGAGCAGGCGCTGGCAGCGTATGCCGGCGACGGCACGGCGCCGCCGAACGAGTAACATTCCCGCAACCTGTGGTGGCGTCGGGAGATCCGGCTGCCGGCTGCAGCCTGGGACAGGATGCGCGATCGCGCGGGGGCGCCGATGCGCCTGGATCAATAACAACGTCAACCATGGGACCATGCGGCAATGCCGTTGCCACATCGCCGGCCTCCGGGCGCTGTTCCAGCAGCCGCGGACAGGGCTCGGCGCCAGGGTGGCCCGCCATGCAGCAGCGTCTCGTCAGGGGCCTTGGAGGCAGCATTGATCACGATGGATATTCACAAGGTGTTGCGTCTCCTGCCGCACCGTTATCCGTTTCTGCTCATCGATAAGGTGCTGGAATTCGAGCCGAACGAACGCCTGCTCGGACTCAAGAACGTCAGCATCAACGAGCCCCACTTCATGGGCCACTTTCCGGTGCGACCGGTGATGCCCGGCGTGCTCATCGTCGAGGCCATGGCCCAGGCCACCGGCCTGCTGGCCATGGAGTCGCGGCCCGACGAAGTGGGCGAGAAGGCGCTGTATTACTTCGTCGGTATCGACAAGGCGCGCTTCAAGCAGCCGGTGGAGCCGGGGGATCAGCTCCTGCTCGAGGTCCGGGTGCTGAACGTCAAGCGCGGCATCTGGAAGTTCGCCGGCGAGGCGCGGGTGGGCGACAAGGCCGTCGCCACAGCCGAGATCATGTGCACCGCACGGGATTTCTGAGCCTTGGCGCCTGCGAAGATCCATCCCACCGCCATCATCGATCCGGCTGCAGTCATCGCCGATGACGTCGAGATCGGCCCCTACGCCATCATCGGTTCGGAGGTCGAGCTCGCCGCGGGCTGCGTGGTCGGGCCGCATGCGGTGCTGCGGGGGCCGACCCGCATCGGCGCGGGTACCCGGGTGTTTCAGTTCGCGAGCGTGGGCGAGGACCCGCAGGACAAGAAGTACGCAGGCGAGCGGACCTCGCTCGTCATCGGCGCCCGCAATGTCATCCGTGAGTACGCCACGGTGCATCGCGGCACCGCCCAGGACAAGGGCGAGACCCGCATCGGCGACGACAACCTGCTCATGGCCTACACCCACGTGGCCCATGACTGCGTCATCGGCAACAACGTCATCATGGCCAACGCCGCGTCGCTCGGCGGGCACGTGGAGGTGCAGGACTGGGCCATTCTCGGCGGCTTCACCATCGTGCACCAGTTCTGCCGCATCGGTGCCCACAGCTTCAGCGCCATGGGCACCGTGATCGCCAAGGACGTCCCGCCCTATCTCACCATCGGCGGCCATCCGGCACAGCCTCGCGGGATCAATGCCGAGGGCCTGCGCCGCAGGCAGTTCGCGGCCGAGGCCATCGCTGCCCTGCGCCGCGCCTATCGCCTCCTATACCTGAGCCAGCTCAAGCTTGTGGACGCCGTGGCGCAGATCCATGAGCTCGCCAAGACCTATCCCGAGCTGACGCCGCTCGCGGACTTCGTCGCCGACAGCAGCCGCAGCATCGTGCGGTGAGCATCCGGCTCGGCATCGTCGCCAACGAGCCCTCCGGCGACCTGCTCGGCGCGGCGCTGGCGCGCGCGCTGCGCGAGGCCCTGCCGGATGTGGAGCTGGTCGGTGTCGCGGGCCCGCGCATGCGGGCCGCTGGCTGCCAGACCCTGATGCCCCAGGAGCGCCTCTCCGTGATGGGTCTGGTGGAGGTACTCTCGGTGCTGCCGGATCTGTTGCGGGCGCGGGCGGAGCTGGTGCGTCACTTCATCGCGGCACCGCCGGCGGCCTTCGTCGGCGTCGATGCGCCGGACTTCAATCTCGGGCTGGAGCGCCGACTGCGCCGGTGCGGCATTCCCACCGTGCATCTCGTGAGTCCCACGGTGTGGGCCTGGCGGCAGGGGCGCGTCAAGGCCATCCGCCGGGCGGTGGACCTGATGCTGTGCATCTTCCCCTTTGAGGAGACCTTCCTGCGCGAGCACGGCGTGGATGCCCATTACATCGGCCATCCACTGGCGGACGAGATTCCGCTTGAGGACCAGGGTCCCGCGGCGCGGACCGAGCTGGGTCTGGCCCCCGCCGACAGCGTCGTCGCCCTGCTGCCGGGCAGCCGTCGCAGCGAGGTGTCCCGGCTCGCGGCGCCCATGTTGGAGACGGCACTGTGGTGCCGGCAGCAGCGCCCGGAGCTGCGCTTTGTGGCACCCATGGTGTCGGAGGGCCTGCGGGCGCTGTTCGATGCCGAGCGCGCGCGGCTGGCACCGGCACTGGACGTGCGCTTCCTTGCGGGCCGCAGCCGCACGGCCATCGCCGCAGCGGATGTGGTGCTCACCGCCTCCGGCACCGCCACCCTGGAGACGCTGCTGCTGCGCCGGCCCATGCTGGTGGCGTATCGGCTGAATGTCGTCACTTATGGGCTGGTGCAGGCGCTCCGGCTCATCAAGGTGCCCTATGCGGCTATGGCCAACCTGCTCGCCGGCGAGCCGTTGGCGCCGGAGTTTCTTCAGAACCGCTGCCGTGCGGATCTGATGGGCCCGGCACTGCTGGCGATGCTGGACGACGCCCCGCGCCGGGCCGACATCCGCCGGCGCTATGCCGAGATCCACTTCCAGCTGCGCCGCGATGCCGCCCGCACCGGCGCTGAGCGCATCGTCGAGCTCCTCGCGGCCCGGGGCCGGGCGGCGTGAGCGGGCCGCTCACCACGCCAGGCACGCCGGCGCTGGTGGCCGGACTGGACGAGGCCGGGCGTGGCCCGCTCGCCGGGCCGGTCTGTGCTGCGGCGGTGATCCTCGACCCGGGCCGAATCCCCAACGGACTCGATGACAGCAAGCGTCTCACCGAAGCGCTGCGCGAGGCACTGGCGCCCGCCATCGAAGCCGCCGCCATTGCCTGCGCGGTGGCCTGGGCGACTCACCTGGAGGTGGATCGGCTCAATGTGCTGCAGGCGTCCATGCTCGCCATGCGTCGGGCCTTGCTGGCATTGCGGGTGACGCCGACGCTGGCCCTGGTGGACGGTAACCGCTGCCCGGACGATCTGCCCTGCGTCGCCCGCGCCGTGGTGGGGGGTGACGGGCTGGAGCCCGCCATCAGTGCCGCGTCCATCCTCGCCAAGGTGGCGCGGGACCGGGAAATGCAGCGGCTGGACGCCGAGCACCCGCAGTACGGCTTCGCGCGGCACAAGGGGTATCCGACAGCAGAGCACCTCGAGTCCCTGCGGCGCCACGGGCCCTGTGCCATCCATCGCCGCTCCTTCGCACCGGTGCGCGCGTTGCTCGACGTGCCGACGGACCCAGTGCGTCCGCAGCCACCGGCGGGGTGACGACTCCCGCGTCCATGTGATCCAGGCGCTGGGATGGTTATGACGAGGGCCTCCCGCGGGCACAGGGTCACGGCGCGGACTGCCCGCTTCAGACACCCACCTCCTGGGCCGCCGCCAGGTCTTTCAGGGTCATCTCCCCGAGCGCCTCATCGATGGCGCGCTGCAGACGGTCTTCGACGCCGGCGACCGCCGTCCCCGGCGGCAGGTCCAGGCGCACCCCGGGCTCCTCGCCGAACCGGCGCACATAGCGCAGGACGCGGCGCACGGCCACCTGCTCCGGCGCCTGTGCAGGCACATAACGCGGTGGGGACGTGGCCGTGGCGACCAGATAGCCGCCGTCGGCGAGCATGTGCAGCAGCTTGCGGACATTGGTGAGCGGCATGCCGAGCCCATGCGACAGGGTCTCGGCGTCCGCGGCTTCGTCGCTCGCATAGTGGCGCCGGACGATGGCGGCCAGGAGCAGCAGGGCCAGGCGCTCGCGCAGCCGGTTACTGAGCCGGAGGTCCCGGTCGCGGCTCGCGAGGTACTCCGGATACTGGAGGTAGAAGGCGATGTTCGCGCCCACCAGCACGATGAGCCAGGCGATGTAGAGCCAGATCATGAACAGGATCAGGATCGCCAGGCTCGAGTAGATGGCCGCGTAGCGGGTCGAGCCCGCCATGAATTGCGCGAACAGATTGCCCGCCATGAGCCAGAGCACGCCGCCCAACAGGGCCCCGATCACCGACGGGACCAGGCGCACGCGGGTATTCGGCACGAAGTTGTAGACGAAGGTGAAGGCCAGCGTGATGAGCGCATAGGGCAACAGGCTTTCCGCGATCTGCAGCAGCCAGCCGAGTACCTCGATGTCGGCGATCTGCTGCACCAGGGCATTCCTGCGCACGGACGCCGACGCCGCCACCGCCGAGAACAGCAGCACGGGCCCCACCAGCAGCACGCTCAGGTAGCGGCTGAAGCGCTCCGCCAGCGGGCGCTGCTCGGCCACGCGCCAGGTCATGTTGAAGACCTGCTCGATCTTCGAGATCAGCGACAGCACCGACCACAGCAGCACCGCGAGCCCCACGGCGCCGAGCACCCGCACATTGGTGTTGTCCACATAGTCGATGAGGCGCGTGGCGACCTCCTGCGCGCCGGCGCCGAGGGGATGCAGTGCCTGCAGCAGCATGGGCTCCAGCTGGTTGTGCACGCCGAAGCCCTTGAGCACGGAGAAGCTCACCGCCAACAGCGGCACCAGGCTCAGCAGCGTGGTGTAGACGAGGCTCATGGCCTGGAGCGTCAGCCGCCCCGCGGCGAGGTCGCGGCCGATGGCGTGAGCCATGCGCAGCGGCAGCCGCAGGTGCAGCTGCCAGGGGGACAGATCGGCCGGGTCGTCCCACAGCAGGTGCCGCCAAACGCCGGCGACGCCGTCATTGGCCGCTTGTCGAAGTGCAGTCATGGTAATCTCGCGCGCAGTCGCCACTGCGTCCGTGGTTGCCCACCGGCGCCGCGTGCAGACCCGTGCGCCGCCCAAGCCTCAGGAGGTGATACCCACATGAAGCACTCTATCACCGCCGGCCTGCTTGCTGCCGTGACCACGCTTGCGCTGCAGCTGCCGCTTCCCGTCCAGGCCGAGGCGGAAACCGCTTCGGCGGGCGCGGCCGGGCTGCTCGACCCTATGCCCGAGACGCCGCAGGCCCCAGGCTTCGAGCTGCCGGGCCCAGATGGCGAAACCTACCGGCTGGCGGACATGCTGGGCCAGCCGGTGATCGTCAACTTCTGGGCCACCTGGTGTCCGCCCTGCCGGGCCGAGATGCCGGCCATGCAGCGCGCCTGGGAGCAGCTGCGTGATGACGGCGTCATGCTGGTGGCCGTCAATGTCGGCGAGAGCAAAGGCGAGATCGAGGCCTTCGCGGAGCAGGTGCAGGTGAGCTTCCCCCTGCCCATGGACACCGACATGAGCGTGTCCCAGCGCTGGCCCATGAAAGGCCTGCCGACGACCTTCGTGGTGGACCCCGAGGGCCGCCTGGTCTACCGCGCGCAGGGCGAGCGCGACTGGGACGACCCGGCGCTGCTGGACCTGGTGCGCGAACTGCGCTGACCGCGTCTTGGCCTGCCTCGGGTCGCCGCTCAGCCGGTGGCACGCAGGCGCTTGCGCCGGCCCTCCAGCAGCCCGATCAGCCGGCGCCCGGAATCGATGCCGGGCTGCTCGATCCAGCGGTTGGTGAGTGTCGCCGTCGCCGCGGACAGCAGCAGCGTCAGGCCCACCGACACCGGCATCGACCAGGCCCAGTGCTCGGGCAGCCCCGCCGGGCCCGTGAGGAGCTGAATGACGCTCGGCGCGAGATACCAGGCAAACACGAAGTGGACCACGTACAGGCTGAAGCTCAGCTCGCCCAGGTGACAGAGCAGCCGGTTGACGAATAGGGGCCAGGGATGCAGCGCCAAGGCCCACGCGAAGAACACGGCGGCGGTGCCGAACACCACCGGGGCTGCGAGTGCGGAGTAGGACATGGTGGCGGCCCCGATGCCGAAGAGTGCCGCCGCCACGGCAAGCCGCACGAGCGATGCCCTGGGGCTGTCCGCGGCGGGCCGAGCGCCGGAGCGGCCGGTGTCCCGGATCAGAAAGAAGAGCGCGAAGCCGAGCATGAACACCGGCAGCTGCGTCGGCAGCCAGTAGTACAGGAAGCTGTTGTTCGGCACCGGCCAGGGCAGCCCCGCGAGCAGGTGCATGGCGTAGGCTGCGGTCACCGAGAGCAGCAGCGCGAGGCCGGTGGCAATCAGGGCGCCGCGCAGATCGCGGATGACGCTGAGCAGCAGGGGCACCAGCAGATAGAAGGTCATCTCGACACTGATGGACCAGCCGCCGGGCACGACGCTGTTCACCGTGTATTGATTCCAGGCATGCAGAAACAGGACATTGAGCCCCACTGCGCTCGTGAAGTGGCTGGGCGGCGGCCATTGGCCGCTGCTCAGGCCGTGCACAAAGAAGTACAGCACGATCGCTGCGTAGTAGAGGGGGGCGATGCGGAAGAAACGGCGGATGAAGTAGTCCTGAATCGGAAACCGATCCTGGTCACGGCGCTTGGACAGCGACAAGGCCAGGGTCAGGGCGCTCGCGACGAAGAACAGCTGCACACCGTACTGTCCCGTCTGGAACAGCCCGTGCAGGATCGGCGGCAGATCAGCGAGCCGCTGCGAGCTGTGCACCAGGATCACGCCCAGGATGGCCCAGCCACGCAGCGCATCGATGTATGCATACTTGGTGAGCCCGTCGATCTGCTTGGTGTCGGCCATGGATGCGCATCCGATAGAGTCTGGGGGCAACCGTGCTCACCGCGTCCGCGGCGCGAGCGTCGGGAGGGCGGGTGTGCCGGAGCGGATCAGCCGAGATCCGGCCGCGCAAGCCACGCAACCCCCCTCGGAAGATGCCTGGAACGGCGTTGGCGGCGTCACCCACGGGCAAAGACAACCGCAGCGGTGGAGGGTACACTTTCCCCCCGATCGGGACAGCTTCGAAAACGGCCATGGAGCCTTCGACGCCACCGATTCGCCAGCGCCGCGCGCCCGCTGCGCGCGGTGGTCTCAGAGCGCCGCGGCCGGCAGCTGCCGCCGGCGTACCGCCGATCTTTCGAGCGACCCCAGGGTGCGCGCAGGGCAGCGCACAGGCGGCGGGGCCGCGGGCTGACACGCCGGAGAAACACGAGCATGACCTACGTCGGTGACAAGCTGGACCGGTTTCCAGCGGTGAAGCGCGTCCTGCGCAGTCTCTATCGCGGCATGGTGAAGGCGCCGCCGAAGCCGCCGTCCCCGGTGCTGGACCGCCCGACGCTGCGTGCCTGCCTGACTGCCCGCAAGCCGGTCGTCGTGGAAGTGGGTGCCAACGATGGCTTTCATACCCAGTGGTTTCTCGACCTGCGCGGGGATGCCGCCATCTACTGCTTCGAGCCGGACCCGCGCGCCGTTGCTCGTTTCAAGGCCCGCATCGGCCCCGCAGCGCGGGTGCAGCTGTTCCAGCTCGCGCTCTCCAACGCGCAGGGGACGGCGACCTTCTACCAGAGCAGCGGCGGCGAGCCCGGCGCGCACGAGGCGCCGGCGGGTCAGGACTGGGATGCCTCGGGCAGCATCAAGAAGCCCAAGAAGCACCTTGAGAAGCATGCGGACATCCGTTTCGACTCCACACTCGAGATCGAAACGCGGCGCCTCGACGACTGGTGTCGTGAGGCAGGCATCGAGCAGATCGATTTCCTGTGGATGGATGTCCAGGGCGCCGAGCGGGAGGTGCTGGAGGGCGCCGGCGACATGTTGGAGCGCACCCATTTCATCTATACCGAGTACAGCAACGAAGAGCTCTACGAAGGGCAGGCGACATTGGCCGAGCTGCTCCGGCTCCTGCCCGGGTTCGAGGTGCTCATCGTCTATCCCGGTGATGTGCTGTTGCGCAACAAACGCTTCGCTTTCCGGCCCAACCGGGAGCTGCGTGAGGCCATTGCGGCGCACGGGGGTGCCGAGGCCGGTTCTGCGATCAGCGCAGGAGCCGGGGCCGGGGCGGATGGCGGCCCGCGCGCGAAGCCGGCGGCCTGAGGCGCCGCGTCGGTCCACGTCCTTTTGAACACCGCCAACTTCAGCAGGCAGGTCAGGCTGGGCGCGGCCTGGACCTATGCGAACCAGGTCTATGTCACCATCGGCCAGTTCGTCATCGGCATCGTGCTCGCACGCCTCCTGGGGCCGTCCGAGTTCGGCATCTTCATTGCCGTCACCGCCTTTACGACGCTGTTCATTCTGGGCGTCAAGTTCGGCGTGCCGCAGGCCATTGTCCAGGCCAGGTCATTGACGGACGAGCAGGTCAACGCGGCATTCTGGTCCATTTGCGTGCTCGCCGCGGTCTTCATGGGCATGGCTGTCCTCATCGCGGAGCCCCTGTCCGCCGTCTATGGGACAGCGCGGTTTGCGAGCGTCATGTATCTGATGAGCGGCATCTTCGTGCTCATGCCGTTCAGCGCTGTCGCCCTCGCGCTGCTGCGACGGGAGATGCGCTTCGATCAGGTGGCGGTGCTCAACATCGTGACCCTCACCGTCGCGGCGCCCTTCTCCATCGGCGCCGCGCTGCTGGGGGCGGGCGCTTACAGCCTGGTGCTGAGCGCCTTTGTGAGCTCACTGGTCAACCTGGTGATCCTCATGCGCTTCACGCGCTGGCGCCCGGGCTGGCCGAGCTTGGCGCCGGTGCGCGGCCTGGTGGGCTATTCGAGCTTCGCGACGGTGAACAACGTACTGGCCCTGGCCACGCAACGCGTGGACAACATGCTGGTGGGGGCGCTGCTCGGCACCACACAGCTCGGTCTCTACAACCGGGCATTCTCGCTGGCGCGCATCCCATCGGATCAGTTCGCCGAAAGCCTGGGGCCGCTGGTGATGGGCTCGCTGTCCCGTATCCAGGACGACATCGGCTGGTCGCGACAGCTCTTCTTCAAGGCCATCTCCGCCATCGCCGTGGTCACCATGCCGCTGTTCGTCGTGCTCGGTGTCGCCGGGCCGGATGCCATCGAGCTCATCTACGGCAGCGCCTGGGCGGCGGCGGGTCACCCATTGCAGGCCATGGTTGTCGGTGCCGTCTTCCTGATGCTGTCCGTGACCCTCATCAGCTTCGTGAACGCGCAGGGGCTGGTGCGGCAGGCGGCGTCCGTGCACCTCGGCGTGCTGCTGGTCACCATCGTCGGCGTGCTCGTGCTGGCCCCCTGGGGGCTGATGGCCATCGCCATCGGCATCTCCCTGCGCGAAATCCTGTTCTTCGTCCTGCTGGTGCGGCTGCTGCGCCGCTCGCGCATCGCGCTGGGCTTCACCGAGCTCGGTCATGCCGTGGCGCCGGCGATGATTGCCGCGACGCTGGCCTGCCTCGCCGGGCTCCTGGCCCGGGGGCCCGCGCTGGAGGCCTTCGGGGCCGCGAGCTTCGGTCTGCTCGTTGCGCTCTGCGCCGCGGTATTCGGTGCCTATGCGGTCGCCGTCGGCGTACTCATGCTCGCGTGGCGCTCCCATGTGCCGCTTGCGAACACCCGGCTGCAGATCTTCGATGCCGTGCGTGCGCTCTTCGCGCGCCTGGCACCGCGTGCCCGCAGACTGGGTCAGGTGGGCTGACGGGCGGGCCGCCTGGGGGTCAGTGCGCTTGACCCGCGTCGCGGGGCGGCATGAAGCGTGACAGGACGGTGCGCAGCCGCGATTTCATGCGCGCGAGGGCACGCGGCTGCGCCGGTGGCAGCCCGAGCAGTTCCCGCGGCAGCCAGCTCTCATTGGTTTGGATCGCGAATCCCCGCAGCCGTGCGGCCTTGACAGGGTCCGCGGACAAGCGCTCGAACACGCGCAGCGCTTCCGCTTTGTTGAATGCCTCGTAGTCCGGAAACTCCCGGCCCGCCCAGCGGGCGGCGTCGCCGATGTGGAAGGTGGCATGGGCATCCAGCAGGATGCGCAGACGCTCGGCATGGGCCACGAGGTTGTAAAGGAGCCCGCGCATCACGAAGCCGCCGGCGACACAGGCGCGGCTTGCCTCGAACTGCCCGAGCAGCTCGCGGCGCACGATGAAGCAGTCGAACCCCGGATGTGACTTGCCGATGTCGGCGTAAATCATCGGCAACTGCTCGGGTGTCGTGAAGCCGTCCGCAATGGTCCGCCGATTGATGATGACGGCGTCGTAGCCGCGGCGCAGCAGGTCGGCCGCGAGCAGGTAGAAGTGCGGCATCAGGCCGATGTCCACGTTGGTCAGCGCGATCGCGGAGACCTCGGCATGCTCGGCTGCGGGGGCTGCTGCGGCCCGTTGGACGATGTCGAACAACAGCGGCAGGGGCCGCGGACGCTCGAAGCTCGCCACATCGAGCACGGTGCGGTCGAGGTCCGGCAGCCGCTCGAAGCCGTCTTCAACGGCGGCGGCGTCCCGCGGCAGTACGGTCGCCGCGAGCCGCACCGACAGCTGTGGGTCTTCCTGAAGCGCGAAACGTTGCGCGCTGCGCATGGAGGCATAGGTCACGGGTTGCGCGTTGCCCAGATCGGAGCCCGGCTTGGCCGCCACGGGGTTGACGACATGCAGGATCTCCACCGATGTGGCCGGCGCCGTGGTGGCTTGAAGGTACTCCGCGGCGGCGAACTCGCTGACGGTGGAATAGGTGCGGCTGAAGTCGGGCTGACCGGACGCTGGCGACATGGCTTGTTGCGGGCTCCGCTGCGGGCGACGCCGGGCTGGACCCGGTCGTGCTGCTGCCATGCGCATCGCCCGGCGGTGTAGGGCGGAGCGCGGGGCCAGGTGCAAGCCACCCCCGGGTGTCGATACCGACCCAGCGTAAGCCTTCAATAATACGGTGGGCCGTATCCATTGACAGCCGGGGAGGATGCCTGCGTGCGAATAGGGGCAGCTCGCAGCCCGCGGCATGCTCCGCGCCGTCATGCGCGTTGCCCCGGTGGCAGCAAAGCCCGCGGCCGGGGCTGACCTGGGGTTCAGACGGGGCGCCGGCTGCGACGGCGTTCACCGCCCCCGGTCCGCGGCTGGCTGGCGGCAGCGTGCGGTTGCCACAGCCTTGATGCGGCGGTGGGTGCCCGGCGTCAGCCCGGCTGGCCGGCGTTGCGACCCTTCACCACCTGCTGCAGCACGCCGCGCAGGCGGGACTTGATCGGCTGCAACAGGCTTGGCTGCTTCGCCGGCAGGCCGAGCAGCTCGGGCGGCAGCCAGTTCTCGTTGGTCTGCATCGCGAACCGGCGCAAGCGCTCCGCCTTGACCGGGTCGGCGGACAGGCTCCTGAAGACGCTCAGGGCCTCGGCCTTGTTGTGTGCTTCGTAATCGGCATAGGGCGATGTTGCCCAGGCCGCGTCGTCGCCGATGTGGAAGGTTGCCTGGGCATCCAGCAGGATGCGCAGGCGCTCGGCGTGGGCCACGAGATTGAACAGCAGTCCGCGCATGACGAAGCCGCCGCCAACGCAGGCGCGGTTGGTAACGAAGCGATCCAGTAGGCTGCGCTCGATGATGAAGCAATCCAGCCCGGGATGGGAGCTGCCGTGTTGGGCGTACATCAGCGGCAACTGCTCCGGGGCGGCGAAGGCCCGCGCGATGGAGCGCCGGTTGACGATGACGGCGTCATAGCCGCGCCGCAGCAGGTCTGCGGCCAACAGATAGAAATGGGGCATCAGCCCGATGTCGACATTGGTCAGCACGACCGCGGCAAGGTCGGCGTCGGTTGCGGGAGCGCTCCGCTGGGCTCGCCCCAGGATGTCGAACACCAACGGGAGCGCACGCGGGCGCTCGAAGCTTGCGACGTCGAGCACCGTGCGCGTCAGGTCCGGCAAGCGCTCCATGCCCTCGGGCACAGCCGCGGCGTCCTGGGGCAGCACAGTTGCCGCAAGCCGCACTGACAGCGCCGGATCTTCCTGGGCTGCGAAGCGGCGCGCGCTGTGCATGGAGGCAAAAGTCACCGGTTGGGCGACCACCAGATCGGAGCCGGGTTTGGCGGCCACCGGATTCACCACATGGAGGAGCTCCACCGATGCGTCAGACGCGGCGCTGGTATGGACATAGTCGCCGGCGACGAAGTCATCGACGGTGGCGTAGGTGCTGCCGAAGTCGGGCTGGCCGATCTCAAGCGACATGGACTGCTTGCAAACTCCCGTGTCAGACACCCTCTGCCGGTGCTGCGCCGTGACCCCACAGGTACGGGTACTGACCTGTGCGGCATGGCCCCCGGCTGCCGAGGCCCTGGGGTACGCCTACCGGGGCCAGCCGAACGCAAGATCAGTGAAACACTGAGTTGCGGCAGGGGTGATGGACTGCGGATGAGTCTAGCAGTGTCGGTACAGAAACTGTCAAAGAGATCGGTGATATTACTGTTTGAAGGATCGGTGATGAGCTTCTGCTCGTCGGCCGTCACGCGCGGGGCTGCGCTGGGATCGTGGCCCGGCGCCCAGGGTTGCACGCGGTCTGGGGCTGAGTGCATCACCGCGATCCGCTGCTGGCGGGGCGATATCACGGGCCGGACGCCGGGGCGAGGTGGACGCGCTGTCACGCCGGCGGCAGTGCGGCGGCGTGCGGCCGTTCGTCAGGGATGGATCGGGGTCAGCGGCAGCACGGACATCCAGCGGCCCGTCTTCGCGCCCCTCCCGCAGGCTGTGTCCGGGCTGGTGGGGGGTGGCGTCTACCGCCTGGTGTGGGTGGGACAGGTCCCGGCAGGGGTGTGCCGCAAGCAGCCGGCGTGCACCCGGGACAAGGAGCCGACGGCGGCGGTCCTACGGCGCGACCGCGCACCAGCATCGCACCGCAGGTCCGCTGCGGATGCGATGCCCGTGCCGGGCGCCAGGATTGGGCAGCATGCTGGGCACCGGCACCGGCGCTGGTCACGGGCGCCGGTCACAGGCGTTGGGACGGCGCTGGTCGGTGGCCGGCCGCAGCCGCGTCAGTCGCCCGCGTCGCGCTGGTCGACCGCGCAGAACATGTCGAGCAGCTGGTCGTTCTCGACGATCTTGTGGCCCAGGATGTAGCCCGCCGCGGACCACACCTGCCGCAGGTGCGCGCGGCGGCCGATGAGATTGCCTGCACGGCCGTCGTAGTACTCGGGGAAGTTGGCCTGCGGTAGGCCGTGGTCGGCGACATCCAGGGCCAGTTGCGCCAGGTCGCCGCGGCCGGTCTTCATGGCGGCGGCGACGAAGGCCCAGATGAGCACCGGCCAGTTGCCGCCGTTGTGGTAGGACCAGGGCACGTTCTTGGGGTCGCTGCCGGTCATGAAGATCCACTCCTTGCCGACGACTGCGGGGTAGACCAGCTTGGCGGGCATGTTGCCCACGAGGTCCTCCCAGCGGTCCTGGTACAGGCGCATGATGCCCTGCGCCTCGCGCTGGCTGGTGATGCCGAAGATGATGGCGAGCAGGTTGCCGAGGGCAAAGAAGCGGAAGTCCATGCGCCCGGGGCCGAGGTTGCCCACCAGATAGCCTGCGCGTGCCGGCAGCCAGTCCACCACCCATTCCGGGATGGACTCCGGATAGATGTTCAGCATGTTGACGCTGCCGGTGCCGAACTCTTCGGTGCGGTAGCGGTGGATCTCGTTGAGGCGCTCCATGTCCAGCCAGTAGAAGAGCTGGATGTAGTTGCGCAGCATGTTTTCGCGCTTCTCCGCCAGCACCAGCACGTCGTGGGACTCGGGCGTGTCCCGCAGCAGCTCGATGGCGCTCACCAGCATGCCGTAGAAGAGCGACTGGATTTCGAGCGGGTGGCCGTAGACACCCATGCGCCGGTCGATCATGAAGCTGCCGTCCGGCACCAGCAGGGTCGGGAAGACCTCGAAGCCCTCCCGCAGCGTGAGATCCAGGATACCGCGCAGCGCCCGCTGCACCTCCGGCTCCATGGCGAGCGTCTTGTCGCCGGTGGCGCGGCAGTAGATGTTGAGCAGGATGACCCACCACATCATGGCGTCCACCGGTGCGACGCGGCCGATGGCATGGTCGCCGAAGTCGGCGCGCACGCGCTCCTGGCCTGCGTCGTCGATGCCGACGCGGAAGCTCGCGGGCAGCACTGCGGGCTCGATCTCGTGGCCGTGGATGCGCTGGTGCTGGCTGCGCAGGCGCAGCACGGTGCGCAGGAAGTTACGCACGATGTCGGCCTCGCCGTCGGCCAGGAACACGAGCGCCGACGGGATGAAGTCCCGCACGAAGCAGTCGTGATAATTCTCGGCCTCGGCACCCCCCGCGGCGATCGCGGCCACGGTGCCCACGGGCTCGCCGCCATAGGTCATCACCGAGCTGTGCAGCAGTTCGTAGGCGGATGCGATGGCGTCTTCGTTCAAGCGCGGGCTCCGGTCGGGGGCGGTGGCTGTGGGGTTTGGATGGAAGGCTGTCGGCGGGCGGCGCCGACCCGCGTGCGCGCCCGGTCAGCCGAGCGCTTCGCCGAGGAGGCGGTTGGTGAGCAGCAGCGCGGCGACGGTGAGTCCGAGGAAGGCAAGCGCCAGCAGGCTGTACCAGAGCCGGGCGACCCGGCGCTTGAGCCGGCTCAAGCCGGTGACATCGGCCGGCGGCGCCGGCGGCACCGTCTCGAAGGTGCTGATGAACACCACGGCGCACAAGCACCAGAGCAGCCCCAGGATGGCGGGCAGCAGCAGGGGATCGCTGGTCTGCGGGTCGCCGAACAGCACCAGGTAGGTCGCGAGCGCAAAGGCCAGGAGCCCGAGCGCAACGAGCAGCGGTCGCGCCGGCCGCAGCCAGCGGGCGAAGCCTTGCAGCCGATGAAGCATTGGCGATCCGGCTCTAACGCGGCCCGGCCAGGGGTTGGAAGCCCAGGGAGCGGGCCGCGTCGAGCCCGGCCGCGTCGATGCTGAAGACGTTGATCCGCCCCGTCGGGGCGCCGCAGACCTGCACATGCAGCATGCCGTCGGACGCCGAGCGGGCGGCGTGGACGCGGATGCCGGCGGCCTCCAGATCGTTGCGCATGGCGGCAGGCGATATGCCGCTGTCCGGCTCGCACTGGCGGCTGCCGTCGGCCTTGAAGACCTCGACGCGTTGGGCCGTCCCGGCGCTGCCGGCGGCGCTGCAGGCTGCCAGGGCCAAGCCCAGGACCAGCCCGGGCGGTGGGCGTTTGTGCATCGTCGTCTCTTGCTGCGGTGGCGGACACCAACACCAGAGTCTAACGGACCAGCCCGCAGCCCGTCGCCCGGCTTGGTGCTGGGCTGCTCTGGCCTCGAAGTCGAGCGCTTGCAAAGGCGGCGGCGCAGCCAGATATCGCCGCCAACGCCGACTCCACAGCTTCCCGCCTGCCATGACCGCCGCCCACCTCAGCGCCTCGGACATCGACCCCAGCGAAGTCGAGTACTTCGAGAAGCTCGCCCATCGCTGGTGGGACGACCAGGGTCCGTTCTGGCCATTGCACAAGTTGAACGCCTTTCGGCTCGACTATGTGCGCGACCGGCTCTGCGCCGCCTTCGGCCGCGACCCCGGCGCCGCGCGCCCGCTGGAGGGGCTTGAGATCCTGGACATCGGCTGCGGCGGCGGCATCCTGAGCGAATCGGTGCACGCCCTCGGCGCGCGGGTCACGGGCACCGAGATCACGGAAAAGAACATCCGCGTCGCCGAAATTCATGCCGGCTGGTCCGGGGCGGACATCGACTACAAGCTCGTCACCGCCGACGACCTCGCCGCCACCGGCGCGACATTCGATGCCGTGCTCAACATGGAAGTGGTGGAGCACGTGGAGAACCTGCCGGACTTCCTGGCCAGCTGCGGGCAACTGGTGCGTCCAGGCGGCGTCATGGTGGTGGCCACCATCAACCGCACGCCGGTGGCCTGGCTCAGCGCCATCATCGGCGCCGAATACGTCCTCGGCTGGCTGCCCAAGGGCACGCACCACTATCGCAAGCTGGTGAAGCCGCAGGAGCTGCGGGCAGGGCTCGGTGAGGACTTCGCCGTCATCGACGAAACCGGCGTCCGGGTGAATCCCTTCAACCGCCATTTCTCTTTAAGCGGCTACAAGGGCATCAACTACATGATGGTCTTCCGGCGCGCCGACGCCGCCGGGGGCGCCTGAGCCATGCGTATCGCACTCTTCGGCGCCACCGGCGGCACCGGCACGCAGGTGCTGGAACAGGCGCTCGCAGCAGGTCACAGTGTCCAGGCCCTCGCCCGCGATCCCGGCAAGCTTGCACCCCACGAGGGACTCAACGTGATCCAGGGCGACGTGCTCGACCAGGCCGCGACAGACGCCTGCGTGCAGGGCGCGGACGCCGTCATCTGCGTGCTGGGCACCAAGCCCGGCAACGAGCCCGTGGAAGCCGCCGGCACGGAGCGCATCCTCGCCGCCATGGACAAGCAGGGTGTGCGGCGCCTCATCGCCGTCAGCTCCATGGGCGTGGGCGACAGCATCGACCAGATCAACCTCGCCTTCCGCGTCATCATGAATCTGACGCTCAAGCGCATCATGCAGGCCAAGGAAGCGCAGGAGCGGCTCATCATGGCAAGCGCCACGGATTGGACCATCGTTCGCCCCGGCGGGCTCACCGATGGGCCACTCACCGGTGCGTATGCCGCCGGCACCGACAAGTCCATCAAGGCCAAGCGTGTGTCGCGGGCGGACGTCGCGGACTTCGTGGTCAAGCAGCTCACCGATGATCGCTACATCCGACAAGCGCCGGCGGTGAGCTGAGCGCTCGCAGCGCCGGGCTTTCGGTCAACGGCTTGACCGCACCCATTCCCTCTGCTGGAATTTTGAGAATCGCTGATGGCCCGCATGTGACACCGTCATGAACCACCCCGCAGCTGCACTCCCGCGGTTGCCCACCGAGGACGATCTCCCCAGCGACGACGGAGAGCCGATGGAGACCTGGCGCCATCGTCTGCAAATGGACCTGCTCATCGACGCGCTGCTGCCCTGGGCCGAGGCGCGCGGTGATTGCTTCGTCGGCGGCAACATGTTCCTGTACTTCAGTGAGGAGCAGCTGCGCGGCAAGGACTTTCGCGGCCCGGACGTCTTCGTCGTCCTCGGTGTCTCGCCCCATGAGCGCAAGAGCTGGGTGGTCTGGCAGGAGGGCAAGGGACCTGACCTGGTCATTGAGCTGGTCTCCGAGACGAGCCGTCAGGTGGACAAGGTGGAGAAGAAGCAGATCTACCAGGACCGGCTGCGGGTCGCCGAGTATTTCTGGTTCGATCCCTGGGCACCGGAGGACTTCGCCGGCTTCTCCCTGGTGGACGGCCGCTACCGGCCCCTGACGCCCACCGCCCCGGGGCAGATCCCGAGCCCCCTGCTGGCCCTGCGCCTCGGCTGGTGGGACGGCAGCTTTCGCACTGTCGAGACCCGCTGGCTGCGCTGGTGGGACGCCGACGGCAATCTGTTGCTGACGCATACCGAGATCGCCCAAGCCGAGGCGGCGGCTGAGAAGGCGCATGCCGAGGCCGCCCAAGCCGAGGCCGAAGCCGCGCAAGCCGAGGCAGAAGCCGCGCAAGCCGAGGCCGAAGCCGCCCAAGCCGAGGCCGAAGCCGCCCAAGCCGGGGCGGAAGCCGCGCAAGCCGAGGCAAAAGCAGCGCAGGCCGAGGCCGACGCAGCCCAGCGCCAACTCGCCGAAGAGACCCGCCGCGCCGAAACCGCCGAGGCAGAGCTGCGCAGGTTGCGGGCGCTGATCGGCAAAGAAGGCGACGCCTGAGCCGGTTGTCGCCTCGGTGCGGGGCCGCGCTCTGCCGATCGTCTCTTCGCACTGCCGTGCGGCGGCCATCAGCGCAGCCATATGTAACGGCGGCTCGCGTCGGGTTAAGCCTGGAGACGAGGTCCCGCCATACGGTGGAGGGGTTGAGCCGCCGATGGTCAACCGGATTCCGGGGGGCGTGTGCTGACCCGCCCACGCGACTCGTCTCCGCCGATTCGCGCGCCCCACGCCTTGGCGGCGGCGATGATCGCCGGCGGGTCCAGCGTCAGCGGCGCACCGTCGCGCAGCACCTGCCGGCCGCGGATCCAGACGTGGCGCACCTGGTGGCTGCTGGCGGCGTAGACGAGCTGGGAGCAGGGGTGATAGACCGGCTGGGTGTGCGGGTCGCCCAGGTCCACGGCGACGACGTCCGCCGCTTTGCCCACCTCAAGCGAGCCGATCTCCCCATCCAGCCCCAGCGCCTTGGCGCCGTTCCAGGTGGCCATGCGCAGGGCCTGTGCTGCCGGCAAGACACTGGCCGCACCGGCCACGCCTTTGGCCAGCAGGGCGGCGGTGCGCATTTCGCCGAGCATGTTCAGGTCATTGTTGCTGGCGGCGCCATCGGTGCCGAGTGCCACGTTGACACCCGCCGCGAGCAGGTCGTGCACC
Source organism: uncultured Thiohalocapsa sp. (assembly GCF_913063425.1). Taxonomy (GTDB): domain Bacteria; phylum Pseudomonadota; class Gammaproteobacteria; order Chromatiales; family Chromatiaceae; genus Thiohalocapsa. The sequence continues at coordinate 56,639 of NZ_CAJXYK010000015.1, forward strand.
GGGCAGAAGCCGCTCGCAAGCTTGAGGTTGGACTCCGGGCAGTGCACCACCTGGGTGTCTGTCTCGGCCAGGCGTGCGATCTCCTCATCCTCCAGCTGCGTCATGTGCACCGCGATCAGTTGCGGGCCCAGCAGTCCGAGCCGGTCGAGCCGGGCGATGGGCCGCTCGCCGTGGGCGCGCAGCACCTGCTGCACCTCGTCGCGGGTCTCGTGCAGATGGATGTGCACGGGCACCTCCAGCTCGTCCGCCAGGGTGCGCACGCGCGTGAGCGGTGCCTCCGACACGGCATAGGTGCTGTGCGGGGCGAAGGCCGGGCGCACCAGCGGGTGGTCGCGCCAGCGGTCGTAGAGCTCCAGGCCCCGGCGCAGGTAGTCGTCGGCGTTGTCGGCGTAGCGGGTCGGAAAGTCCACGACGATCATGCCGGCCAGCACGCGCATGCCGGCCTCCGCGCAGACCCGCGCCGTGACCTCCGCGTGGAAATACATGTCGTTGAAGCAGGTGATGCCGCCGCGCAGCATCTCCAGCAGTGCGAGCCGTGTGCCGTCGGCGACGAATTCCGCATCCACCCAGCGCCCCTCGGCGGGCCAGATGTGCTCGTGCAGCCAGGTCATCAGCGGCAGGTCGTCCGCCAGCCCGCGCAGCAGGCTCATGGGCGAGTGGGTGTGGGCGTTGATGAGTCCGGGCATCAGGGCGTGGCCCGCCAGGTCCAGGGTTCTGGCGGCCTCGATCTGGGCCTCGGCCTCGGCCCGCGGCAGCAGGGCGGCAATGCGCCCGTCGGCGATGCCGAGGCTGTGCTTTTCCAGGGTGGCATCGCTTGCGTCCACGGGCAGGACCCAGTCGGCGTGGATCAGGAGCTCTGTCTGCATATGGTTGCTCTGCGTCGGTGTAGCTGGTGTGGCCTGGGCCGCGGATGCGACTGCCCCGGGTGCCGGCATCGGGGTCAGCAGCAGGGCCGTTCTAGCGCAACGCGGCGGACGACGCAAAGCCGGCTGCGCCATGCCCATAGCCCGGCCATGTCGCTGGCGCCGGCCGCCCGGGTACGCCGGATTCATCCGGCCCCTGGGGAGAGGCGACTTCAGTCGCCCGGGGCAGAGGTTGCCGGGGCGGGCGGACGTTCGGCTGCTCCGGCGGATGACTGAAGCCGGCGCAGCCGATGGCCGACTGAAGTCCGCGTACCTGGGGAGACTGCTTCCGCTCGGCGTCCGCCCCTTGAGCTGGGGCGGCCGCCGGTCAAGAATGCGCCCCAGACTTCGACTCTGTGCCGCCGCTGCTGCCCAATGAACATCCCTGACCCCCTCGCCATCCACCCCGACAACGCCATCGTCTGGCACGACGACAGGCTCTATCTGCTCGATCAGCGCATCCTGCCCGGGGAGACGCGGTTTCTGGCCTGCGCCTCCGCGGCCGAAACGGCTGCGGCGATCAAAGACATGGTGGTGCGCGGGGCGCCCGCCATCGGGATCACGGCCGCCTATGGCGTGGTGCTCGCGGCGCGGGACAGGTTCCGGGGAGACCCGGCCGGCTGGCGCGACGGCGTGGGCGCGGACATCGAGCTGCTGGCGGCGAGCCGGCCCACGGCGGTGAACCTGTTCTGGGCGCTGGAGCGCATGCGCCGGCTCATCAATGCGCTGGAGGCCGCCGACCCGGTGCCCGCCCTGCTCACCGAGGCGCGCAGGATTCACGAGGAAGACGCCGCCGCCAACCGCGCCATGGGCGACTTCGGCGCCGAGCTGATCCACGGGCCGACGGACATCATCACCCACTGCAACGCCGGGGCGCTCGCCACCGGTGGCTATGGCACGGCGCTCGGCGTGGTGCGCAGCGCCCACGCTGCGGGCAAGGTGCGGATGGTCTATGCGGATGAGACCCGGCCCTGGCTCCAGGGCTCGCGCCTGACGGCCTGGGAGCTGGCGCAGTCCGGCATCCCGGTCACCGTGCAATCGGACAACGTCGCCGCGAGCATGATGGCCCGGGGCGAGGTGGGCTGGGTCGTCGTCGGCTCGGACCGCATCGCCGCCAACGGCGACGTCTGCAACAAGATCGGCACCTATGCCCTGGCAGTGCTGGCGCGCCATCACGGGGTCGGCTTCATGGTGGCGGCGCCCACGTCCACCATCGACATGCAGGTCGAGAGCGGCGCCGACATCCCCATCGAGGAGCGCGATCCGCAGGAGGTGCTCGCCTGCGGCGGCAAGCGCATCGGCCCGGAGGGCGTGGGCGCCCACAATCCCGTGTTCGATGTGACGCCGGCGGCGCTGGTGGACTGCATCGTCACCGAGCGCGGGGTCGTCCGGCAGCCGGATGTGGACAAGATCCGGGCGCTGATGGCCGCCGTCTGACTATCCGCCGCCGGCAGATGCCTTGGAGGAGCCAGCGGCGCTCCAACATTGGGTGGACGGGGCGCTCACCGCCGCACGGCGGGCAAGTGCGCAAAGACATCAGTGACCACACCTGGCTCACAGTCACCCTATACGGGTCAAGCAAGCATGCGACACCGCACCTTCCATCCTTGTTCTCGTCATGTGTCACGGCGTCTGGCCGTGCTCGCGTTGCCGCTGATCCTCGCCGGCGGCCTGACCGCCGCGCATGACCATGAGGAGGCGCCGGCGACCGGGGAATACGCGCAAGCTGCCGGTGGCGAGCAGGGCATCGTGGTGGTCTCTGCGCCGGAGGAGATCGTGTCCAGGCAGCGGCTGCCGCAGTTCGTCGGCATCTCCGGGGCCACCGCCGGCGCCACCGGGCTTTCCATGAACCTCGTGGTGATTCCGCCCGGTGCGGCCGCGGAGCCGCACACTCACTCCGGTTATGAGAGCGTTGTCTACCTGTTGGAGGGCCGTGTCGAGACACGCTATGGACCCGGCCTCAAGCAGTCCGTGATCAACGAGGCCGGCGACTTTCTGTTCATCCCGCCCAATGTTCCGCACCAGCCCGTCAACCTGAGCGATACGGAGCCCGCCCGGGCCATTGTCTCCCGCAACGACCCCAACGAGCAGGAGCACGTCATTCCTTACGATCCGGCCGCGGACGCCGCCGCCCAGGCAGGCTCGCCAACGCCCTGACGGCACATCGGCGGCGCCTTTCCTCCCGCGGGCAGGGGTGCGGCCCCACGGTGCCGCCCGAAGGCGAGACCCGCGTTTCCCGCACCCCTCTGCACGGCCTTCCCTCCAACGGCGGAGCCGCTGCCATCCGGCAACCTAAGCGCGCGTGCACCGGGGCGGCTCCAAGGGCCGGAGGTGCGTACCTACGGTGGCGGCGAGCCGGAATCTTCACGCCGCCATCCACTCATTGGCGGCCGGTCTCGACACATGACAGCTTCTAGGCAGCGGCATGCCGTGCCGGCGGTGGTGGTTGGCATGCACCTCGGCGGTCTTGGTGTGACGCGCAGCCTGGCCGCCGCCGGTGTGCCGGTCATCGCGGTCCATGATTCGGCCGAGGCGCCGGAGATGGCCAGCCGCCGCATCAGCCGGCGGATCGTGCTGCCCATCCGCACACAGGGCCTCATCGACGGCTTGCTCGAGCTCGCCCGGGAGCTGCCGGAACGCCCCGTCCTGATTGCGACGGTGCGTCTGCCGCTGCTGCTCATCTCGGAATATCGCGCGCGCCTGGAAGAAGCGTATCGGTTCGTGCTGCCACCGCACGCCGTGGTGCAGGATGGGGAGAACAAGGAGCGGCTCTTGCCGATGGCCGAGCGTGCCGGCCTGCAACTGCCGCGCACGCTGGTGCTGAAGGACGAGACCGCCCTGGCATCCGCCGCCGGCTTTCGCTACCCGGTGATCCTCAAGCCCGCCGACAACGATCCGGCCTACATGCGCCGCTTCAAGAAGGCCTATATCCTGGAGGCGCCGGAGGTGCTGACGACCCTGGTGCGGTCCATCTGGCCCTACTACCAGGACCTGGTGCTCCAGGAATGGATCCCCGGCGGCGACGACCACCTCTATTTCTGCCTCCAGTATCGGAGCGCAGCGGGCGAGGTGCGCGGCTCGTTCGTCGGTCGCAAGCTGTACTCCTGGCCCCCCGGCAAAGGGGCGACGGCGGCCTGTACCGCAGATCACCAGTACACCGGCGAGGTGCGTGCGGTCACCGATGCCCTGCTCGGCGGCATCGGGGCCAACGGCTTCGGGAGCATCGAGCTCAAGCGTCATCGCCACACCGGTGAGCTCTTCCTGATCGAGCCCACCGTCGGCCGCACCGACCAGCAGGAGGAGGTTGCCATGCTGAACGGCATCAATCTCCCCTACATCGGCTATTGCGATCAGCTGGGTCTGCCGTTGCCGGACATGCGGCCCGCGGAACGCCCGCAGACCTGGGTCAACCCCATCGCCACCCGCTGGGCGCGCCAGCAACTGCGCGCGCAGGGCGAGCCCCGGCCGGGGCTCCGCGTCGGCGGCGGTGCGGTGCACGATGCCTACTTCCGCCTGACCGATCCGGCGCCTGGGGTTCTCGGCAGGCTTGCGCTGATGCCGCGCATCGGCAGGCCGCTGCGCCGCTCCTACGCCTTCATGCGTCGGCTGGCCGTGCGCTGAGGTCCCTTCCCTGGGTCCGTCCAAGCCGCCCCCTGGCCGGTGTGCATGGCTCGGCAGGGCGAGGCGGTCCACACGCGTGTTGCCCGCCCGAGCTGGGCGCAAGCGCCTGCTCCGGCACTGGGCCGCGACGCAATGGCTGCAAGCGTTGTGCGCCGCGGTGCGTTGCGGGTGCGCGCACCCGCCTGGCGTTTGCTTGGCCAGGCGATGAGGGTTTTCATGGTGGCGGAGATGGGGGAGAATCCCAGCCCCCTGCGCCGCGTCGGCGCTCTCAGCAGCGCTGCTCGCGTGGATGGCCAGATCGCCGCAAATGCATCGGGTGCCGGCGGTGGTGGTCGGCATGCACCTCGGCGGTCTCGCGGCGGTCCGTGGGCTCGCCGCCGCCGGCGTGCCCGTCATCGCCGTGCACGACGACCCGCACGCGGCGGAAATGGCCACCCGGCACGCCCGGCGGAAGGTCATCCTGCCCATCCGCTCCGAACGGCTCATCGACGGGCTGCTGCACCTCGCCCGGGAGCTGCCCGAGCGTCCGGTGCTGATGGCGACGCTGCGGCTGCCCTCGCTGCTGATCTCGGCGCACCGGGCACGGCTGGAGAGCGCGTTTCGTTTCGTGCTGCCGGACCATGCAATCGTGCGGGACGCGGAGAACAAGGCGCACCTCGGCGGCCTGATCGCCGGCAGTGAGCTCCGCCTGCCCCGCACGCTGGTCCTGCACGGGGAGGCTGCCCTGGCCGAGGCTTGCGGGCTGCGCTTCCCGGTCATCCTGAAGCCGGTGGACAACGACCTCGGCTACATGCAGCGCTTCGAGAAGGCCTACATTCTGGACGATGCCGAGGCGCTCCAGGTGCGGGTTCGCGCCATCTGGCCCCATCACCGCGAGCTGGTCGCCCAGGAATGGATTCCGGGCGGCGATGATGCGCTGTATTTCTGTCTCCAGTACCGCAGCCCCGCGCACGGTCGCTTAGCCTCCTTCGTCGGCCGCAATCTGTACTCCTGGCCGCCGGGCAAGGGCGCCACCGCCGCCTGCACGGCGGCGGGCGAGCACCGCGCCGAGGTGGAGGCACTCGCCGATGCCTTCTTCGGGCGCCTGGACCTAACGGGATTCTGCGGCATCGAGCTGAAGCGCGACCCGCGCACCGGGTCCTTTTACGTCATCGAGCCCAGCATCGGACGCACCGAGCAGCTGGAAGAGGTTGCCATCCTCAACGGCGTCAACCGGCCCCATTGCGCCTATTGCGACCAGGTGGGCCTGCCGCTGCCGCGGGAGCGGACGTCGCCGCAGGCGCACACCTGGCTCAATTCCATCACCACCCGCCGTGCCCGGCACCATCTGCGCGCCCGCGGCCTGCCGCTGCCGCCGCTGCGTCCCGGCCGTGGGCGTGCCTACGACGCCTATCTGCGCCTCACCGACCCGATGCCGGCTCTGCTGAGCCGCCTGGCGCTGCATCCGCGCGTCGCCCACCCCCTGCGGCGGCGCTACGCCCAGGTGCGCCGACTCTTCGCGCGCTGACCTGCCGGCGCGGCTCCGGCCCGCGCCGCGCCGGTGCCCCGCGCGCAGCAGGCAGTGCATTGGGGCCACGCGACGACCCGTGTCGGACCCAAAACCCCGTGATACTCGGCGATCTCAATGCCCCGCAGCCTGACATTGCCGTGCTGAAGCCGCGGGAGGACTTCTACGCGACCGGGCACCCGCACCCGGACGACGTGCTGCTGCTCGTCGAGGTTGCCGACACCAGCCCCGCCCACGACCGCCACCGCAGGCTCCCCCTCTACGCCCGCTTCGGCGTCCCCGAGGTCTGGCTTATCGACATCGGCGGCCGGGCAGTGACCATCCATCGTGATCCGCAGCCGGCCCAGGGCAGCTACGCCACCAGCTTCCTGTTGGAGTCGCCCGGGCTGATCCGGCCGGTGATGCTGCCGGACCTGGAGCTGGACCTCTCCGCCCTGCTCTGAGCAGGATCCCCGCGACCTCCGCCGCGCCGGCCGAGCCGCGACGACTCCCGACCGGGCGCCTGCCGGGGCTCTGATCGCACCGGGGACGGGGCTCCCGCGGCGCCGGACGGACCCGATGCGTTAACCTTAGCCGCTGACGGCAAGCAACCGCATCGCCCCAGCGCGGTCAATCGCGCGGGCAAAGGACACAGGAGCAGCGGACATGCCCCAACCCCGGGTCTTCATCAGCTATAACAGCAAGGACCGCGCGCTCGCCCTGCCGTTGGTGGAGGCGCTGAAGGCCCGCGGCATCGAGCCCTGGATCGACCAGGAGCAGCTCCCGCCGGGCAAGACCTGGCTGCCGCTCTTGGAGCAGGGGCTCACGGACTGCACCGCGGTGGTGGTGCTGCTGGGGCCGAACGGCATCGGCCCGGTGCAGCAGGAAGAGGTCTCGGCGGCCCTGGGCCAGGCCCGCCGCGAGGGCAAGCCGGTGATCCCCGTGCTGCTGACGGATGCCGCGCCAACGCCGCCGCTGCTCGGCCAATACGGCCACGCGGACCTCGCCGACGGTCCGCAGGGGGCAGACTTCGAGCGCCTGCTCGCCGCCCTGACCGCCCGCCCGGCCCCGCCGCCGCCCCCGCCGCCGCGCGAGCACACTCTCGAGGTCCGTGCCGACGGCGAGGCGCTGACGGCGCGCTGGGACGGCGGCAACGAGTTCCCCCTCGCGCTGCCGCTCACCAAGGCGGACCTGGACGAGCTCGCCTGGTACCTGGAGCGCTACATCGACTGGCCGGACGCCGGCGAGCAGGCCCGCGCCGCGGCGCTGGAGTCCCGGCTGCAAGACTGGGGCGTCGCCCTGCGTGACGCCCTCTTCCCCGGCGGCGAGCAGAACGCGATCTACGCCGGCATCCGCGACTTCCTGGACGCCGACCCGGCGCAGCGCGTGCTGCTGACCCTGGCCGCGGACAGCCCCGCCTTCCTGATCCGCCCCTGGGAGATGCTCCGCGACGCCCGCGGCCCGCTGGCCCTGCGCGGGTTGACCCTGCGCCGGCGGCTGCGCCGGGACGAGGCGCCGGCGGCCGGCTTCCAGCCCGGCCTGCCGCTGCGGCTGCTCTTGATCGTGAGCCGCCCGGAGGACACGGGCTTTATCGACCCGCGCACCAGCGTGCGGCCCGTGCTGGACGCCCTCGGCGCCCTGCGGCAGGGGGCGGACGACGCCGACGCCCGCATCCGGGTCGACTTCTGCGAGCCGCCGACCCTCCCGGAGCTGGAGCGCCGGCTCTCGCGTGCCCGAACCGCCGGCGAGCCGTATCACATTGTCCACTTCGACGGCCACGGCCAGTATTCCCCCGACACCGGCGTCGGCGCCCTCTGCTTCGAGGACGACCGCGGCCGGACCCAGCTGGTGCCCGGCCCGCGCCTGGGCGACCTGCTGAGCCGGCTCCAGGTGCCGCTGGTGCTGCTGGAGGCCTGCCGCGGCGCGCAGCTGTCGGACCGGCCCGTGTTCGGCGCCGTCGCGCCGGCGCTGCTGCGCGCCGGCGTCGGCAGCGTCATCGCCTTCTCCCAATCGGTGCACGTGGAGGCCGCCCGGCTGGTGAGCGAGCGCCTCTACCAGCAGCTCATCCAGGGCCGCAGCATCGGCGCCGCGCTGGAGGAGGCCCGCAGCCGGCTCCATGCCCGGCGCGAGCGCTGGCTCACCACCGCGCCGGACGCCCCGACGGTGAAGCTCCAGGACTGGGTGGTGCCGCAGCTCTACCAGGCCGGCGCGGACCCGGCCCTGGTGCCCGCGCACCAGGCCGCCCCGGCGGATGCCGACGAGCTGCCCGTTGACGACGTGCGCCTGCCCGGCTTCCCGCCGCCGCCCCGGTACCGCTTCCAGGGCCGCGCCCGCGAGCTGCTGCGCCTGGAGCGGCTGTTCCAGCGCCACCCCGCCGTGCTGCTGCACGCCGGCGGCGGCATGGGCAAGACCGCGCTCGCCCGCGAGGCCGCCCACTGGTGGCGGCGCACCGGCCGTTTCCCGCACGCCGTCTTCCACAGCTTCGAGACCGCCGCCGGCGCCGAGGCCGTGGTGCAGGCCATCGGCGAAGCGCTCGGCGGCGAGGGCTTCGCCAGCCTCGGCCCGGACGCGCAATGGGCCGAGGCGGTGCGGCTTTTCCGCGCCAGCCGGCTGCTGCTGGTCTGGGACAACTTCGAGTCCGTGCTGCCCGCCTTCCTGGGGGCGCCGGCTTCCAGCCGGCCCGCGGACGCCGGGTCCGCGTCCGCGCCAGCCCCGGAAGCAGCATCCACCGACGGCCCACCGCCCCCACCCCTAGCACCCGCGGAAGCCCCGCGCGGTGAGCCGGCCGATGCAGCCGGCGGGACGCCGGCGCTCCACGACCTGCTCCCGGACCTCCAGCGCCTCTACCGCGACCTCACCGACACCGACGACCCCAAGCGCCTGCGCGGCCGCCTGCTGGTCACCTGCCGCCCGGCGGAGACCGGCCTGGACGGCATCGCGGGCTTCGGGCTAGCCGGCCTCGCCCGCCCGGACGCCCTGCACCTGCTGCGCGGCATCGTGGACCGCCGCGAGATCGACCTGGGCCGCCCCGGCTACGGCCGCGACGCCATCGAGGCCCTGCTGGAGCGACTCGAAGACCACCCGCTCTCCATCGAGCTGATTGCGCCGCACCTGAAGGACCTGACGCCCACGCGCATCGCCGACGAGCTCGCCCAACGCCTGCACCAGTTCCAGGACCCGGCCCACGCCGAGGGCCGCAACCGCTCCCTGCTCGCGTCGCTGGACTTCTCCCGCGGCCGGCTCAGCCCCCGCGCCCGCGACGCCCTGCCCTGGCTCGGCTGGTTCCAGGGCGGCATGTTCGAGCGGTTCCTGCTCGACTTCAGCGAGATCCCGGCGTCCGACTGGTCCGCCATCCGCGCCGAGCTGGTGGCCACCGCGCTGCTGCGGGTCGAGGACCTGCCGGAATTCAACACCCCGTACCTGAAGCTGCACCCGACCCTGGCCGACGCGGTGAGCGCCGAGCCCGCGGCCGGCGACGACACGCGCGCCGGCCGCTTCGTGGATGTCTACCTGCAGGTCGGGCGCATGATCGACGGCGCCCTCGGCGGCTCCCGGCCCGCCGCCGGCATGGCCCTGACCCGGCTGGAGCTCGCCAACCTGCGCCGGGCACTGGAGCTGGCCTTCGCGGCCGGGCGGCACCGGGACGGCTGGGCGCTCGGCGATACGCTGGGCAAGTTCCTGAATCGCGCCGGCCGGCTGCGGGAGCGCGACCGGCTGGTGGAGCGGGTGCGCTCGGCCATGCCGGCGGACCGGCTCGACCCGGCCGCGTGCGCGGCGATCCGCCAGCACGCCTGGAGCCTGTTCACGCGCGGCCAGGCGCAGCAGGCCCTGGACGCGGTGCAGGACCTGGAACGGCGGCTCGGGGCCGGCGGGGGCGCCTGTGAGCTGGTCGATGGCGACGCTGCGCGGGAGCTGGCGCTGGCCCGCTGGTACCGCGGGCGCATCCTGCTCACCGCCGATCGCCCGGACCTGGCCCTGACACCGCTGGAGCAGGCCATTAACGCCCTCCGCACCCTGGGCGACGCCGAGCGCGCCAACCTGTCCGCGGCCCTCGGCGACCTCGCCAATGCCCTCAGCGCCCTTGGCCGCACCGAGCCGGCGCTGGCCGCCGCCGATGAGGGCCTCACCATCAACCGCGCGCTGGGCCATGACCGCGCGCTCGCCGCCGGCCTGGGCCGGACCGCCGCGATCCTGAGGGCCGCCGGCCGCCACGCCGAGGCCGAGGCCCGCTATGGCGAGGCCCTGGCCGCCGCCGAGCGCGTCGGCGACCTGGAGCTGCAGGGCACTACGCTGGCGCACTTGGGCGTCCTGCAACAGGACACCGGCCGCACCGCCGCGTCGGTGGACACCCTGAGGCGGGCGCTGCGGCTGTTCCAGCAGGCCGGCAACGGCGTCGGGGAGATGCAGACCTGCGACCTGCTGGGCACGGCCGAGCAAATGCTCGGCCGCCTCGACCCGGCCGAGGCCTGGTACCGCAAGGCCCTTGGCCTCGCCGAGCAGCTCGGCGTGCAGGCACAGGTCGGCGGGACGCGGCAGAACCTCGGCATCCTGTTCCAGCACCGCGCCGAGGGGCTGCCAGGCGACGACCCGGCGGCGGCGCCCGAGCGCGCGCGCTGGCTCGCCGCCGCGGTGGCCGAGATCGAGGCGAGCCTGGCCATCAACCAGCAACGGAACGACCGGCTCGGCGCGGCCAGCTCCCACACCCAGCTCTCGCAGCTGCATCGGCTGCGCGGCGACCTGGACCGGGCCGAGGCCGAGGCGCGCCACGCGCTGGCCATCCGCGAGCCGCTGAGCCATCCGGAGACCTGGAAGGTCTACGCCAGCCTCGCCGACATCGCCCGCGCCTGCGGCGACGCCGCCACGGCCGCGGACTGGCAGGCGAAGGCCGATACGCAGCGGGAGGCGCAGGAACGCCGCGCACGCGGCGACGACACCGGCGACCCTGCCGGTGGCGGGCCCGATGCGGACCCCGGCGCGGGCGCCGGCACGGCGCCGGACCAGCAGCTCATGGACGCCCTGCTCGCGCTCGCCCGCGCCGTCCACCAGGCCCGCACCGCGGGCGAGCCGCTGCCGCCGGACGCCGCCGAGGCCCTGGCCCAGCTCGCCGGCCTGCCGGCGCCGCTGGGCGGCCTCGGCGCCTTCTTCCAGGCCATCGCCGACGGCCGGACCCCGGCACCGCCCGCCCTGCCCGAGCCGCTGGACCAGCTCGCCGACGCCCTGCTCGAGGCGCTGCGCTGAGCCCGTGCCCATCGCGCCGGGGACGGCGCTCCCACAACCGCCGGCTACAGCGTGAAGCCGGCCCTGAAGGGATTCTCCAGCAGCAGAGGCCCTACGCGCCGGCCGTCCTGCATGTCTGCTGTCAGGAGGCGCGTGACGCCCGCGCCGCGGGCGGTCTGCACCAGCATCGCATCCCAGAATGCAAACCCATCGCCTGTTCGTGGCGCAGGCCGGCATCGGTATCGCGCGCAGAACGCCTGCCGACCCCATGAGCGTGCTATCATTACGGACTTTTTTCAGGCCCGGCTCGGCGCCCTGAGGCGCGTCCGCCGGGCGTCTTGCGGCGCCGCCGCCCTGCTGTTCCCGCCCGTGCGCCGACGGACCCGCTGACGCCACCCGCCCATGCCAGATTTCGCCCGAGAAGTCCTCCCTGTCCGGCTCGAAGACGAGATGCGCCAGTCGTATCTCGACTACGCCATGAGCGTCATCGTGGGGCGGGCGCTGCCGGACGTGCGCGACGGCCTGAAGCCCGTGCACCGTCGCGTGCTGTACGCGATGAGCGAGCTCGGCAACGACTGGAACAAGCCCTACAAGAAATCGGCCCGCGTCGTCGGCGACGTCATCGGTAAGTACCATCCCCACGGCGACACGGCGGTCTACGACACCATCGTGCGCATGGCGCAGTCGTTTTCCATGCGCTACATGCTGGTGGACGGGCAGGGCAATTTCGGCTCCGTGGACGGCGACTCGCCGGCGGCCATGCGCTACACGGAAGTGCGCATGGCGCGCATCGCCTCGACCCTGCTGGACGACCTCGACAAGGAGACCGTCGACTTCGTCCCGAACTACGACGAATCCGAGCACGAGCCGACGGTCCTGCCCGCGCGCTTCCCGAACCTGCTGGTGAACGGCAGCGCCGGCATCGCGGTGGGCATGGCCACCAACATCCCGCCGCACAACCTGCGTGAGGTCATCGACGGCTGCCTCGCCATCATCGAAGACCCGTTGGTGGGCGATGAGCGCCTGATGGAGCTGATCCCGGGGCCGGACTTCCCCACCGCCGCCATCATCAACGGTATCCGCGGCATCCGCGAGGCCTACCGCACCGGCCGCGGCCGGGTGCAGCTGCGCGCCCGGACCCACACCGAGACGAACAAGCGCTCGGGCCGCGAGTCCATCATCGTCACCGAGCTGCCGTACCAGGTGAACAAGGCGCGGCTCCTGGAGAAGATGGCGGAGCTGGTGAAGGAAAAGCGCCTGGAGGGCATCGCCGAGCTGCGCGACGAGTCCGACAAGGACGGCATGCGCATGGTCATCGAGATCAAGCGCGACCATTACCCGGACGTGGTGCTGAACAACCTGTATCAGCACACACAGATGCAGACGGTGTTCGGCATCAACATGGTGGCGCTGGTGGACGGCCAGCCGCGCACCCTGACGCTCAAGCAGACCCTGGAGCACTTCCTGCGCCACCGCCGCGACGTGGTCACGCGGCGGACGATCTACGAGCTGCGCAAGGCCCGCGAGCGCGCCCACATCCTGGAAGGCTACACGGTGGCGCTCGCCAACATCGACGAGGTGATCGCGCTCATCAAGGCCTCCGAGAGCCCCGCCGCCGCGCGCGAGGGGTTGATGGCGCGCACCTGGCCGCCCGGCGCCGTATCCGGGATGCTGCAGCGCGCCGGCGCCGAGGAGACGCGCCCGGACGACCTCGAGAGGGGCTTCGGGTTGATCTCGGAAGGAGATGACGCCGGCCAATACAAGCTGAGCGAGCGCCAGGCCCGCGCCATCCTGGACCTCCAGCTCCAGCGCCTGACGGGCCTGGAGCAGGACAAGATCGTCAAGGAATACGAGGAGATCCTGGACAAGATCGCGGACCTGCTGGAGATCCTGCGCAACCCGGACCGGCTGATGCAGGTGATCCGCGAAGAGCTCGAGGCCATCAAGGAGCAGTACGGCGACGAGCGCCGCACCGAGATCGTCCAGGATCAAAACGATCTGACCCTGTTGGACCTCATTGCGCCGGAAGACGTGGTGGTGACGCTCTCCCACGCCGGTTATGTCAAGGCCCAGCCGCTGTCTGAATACCAGGCCCAGCGCCGCGGCGGCAAGGGCCGCAGCGCCGCCAGCACCAAGGACGAGGACTTCATCGACCGGCTCTTCGTCGCCAACAGCCACGACACCGTGCTGTGCTTCTCCAGCCACGGCAAGGTCTACTGGCTCAAGGTCTACGAGCTGCCCCAGGCGAGCTACGGTGCCCGCGGGCGGCCCATTGTCAACCTGCTGCCGCTGGAAGCGGGCGAGCGCATCAACGCCACCCTGCCGGTACCGGAGTACGAAGAGGGCAGCTTCGTCTTCATGGCCACCAGCAAGGGCACGGTCAAGAAGACGCCGCTCAAGGACTTTCAGCGACCCCTCGCCCGCGGCATCATCGCCATCGACCTGCATGAGGACGAGTATCTGATCGGCGTGGCCGTCACCGACGGCCGCCAGGACCTGATGCTCTTCTCCACCGCCGGCAAAGCCGTGCGCTTCAACGAGTCCGAAGTCCGCTCCATGGGCCGCACGGCCCACGGCGTGCGCGGCATCTCCCTCGACGACGGCCAGCGGGTCATCTCGCTGCTGGTGGCGGAGCCCGGCACCGTGCTCACCGTCGGCGCCAACGGCTATGGCAAGCGCACCCCGGTGGAGGAGTTCCCCACCAAGGGCCGCGGCACCAAGGGCGTCATCTCCATGCGCATCGGCGAGCGCAATGCGGAGCAGGTGGGCGCCGTGCTGGTGCGCCCCGGAGATGAGATCATGCTCATCACCGAGGCCGGCACCCTGGTGCGCACAGCCGTGGACGGCATCAACGTCATGAGCCGCAACACCTGGGGCGTGAAGCTCATCAACCTGGGCGAGGACCAGAAGCTCGCCGGCATTGAGCGGATCGTGGCCCTGAACGGTGACGACAGCGGGGACGACAGCGGCGGCGAGGATGATGTGCGCGACGGCGACAGCGGTGACGACAGCGACGATGATCCGGGGGCGCCGGCGGATACTGAGTGATCCCGCCTCGCAAGGCAGGGTCTCGCGCAACGGCGCAACGGGCCACCGGCGCAACGGGGGCTGCAAGACCGAGGTGTGAGCGCTCGCTCCACTGCGACCATGTCGGTTTGTCTCGCTCCCGGGCCCGAGCGCGGGCGTGTCCCGGCACTGCTCCAGCGGTGCGTGGCCCGTCGCGTTTTGCGGCGCCGGCACGCGACGCTTGAGCGTCGCTGCCTGCTCCTCGGTCGGAGCATGAGCGCCAGCCGTTCAGCGCCCGCATCGCCACCCCGAATTCAAACCGCCAACCACGGAGCCAACCCATGTCCAGACCCTACAACTTCAGCGCCGGCCCGGCGATGCTGCCGGAGCCCGTCCTCAAGCGCGCACAGGAAGAGATGCTCGACTGGCACGGCAGCGGCATGTGCGTGGCGGAGATGAGCCACCGCGGCAAGGAGTTCCTGTCCATCGCCCAGCAGGCGGAGGCCGACCTGCGCGAGCTGCTCGCGGTTCCCGACAACTACAGGGTGCTGTTCCTGCAGGGCGGTGCGTCGCTGCAGTTTGCAATGGCACCGATGAATCTGCTGGGGGACGCGAAGCAGGCGGACTACCTCAACACCGGCAGCTGGTCCAAGAAGGCCATTGCCGAGGCCAAGCGCTTCGCGACGGTCAACGTCGCCGCCAGCACCGAGCAGGACGGCACCTTCACCCGTGCACCGGCGCAGGCCGAGCTGAGCCTGTCCGCGGACGCCGCCTACCTGCACTACACGCCCAACGAGACCATTCAGGGCGTCGAGTTCCCTTACGTGCCCGAGACCGATAAGCCATTGGTGGCGGACATGTCCTCGACCATTCTGTCGCGCCCCATCGACGTGTCGAAGTTCGGCATCATCTACGCCGGCGCGCAGAAGAACATCGGCCCGGCGGGACTCACATTGGTCATCGTCCGCGACGATCTCATCGGCAGCCCCATCGCCGGCACGCCGGCGATGCTGGACTACAAGACCCACGCCGACGCCGAGTCCATGTACAACACCCCGCCCACCTACGCCTGGTACCTGGCGGGGCTGGTGTTCCAGTGGCTCAAGGACCTGGGCGGGCTTGCCGGCATGGCCGAGATCAACCAGCGCAAGGCGGGCAAGCTCTACGCGGCTATCGACGGCTCGGACTTCTACGCCAACCCGGTGCAGCCGGACTGCCGCTCCTGGATGAACGTGCCCTTCACGCTGGCCGACGCCAAGCTCGACGCGGACTTCCTTGCGGGCGCCAAGGACGCATACCTTCTCACGCTGAAGGGCCACCGCTCGGTCGGCGGCATGCGTGCGAGCATCTACAATGCGATGCCGGAGGCGGGTGTGGATGCTTTGATCGACTTCATGGCGGAGTTCGAGCGCACCAGGGGCTGAGCTGAGCGGCTGATTGGCGCGCGAAGACGCGGAGGGAAGGACGCGGAGAAGAGTGGCACGCGAAGACGGGGAGGGAAGGGCGCGGAGAAGAGTGGCACGCGAAGACGCGAAGACGCGAAGGGAAAGACGCGAAGGGAAAGACGCGAAGGGAAAGACGCGGAGGGAAGGGCGCGGGGAAGAGTGGCACGCGAAGACGCGAAGACGCGAAGGGGAAGACGCGAAGGGAAAGACGCGGAGGGAAGGGCGCGGAGGGAAGGGCGCGGGGAAGAGTGGCACGCGAAGACGCGAAGACGCGAAGGGAAAGACGCGGAGGGAAAGGCGCGGAGGGGAGTGGCATGCGAAGGCGCGAAGGGGGAGGTGCGAAGCGTAGAATGTGCAGGGAGTGGTGCCGGGCAGACGCGTCGTCTTTCCTGGCTTATCCAGGCTTTGGCGCGAGCGATGCTCTGGGGCTGGTGTCTTCGCGTCTTCGCGTCTTCGCGTCTTCGCGTCTTCGCGTGAGACCATCTGGCCTCAGGAGCACAGGTATGCCTGGGCAATCCCGTCGCGGCCCGACTTTCGCGTCTTCTGTCTTTGCGTGAGACACATTCCGAAGCAGCCGCGAGCGCAGCACTGAAGCACCGCAGGTGGAGACGTTTTACATGTTCAAGATTCAAACCCTCAACAACATCTCCGTCGCCGGCCTGAACCGGCTGCCGCGGGCGTCCTACGAGATCGCCTCGGAGGTCGGCCACCCGGACGCCATCCTGGTGCGCTCGGCGAAGATGCATGACATGCCCGTCCCGGACACCGTCAAGGCCATCGGTCGGGCCGGCGCCGGTGTCAACAACATCCCCGTTGCGGACATGAGCGAGCGCGGCATCGCCGTGTTCAATGCCCCCGGCGCCAACGCCAACGCGGTGAAGGAGCTGGTGCTCGCCGGCATGCTCATCGCTGCGCGCAACATCGCCCAGGCGGCCAAGTTCGCCCGCGGGCTGGAAGGCGACGACGCGGCCATCAACAAGGCCGTGGAGGCGGGGAAGAAGCAGTTCGTCGGCTTCGAGCTGCCGGGGCGCACCCTGGGCGTCATCGGCCTCGGCGCCATCGGTGTGCTGGTGGCCAATGCCGCCCGGGCGCTCGGCATGAAGGTCATCGGCTATGACCCGAGCATCACCGTGCGCGCGGCCTGGAAGCTCCAGTCCGACGTGGAGGCGGCGCTGTCGGTGGATGACCTGGTGGCCCGGTCCGACTTCATCACCTTCCATGTGCCGCTCACCGACCAGACCCGGCACATGATCAATGCCGAGCGCATCGCCAACATGCCGGACGGCGCGGTGCTGCTCAACTTCTCGCGCAGCGGCATCATCGACGACGACGCCGCCGTCACCGCGCTGGATACCGGCAAGCTCTACGCCTACGTCTGCGACTTTCCTTCGAATCTGCTCAAGGATCACCCGCGGGTGGTGGCCCTGCCGCACCTCGGCGCCTCCACGCGCGAGGCGGAGGACAACTGCGCCATGATGGTGGCGGACCAGGTGCGCGCTTACCTGGAGGACGGTAATGTCACCAACTCCGTCAACTTTCCGGAGATCGTGCTGCCGCGCAATGGTGGACATCGCATCGCCGTGGTGAACCGCAACGTGCCGAACATGGTGGGCCAGATCTCCACCGACCTCGCCGAGGCGGGCCTCAACATCGTGGACATGCTGAACCGCTCCCGCGGCGAGCTGGCCGTCACACTCATCGACATCGAGCGGCAGTGCCCGCGGGAGACCGCGCAGCGCATCGCAGGCATCGACGGGGTGCTGTCGGTGCGCTGCCTGGGCGCCGCCGACGGCACGGGCGCCGGTGGCGAGGTGCGGGGCTGAGACGATCATCCGGATCGGGATCAGGTTTCAGCAGCAAGCTTGGAACACACCCGGGATCACGGCAGCAGCCAACGGGAGCCGACATGAGTGCCGAGGACGCCCTCGCCCCCATCCGCGCACGCATCGATGCCATCGATGCGGAGCTGCTGCGGCTCATTTCCGAGCGCGCCGACTGCGCCCGCGAGGTCGCCAAAATCAAGGCGGCTGCGGGGCAGACCACGCACTACTACCGCCCGGAGCGCGAGGCGGAGATCCTGCGCCGCATCAAGGCGCAGAACCCGGGGCCGCTGGGCGGCGAGGAGATGGCCCGGCTGTTCCGGGAGATCATGTCCGCCTGCCTGGCGCTGGAGCGCCCCCTTGCCGTGGGCTATCTCGGGCCCGAGGGCACCTTCACCCAGGCCGCGGCGCTGAAGCACTTCGGCCACTCGGTGCACACCCAGCCCTTCGGCACCATCGGCGACATCTTCCGTGAGGTGGAGGCCGGCTCCTGCGACTTCGGCGTCGTGCCGGTGGAGAACAGCACCGAGGGTGTGGTGAACCATACGCTGGACATGTTCATGCGCTCACCGCTGCTGATTGCGGGCGAGGTCATGCTGCGCATCCACCATCACCTGCTGAGCCGGGCGACGGAGGTGGGTGCGGTCCGCCGCGTGTATTCGCACCAGCAGTCGCTGGCCCAGTGCCGCGGCTGGCTCGACCGCTATCTGCCCGCCGCCGAGCGCATTGCCGTCGGCAGCAACGCGGAGGCGGCGAAGCTCGCCGCGAGGTCCGGCGACTGCGCCGCTGTGGCCGGCGAGGCCGCCGCGGAGCTCTATGAGCTGCGCATGCTGGCCCAGCGCATCGAGGACGAGCCCGGCAACACCACCCGCTTCCTCATCATCGGCCGCGAGGACGCGCCGCCGAGCGGCAGCGACAAGACCAGCCTGCTGCTCTCCTGCCGTAACGAGGCGGGCGGCCTGCACAGCCTCATCAGCCCGTTCGCCGAGCAGGGCATCAGCATGACGCGCATTGAATCCCGCCCCTCCCACCAGGGCGTCTGGGACTATGTCTTCTTCGTGGACATCTGCGGCCACCGCGGCGAGCCCGGCGTCGCCGCTGCCCTGGTGCAGCTCAAGTCGGTGGCGCGGTTGTGTAAGGTGTTGGGGTCTTATCCGGAGGCGGTACTCTAGTTTTTGAAGCACCCACATCGTTAGACAGCGCGACCCCTGATGATCCGATGCCCAACCCTGGCAACCCCTTCCTGGCCCTCGCCGCCCCTCAGATCGCCGGCCTGACGCCCTACGTGCCGGGCAAGCCCCTGTCGGAGCTGGCGCGTGAGCTCGGCATCAGCTCGGCGGTGAAGCTCGCTTCCAACGAGAACCCGCTCGGCTGCGGCGAGGCGGCGCAGGCGGCCTATGTCGACTGCGCGGCGGAGCTGGGCCGTTATCCGGACGGCGGTGCCTTCGCGCTGCGTCGGGCCATCGCCGAGCACCACGGGGTCGATGCGGCGCAGGTCACCGTCGGCAACGGCTCCAACGACGTGCTGGACCTGGTGGCGCGTACTTTCCTGCACCCGGGCGTGGAGTCGGTGTTCTCCGAGCATGCCTTCGCCGTCTATCCCCTCGCCACCCAGGCGGTGGGGGCCACCGCCCGGGTTGCGCCGGCGCGGGACTTCGGGCACGACCTGGCGGCCATGGCGGCGCTGGTGAGCGAGCGTACGCGGGTGGTCTGGATCGCGAATCCGAACAATCCCACCGGCACCTGGCTCGCCGCGGAGCCGTTGCGGGCCTTCATTGCCGGGCTCCCGGCGCACGCCCTGGTGGTGGTGGACGAGGCCTACTTCGAATATGTCACGGCGCCGGACTATCCGGACACCAGCCGCTGGCTCGCGGACTTCCCGAACCTCATTGTCACCCGGACCTTCGCCAAGGTGTATGGCCTCGCGGCGCTGCGGGTGGGCTACGGGCTGAGCCATCCGGACCTGGCCGAGCTCCTGAATCGGGTGCGGCATCCGTTCAACGTCAATGCCCCGGCACAGGCGGCGGCCATCGCCGCCCTTGGTGATCGAGCCCATGTGCAGCGCTCGGTGGCGCACAACCGTGCCGAGATGGCCCGGGTCACGGCGGGGCTGGAGCAGCTGGGCATCGGCTGCATCCCGTCCGTATGCAACTTCGTCACCGCCGACCTTGGCCGGCCTGCGGGTCCGGTGGAGCAGGCACTGCTGCGGGAGGGCGTCATCTGCCGCCCGGTGGGCAACTACGGCCTGCCCAATCATCTGCGCATCAGCATCGGTCTGGCCGAGGAGAACACGCGCATGCTGGCGGCGCTGGAACGGGTGCTGACGACGTGATCGAGCGGCTCGCCCTCATCGGCGTCGGGCTCATCGGCGGCTCGCTGGCCCGGGCGCTGCGGGGTGCCGGCGCGGTCGGCGAGGTCATCGGCTGCGGGCGCTCGGCGCAGAACCTGGAGCTTGCCTTCGATCTCGGCGTCATCGACGGCTGTACCCGGGACCCGGCGGTGGCCGTGGAGGACGCCGACATGGTCTTCGTTGCCGTGCCCCTGGGGGCGATGCGCGGTGTCTTCGAGCGCATCCACGGCCGGCTGCGGGAGGATGCCGTGATCACCGACGGCGGCAGCGTCAAGGGCAGCGTGGTGGCGGACGCGGCGGCGGCCTTCGGTGCTGTGCCGCAGCGCCTGGTGCCCGGACACCCCATCGCCGGCACCGAGCACAGCGGCGTGGCTGCCTCCTTCCCGGAGTTGTACCACAACCGCCGCGTCATCCTGACCCCGCTGCCGCAGACCGACACCGATGCGCTTGAGCGGGTGCGTGCCATGTGGCAGGCGGCGGGGGCCGTCGTCACCGAGATGGATGTCGCCCACCACGACGCGGTGCTGGCCGCCACCAGCCATCTGCCGCACATGCTCGCCTTCGGCCTGGTGGACCTGCTGGCACGGCAGCAGGAGCACGACGAGATCTTCCGCTACGCCGCCGGCGGCTTCCGGGACTTCACCCGCATCGCCTCCAGCAATCCGGTCATGTGGCGGGACATCTGCATCGCCAACGCCGAGGCCCTGAGCGGTATGCTGGCCCGCTTCGGCGAGGAGATGACCGACCTCGCCGAGACCATCCGCCGCCGCGACGGCGCGCATCTGCTGGAGATCTTCACCCGTGCGAAGACCGCACGGGATGCCTACGTGGATGGGGTGACGGGCCCCCAGCCGAGCCCCCAGCCGAGCCCCCAGCCGAGCCCCCAGCCGGGCGAGAGCCCGGATCAGTCAGGCTGATCTCCACGCATCTCGCGCGCGGCTGGGCTTCACGCAACGGCGCGACGGGCCACGAGCCTAACCGGGCCGAGCGGGCGCCTCGCTGCTCGGGCCGGGCAGGGGGCTCGATGCGGCGCCTGCTGACCGATCACCCGTGCAGACCATTTTCTGCTCTCCCGCCGAACACGAATCCCGTGTAGGTCGGGTCAGCGCGGCGTGACCCGACACCGGGCACGCCTTGAGCGTCGGGTTAGGCGTCAGTGCTGGCAGCCATCCAGACGCTGGTCGGCTCCCGGCAGCAGTGCATCGATGAAGGCCACCGACAGCACCGCAGCGCCAGCCAGCACCAGCATCAGGGCCGTCTGCGTGTAGGGCATGGTGAGCGGCGCGGACACCGCGAGCAATCCGAGCAGCAGACCTGCCGCCAGCAGCAGGCCCGAGACGATGACCGCGGCGCGCATGGAACGACAGTTGAACATGGGCTTGTCTCCTCTGACAGCATTTAAGCAAATGCTAATGGATTTTCCACCAATTGTCTATGGTGAAAATGTTGAGCGCGTCGCATGTCGTGCACCGCGTCGGGCGTCGCCACAGCGTGCAACTGTGCTGACACAGGGTCTGCCGAGAAGGGGTAGGCCGCGGTACCGGGGCCTTCCCCGGCGTCGTGGTCGGAAGGCCGACATCCGGCGCCGACGCAGCCCGCCGTCCGCGTCGTGAAAGCAACAGCCGACAGGAGGTGTCTGCCGATGCCGGCGGGCTGCCGGCAGGTTGGTAGCCGCGCCGCGGAAGACCTGAGGGCAGGGCACACTTGCCGTCGGGGCGGACTGTAGTCCGCCCGCCCCAGGGTGCCCACTGAAGTCGGCGTGCCCGGCGCCGCCTCGCGACGTTCCCGGCGCGGCACTAGTCCAGGTTCAGCTCCGCCACCTGCTCATCGTTTTGCACCGCGATGTCACGCGCAGCGAAGACGAAGTCGGGCTCGGCGCCGGCGGGCATGTAGCCGGTCTCGGTCACCAGCACGCTCTGGCGGGCGGGGTTGATCCGCCGCAGGCGCTCGGGGATGGCGTTGTCGTGCAGCAGGTGGCCCGAGCCCGCCAGCAGCACCAGGGTGCGCCCGGGGTTGGCAGTCAGGTAGTCGCCGGCGGTGCGGGCCATGGTCTGGTCCCAGACGTACTGCACCTGCAGGAAGCGCTCCTGACGCTCGGGCGTGGTCGCGCCGTGCATGGCGAACATCCGCTCGAGCTGCGTGCGGTAAGCACCGGTGGCCAGCTCGATGCGTGGCGGGAAGAGCGCGCGTCGCTCGGCGTCCAGCCCCTCGATGCCGCCGTCGGAGACCGCCGAGACCGTCTCCGTGGCCGCGTTCAGCGCCACCAGCGGTATGCGGTGCCGCTGGGCGTACTGCAGGATGTCCTGATACAGGCCCACGTCGAACCGCCAGCGCGAGCTCCATTCGGTGCGCTCCAGCAGCTCGCTCAGCGTAATCCGCCCGGCCGAGAAATCGTCCAGATGCGCCTGAAACGGCCGCTGGAACCACTCCATGCCGATGGCGACCGGCACCCCGCGGGCGTGTAGGCCGCGGATGATCGCGAGCTGGTTCAGGTGGTGGTCGTAGCGGTCGTGCGTCTCGCCGACCATCACCACGCGGTGGTCCGCGACCGCGTCCACCAGCGCCGCGATCTGCGCCTCGTCGGCGGGGTTCACGAGCTTCGCGGTCACGGTGTCTGCCTCCGGATGCGGATGGGCCAGCGCCAGGGACATGAGCCCGGCGCCGAGCGCGAACATACCCATGCCGGCGATGAGCACGGCGGGCCAGGACCAGATCCCGGACGCAACCGGGCGGGCGGGGGTGGTGCGGACGGTGCGGGATTGTGGCATGGGCTGCTCCGGAGCGGTCGGCGGCGGGAGTGGGCTTGCGGCCCGGCGACATCCACGCCGGGCTTGATGCAGCGCATTGACTTTGACACGAGGTTGCGCCCGGCCCCTCGGTTTCAAGCAAGCCTCGCCAAGCCGCCTGCTCCGGATGCGCCGAAACGGCCGGGCGCTGCTTGACCCTCCACACACCCGCGGCGAAAGTACGGCCGAGGCATGTCAGGGACGCCCATCAGTGCCGCCCAGCCCCAGCCCCAGCCCCAGCCCCAGCCCCAGCCCGACCCCCAGCCGCCGCGCCCTGCTCATCGGCAACGCCGCCTACGCCGATAAACGCCTCGCCCGGCTCGCGGTGCCGGAGCGGGACGTGCGCGCCTTCGAGGCCGTCCTGCGCGAGCGGATCATCGGCGACACCGACCGCTCGCTCTTCACCCATCACCTGGTCGAAGGGCTCCAGACCGGCGCCGCCGCCCCGGACGCGGCCGAGGTCCGCATCCGCGACCTCTACGACTACGCCCACCGCGAGGTGCTGGCGCACCAGTCCAAACAGACCCCGCAGCTCTGGCTGGACGGGCCGCAGACCGGTGATCTGATCATCGCCCGCAACCCCAATCCGCCCGCGTCCACACCGCCGGACCCGCTGCGACCGGAGCTGCGGGCGGCGCTGGAGGATGCGAATCACCTGACCCGCGTGGGCGCGGTCCTCGCCGTGGGACGGCTCATCGACCGGGCGAGCGGGGAGGCGCGCGACGGGCTCGTGGCCGTGCTGGAGCAGCACCGGCAGGAGGAGCGCCACCTCGATGTACTGGAGACCATCGACACCGCCCTCGGGGCCGCCGGGGCGTCGAGCCCACCGAGCTCGCGGCCGGAGCCTGTCGCCAAGCCCCGAGCGGCTTCGGCGCCAGCCGCGGCGACGCCTCGAGCCGGACCCGGCGCCGAGCCGGCGAAGTCGCCCCCGGAGCAGGCAACGGCTGCGCCTGGCCGGCCTATCCGCCCACCGCAAGAAGAATCCCCTGTCAGAGATCGACGGAAGGGTACCGGCAAAGGCACCAGGTCCGGAGACGGCAGCGCTCGTCGGGCGTCGCCGCTCTGGCTCCTGCTGCTGCCCCTGCTCGCAGCCGGCCTGTGGCTGGCACGCGGGGGCTTCCAGCAAACCGAGCTGGCGACCGACGCGCCCCGGCAGGATGCGGTCCAGCAGACCGAGACCGCGCCCGAGCCCTTCAGCGTGTTCCAAGACCGCCTGAAGGACGGCAGCGAAGGCCCGGCAATGATCGCGCTGCCGGGCGACTGCTTCGAGATGGGCAGCCCCGAGAAGGAGCCTGACCGTGATGGCGACGAGCGCCAGCACGAGGTCTGTGTCGATGCCTTCGCCATCGGCCGGACCGAGGTCACGGTTGGTGAGTTCCGGCGGTTCGTGGAGCGCACTGACTACCAGACTGATGCCGAGGGAAGGGGTGGCTGCGTCACCAATGTGGGCGGCAGCTGGGATCAGCGGAAAGACAGTAATTGGCGAGATCCCGGATTCGAGCAGGCCAACGACGAGCCTGTCGTCTGCGTGAGCTGGAACGACGCCAACGCCTATGCCGACTGGCTCAGCCAGCAGACCGGCGACGCCTATCGGCTGCCCACCGAGGCCGAGTGGGAATACGCCGCCCGTGCCGGCACCGAGACCCCTTTCTGGACCGGCGCGTGCATCCACACGGACGAAGCCAACTACAACGGCAACTTTGATTACGACGACTGCGGCGCGAAGACCGGCCTCTACCGCGAGCGAACCGTCCCGGTGGGCATACTGCCGGCCAACCCCGGGGGGCTGCACGAGGTGCTGGGCAACGTGTTGGAGTGGACCTGTTCCGAGTACGATGCCGCCGATCCATTGGACGCCAACAGTCAGGGTTCGCGCACGTGCTGCGTACGCAAAAGCCGTGCCGGCGCCGTCGTGCTGCGGGGCGGCTCCTGGGAATACAATCCCGGCTTCCTCCGCGCCGCCTACCGCAGCGGGGGCCAACCGAGCAGCCGCGGCAGCTTCATCGGTTTCCGGCTCGCCAGGACCTTTTCCCCCTTACCGCGTTAACACTCTACCTCCTTGTTACGCGCGATGTTCCTGATGTGCGCGATAAGTGTCCATTCCCGGCGCTCCGCTCACGCAGGAGGACTCCCCCTTTGACCGACAACGCCCGCGAGACCGGTGCCGCACTGGAGGCCATGTACCGCTTCGTGCTCTGGCTGGTGCCGACGCTGGAGGGTTTCCCGCGCAGCCAGCGCTTCCTGCTGGGAGACCGGATGCAAGACCGCGGCCGGTCATGCTGAGGCCGGGTCGGCCGCCATCTGCCTTTGTCTGGTGCCAATGCTGTCAGAATGGGCAACCGGTCGCCTGTTGCGTTTCGTGCGCCGTTGTACGCCCCGCGGTTCGGCTGGCCGCAAAGGACCGCATCTTCTGTCGTGGAGGGCTCGCCTGGTAAACCGTGCTCGGTCTGCGACTCGCCCGTCAATGCGTCGCGCTGGGGCCCGCCTCCTGGCATCCCAGCGCCACGGCCAGCGCAGCGCAGACCTCCTGCATCCGGACAGCATTCAGTGAGCCGATGAAGCGCTCGATCTGCGCCTGCTCCACGGTCTGCACGTGGTCCAGGTTGACGGCCGAATCGTGCTTGAGGCCGGCATCGGTGCCCACAACGACCTCGCTCGGCAATCCGCGGATGGTGCTCGTGATCGGTGCGACCGTGACCGTGTGCAACCAGTCGATTGCTTCGGGGCGCGACAGGATGAGCACGGGCCCGCGCTTATCGGGTGAGCGGAACCGATACATCCAGATCTCACCGCGACGCGGCCCGGACCGGGTCAGTCCTCTGGCCACTGCCCTTCTTCTCCCCAGCCGGTGAATTCGGCATCGATGCCGTGGTCCTGCCCATAGCCCGCCCGATAGGCTTCGGCGATCTCGCGCGCACGGCGCTCATGCAGATAGGCAGCGACCGCGCGGCGCATGACCGCGGAGCGGCCCAGGCGCTGCACGTCGGGGTCCGCGTCCAGTCGTCGCAGCAGGTCCTCGTCGATGGAGATCTGTATGGCTTTCATGTGGCGCCCGAATGTGGGGTACGGCTCCACATTGGAGCATCCGTCCGTCGCGATATCAACGGCGCGTCAGCGAGCTGGCCTCGATCAGGCTGGTCTGTCGGCAGGGCATAGGCGATGCCTGTGCGCCGCAAACTGCGGCACACCGCCTGCCTGACCAACCCGGTGGCGGTTGGCGAGAGTGACCGGAGGCATCGAGCTCAAGGCACTGAGACACACGCAAGAAGCGCGAAACATGGTCGGTCGAAACCGGCTTTGAATCGGCCCTTTCGCGTCTTTCGCGTCTTTCGTAGTGCCCTCTTCGTCCGTGATGTCGCCTTCGCCGACGCAGCCTTTTCAGTCCGCGCTGAGTCCCTTCCCGTCGCGCCCGGTCCGTCCTCCGGCCTCACCGGCGAAAACCAAGGAGTCCCCATGACCACACCGACCCTGACCATGGCGCTCACCGACCCGCAAGGCCGCCCGCTGGACGATGACACCGCCTGGGAGCGCGCCCGCGCCCTGCGCGAGGAATTGCAGGATGCCGACTTCGTGCTGTCCGCTGAACTGGCCGTGAGCGACGCCCCCGCGGAGCCGGGCTGCAAGGACGCCGGGGAGGTGCTGACCATCGGCGCCCTGGCGCTCGCCATCCTGCCGGCGATGGTGGGGCCGCTCTTGGAGTGGCTGCGGGCCTGGCTGATGCGCAACAGCGACGTGGGTGAGGTGGAGATCGAGGTGGGCCGCGGCGAGGAGCGCATTCGGCTGCGCTGCAACCCCGGCAGCGTGGCGCAGGAGGAGGTCCTGGCGCTGACGGACCAGCTCCGGGCGCGCCTGGCCGCCGGCGGTCAGGCTGATGCCGGGGGTGATGCCCCGGGCTGAGGCGCCGCCCGCCGTTTGACCCGGGCCTTTGTCAACGGCGCGCCGCTGGTGCATCCTTGACAGGTCGCGGCCACCTCCGGAAACCCATGATCGATTCCCTGGATACCCCGAATCTCACCCTCTGCCTCCTGGACCCGACGGGCGCCCCGCTCGCCGCGGACGACGCCCTCGACCGCACCGCGGCGCTGCGCCACGAGCTGCGCCAGAGCGGCACCGTGCTCTCGGTGGCGCCCACGGCGCGCCCGCCGGTGCTGACCGCCGCCGCGGACCGGCGGCCGGCGGTGGACCTCGGCGCCGTCTCGCTGGCGGTGCTGCCGCCAATGCTCCCGGCGCTGTTGCAGGCCCTGCGGGGCTGGCTTCAGCGCAACCCCCGGGTGGGCATGACGCTGCGCCTGGCGGCCGAGCCCGGTGCCACAGCGTACGATCCGACGGCCCTCGATGCGGCCGACGAGGCGGCCCTGATCCGCGCCCTGCAGGACGACCTCGACCAGTGCTGGGGCGAGGTCGCATCGCCGGCCGCATGACCGACGACCCGGCCCATCTCGCCCGGCAGCTCGGCGACCGGCTCGCCGCCGCCGGTCTGATGCTCGCGACGGCCGAATCCTGCACCGGCGGCTGGATCGCCAAGTGCGTGACGGACATCGCCGGCAGCAGCGCCTGGCTGGACCGCGGCTTCGTCACCTACAGCAATGCTGCCAAGCAGGACATGCTGGGCGTGGCCGCGGCGACCCTCGCCGAGTATGGCGCCGTCAGCGAGCCCGTGGTGCAGGAGATGGCCGCGGGTGCGCTGGCGCACAGCGCAGCACAGGTGGCGGTGGCCGTGAGCGGCATCGCGGGCCCCGGCGGCGGCTCTGCGGACAAGCCGGTGGGCACCGTCTGCTTCGGCTACGCGCTGCCGGGCGGCGTCAGCACCGAGACCGTCCACTTCGACGGGGACCGGGAGGCCGTGCGCCGGCAGTCCGTGGCCCATGCCCTGTCGCGGCTCATCGCCCTACTGGCTTGAGCCGCAGTCCGTCTCGCCCCGGAGCGCACCCACGCCGAGCATGCAGGACGACCGCCGCGCCAGCATCCGCCTCTTCTTCGCCCTGTGGCCGGACCCCGGCATCCGCTCGGCGCTGCTGCGCGCCCGGGACGGCGGCATCCAGGGTGCCCGCCCGACGCATCCGGACGACCTGCATCTGACGCTGGTGTTCGTCGGCGATGTGGCGCCGGAGACGCTGCCCTGCATCGAGGCCGCCGGTGACGACGTGGTGGTGAGCGCCTTCGACCTTGCGCTCCGGCGGGTTGAGACCTGGCCGCGCCAGCGCCTGCTGGTGGCGGCCCCGGACGAGACACCGCAGGCCCTGTTCAACCTGGTGAGCCAGCTCCAGCAGAACCTGCTGCCCTGCGGCATCGAGCCCGAGCCCCGGCGCTACCGCCCGCACGTGACTCTGGCGCGCCGGGCGGCGCGCCTGGACCCGGCGCCGCTCGCCGTGCACTGGCCGGCGCGGGCGTTCGTGCTGGCGCGCAGCGGCGTCGCGGGCCGCGGCAACGGCGGCGGCTATCAGGTGCTGCGGCGCTGGGTGCTGGATTAGTGCCAAGGTTTGGGTGTGGCGTGCGCGCGCTGCCGGGCGACGTCCAGTCGGCACCTGATGCCGGCGGCGGGGCTGTGTGATAATTTTCCGCTCAACCGCGTCGGCCGCATGCCGATACGCACAGGCACGACTGTCCCGGAGTGACGATGGACGAGAACCGCAAGAAGGCGCTGGCGGCGGCGCTGAGCCAGATCGAGAAGCAGTTCGGCAAGGGCTCGGTGATGCGCATGGGCGACGCCGGCGCCATCCCGAACATCCAGGCCGTCTCCACCGGCTCCCTCGGCCTCGATGTTGCCCTCGGCATCGGCGGGCTGCCGCGTGGACGCGTCATCGAGATCTACGGGCCGGAGTCCTCGGGCAAGACGACGCTCTCGCTGCATGCCGTGGCCGAGGCGCAGAAGGCCGGCGGCACGGCGGCCTTCGTGGACGCCGAGCACGCGCTGGACCCGATCTATGCCGAGAAGCTCGGCGTCAACATGGACGAGCTGCTGGTGTCCCAGCCCGACACCGGCGAGCAGGCGCTGGAGATCACCGACATGCTGGTGCGCTCCGGCGCCGTGGACCTGGTGGTGGTGGATTCCGTCGCCGCACTCACGCCCAAGGCCGAGATCGAAGGCGAGATGGGCGACAGCCACGTGGGCCTCCAGGCGCGGCTCATGTCCCAGGCGCTGCGCAAGCTCACCGCCAACATCAAGCGCTCCAACGCCATCGTCATCTTCATCAACCAGATCCGCATGAAGATCGGCGTGATGTTCGGCTGCTTCGACTACCATGCCCGGGTCGTGCTGGCCGATGGCTCGACCGAGAAGATCGGCAAGATCGTCAATCAGCGGCTGCCGGTGCAGGTGCAGTCCATGGACCCGGAGACCGGGGCCATTGTTCCGCGCCCGGTGGTGGACTGGTTTCGCAACGGCGAGACCGACCAGTGGCTCTATCTGGAGGTCGAAGCGGGCGGCGGCAGCGGTCGCCGCAAGCTCACCTGCACGGAGAACCATCTCATCTTCACGCCCGCCGGCGAGCGCCCGGCGGGTGAGCTTGCGGTCGGCGATGAGGTGATGGTCGCCACCAAGCACTATCTGCTCTCCGATGACCAGAATCAGCTGATCCTCGGCGGGGTGCTCGGGGACGGGTCGCTGCGCTACGCCTCCGAGCACAATGTCGCGTTCCGGGTCGGGCACGCGGAGCGCCAGCGTGAATACTGCGCGTGGAAGCAGGAAATGCTCGCACCCTTTGCGCACGAGATCGCCCCCACGGGTAACGGCATCGGCTTCGATACCATCCCGATGGGACAGCTCGCCGGCCTGCACCGGGCGGCCTACGGGGCGCAGGGCCGAAAGATCGGCGACGGGATGCTGCAAGCGATCGACGCCCGCGCCGTGGCGGTCTGGTACGGCGACGACGGTACCTTTTCCGGCAGCTGTGAGCGGTGGGGGCATGGCATGGCCGAGATCGGCTGTGTCAGCCTGTCGCTGGCCGACAAGGAGCGGCTCGCGGACCGCCTGGCCGAGCTGGGCATGGGGCGCCCGACGGTCAGTGAAAGCAGGCTGGTCTTCAGCGGCGAGCGGACGCGCTCGCTGCATGAAAAGATCGCCCCGTACCTGCATCCGTCGCTCGACTACAAGCTCCCCCCGGACTTCCGCGGGCGTTTCCAGTGGCATCCCGACACCTCCGATGCCCACCTGAACGGCCGCCGTCTGTCGCTGCGCACGCAGCTGCGGGCCGTCCCCATGCGCATCACGCGCAAGGAGCTGCGACCGGCCGCGCCGCGCCATCGGACCCGTTTCGATCTCGAGATCGAGGGCAACCACAGTTACCTGGTCGATCATATCGCGGTGCACAATTCGCCCGAGACCACCACCGGCGGCAACGCGCTCAAGTTCTACGCGTCCGTGCGGCTCGACATCCGCCGCACCGGCGCCATCAAGAAGGGCGACGAGGTCATCGGCAACGAGACCAAGGTCAAGGTGGTGAAGAACAAGGTCGCGCCGCCCTTCAAGCAGGTGATGTTCGACATCCTCTACGGCGAGGGCGTCTCCCGCCACGGCGAGATCATCGACTTGGGCGTCCAGCAGGGCATCATCGAGAAGTCCGGCGCCTGGTACAGCTACGACGGCAACCGCATCGGCCAGGGCAAGGACAATGTCCGCGGCTTCCTGAAAGAGAACCCGGACCTCGCCGACGCCATCGAGGCCAGTATCCGCGCCGCCCTGCTGCCGCAGAAGCCGGCGGCCGGCGCCAGCGCCGAGCCGGATGCGGTGGGTACCGCGGCCTCCGACACCTGAGCCGCCACCGCTCCCTACCATGGACAGGCCCGATGCCCACAGGCCGCACGGCGAGCGCGGCAACACCCCGCAAGGCCCGGAGTCGGCGCTGCCGGACAGCGGCGAGGACGGCGACCTGGAGCCCGGCGCCGCCGCCCCGGTGGACACCGCTGCGGAGATCCGCAGTCGCGCCCTCAAGCTCCTCACCAGCCGCGAGCATTCGCGCTACGAGCTGTGGCGCAAGCTCTATCGGCGCGGCTATCCCGCGGAGGCCGTGGCGGCGGTGCTCGAGGCGCTCGCCGAG
Source organism: uncultured Thiohalocapsa sp. (assembly GCF_913063425.1). Taxonomy (GTDB): domain Bacteria; phylum Pseudomonadota; class Gammaproteobacteria; order Chromatiales; family Chromatiaceae; genus Thiohalocapsa. Next base: position 87,308 of record NZ_CAJXYK010000015.1, read on the forward strand.
GAAGGGCTGCTGAGCGAGGAGCGCCTGCTGGCGGCCTATGTCGCCGAGCGGCTGGAGAAGGGCTTCGGGCCCCTGCGCATCCGCTCGGAGCTGCACGCCAAGGGGCTTTCCGATGCCGCCATCGATCCGCATCTTGCCCTGGAAGAGGCACGGTGCCTGGACCTGATGGCCCGGGTGGATGCGGGAAAATTCGGCCGCAGGCCCGCAGATGACCGCAAAACGCTGGCAAAGCGTGCGCGCTTCCTGGAATATCGGGGCTTCCCGGCGCACCTGATCGCCCGCGCCCTCGACCTGTCCTGAGCCTGCGCCAAAGCCTGCGCCAGAGGCCGCATGGACCCCGCACAGACACGCATCATCCATTTCCGTCGGGCGGTCGCCCGCAGTGCCCCCACCACGCCCCGGGGCGCCGCGGCCGGCCCGCCCGGAGCCAGATCATCCGAGTCGTTCCCATGAAACGCAGTGCCGAGCTCCGATCCGCTTTTCTCGACTACTTCGCCGAGCGCGGACACACCGTCGTCGAGAGCAGCCCGCTGGTGCCGGGCAACGACCCGACGCTGCTCTTCACCAACGCCGGCATGGTGCAGTTCAAGGACGTCTTCCTCGGCCGCGAGAAGCGTCCCTACACCCGCGCCGCCAGCTCCCAGCGCTGTGTGCGTGCCGGCGGCAAGCACAACGACCTGGAGAACGTCGGCTACACCGCCCGGCATCACACCTTCTTCGAGATGCTCGGCAACTTCAGCTTCGGCGACTACTTCAAGCGCGAGGCCATCGGCTACGCCTGGGAGTTTCTGACGCAGGTGCTGGGCCTGCCGCCCGAGAAGCTGTGGGTGACCGTCTACACCGAGGACGACGAGGCCGCCCGCATCTGGCTCGATGAGATCGGCGCAGACCCGGCACGCTTCTCGCGCTGCGGCGAGAAGGACAACTTCTGGTCCATGGGCGAGACCGGGCCCTGCGGCCCCTGCTCGGAGATCTTCTACGACCATGGCCCGGAGATCGCCGGCGGCCCGCCGGGCTCACCGGACGAGGACGGCGACCGCTATGTCGAGATCTGGAACCTGGTCTTCATGCAGTACGACCGCGACGCGGCAGGCAAGCTGACGCCCCTGCCGCGGCCGTCGGTGGACACCGGCATGGGCCTGGAGCGCCTCGCCGCCGTCATGCAGGGCGTGCACAGCAACTACGAGATCGACCTCTTCCAGGCACTGATCCAAGCCGCCGCCGAAGCCACGGGCTGCGCCGATCTCAAGTCCAAGTCCCTGCGCGTCATCGCCGACCATATCCGCTCCGCCGCCTTTCTGGTGGTGGACGGCGTCACGCCGGGCAACGAGGGCCGCGGCTATGTGCAGCGGCGCATCATCCGCCGCGCCATCCGCCATGGCTATCAGCTCGGCTGCACCGAGCCCTTCTTCCACAAGCTGGTGGCGCCCCTGGTGGCGGAGATGGGCCAGGCCTACCCGGCGCTGGCCGCCAAGCAGGCCCACGTGGAGCAGGTGCTGCGCGCCGAGGAAGAGCGCTTCGCCGATACCCTGGACCAGGGCCTCAGGATCTTCGAGGAGGTGGTCGCGGGGCTGCAGGGCGACGTCCTGCCCGGCGAGGCCGTCTTCCGGCTCTACGACACCTATGGCTTCCCGGCGGACCTGACGGCCGACATCGCCCGTGAGCGCGGCCTCGGCGTCGACCTCGCGGGGTTCGAGCGCGAAATGGCCAAGCAGAAGCAGCGCGCCCGCGCCGCAAGCCAGTTCGGTGCCGGCAGCGAAATCGCCATCGAGCTGGAGGGCGAGACCGACTTCACCGGCTACGAGGACATCCTCGACCAGGGCACCGTGGTGGCCCTCTACCGCGACGGCGAGGAGCGCGAGCGCCTCGCACCCGGCGAGTCCGGGCTCGTCGTGCTGGACGTGACGCCGTTCTACGCCGAGGCGGGCGGTCAGGTGGGCGACCGGGGGGAGCTCACCACCGATGGCGGCGCCTGTTTCAAGGTGGACGACACCCAGAAGCACGGTGACGGCATCATCTGCCACATCGGCCACATGGCCGGCGGCGAGCTGCAGGCGGGCGATCGCATCACCGCCCGTGTGGACGGCGAGCGCCGCCGCGCCACCGCGCTGCACCACTCCGCCACACACCTGCTGCACGCGGCGCTGCGCAGCGTGCTCGGCGACCACGTCCAGCAGCGCGGCTCCCTCGTCGGTCCCGATCGGCTGCGCTTCGACTTCACCCACTTCGAGCCCCTGACCCAGGCGCAGCTTCAGGCCATCGAGCGGCTCGTGAACCGCGAGATCCGCGAGAACCACACCGTCGAGACCCGCATCATGGACCTGGAAGACGCCAAGGCCTCCGGTGCCATGGCCCTGTTCGGCGAGAAGTACGGCGAGCAGGTGCGGGTGCTGCGCATGGGCGACTTCTCCACCGAGCTGTGCGGCGGAACCCATGTGCGCGCCGTCGGCGACATCGGTCTGTTCAAGATCACCGCTGAGAGCGGCATCAGCTCCGGCGTGCGCCGCATCGAGGCCGTAGCCGGCGAGCGGGCGCTGGACTGGATCGCGGACGAAGAGGCCAGGCTCGCGCGCATCGCGGCCCTGGTGAAGGGCGCCACCGCCGACGCCGACGAGCGCGTGGCCCAGCTGGTGGAGCGCTCGCGCAAGCTGGAGAAGGAGCTGGAGCAGCTGAAGGCGAAGCTCGCCAGCAGTGCCGGCAGCGACCTCGCGGACAAGACCGTGGAGGTGGACGGCGTCAAGGTGCTGGCGGCGCGGCTCGACGGCGCCGACCCCAAGTCCCTGCGCGACACCATGGACCAGCTCAAGAACAAGGTGGGCTCCGGCGTCGTGCTGCTGGCCACCGAGAGCGACGGCAAGGTCAACCTCATCGCCGGTGTCACCAAGGACCTCACCGACCGCTTCAAGGCCGGCGACCTGGTGAAGGCCGCCGCCGAGAAAGTCGGCGGTCGCGGCGGCGGCCGCCCGGACATGGCCCAGGCCGGCGGCAGCGACCCAACCGGTATTCCGGCAGCCCTCGATCTGGTGGGCGAGTGGGTGCGGTCCAAAGCGGCGAGTGTCGAGTAGCGCGGGTCGCGGTGCGCAGACCCGCCGCCTCGCCGCGTCGGCGGCCACACCAGCAAGCGTCACGCTCCTGACTCGCAGCAAAGAGCCGTGTCTGCGCAACGTCGCGAAAGTTGTTGCGGTCGCGCCGCGTGGCCGCGGAGCCTCTGAACGCGGAGCCTCTGAAAAGGAGCTGCGCAACACGCAAAAAGCGCGATAACGCCCGAGCAGACCGCAAAATGGCCCCGTTTCGCGTCTTTCGTGGATTTCGTCGTTTCAAAACTCCGGTCCTTTCTGCGGTCGCCCTGCGTTTCAGTGCTGACATGACCAGCGAGACGCTCAGTAACGTGCGACACTGCAACGCGGCTCGGCAAAAATGCTGTGTAGGCGTTGCGGCGCTCCGCCGCTTCGCGCCTCGAAACTCGTCACTCGCAACTCGCAACTCGCAACTCCGATGTCCTTGATCGTCCAAAAATACGGCGGCACCTCGGTGGGCAGCATCGAGCGCATCCAGGCCGTTGCCGCCAAAGTCAAAGCGAGCCGTGATGCCGGCCACCAGGTGGTGGTTGTCGTCTCCGCCATGTCCGGCGAGACCGACCGGCTGCTCGGGCTCGCCCATGGCCTCCAGGCGCAGCCGTCCCCGCGGGAGCTGGATGTGCTGCTGTCCACCGGCGAGCAGGTGACCATCGCACTGCTCGCCATGGCGCTGGAGGCCCAGGGCTGCCCCGCGCGCTCCTACACGGGCGCGCAGGTCCAGGTCCGCACCGACAGCGCGCACAACAAGGCACGCATCACCGATATTGACGGCGCCCGAGTGCGCGCAGACCTGGACATGGGCCGCGTCGTCGTCGTGGCGGGTTTCCAGGGCATCGACGAGCAGGGCAACATCACCACCCTGGGGCGCGGCGGCTCCGATACCTCCGCCGTTGCCATGGCCGCCGCGCTCAACGCCGACGAGTGCCAGATCTACACCGACGTGGACGGCGTCTACACCACGGACCCGCGCATCGAGCCCAGGGCGCGTCGCCTGCCGCGCATCACCTTCGAGGAGATGCTGGAGATGGCGAGCCTCGGCTCCAAGGTGCTGCAGATCCGTGCCGTGGAGTTCGCGGGCAAGTACCAGGTCCCATTGCGGGTGCTCTCCAGCTTCGAGCCGGGCGAGGGCACGCTCATCACATTCGAGGAGAACGACGTGGAAGAGGCCAAGATCGCGGGCATCGCTTTCGCCAAGGACGAGGCCAAGCTCACCATCCTGGGCGTGCCGGACCAGCCCGGTGTCGCGCACAAGATTCTGGGGCCCATCTCGGCGGCGAACATCGAGGTGGACATGATCATCCAGAACATTGCCGCCGATGCGCAGACCACGGACTTCACCTTCACGGTGCATCGCAACGACTACGCCAAGGCGCTCGCCATCCTGGAGGACACCGCCAAGGCGCTGTCCGCGCGAGAGGTCCACGGCGACGAGCACATCGTCAAGGTGAGTCTGGTGGGCGTCGGGATGCGCTCCCACGCGGGCATCGCGAGCCGCATGTTCGAGGCCCTCGCGCGCGAGGGCATCAATATCCGCATGATCAGCACCTCAGAGATCAAGATCAGCGTCGTCATCGACGAGAAGTACCTGGAGCTCGGCGTCCGCGCCCTGCACGACGCCTTCGAGCTCGACCAAAGTGTCTGACGCTGACCGGTGTCCACGTTACTGCCTTTCGTCGGCTAATGACGCCGATGCGCGCCGTCGGTCCGCTGGACACCGCAAATGAAAGGGATTTGCGACTTGTTCCCGACACGGGACTGATGCGCCGAAAAAAGGCCAACTGCTACAATCCATAGCTCGGGCGGCATCGGGCCGTCCCGTAACTTGGTTGAGTGCGGTCCCTCGATACCGGTCGGCCGGCACAGGAACAAAGGCGCCACCGGTTCGTCGAAGGACTTAGCCGAAAGGACCTTAGGGAGACAACTATGTTGATACTGACCCGTCGTGTCGGGGAGACCTTGATGATCGGGGACGATGTCACCGTCACCGTTCTGGGCGTGAAGGGCAATCAGGTTCGCATCGGCGTCAATGCGCCGCGCGACGTGGCTGTCCATCGCGAGGAAATCTACGAGCGCATCAAACGCGAACAAGAACAGGCCGCCGCTCAGGGCGAGAACGCCAGCGTGCCGCCCGGACACAGCAGCTGACCTCAAGCCGGCCCGCCTCCGGCGAGCCCACCGCAGCGCGCGCCGGCGACAGGCCGGCACACCACCGACGCTGCCATGGCAGACCTGAGGCAACCCGACAGCAGGCCAGCTCCCTCAACCCCCGGCCGGGACCGAACCGGCCGTTTCCCGAGGACCACCGGCGTCCCTCGCCCGCCGGCGGGCATCACCCCTGCGGCTGCCGTACCCCGTGCAACGCGAGAGACGGCACGCACGTGCACGCGCTCACGTCATCCGCCCACCTGACCTGTGTTGATCGCGCGTCAGGTTGCGCCGATAGGGTTGGACCAGAGACCGGCTGTTCCTGCTACAATATCCGGCCCGAACGGAGAGATGGCCGAGTGGCTGAAGGCGCTCCCCTGCTAAGGGAGTATGGGTTAATAGCCCATCGAGGGTTCGAATCCCTCTCTCTCCGCCATCCATGCAGGCTATCTACCTGAATTGAAAGGAAACGCGCCGGACGGAATCGGCTCATACCCACAAACCTACCCACAAGACAGCGTGCTCTAGGCTTCTTTGGTGCTCCTTTGCACCCCAAGACCTGGTCTTGGCCATGCTTTGAGCCTGTTTCAGCGCTTCACCGCCCGACCTTGATGCCGTCCTGCCGGTGCCGACCTTGTCGACCTCCACCTCGACAGCTCAGCAGCGGCGGCGCGGGTGATGCCGAATACACAGTCTGCAATGCATAGACAGGCGGAGGGTTTAGCAATTCTTGATCCATGCCATCTAGTCTATGAATCACGGATCTTTAGCCTGGCGTTTTGGTACGACGGCTCTAGGGTCGGGTGATGGTGGATCGGCACCAGGTCGGCGCTAGCCTTGTTCTCTCTCCATGTCTCGCCCCCTAGTCCTTCTCGCAGCTATCGTGCCGCTGCTCGCCGCAGCAGAAACACTAATCGGTGGAGTCGACCACGTACGCGACGGCGACGCCCTCGTGGTGTCTGGTGTGCCGATCCGGCTTCAAGTACAAGTGCCTCGGTGCAGATGTTCCGAGACAGCTTCCGGGCGTTGCCGTAATCGCCTTAGCCGAATCCGCGATAACGACCATAGCATCGGGGTCTGCCGTCTCGATGACGGGAGGGACATTGCAGCCATCCTCGTCAGTGAGGGGATCGGGCGGGATTGCCCGCGATACAGCGACGGGCAGTATGCCGACGACGAAACCGATCGGTCGCGCAACCTACTGTTGCCTCGATACTGTCGCCCGCGCTGAAGTGCCAACATCCCTTGAAGGCGCAGGGCGATGTCGGGGGCGTGTCCATGGCACAAGATCGAAAGTGCGCCCGGCGGGCTGATACGGCGGCGGGCGAGAGGCGCGATTCGAGAGAGACCCCGCGTTGCTGCCGCCGGTCTCGCAGCGGAACAACATGCGGCCCTGAATGGCGAGCTGGGCGTCAGGGGGATGCGCTCGGGCACTGTGTGAACCGCGTGCAGCCGACCAGGCTCGGGCGGATGCACCCGCGGGACGGGCTGTAAGGCCGCACTGCGAGATATCTGGCAGCGGTTGGGAGCCCGGTTGGCGTCCGAGGGCGAAAATCCCGCCCTCATCGCACAGTTGGCGAATTTTGGGGTCGCTGGTTGATGTCTAGGGCAAGATGCCCTAACCTCACTCGTAACACGGCCCCTCCCGGTCAAGCCGCTTCGGCGGGGAGATCGCGGAGGGGTTCTTTTTTGCCGGCACCTGCCAACGCTCTTAACCTCGCCAGATGGCCTCCCAGCCCAGCGGGGCGCCAAGATCGGTCAGACCCAACCCCAGGTGGTTTAGGTCTGGGAAGCATTGAAGGTGCTCGTGCAAGCGTGCCGGCCACGTCGATCCCGGATTTACGCGTTGTAGAACGTGCCGAGCGATCCGCAACAGAAGGAAACACCTGGCCCTGGCATGCTTATCCTGCTCGAAGTGGACAACCCAGGGCACCTCCGCCGCGGGCGGGAGCTTCGGCTGATCGACGATGTTCCTGTTCCACAAGCGGCTGTGGTGGGCGCACACGTTACGCAGATAGTTCAGACTGCGTAGCCAACTGGCAAAGACCCTTCCGTCCGCAACGCCGTATTTGGCAGCGATGGCGTTCTGCTCCTGCACGCGCATGCCGGCGTAAAGCTTGGACATCGCGCCGAAGTCCCAGACCTCGCACGATACCCAAACCGCCAGCGGCAGACCGTACTTGGCCTTGTTGTGGCGGACAAATTCTTCCTTGGAGCGAACAATGAGCTGCGCCTGCTTGTCCAGCCACGCATGATGTCCAGTCAGGCCGGTCTTGGGGTCGAGCCGACGGCTGAAGGATTCGTGAAAAAGCTCGGGGCGCAGATAGGCGAAGGCGTCCAGTCGGCCGAGGGTATGGGAGATGTCCACCCGCAGCGCGATCTCGATCCGCTCAAGGGCATCCATCGCCAGCAGTCGCAACTGCTTGTCAAAGACATAGAGTAGGACCGCTTGCTCGAACGTCGCGCCGGGCTTGAACTCATCAAGGGCGATCGTCTCGACCCGCTTTCGGTCTCGGGGCCTTCCGCCCGGTCCATCGAGCAGGACCAGGGGGCCGGAGCGCTCCCGGAATGGAAACCAGTAGCCGCTCAGGCGGTAGTAGCCGATACGTTCGAGGTACTCCAGCGCCTTGGCGCGGTCCGTCACCAGCAGGCCGCGGTCCGTGAGCTTCGCGAGTTGGTCCTCGTAGCTCAGCCAAGGCTTGCTGTAGCCCATCTCAGGCGGCATCTCGGGCGATCGTGGAGCGGGGCGATGTTTCGGCACAGATGGCAACGCAATCGATCTGCATCAGGCGGTCGGCGTTCGCCACCAGCCATTGCCGCGCCCGCTCCGAGTCCGGGCACAGGCTTTGTACCGTCAGCCAGAAGCGCTGGGAGTGGTCAGGGATTGCCAGATGCACCATCTCGTGGGTGACCATGTAGCGGAGCACGTCGTCGGGCGCCATGATCAGGCGCCAGCTGAAGGACAGATTGCCGAGGTGCGAGCAGTTGCCCCACTTTGTGCGCTGGTCCATGACATAGACTTGGTTCGGCGCCCGATTGATGCGCTCGCCAATACCGATGATCAACTCCTCGATGCGTGCCTTCGACTGACGCCGGAGCCAGCCTTCCAGTGCCTTGCCCAAGCGAGCGGGGTTATCCTGCGAGGTCACGATGCGGACCGTCTTGCCGTCGAACACGATCCGGCTTGCCGCCCGCCAGTGCGGGACGGAGTGGATCTCGACGGGAATCTCTGCACCACGAAAGGGTATCGCACCCCCCGGCCGTTTCGGCACCAACCGAGCGGACCGGATACGCGCCGCCCGCTCGATCTGGCGGGTTACCCAGCCCAGGTTGCGCAGTAGAAAATCGGCTGCGTCCGCCTCGCTGCGCCCGGGGGGCAATACCACGTCGATGCATTCCGGTTTGACGCGAATGCGCAGCTTGCGCGCCGAGCGTGAGCGGGTCAGCCGACATTCCACATCCCGTCCGCCGGCGTGCAGGTGCTCGGGCAGCGTGCCCACGGGAGTTTCAGCCTGTGCCATCGGCCTTCACCAACTCGGCCACCGCCGCCTCCAGGAACGGCGGATGCGGGTCGTTCGGATCAAAGCCCAGTTTCGCGTAGTGCGGATTCCACGACTCGGCAAGCAAGGACTGTTCAACGCGCATGCGGCCACCCTTGGACGTACTCCAGCCGGCGGCAAGGAGACCGTTGTCGCGTAGATGCGCGACCATCTTGCGAGCACAGCCGGCCAGATATTCTTTATCGTCCGTACTCGCAAACGTCTGCAATACGGTGAAGACCGGATACTCGCCCGGCTGAGTCAGGTAAAGACCTTCGGGCTCGCTCACCTGTTTGACGATCTCGTCGGCAATCTCCTGAAGCTCCCGCAGTCGCTTCTCCGCGGCCTCATCTGCCGCATCTTTCCGTTGCTTGATCCGCGCCAGCCGTTCGCCGAGTTGCCGATAGGTGAAGCCGGCCTCGTCCTCCGACAACTCCGCCGTCAGCATCGCTTCCAACGCCGCGGCCTTGTCGGCCGCGCTTGGCAGATCGTCGAGCTTGGCGATGTAGTCCTTGTCGATCTTGAACGCCGGCAGTGCCTGCGCGGCATCGAGAAACGCCGTGTTCTGCTCGATCAGCTCCCGCGTTTTCGCCGACAGCTCGCCGTAGGTCGCGGACGTGTTGCCGCGCTGGCGACGCCGATGGGCGATGTAGATGCCGCACAGCCAGTTGTAAACGCGCCGATGGTCATACAGGCACGGGTCCGGCGAGAGGGCCTCCCACAGCCGTTCCAGGCTCTTGAAGTTCTGCTCGAAGGTCTTCGCCGCATCCGGGTCCTTGATGGCGCGCAGGGCGGCCAACAGGCAGGCGCGGGTATCGCTGATCTGGATCTCCGGGAAGCTGGCCATGCAGCGGGCCACCTCGCCGGGGACCGTGGCCTTGAGCGCGTCCCAGTCGATCAGCGCCTCCTCGCGGAGGCTCTCGTCGAAGTTCAGCGCCTTGGAGAGATCGGCGAACACGCCGAAGAAGTCCACCACCACGCCCGTGCGCTTGTTCATGGCCGGCAGCGGCCGGTTGGTGCGGGCGATGGCCTGCAACAGGTTGTGATCACGCAGCGGCTTGTCGAGATACATCACCTGCTCGATGGGCGCATCGAAGCCGGTCAGCAGCCGGTCGCAGACGATCAGGACCTTGAGCGCCGGGCGCCACTTGGTGCGATGATCTCCATGGGCCTCGCGATTGGCCTCCTCCCACTGCGCCGGCGTCAGCTTGAACCAGTCGATCAGCTCGTCCTGCTTCTGCTTGCCGTAGTGGAAGCGCTCCAGATCGTCGTCGTCGTTCTGGCCCTCGGAGATGATGACATCCGACCTGGCCGTCGGCAGCCCCTTGGCCGTGAGCTGCTTATCCAGCTCGTCCTTGAAGCGGGCACAGGCCGTGCGGTCCACGCCCACCAACTGCGCCTTGAAGCCGCTCGGGTCCGGATAGGCCAGGAAGTGCTCCAGCATCTTGCGGACGACGGTCTCGACCCGGTCCGGGTGCCGGGCCAGCTCCTTCCACTGGGAGCGCTGGCGCTGGAGCAGGTCCTTGGCCTCCTCGTCAGTCAGATCCGCATCGTCGCACATCTGCTCGAAGCTGACGTTCAGTTGCTTCTCGTCGACGACGAAGGCCACCTTGTCGCGGATGTAGTGCACCTCCAGCGTGGCACCATCCTTGATCGCGCGCTTGATGCCGTAATAGCTCAGATAACGCTCCTGCTGAGCGTCCTGGATCGGTCCGAAGTCGCGATGGGTATTGGTCATGGTGCGGTCGATGGGCGTGCCCGTGAGCCCGTAGCGGAACGCCTTCGGCAGCTTCGTGCGCATGGTCATCGCATAGCTGTCGGCGCCCTTGCTGCTTTGCGAGCGATGGCACTCGTCCACCAGCAGGATGACGTTGTCCCGCTCCACCGGGGCCAAGTCGTCCATGCGCTGGAAGGCCTGGAGCGTGGTCACCAGCGTGCCGCGCCAGCCGGTCCTGAGCCGCGACTTCAGGTCCTCGACCCCCATCGCCTTGACCACGTTTGGGTAATCGCAGGCGTCGAAGTCGTCGGCGAGCTGGGTCTTGAGGTCGCGCCGGTCCACGACGATCAGCACGGTCGGGTTTTCCAGCCCGGCCTGTCGGCGCAGCTTGTAGGCCGCGAAGACCATGGTCAGCGACTTGCCCGAGCCCTGGGTGTGCCAGACCAGACCGGTGCGGTCCTGCGCCGGGACATCCTTGCCGATCAGCGCCAGCGTGCGGTCCACCATGTCGTTGGCGGCCTCGAACTGCTGATAGCGCGCCACCTTCTTGACCGTGCGGCCCTTCTTGGTCTCGAACGCGATGAAGTGCTGGAGGAAGTCGAGCACATGGCAGGGCTTCAGCCGCAGCAGACCCTTCACCGGCACCTCCAGCGGATCATCCGGGTCATCGGCCGCGGCATCGTTCCACCAGCCCTTGGTCTCCGGGTACTGCGACAGCCAGGGTCCCCACGTGTCCAGGTGGCGCTCGATGTCGTCCTTGGATGCATCGTGAAACAGCACGGTGCCGTAGCGGAAAACGTCCTCGTCGGCCGCCACGCAGAACACGTTGGGTGCCAGCATCAGCGGTGCCTGGCGCTGGTAGCGGTGGAGTTGGTGCACGCCCTCCGTCCAGTCCTTGCCGCTGGTGATGTAGCTCTTGAACTCGGCGATCACCAGCGGGATGCCGTTGACCAGCAGCACGGTGTCGTCGCGGCACTGCTTCACGCCCTGGACGCGATACTGGTTGGTGGCCGTGAAGTCGTTGAGGTGCTGACGCTCGGGCTCGAAGGCGATGAACTGGACGGTCTCGGCGTCTTCGCCCGGCGTCAGCTCTACCCGTACCCCGTCGCGCAGCCGATCCAGCGTCTCGCGGTTCGCCGTGAGCCGGTCCGGCATGGCCATGGCCTGTCGCAGCGCGTTGATGGCGCGCCGGGCCTGCTCGACCGTCGTGACCTTGTCGTTGATGCGCAGGATGGCGTCCACGAGCACGGACTCCACCAGCGGGTCGTCCAGCGGACGCTCGAAGGCGGCCATGGCCGCCTCGCCGCGGTAGGTCCAGCCGAGGCACTGATCCTTCGGCGTCGTGCTGCCATGGCCTGAAAGCCATTGGATGACGGGCAGCTCGACATAGCCTAGCTCGGTCATGGGGCTACCCCTTCAGCAGTTGGGGGAAGAGGGTAGGGTCGATGCGTTTCGTGCCGGTGAGGAGGTCGTGCATGAGGGATTTCTTGAGTTCTTCGTAGGCGGATTTCACGGCTTTTGCCGCGTCGATTTTAGCTTCTACCGCGGTGATCATCTCGACAAAGCGCTCTTGCTCGGGCAGGGGCGGGACAGGCACGACGATCTGCTTTACGTCCCGGTTGTTGATCTTGAGCGTCCCGTTCGAAGTCTTGGCACGCCGCAGAATCTGATTGTGAACAATTGAGTGATTCCAGGCGGCGACCGCGAACTCGGGGAGCAGATAAGGCTCCTCGTCGTCGCGCAGCACGACCCGCTTCGCGATATCGGGATAGATACAGCCCGGCGGGAAATCCGTGATTCGGCCCGCCTTGCCGACGAGATCAGGATTGGCGTTACCCCGGACGATTAGAATGTCTCCGGTCCGCACAAGATACTTCTCGGCGACGTCTTCTCTGATGTCCGCATACTTGAGGTTGTCGGGATTGGCGAGGTCCACGCGCCCATCGCGCACTGCGGCGATGCTGAACGTCGGCACGCCCGGTGGCTGCGTATTCGCCGACGGAGAAACTCCGTTTTTCGGCTCGCCTTCGATTAGTCGTTCCATCGGCTTGAGCAGCCACCCAGGCGGCAACTCCTTGGTGGGGCGATCTGCATAGGCGGTTACACCCAACGCGGAATAGAAGTAATCCTGGATCAGTGCGCTGCCAAGATTGGCCGACTCTCGTGCGGTGTTTCGAACCCTTTCTATTGCTGTATCCACCACATCGAGAACGCGGGCGATGGCGGCTTGTTCCTCGATGGAAGGAACCGGTACTACCAGATTGCGTATGTCGCGTTCGTTGACAGCGGGGTAATTGGTTCCGCACTGCCATGCGAGGAGTTGTCGCTTGATAGGTTCGCAGAAGGGAAGATGCCGGAGGTAAGCGCTTGACACATTTTCTTCGGCTCGAACCACCGCAAAACCGGTCGAGCAAATAACGGGATCTTCGGATTCGCGCTGCAAACTCGTGTGTGCCTCCAATAGTGGTCGAACCGTGCACAACAGCGTGTCGCCTCTCCTGACGACGCGCCTCGCACGACTAGGAGAATCGCGAAAGGTCATCGACTCAACGGTCTCCCAATCGATCTCGCCCCGCGTCACACTGCCAATATCTATGTATCGGAAAAAGAACTCTCCGTCGGTGCGGCTGCTCAGCGTTTCTGGATTTACACGTCCATAGCCTGGAGAGTCGACGGTAACCCGATTCCAATCGTCACGATAGGTTGAGACCGCGCGCTCTGTGGGCGTCTCAGCAGCCATAGCCAACCGCCTTCAAGAGCTGCATTAGATTCTTTTCGGACTTAACGAGATTCGACTCCGCTTCGCGCAGAGCGATTACTGCATCCTCCACCGACACCCGAGGCTCCGGCTCAAACGTATCCACATACCGCGGAATGTTCAGATTGAACTCGTTCTCCTCGATCTCATCGACGCCGACCACCCGCGCGTGCTTCAGCAGCTCGTCCGGGTCCTGATAGAGCGCCTCAAGCTCGCCCCCGACGTGGGTCACGGCCTGCCGATCATCCTCGGCGCGGCGGCGGGATTCGGCGATCTTCTCGTCGCGCTCCGCCAGCCTGGACGCGGCGCGGTCGCGCTGGCCCCGTAGCTGAGACAGGGCCTTCTCGACCTTGGCGCGCTCGGCTTTGGTCGAGAGGGCGGCGAGCTTGGTCTCCTGCTCCGCGATGCGTGGCTCGAGCATTGCGAGCCGCTCCACATGGCCCGCGTACTCGGCCGTCAGCCGCTCTACCTCATCGTGCTCGCGGGCATCGATCTGGTCGTGGATGCGCCGGCTGTGCTGCGCCACCAATCCAGGCACCTTGGCCGCGTCGCCGTAGGCATGGACGTGCACGAGCATGCGCATGACGTCCTGGGGGCGCAGCTCGTTCTGGTTCGAGAGCTCCCGATAGTGGCGGGCAGCATAGACCAGCAGCACTTGGGCGTGCCGCTCCGGCGGACGCTGCTTGCGCAGGATCAGCAGGCAGGCCGGCACACCAGCGCCGTAGAAGACATTGAGTGGCAGCGAGATCACTGCATCGACCAGCCGCGCGTCGATCAGCGCCTTTCGGATCAAGTGCTCGTCGTCGGCCTTGCGGCGCTTGATCTTGGGGTTGCCGTCGGCATCGAATTCGCCGGTCTCCTCCTCGATGGCCGGCTGGCCGCGGAACAGCACGCCCTGGGGGCAGACCACGCCGGCGCGGCCGTTGGCCGTAAGCGACGCCAGGATGTGCAGGATGAAGGCATAATCGCCTGTGCTGGCGGGCGGGGCGCGGAACGGCGTGCCGCGACCGAAGCGGCCGAACGGGTCCTTGTAGCCCTCCTTGCCGAAGACCTGCTGCTTGAGCTTGGTCTTCTTCTTCTTGTCGTCCGTCTGCTGCTCGGGTTTGAGCCACCAGAAGTCGTCGGAGAACGGGAAATTGGCCAGCACCAGGGAGAAGCGGCGGACCTTGCCCTCGGCATCGCGAAAGGCCGGGTCGGTGATGGTGCTGGCGCCGGCGGCGATCTCCGCCTCCAGACGGTGCAGCACCGAGTTGATCTTGCCGATGGCCGCGTTGCCCCAGTTCATCTCCTGGCCGAAGAAGCGGGCGTCGTTGGCGTTGTGGCCGGCCTCGCGCAGGTAGTCGGCACAGTGCACCAGCATGCCGCCGCTGCCGCAGGTGGGGTCGTAGACGGTGTCGCCGGGCTGGGGCTCCAGGATGCGCACCAGGGTGTCCACCACCTCGGGCGGGGTGAAGAACTCGCCGGCCTTGGCACCGGCGTCGTCGGCGAACTTCTTGATCAGGTACTCGTAGGCACGGCCCAGCACGTCCGGCGACACGCTGGCGTTGGAGAGGTCGTAGGTGTTGAAGTGCTGGACCAGCGCGTGCACCACCTCGTTGGCGATCAGCGGCTTGCCGCTGCCATCCGGCGCCGGGGCGTTCCAGTCCACGGTGAAGACCCCGCGCAGCTCCTGGTTGGCGCTGGAGACGGCACGCATGGCGGCCGTGAGGTTGCGCCCCAGGTCGATGGACGACGCGAGGATGTCGCCCCAGCGGTTGCCTTCCGGAATCCGGAACCGATGCTCCCCACGGGCACGGAAGACCGCCTTCTGGGCGTCGGTGAAGGTCCGCCCCTGCTGTCGTTCCAACTCGGCGATGGCGTCGTCCGCCTCGTGCTCCCACTGGTCGCAGAGGCGTTTGTAGAACATCAGGGACAGGATGTAGTTCTTGTAGTCCTGCCCGGCCGTCTTGCCGCGCAGGATGTTGGCCGCACCCCACAGGTGGGCCTCCAGTTGTTGTTGGGTGAGCTTCACGTGCTTAACTGAGAGTTGCGGTTAGTGTTCACAGGTGCCGTGCTGCCGGCACCATCAGGCGGTACGGTCTGGCTGTGCGCGACTAAACCGTTGGCCCGGCAAATACGATTCGCGTCTGGCAACGCCCCAGGCGCAGGGCATTCGAGGATGGGGTAGAAACTGAAGTCCAGGTCGGCAAGATCGACCTTCAGCAGGTCGTTGTAGAGCAGGTGCAGGAACTTTTCTTTGCTGGATGCCATGGGCGTCGGGTTGCGGGTTCGGATGTCTGGCTATCGGTCGCTCAGCCCTTGAGCTCCGACGGCGGCGATGCGTCCTTCTTGCGCGGCTCAAACAGGGTATGCGCAGCAATGTTGAGCGCGGCTTCGACTTGGCCCGCGGCCTTGGTGAGTTGGTAGAGGTCAAGGCTGTCGATCGTCGTATCGGGCTTTACGAACTCGGCCAGGTAGCTCTCGGACTTCGACGCGATGCCCCGGCGCTTGCACACCAGGTAGGCCAAGGACTCGGCTTCAAGCTCCTCAATGTTCGGCTTCAGCCGGGGCCGCTGCTCGATGCGCAGGTACTTGTCCGGCCCGCAATGGCCGAGAAACAGGTGGCCCAACTCGTGCACCAGGGTGACGAAGCGGACGTTGACCTCGTGGTTCTGGTTGATCGCTACCCGGTAGTCCGGGCGTTCTTTCTTGTCGGTGGACCGGCGCCCGATCTTGATCTCGCCGGCCCACTGGTCCCCCAGGTCCACCGCCGTGACGTAGACCCCGCACTTTCGTACGGCCTTGATGGCGGTGTCCAGTGCATCCTCGTCCATGGGGCCGGTGGCGTGGAAGGTCTGGGTCACATCCTCAGGCAGGGGGTCGCCTTCGGTGTCCTGCACGTCGTAGACCAGGGCCACGGGGCCGAAGGGCCAGAGGATCAGCAGCGGTCGGGCGTGCGGCTTGATGGTGCGGTTGAAGCGGGTGCGCCAATCGTATTCCGATGCGGCGTAGGCTAGTCCCGGCTTCTGGATTTGCAGCAACAGGGCGTTGAACGGGGCGAAGTTCCGCAGCCGCGTGACGAAATCCAGCAGGTCCCGATAGTCCTTTCCGGTGCGGTAGAGCCGCGAGCGTTCCAGTAGGTCCGCCAGCAGCGAGCGGTCGGCCTGCTCGGGGGCGGCGCCCGTGGATTCGTCGGGGGACATGACATTCCTTCTGAGTTGCCGCGTTCACGGACGGCGAACGATCCTGCCGGGATGGGCCTCCCAGCGCACGACGCGGCAGATTACGCGGTTGGTTTTTTGGAGACAATGGTACCGCGCAACCCGTTATGCGGTGCGCGTTGCTCGGCTTGGCGGGAGGCTAGGAAAGCCTACAGGTACGCGCGCGGGCGTGGTGGGGTCAGAGGCGACACGCTGTTGCCGGCCTGATGCGCAGGGGTGCCCGGTCTACCGTTGCCAGGCGTCTACATACTAGCCAGCAGCAGCAGCGCCAGCGGGTCGCCCGCATCGGCGAGACGCGCAAGCTGAAGTCGCCGCGCATCGCGGCGTCGTGTCGCCCAGCCTTTGCGCGCAGCCTCGGAGCGTGTCGCGGCGTGTTCGGGTTTGGCCAGCGCGCGCCGTGCGGCTTCGAGGTTCTTGGCGGACTGCCGTCGTCCGGCTTCTGTCTTCGGGCCGGTGGACATGCCGCCATGAAGCTTACATCTACCGGTCGCCAGCGCCTTGCAGCGGCATGGGGTCCCCTTGCGCGTGCGAGCGCCGCATCGGGGGCGGGTGCGTCGTCGTCCAGCCACATCAACGCTCCATGTGCCGCGTGATCGTGTAGACCGCGTGCTCGTCACGCAACGACACCGAAGATCGGCCAGTCGCCCGGAGGAACGCTTTCGCTAAGCGAATCGCTTCATGCCCGATCCATTCCGGTGACCGCCCAGCATCGGCCGTCAGTAGCCGCTCGATGGCCTCGGCCCGGCCAGTCCAGCCGTGGCGCTGAACGAGTGCGTCCAACAGGTCAACGGCTTCATCGGTCAACCGTACCTGGATCAGTCGCTTCTCGTCGCTGGCTCGCCAACGGGCTTGTCGCGTTGCGGTTGTCATTGTCAGGGCCTTGGTCTGCGTTGGTGGTTATCGTCTTCGGGTGGTCGGGTTTGGCCGGTTGGAAGAAAGCCAGTTCGGCATCGATCCGGCGGCGGCTGGGGCGCGGAGGGGGTTGATAGCTGCGGCTCATGGGGCGGTTCCCTCGTGGTCAGTGCACAAGTGCGGAGCGTTCGGCCACAGCGCCGGCGTTCGGCGGCTCGCTGGGGCGCCGATGCCGCAGGCGCCCAGACCGGACCCGTCGCCGACCTCATCCGCCCGGAAGTGCAGACAGCTACCGCAGGTGATGGCGGGCGGGGCAGGTGCGGGAACCGGCGGGGCCGGGACCATGCCGCGATCTGCTGCCAGCCGGAGGATGCCGGAAAGGCCGTCAGGGTCGCGGCGGCAACTCAGCAGGAACTCGGCTCGAATCTGCGCGTCGGTTTCGTTGATGGCGTCGAGCCAGCGGACCAGCGCCGCCTCGGTCTCGGGAGCCAAGGGCGGGGGGCAGCGTTGCGTGGGCTCGGGCTCGGCCAGCAGGCGCAGCAGGTCGGCCTTGTGGGCGCGGACCATGGGCAGCCAGCGGGCGCGGGCGTCGCTCGGACCTCGAAGGCGGAGCTTACCGGCAGGCTCGGCGGTCAGGCTCAAGCCGTCGAACGCGGCGCGCGCCAGGATCGAAACGGCGTCCATCAGATGATGTCCTCGCCGATGTCGCCGGGTTCACTATTTGGAGACGAATCGCTGAAGGTGCTCACGGAAACCTGAAGGTGCCCACCGTTTGTGATGGGCATCTTGTGAGCGCCTTGAGCATCTTCAGCGTCGAGCTTCCAGACCCACTGTTGCTTGGTCCCGCCGAATCGACCGCCCTCCTTGACGACGACAGCCCCGATCTGGTCTTTCGCTCGCCGGATCGTTGACCACGAATGCCCGGCCCCTTCGGCTTCGGCGCGAACGCTTTTTGAGGGGACCGGGCCGTCCTCCAGCAGCATGCGGAGAAACCCCTTGGCGTCGGCCATGGCGCTTTGGTCCTCGGGGTCGGCAACGCTCTCGGCGCTGGCCAGCAACTCGCGGGCGCTTCCTGCCAGGGCCTCGCCCCAAAGCACGCGCGTCGTTTGAATGCCGGAGATCGGCTCGCAGGGCTCAAGCTCGTAGACGAAGCCGCCGTCATCGGGGCCTAGGTTTGACTTCGCCTTCGCGAGCAGCCTTCCCCCGCCGTCCTCGTCGCTCCGCTTTGCAGTCGCCATCACAACCCGCGCCAACGCACCGAACCCGAGCGAGCCGGTCACGCGCTCCACAGGATCGCGGCCAGACGTGCCCTTGCTGAAGTGTGAGATGCCCAGCACGGCGCACTTGTGACGCTGGGCAAGGTCGACCAGCGGTTGCAGGGCTCGACGGACCTCGGCGTTCTTATGCGAGTCCCCCGCTACGGCACTGACGACAGGATCGACGATCAGCAGAGCCGGGGGCCGTTTCAGTCCGTTCATGGCCTTGGACAGCAGCGGCATATCAGCGGCGGGGGAGAAAGGGCGCCGGCCTTCCCGGTCGGTCACGTCACTGACGAAATGTAAGCGGGCCGGGTCGCCACCAGCAGCGATAAAACGCGGCAGCAGGGTATCGGCTGGGTCGTCCTCGCCGGACCAGACCACGACATCGCCGGCAGGCGCAGCAGTGCCATCAGGCCATTTCCCGCCGATGGTCAGGGTTGCCCCAAGGGCAATGGCCAAAGTCGTTTTGCCGGTGCCGGGGGCTCCCGCGACGATGTGCAGCTTGCCCCGCGCGAGCCAGCCGACCCAAACCCAATTGACGCGCTCCGGGCGGATGTCGGCGCCGCTGATCAGGGCTAGGCTCGGCCCGATCCCCGGCTTGCCGTCTCGGGCGTCGCTGCTTGTCGCTTCGGTGGCCAGTTCGACAGCCCTGAAGCATGATCGGCCGCCAACGCAGCCGGCGGCGCCGGCGCGGCGATGTCGGATGTCGCCGAGCCGTTCC
>NZ_CAJXYK010000016.1 GCF_913063425.1 uncultured Thiohalocapsa sp.
CGCCCACCGTGGTGTTGCCCGTGATGCCGGCGTTGCCGCCCACGGTCGCATCGCCGCTGGTGGTCAGGGTGTCGGTGCCGACATCGCCGGTGTTGGTGATGCCGGCGGTGGTGGTGGCACCGCTCACACCCAGGGTGCCGCCCACCGTGGTGTTGCCCGTGATGCCGGCGTTGCCGCCCACGGTCGCATCGCCGCTGGTGGTCAGGGTGTCGGTGGCGACATCGCCGGTGTTGGTGATGCCGGCGGTGGTCGTTGCGCCGGTGACACCGAGCGTGCCGCCCACTGTCGTGTTGCCACCGATGGTGGCATTGCCGGGCAGGTTCAGGCTGCCCAGGCTCATCTGGGCGACACCGTCCGTCACGGTCTGACCCGCAATCACCTGTCCCTGCACGGTATTGGTTGCGATGACGTTGCCACCCGCCTGGATACTGCCGGTCGCATTGACGTTGGTGCCAACCTGAAGACCCCCGGTAGCGATGATGTTGCCTGTGGATTGCAGCAGACCGCCCTGGACGACTCCGCTGG
Source organism: uncultured Thiohalocapsa sp. (assembly GCF_913063425.1). GTDB lineage: Bacteria > Pseudomonadota > Gammaproteobacteria > Chromatiales > Chromatiaceae > Thiohalocapsa. Next base: position 526 of record NZ_CAJXYK010000016.1, read on the forward strand.
TGGCGATGGGATTGGCTCCGGTGTTGATGATGACATTGTCACCGTTGACGACCTCGCCCCCGAGACCGGAGCCGCCGCTGATGGAGCCGCTCACCTGGGCGAGTGCCGGTCCGCTGCCCAAGGCCATGAGGATGGCCGTGGCAATGGCGGAGCGTTTGCATGTCGAGTATGGCCGTTGCGTCATTGGAGCTCTCCGTTCATGGTCAAAGGGTCGCCCGGGCCGGCATGCTTGCCGACCCCAGGGCAGAGGAATACGCCCCTGCGAAGCAGGAGCGGTGCTTGCTGGGCGCCGTGCTGGGCGCCGTTGCACTCGGGCTGGCGGACACGGCGGGCACGGCGGGCGCAGTGGGAAGGAAGTGGCGTATTGACAGGATGCCGCGCAGGGCGGGTGGTCAGGGCGCCGGGCGGCGGTGGTCGCATGATCCCGCGCCAATGCCAGGTGCTGCCGGCGGTGCGAGGTGCCAAAGCGCCTGCGCCGGTCAATTCTCGGTCTCGCCTGTCTTCTGCTGTGCGCCAGCGTCCTTGCGAGCGGGCACCGCGCGCTCCAGCAGATACAGCGGCGACGGGCCGCGATTACCCATGGCGATGGCGTGATTCCCGCCAACGACCTCGATGAGCCGCCAGCCCTCGGCGTAGAGCTCCGGCAGCGTCGGCCGGAGGCTCGCGTTGTCGATCTCGCAGCGCAGCCTGGTGGCCGTGGTGGCCGTCCCGAAGTAGGTGGGATTGCCCTCCATCTGGGCGACCACGCAGGCGAGTATCTGATGATTCTGTTGCGCGGATAGGCAGCCCGCGATGAGCAATCCAGTAATGGCGATGGCGAATCGGTGATACATCCTGGGTTTCGGGACCATTGTGAATAGGTCAGCGTCGTTGCTCGGAACCCACGCCCGCGCGCTCATACAGGGGCGGAGGTCGCGCTGGGGCGGGCCGGCGGACTGAGCCCGGGTCTTGCCTGGGCATAATGCGCCAGACGGAAATAGGTGAATAACCCTACTGACTGGCGGCAGACCTGGATGGCGAGATAGGTTGTTCCCCATCATCTGATCAGTCAATCCCTCCCATCGATTGATCGTGTCACTCGCCCGCGTGCCCGCCCCCACTACGGCGGCTCACCCGACCTGCCCCGCAGTCAGACTCACCGCAGCAGCGGCTACAGGCCGACGGGGGTCCAATTGATGGGCTCGATGGGCGCCAGCGGCGTGACGGGGGCCGGCGGGTCGATGAGCCAGTCCGCAGGCGGTGGCGGTGCGGCCGGTGTGAAGCTGCCGGCGGCGCCGTCGAAGAGCAGCGTCGGCGCCGACGGGGCGGGCGGCGCCGCCGGCGTCGCGATATAGCCCAGGCCGCCGGCGGCGCCCGCACTCAGGCTGGTGGTGCCGAGCGTACCCGTCGTGCCCGGCGCCGACAGGGTCATGAGCGGCAGCGGAGGCACCGGTACCGACGGTAATGGCGTCATGGGCAGCGGCGGCAGGGGCAGCAGCGGCCCGCCGGTGGGGCCCGAGGGCGGCACTGGCGGCAGCGTCCCGGGGGTGGGCAGCACCGGCGGCGTCGGCGGAATCGGCGGCAGGCCGGTGCCGGGTCCGCCGGTGGGCGGCAGCGGGAAGAGGGCGAGGCTGGGCGTGCCGAGGCTGAGCCTGCCAGGGAAGGCCGCGCTGGTCTGATCGTCCAGGGTGGCCGTGTCCGCCTCGATGACCTCGATGCCCTGATGGCCGATGCCGGCGGCGGGGCCGGCGCCGGTGATCTCGGTGTCCGTGACCCTGATGTCGCCGACGGCGTTGTTGAAGAGCATCAGCCGGTCCTGGTCGGCGCCGCCGTCCACGTCGATGCGGGCGGTGAGCGCTGCCATGCCGGCGGCATCGCCGAGCTGGATGCTGTCGTCGCCGGCGCCGGTATCGAGGTGCACGGGGGCGGCGGCGGCGCGCACCTGGACCTGGTCGGCGCCGGCACCACTGGCGATGCTGGCGGCGGCGCTGGTGCCGCTCACCGTGATGTCGTCGGCGCCGGTGCCGAAGTGCAGCGTCAGCGCCGCTATACCGGCGTAGTCCAGGGTGGCGGTGCCGACGCCGGCGAGGCTTGCGGTGTCGACGATGAAGCCGATGCCGCGGGTCATGGCGCTGTTGTCCACGGTGAGCTGGTCGTCACCGGCGCCGCCGTCCACGGTGATGCTGCCGCTGACCTGCTCGGCATCGCGGCCGGCGCCGACGGGCCGGCCGAAGACGAAGGCGTCGTCATCCGCGTCACCGAAGAGGCGCAGGGCACCACTCGCAGCGTGGACCTCAAGCCTGTCGCTGCCGGCACCGGCGCGCACTTCAGTGTCGCCACCGGCGCGCGTCAGCACCACCTGGTCGGCGCCGCCGCCGGCGTCGATGTCGAGCGTGCTGTCGGTGCCGACCGCGCTGATGGTGTCGGCCTCCTCGCCGGCGCGGATGTCCACGCTGCTGCCCTGGGCCCTGAGGTTGAGCGCATCGCTGCCGGCGGCGCCGGTGAGTGTGGCGATGGCGTTGGTCACGACGATGTCGAAGCGGTCGTCATCCGCCTCGCCGTCGAGGTCCAGACGCGCTGCGATGGCATCGCCGGTGAGGGTGTCTGCGCCATTGCCGAGCCGGGCGTTGAGGACGCCGTTGCGCTGCTCGATGTCCAGGCTGTCCGCGCCGTCGCCGCCGAGCACGTCCGTGGTGCCGGACTGACCCTCCAGCGCGAAATCGTCGTCACCGTCGCCGCCGTCCAGCGTCGCAGTGGCGCTGGTGAGCGCGAGCGCCACGTGATCGGCGTCGGCGCCCGCGCTCAGGGTGAGCTGGCCGGCGGCCACAGTCCCCTCGATGTGGTCGGCACCGCTGCCCGTGTCGAGGCTGGTGCTGCCCCCCTGGAGCTCCACGCGCACCCAGTCGTCGCCGCTGCCGGTGGCCACCGTGCTGGTCTGGCCCAGGGTCTTGAGCCAGAGCCGGTCGGCGCCGGCGGCGGTGTCGATGATGGTGGTCCCGCCGGTGCGCACCACGTTGATGTCATCGCTGCCGGCACCGCCGGTGATGTGGGTCTCGCCGCCGTGGGTGCCGCCCACCGTCAGCTCGCCGCCGGCGTCGCCGAGGTTCAGGTCGAGCCGCCCGAGCTGGCTGTAGTAGATGCCGTGGTCGAACCAGGTGTCGGCCTCATCGTCGCCCATACCAAGGCCGCGCAGGGCACTGCCGCTCAGCTTGCCGGCCCGCGGGCCGGGGTCCATCTCGCCGGTCTCATCGAGCACCAGCCGGTCGCGGGCATCGAAGCCGCCATCGATCCAGACCTCGCCCTTGATGGCATCCAGCACGCCGCCGCTGTTGGCGTCGGGCGCAGCATTGCTGCCGATGTGGATCAGGTCGGCGCCGAGGTGGGTGTAGAGGCGTATGCGGCTGCCGTCGGCGAGGCTGCGCAGCACGATGGTGTCGGCGTCGTTGTGGCCGTGGACTTCGATCTCCGGGGCGAGGACATCGCCGACGAGCTCGATGACGGCGCCACTGCCCGGGTCCGCGTTGGCCGGGCCGAACAGGTAGGCGTAGCCGATGCCGGCCTCGGTGCCCTGGTAGTCGGCATGGATGCGCACGCGGCTCGCGGCCTGCACGGTAGCGCCGTCCTCCAGGATGAAGTCATCGCCCGCCAGCAGCTGCACCTCGCCGGCGGTGGATTCGATCCGCAGCGGATTGCCCAGCAGGTCCTGGCCGCGCACGCGCAGGTGGTCGGCGTCGTCGGCGGGGTTTGCCGGGGTCGAGGTGCCGTCGGCGTCGTTGTCCGCGGCATCGTCCATGGCGATGATCCGGATGTCGTCCACCGCAAGGACGCTGTTTTCGACGGTGACAGGGCTGCTGGCGACGAAGCGCACCTCGCCGCCGGCCTGGATACCGTCGTCCCCGCCGGTGACGCCGCCGACGGTGACGGCGCCGGCGTTGTAGACATAGGCCGAGCCGTTGACGGCGCGGCCCTCGGCGAAGCCGATGCTGGTCATGAGCGGCTTGGCGTCGGTGCCGACGTCCTGGGCGGCAAAGAAGTAGACCCGGCCGCCGGTGACATTGCTGCCGCCGTCGTCACGGGCGTTGACAATGCTGCCCACGGGGGCGGCGATGAAGGCCTGGCCGGCGGTGCCGACGCTGTGCACGCCGAGGTCGCCCGTGGTCTCAATGAGGTAGGCGAAGCCTAAGCTCTCTGCGCGCAGCACGCCGCCGCCGCTGAAGGCGGTGTCGAGGTCAAGGTCGTTGCCGGAGACGCCGATGTTGCCGAAGGCGCCGCCGGTGCCGGCGGTGAGGCTGATGTCGTTGCCGATGACATCGGCGCGCGGCAGCGGGTCGGTGCCGTCGGGGCTGCCGGGGGGCGTGTAACCCGTGGTGCCGCCACCGGCGGCATCCGCCGCGTCGAAGATGGACAGGTCCGCGCTCAGGCTCACATCGCCGCCGCTCGACTGCACCCGGCGAACGTTCATGTCGCCGGCGGTCTCGGCCAGCACGATATCGCCGGTGGCGGTGGCCGTGAGGGTGCCGTTGCGGCCGACGTCGATCTCCAGCGGGTTGTCGGCGCCGCCGATGGGGCCGCTCCGGGCCGTGAGCACGAGGTCCAGGCCGGTGGCGATGTTGGCGTAGATGTTGCCCAGCGCATCGACGATGCCGCCGGCGGCGGTGAGCTCGGCGCGCCCGTTCTGGGCGAAGACCGTCTCGATGCGCATGTCGCCGGTGACTTCCTCGACACGCACGTCGCCGTCGGCGCGGGCGGTGAGGGTGCCGGTGCCGAGCAGATCGATGCGGAAGTCGCCGCTGCCGTCGGCGTGGCCGATGTTGCCGCGGCCGGACTCGATGATGAGCCCGGTGCCGGTGACGGCGGGGCCGCTCGGCGCGGCGTCCAAGACATCCTGCTGGCCCTTGATGCGGATGTCATCGACGGCGGTGACGTGGCCGATGCGCATCACTTCCTCGGAGCCGAGGTAAGCCTGGCCGCCGGCATCCGCGTTGATGAGCCCGCTCGCGTCCACATCGAAGTCTTCGCGCTGCTCGATGACGATGCCCGTCACCGACACGCCCGCGGGGAGGCCCCCCAGCGGGTCAAGCACCACGGGGGCGAGCTCGATGTCGCGGAAGAGCTCCGTGGTCAGGGTCACCGGCGAGCCGTCGGCGAACGTGTCGGCCAGCGTCAGCGTGGCGCCGTCGATGGCTGCGACGCTGTAGATGTTGCCGGTGTCGCGGCTGTCGTTGGCGCTGTTGCCCCAGAGCTCCACCGGGCCGCCGAGGCGGAAGCGGTCGCTGTCCCAGGTGCCGCCGTCGATGCGGATCAGGTCGTGGCCGGCAATGATGACCCGCGCCGACTGCGGCGTATCGGACAGGAAGGTCACGTCCTCGCGCTCCGCCGCCGCCAGGGCGACGCGCTGCTCGTCACTGAGCGACGCGGTCAGGTCGATGACGATGCGGTTGCCGGTGCGCCCAATGTGCTCGTCGGCCGTGAGGGTGATGTCGGCACCGGTGGCGTTTGGGTCCTCGATCTCGGTGGTGGTGTCGGCAATGGGCTCCAGGACGCCGGCGCCCATGGCGTAGAAGATCTGCTCTTCGGTCCAGACCTCGATGCCGGCGCTGAGCTCGGCCCGTTCGTCCGGGCTCAGCACTACCTCGAAGTCGGGCTCGTAGATCTCGGCGTGGGTGAGCCAGGTGTTGGGGTTGCCGGCGGCGTCGGTGAGCTGGCCGTACTGGGTGTGCAGGGCCTGATACTCCACCTGCCGGCGCGCCTCCAGCGTGGCGATGGCGTCATCCACATGGGCATCCAGCTCGGCGCCGGTCTTGCCCTCGGCGGCGCCCTGCTCGCGGTAGAAGTCGCGGTAGGCATCCTCTTCGGCGGCGCTCAAGCCCGGGTTGAAGCCCGGGTCGTACACCGACGTGAGATACACCAGCTGCTGGCCCGTGCTGAGCCCATGCCCGGCACCGAGCCGGATGCGGTCGGCGGCGCTGTCCACGTCGGCGATGGGGTCGAAGCTGTGGCTCTGCTTGCTGCTCAGGTCATAGAGCTGGTGCAGGTGCCCAAGAGCGCCGGCGCTGTCGATGTCGATGGCACGGCCGGCGGCGGCGTCCGTGGGGCTCGCGGCGAGCTGCACGCCGTCGGCGCCGTCCAGGATCACGTAGTAGCCGGCGCCGTCCTCCAGGGTGGTGGTGCTGCGGACCCTGAGCGCCTGGTCGCCGGCGCCGCCACGGCTGTAGCGCACGATGTCGCCGGTGCTGAGCCCGAGGGCGGCAGCGTCCAGGTCGATGCGGTCGGTGGTGCCGTCCACATCGGCGGGTGCGAACAGGGCGAGCCGGTCGAGGCGGTGCAGTCTGGTGTCGGCGGCGGCGCTCAGGTCCACCGGGTCGGTGCCGGCGGCATCGCGGCTCAGCCGGAAGCGGTCGGGGTCGCCGGCCAGCACCTGGACGTAGTAGGTGACGCCTTCGTCGAGGCCGATGTCCGCGCTGCCGCCATCGCGGCTGTAGGTCACCGCATCGCCGTCGGCGAAGACCCGCCCGGGGATGCCGATGCTGTCGTCGGCGCTGCCCACCTGGGCGTCCGTGTCGAGCTGGAAGCTCGCAACGCTGATGCCGTGGGCAGTGCCGGTGGCAGCGGCGGGCAGCAGGTCCAGCGCGTTGCCGGCGAGCGCATCCGCACCGCTGGCGGCAAGGCCGATGCCGCCGGCATCGGCGATGACGAAGTACTCGCGACCGGCCTCCAGCGGGGCGGTCTCGGCGGTCGCAAGCGGCGCCGCGGGCTGGCGCTGACGGTACTCCCAATAGGTCTGGTATTCCTGCTCGCGCAGCTGGGTCCAGCTCTCCAGGGTGTCATTGATGCGGTCCGTGGCGCCGGTGCCGGCGGTGAGGCGCATGTCGGTCCAGAGCCCGTTCAGCAGCTCGTTGTAGCTGCGCTCGTCGCGCACGGCGCTGTCGTTGGCGTCCACCAGGCTGCCGGCGGGCACGTCGAGCCAGACATCGCCGCCGCTGGCGATGGCGGATTCCAGCCGCAGGTCGCCGACCACCTCGCGCAGGAAGATGTCGCCGGCGGCGGTGACATTGACGCGCTCGTCGATGGACGGCCCGATGGGCACGTTGGCGTTGTTGGAGTCCAGCAGCAGCGGGCGCGCGGTGCTGGTGCCGATGCCGCCGGCTCCGGCGTCGAGGGTCACCGAGCCGCCCTCCACCCGGCCCGCGAGCCAGGCACCGTTGGCGGCGCGGCCGGCCGTGATGGCACCGTCCGGCACGTCCAGCGTGACGTCGCCGCCGGCCGCGGCCTGCACCAAACCGACGCCGAGATCCCCGGTGGCCTCGCGAATGTCGACGCTGCCATTGTCGGTGCGGGCGTCCAGGCCATGGAAGCCCGTGTTGGCGAGCTCCGTGCGCACATCGATGCCGGTGGCGGCGTCCAGATCCAGGTGGCGTCCGCCGACGATGGCGGCCTCGGCGCGGGAACGGATCGCACCGGCGGAGTCGATGCGGGTGGTGCCGGAGGTGTTGCGGATGGGAGCGTCCAGCAGCACGTCGGCGCCGGCACGGGTGGAGGTGATGGAGACATCGGCCGCGGTGCCACCGAGAAAGCTGACCTTGATGTCCCGGTCCGCACGCACCGAGTGGGAGGCCATGGTGCCCTCGGTGGTCTTCTGCTGGATCGTCTTGGTGTAGGTCTTCCTGCCGTACCAGGTGGTATCCACCTTGTCCTCGATGACCTCGATGGGGCCGGTATACGAAGACACTGTCTGCCGATCGAAGGCATACGCGGAGGTGTCGCCCGTATCGCGGAAGTAATACGGGCCCTCGTCGGTCAGCACCGGCGGCCCCGCCGGCTCCACCCGGTCCCATTCCACATCGTCCGGGTCGGGCACCAGGAAGTCGATGTCGAGCCAGGTGTCGGTGACCTCGGTTTTGTACCGGGTGGTGTCCTGCTCCTGGTAGACATTGAAGCCCCAGCGCCAGCCGTTCTGCGTGTCGTAGACGGAGCTGGCGCCGACGCTCTGCGGCGGGCCATTGCCGACGGTGCGCTGCACCGTACCGTCATCCTGGTATCGGTAGATGGTCGCCGGCAGGCCGTCGGCGCCGCCCTGGGCCTTGTCCTTGATGATCAGCGTGCCCTCGCCGCGGCTGGACGCATCCAGCGCTTGGTCGACGACCAGATCGAACGCCGTGTGATTGGTGATGTCGATCTCACCATAGCCGCCGAGCAGGCGGATCTCGCCGGGGCTGCTGCTCAGGATGTGCCCGGTGAGGTCGATGTAGCCGCCGGAGACACGGATCTCCCGCACCTCGATCTGATTGGTGGCGGCGTTGAACCTGACCACCACATCGTCGTTGGAGACGCCTGGCAGGTCGTAGGTGCCGTGGGGCAGCAACGGCAGCCAGAAGGGGATGTCGTCCGGGTCGATGGTGATGTCGTAGCCATCGTCACCGCTCTCGATGATGCCGTTGATGTTGATGTAATTGGCATCGACGATGATGCGGTCGGCGCTGATGCCGACCACGTCGGACGGCGTATTCAACAGATTTGCCACGGCGCCGGGCACATAGCTGGTCATCAGCCCCCCGGTGCCGAGCCGCGACTTTAGGAAGCCGTAGATCTCCCGGCCCGCGATGTTGCGCTCCGTCTGGCCGCCGAGCACGACGGTCCCGCCCGAGAGCAGCTGGAGGTTGCCGCCCGCGCGTATCTCCGCTTCGGCCCCCAGGTCGCCCTGGGTGACGATGCTGACATCGCCCAGGATGTTGATGACCGGGCCTTCGATGAGGATGTCCGGATCGGGATACTCGGCGCTGGGGTTAGCCGGGTCGTAGTAGGGGCTTGAGCTGTCGAAGGCGCGCCGGTCGAAGGTGTTCTCGATGCGCAGGTCGGGCAGGGAGGCGCTGCCCGGGGCGGGCACGGCCGCGAAGTCCGCGCTCGCCGGCACCACGTCAGGGTCGTCACCGATGCGGTTGTTGAGGTCGGCGTTGGCGTCGTTGCTGGCGGCGACATCCTGGTTGTCCGCCATCAGGAAGCCGTTGAGCCAGAGCCCCGCGTTGGAATCCGGGATCTCGACGCCCTGGACAATCAGATCGGACGGCGTGTGGTTGATGACCTCGACACTCGCATCGCGTGGCGAGTCGAACAAGCCTGTGCCGCCGAGCTGGCCGCTGCGCACGTCGATGCGCCCGGTCTTGGCGGTGATGGGGTCCACCGTCACCGCCAGTGCGTCCGTGGTCACCGGAATCCAGTAGCCCGGATTGTTCACCGGGTCCGGGTATTCGATGAGGCCCTCGGCCTCCAGCAGGGCGCGCAGGCGCTCCACCTCACTTTCGTAGAAATCCACCAGGTTCTGATTATTGTTGACGCCCTGCACGTCATAGGTGGCGAGCTGCTCCTGGGCGTACAGCAGCTCGTCCACCAGGTCCGCGGCCTTGGGCACGAAGGCGACGCTGTAGTCGATGCCGTTGCTCTTGGCGCTCAGCGCGTGGGCATCGCCGCTGGCCTGGCTCGGATCCAGGGCAAGGTAGGCACCGGACAGCGCCGCATCCCGCGTCTGCGCAAGCCGCAGGCTGTCCGCATCCAGCCGGACGGCGAAATACGCCTGGCCGTCCACCAGCCCGCCGACGGGCAGACCGCCGCCGCTGTTGTACTGCACCAGGTCGCCGGTCTGGAAGCCGTGCGCGGCGCCGACGTGGACGGCGTCGCCGGAGACGGTGCCCGGGGCTCCCGGGTCGATGGTGAAGCTGCGGTGGCCAACGCGCTGCGCTTCTGGCGTGGCGGTGTCGCTCGGCAGTGCGTACTGATCGAGGATGATCGCCTGGTGGCGGTTGAGACCGGTGCGCACGGTGCCGTCCATGGCCACGCTGCCCTTGGCCTCCGCAGAGCCGTTGCCGCCCACCAGCTCCTCCGCCGTCTCGCCGTTGATGGCATCACCCAGCGCCGAGACCCAGCTCACGGACTTGGCGCGGGTGACGAGATCGATGGCGCCGAATTCGAAGTCCGCATGCAGCAGGGCATCGCCACCGGTCTCCAGCAAAGCGCCGCCGGCGATGTCGATCAGGTTGGTGGCGAGGATGCGGGCCGTGGAGTCCACCAGCTCGATGGGGATGGCGCTGCCGGCGAAGGTGTCGGTCTCGGCCTTGACGGCGTACTCGTCACGGTTGCGCTCGCCGTCCGAGCCCGCGGCGAGCACCAGGTCGCCGGCGGCGCGCAGGTGTGCGCCGGCATGCACGTCCACGCGGTTCTCGGGGGTGATGCGGCTGATGGTCTCGGCGACGCCGACGGTGCCGGCGCCGTAGGTGTTCTGGTTGACCTTGCTGGACAGCTCGGCCTCGCCCCCGGTAAGCGCCAGGATGCGACCGTCGCTGCGCAGCTCGGCATCGGCGCCGATGTCCACCTCAGCGCGCGCTGTGTGGACCCGGATGAAGGACTCGGAGCCGGCCCCGGCCAGGGCGCCACCGGTCTCCAGGTGCACGCGGTCCTCGACGATGGTGTCGTTGCGCGCCCGGAGCAGGATGTCGCCGGCGCTCTCGCCGCTGCGCTTGAAGGCGTCGAGCTCGGTGCCGGCGCCGATCAGGACCTCGGTGGCCAGGGAAATGTCCGTCTCGCTGCCGGCACCGGCGCCCGCAGCGGCGCCGCCGGTGGTGCCGTAGATGGTGGCGGAGCCGTCGTTGAAGGCTTCCTTGCGCAGGATGTTGTCCGCGCTGAGGGCGGCATCGCGGGTGCGGATGTCCTGTCCGGCGCCGACGGCAGCACGCACGGTGGAGCTCACGCCGCTGCGGTTCTCCGCGCCGGTGCCGCTCAGCACACCGCCCCCCGTGGTGCGGGTGCGGGTATGGAAGGTGGCGGTGTTGGTGGCCGCGATGGTCAGGGTGCCGTCACCCGCGCCGGTGAGGTCGATGCCGCGGTTGGCGGCGCCGGCGCCGATGCCGGCGGTGGTGATGCTGTCGTTGCGGGTACTGGCACCGGCACCGGCACCGGCGACGACACCGCCGCTGCCGGCAACGGTGTCCGCGAAGTTGTCCTGGGCGCCCGCGGCGGTGAGGCTGAGCGAAGCGGCGGTGAGATCGACGCCGTCGCCGAGTCGCGCCGTGGTCAGGGTATTGGAGCGCGCCGCGGACATGGCGACGCCCATGGCGATGCCGCCACCGGCGGCGCTGTTGGCCTCGGCGGCCTGTCTGCCCTGGTTGTCGGCGCTGACCGCCACGGCACCGCCCACGGTGAGGGATGCACCATCGCCGATCACCGCGATAACGCTGCTGTCGTTATCGATGGTGGCATTGGTGGAATCGACGCCCACCAGGGCGCCGGCGACGCCTTCGGATTTGACCCAGGCGCTGTGACCGCTGGTGGGCAGGTCGATCTGTGCCGACAGGGACAGGCTGCCGGCGCTGAGGGTCACAGCGCCGGCTGTGCTGTCCTCCGGGTCCCCCAGGGTGGCCGCCACCACGGGGGCGATCTCGATGTCGGTCACCGACACGCCCACGGCCAAGCCGCCGGCGGCGACACCCCAGACGTTGGCCGTGAGCCTGGGCGTCATGCCGGCGCTCAGGGTGACGGCGCCGGTGGCGGTGACAGCCGAGTCGGCATCGATATAGGCGTAGACCTTCGGGTCCGCGCTCGCGGTGGCGGGGTTCACGGCGCCGGCACCGATGCCGGCGGCGACGGTCCAGATGTCCACATCCAGGGTTACGTCGCTGTCCGCGGACAGATTAACGGCACCGACGCTGTTGCCGGTACCCTGGCCCACCTGGGTGTGGGTGCCCAGGTAGGCAAGGGTGGAGCCGCCCACCGCCGCGTGACCCAGCGACACGCCGGCGGCGAGCGCACCCGCCGCGACGCCCTTGGCGTAGACCTGGTAGCTGCGGTCCCCGGTGGCGGTAACATCGAGCACCCCTGCCCTGCGGATGGCCGTGCCGTCCATGTCCTGGGTGGCGCCCTCGACGAAGGCCGCCTGCGTCGCCGTGTCGGTGATCATGACGACCTGCGCACCAAGGCCCAGGGTGCCGCCCGCACTGCCGCCATAGGCCTCCGCCTTGACATCGGTGGCGTCGAACTGCGCGTCGATGTCGATGCGCGAGGGCGCCGTCAGCACCGACTTGCGACCGACGCTCGCCGCGACGACGCTGCCGATGCTGACGACGGTCACGGAGCCGCCGACGCTGGCGATGGCGCCGACGGCGCCCTGGCCGGTGGTGGCCTCCAGCAGCAGGTCCTCGATGGCCTGCACCAGGATGGAGCCGCTGCCGTCGGCGCCGGCGGTGACGCTCGCCTCCCGGCCGATGGACGCGCTGGTGCCGGTGGTGCTGGTGTCTTTACCGATGCGCAGGGCGTCCACCCCGGCGCGGCTGTCGCTCGCCGACTGCCGGGCACGTTGCGCGACCACATCGTCCGGGTCGTCGCTCAGGCCGTTGACACCCCCGAAGGTATCGTCCAGCACGTCGTTGGCGGGCGCCGCCTCACCGCTCGCATCGTCGTCGGTGATGCCGGTGCCGATGCTCACCACCGAGATGGAACCGGCGATGCCGACGCTGCCGGCACCGCCGCCGCCTGCGATCACCAGTGAGTCCACGTCACGCGTCGCCTCCGCCGTGACGTCCACGTCGTCGGCCGCGGTGACGCTGGTGCCGTCGCCGATGGCGGCGCCGACGGTGTTCTTGATGATGATCACATCCACCGCGGCACCGGCGGCGATGCCGCCCGCGGTTATGCTGCCGGCGATGTCGTCCGCATAGGTGGTGCCGATGGCGCTGACCAGCACCGCGCCGCCGGCGGTGAGCGTGGAATCCCGCCCGGCGGCGTCGCGGCCGATGAAGGCCTCGGTGAGGGAGCCGGTGGTGAGGACGGTGACGGCGCCGGCAAGCGCGGCGCCCCCCACCGACGCGGTGCCGGCGAAGAGGTCGAAGTCCTCGACGGCGCGGGCGCTCACCGAGATGCTGCCGGTGGCATTGACGCTGCTGCCCACCACGTACGCGCGGGTGCTGCCGCCGAAGATGCCCACCGCGACGGCACCGCCGGCCCCCACCACACCGACGGCGCCGGCGCCGACGCCGTACTCGGCACGCACACGCGAGTCCGCGGCGATGTCCACGCGGCCCGTCGCGAGCACCTGGCCCCGGTCCAGATAGGCGTGGGTGCTGCTGCTGCTGTCCACCGCGGATGCGGCACCGGCGATGCCGGCGTAAAGGCCGCCGCCGACGCCGACGGAGGCGGTCAGCACATCTTCACGGGACAGCGCCGAGACCTCCAGGCCGTCCCCGGCGTAGACCCGGTCGGTGTCGCCGTCGTCGCTGATGTAGGCCTTGGTCTCGCTGTGCAGCGTGTTGGTGTCCACCGCCGCACCCGCACCGGCGATGCCGAGGCCGACACCCAGGGCGCCACCGGTGCTGTCGATCTCAGCGGCATGGTGGGCGCGCACCTTGACGGCGCCGCCGCGGTCACTGCTGCTGTTCACTTGGCTGTCGTGGATGTACGCGAGCGTGCTGTCGTCGATGGTGTTGAACACCAGGTTGAGACCGATGCCCACCTGGCCGGCGACGCCGCCGGCGACGGCAATGACGTCCAGGTCCTCGGTGGCGGTGGCGATGACCGCGAGGCCGCGCATGGCCTCGGTGGATTCGGTGCCGGCGTTGTCCGGCGCCCAGCGCTTCACGTCCATGGCGCCGCCGTCACCGCGGGCGATGACCCGGGCATCGCCGGTGATGTAGGCTCGCGTGTCGTTGCGCAGCTCGTTGACGACGACGCTGCCGCCCGCACCGAAGGTGCCGGAGCCGGAGAAGGTGCCGACGTAGGACTGGACGCGATCGTCCGACTCCGCCAGCAGGAGCAGATTGTCGTCGGTGGTGACCCGCGCCGAATGGATGAGCGCGTTGACGTCGTTCTCGACGATGGTCGCCGCGGACGACCCTGCCAGCGCGGCCGTACCGCTGCCGGCGATGCCGGCGGCGATGGTGAAGACCTCCGGCGCCGAATGGGCCTCGATGCGGATGTCTCCGGCGTTGCCGGTGGCCACCCGGACCTGCGTCGCCAGGCCCGCGATGGACGCTTCCACCTGATTGGAGATCTCGTTGTAAGCGATGGCGGCACCGGCGGCCAGGGTGCCGGCACCGCTCACCTGCCCGGCGATGGAGTGGATCTCCGAAGTGTCGTCGGCAGTGACGGCGATATCGCCGGTGCTGGTGACCTGGGCGCCCCCGCTCACCGACGCATCGACGCTCTTGCGGATCCAGTTCAGCGAGAAGGCGCCGGCGATGGCACCACTGCCGGCACCACTGCCGGCGACGGACAGGTTGTTGATGGTGGCATCGGATTCCGCGGCCACCGTCACGGCGCCTGCATTGACCGTTGCGGCATCGATGCCGGCGGTGATGCTGTTGCGCGCGCTGGAGGTCGGATCATCCGGATTGCCGCCGACGTAGTTATAGGCAATGGATGCACCCACCGCAGCGTTGCCGGAGCCGGTGCCGGCGCCGGCCAGCGTATTCATGGTGGCGTGGTCGTACGCCTGCACGCTGACGCTGCCGTCGATCGCGCGCACGCTCGCCCCTGGCCCGATGTCGGCGGCGACGCTGTTGCGCAGCCAAGTCAGCGAGATGGACCCCGCCCCGGCGGCGGTCTGGGCACCGGAGCCGGCGGCGGTGAAGGACCAGATCTGGGCATCGAAGTCGATATCGTCCTGGTCCCTGAAGTCGTCGCGATTCTTGATGTCCGTCCAGTCGCTGCGGCTCACCACCTGTGCGAGCACCTGCACATCGCCGGTGTCGGCGGTGACGACGGTGCCGGCACCGCGAATGACGGCGTTGACCGAGCTGCGGATATCGTTGGTGGCGGAGGCGGCGCCGAGGGCCAGGCTCTGGGCACCCGCACCCGCGCCGGCGACGATGACCATCAGCGGCGACGCGGTGGCGCTGAGGTTGACACCGGTGTCGCCGGTGACCGTGGCGCCGTCGGCGATGCGCGCCTCGACGATGTTGCGGATGAAATTGATGGAGATGGAGCCGGCGACGGCGACGCTTTGGGCGCCGGCGCCGCCGAGGGTGACGTTGATGAGCCTGGCCCTGGCCCCGGCGAGCACGCTGACCTGGCCCGACAGGGATTCCACGTCGGCATTGTCGATGTAGGCGAAGACTCTACCCGCGTCTGTCGCCTCGGGGTCCGCCGGCACCTCCCGGGACGGGTCCCCCGGGTCGCCGCCGATGTAGTTGTAGGCGATGGCGGCGCCGATGCCCGCCGTCTGGGCACCGCCGCCGGCCAGCGCAATGCTGTCGATCTCGGCGTCGTCGTTGGCGGCCACGGTGATCTGCCCGTCCGCGATGACCTCCGCACCACCGCGGATGGACGCACGCACGTCGTTGCGCAGCCAGTTGAGCGAGATGGCGGCGCCGCCGGCGAAGGTCTTGGCGCCGGCGCCGGCGATGGTGACGTTGACGATCTGCGCCTGCTCTGTGTCCGGCAGCTCCACGTCCGCGGTGCCGACACCCATCTGCGAGACATCGCGGATCGCGGAGGGCGGCGCGAAGCCCGCGGTGACCTCGATGGCGCCGCCGCTGGAGGTCAGGTCGGCGCCGATGATGTCCGCGTGGACCCTGTTGTCCACCTGGGTGGTGCCCACCGCCGCACCCACGGCGGCGGTTCTGGCGCCCGCGCCGGCACCCGCCACCACCACCATGGTGCTGCTGTCGGCGGCGGCGATGCCGATGCGACCGGCGGCGTCGAGGTCGGCGCCGTTCCCGGCCCGGGCTTCGACGGTGTTCTCGATCTCGTTCACCGCAACGGCGCCGCCGACGGCGATCTTGTCGGCGCCGGCACCGCCGATGACCACGCTCACCAGCACCTGACTCGCGGTGGCGCCGATATCGATGGTCTGATCACCGCCGGTGGCTTCGACCTTGGCGCTGTCGATCGCAGCAGTGGCGCGGTTCTCGATCAGGTTGACGCCGATGCCGGCGCCCACCGCACCCGCGCGCGAGAAGGCGACGCCGCCGGCCACCACGATGCTGGTGGTGCTGTCCGTGGTGGTCACCGCCACCGGGCCGCCCACGCGGATGTCGCTGCCCGCCGCGATGCGGGCCTGCGTCTCGTTGGCCGTACTGTTCACGGCCACGGCGCCGGAGACAGCAAGCTTCTCGGCGCCGGCGCCGCCCAGGGCCACCGCCACCAGCACCGCCTCCTCGCCGGCGCGGGTGGTGAGGCCGCCGGATGTGCGCAACCGGCTGCCCGTGATGTCGCTGTCGACATCGTTTTCGATGAAATTGAGCGCCAGCGCAACGCCGAAGCCCGCAGTCCTGCCCGCGGCGAAACCGCCGGCAAAGGTATAGATGGAGGCGGCATCGTCGGCGCTGACGGTGACATTGCCGGCGGAGGTGTCCAGCGTGGTGCTGTCCAGGATGGACGCCGTGACGGTGTTCTCCACGACATTGACGGCGAGGGTGCCTGCCACCGCAACGCCCTTGCCGCCACCGCCGGTGGCCACGCCCGCGGAGCCCGTCACCGAGACGATGAGCCCATCGCCGGTCGCCGCGACACTGAGCGCCCCGCCATGCTGAAAGCCGGTCACCTGGTCCATGGTGGCCAGTACCTGGTTCGACAGCACGTCCACGGCGATGGCCACACCCACCCCCACCCTGCCGCCGAAGCCGCCGGAGCCCGCGATCTGGATGATGTCGGTGTCGTCCAGCGCCTGGACCGTCACATTGCCGGCCACGTGGCCCGTGGTGCTGCGCAGGGCCGCCTCGGTGACGTTGTCCGCGACATTGACGGACACCGAGCCCGCCACGGCGACGCTCGTCTTGCCGGTGGCGGCGGCGATGCCGGCCGCGAGCGACACCAGGGTGCCGGTGCGCTCTGCGTCGATGGTGAGTGCGTCCGCGGTGATGGAGGACGCGCCGTCGAGGTAGGCCTCGGTGGTGCCGACGGCGGTGTTGATGGCGAAGGCGCCGGAGACGCCGGCCGCCTTGCCGGTGCTGGAGCCGGCGCCGCTCGCAAAGGCCACGGCGCCCGCCAGTGACAGCACGACGCCGGCGTTCTCGGCCTCGATGTCGAGTGCCCCGCCCGTGATGGTGACAGTGCCCGTGTCGAGCAGGTAGGCGCGGCTGTCGTCGTTGACGATGTTGACGCCCACGGCACCGGCGATGCCGATGCCGGTCTGGTTGCTGCTGTTCGCCTGCCCGGCCTGGGCGACGCCGCCGGCGACCTTGCCCTTGCCCTGCATCTCCGTGAGCACGGCGGACATCTTGGTCTGCCAGGCGGCGAGGTCGGCATTGCTCTGCGCCGAGCCGTCGCTGCCGGTGGTGCCGCCGCTGCCCGGCCCCGGATTGCTCGGGGTGGTGCTGGGCTGCCGGCCGCCGCCCTTCGCACCGGCCACCGCGAAGGTGCCGATGAAGCCCGAGTTGCGCGCCCGGATCAGGCTGTCGCCGCCGACAGCCACCGAGCCGCGGGTGCCGATGCTGTCCGCGGCGAAGTGGTTGCCCAGCAGCGCCTCGGTGTTGCGGGTGAGCGCATTGACGGCGACCGAGGCACCGATGCCGATGCCGTCGGACAGCGCCACGCCGCCCACCACCGAGACCAGGTTGGTGCTGTCCGCCGCCGTCACCCGCAGCGACTCGTCGATCTCGTCGGAGATGGCCTCGCTGCCGACGTCGATGGTCGCGCCGTTGTCGATCTGCGCGCGGGTGCTGTTGGTGACCACCGTGACCTGGAAGCTGCCGTTGAAGCCGACAGACCCGCCGCTGCCGCCGGACGCGCCCATGGAGACGCCCACCACCTGGGTGTCCGCGTCCACCAGCAGGCTGTCGGCGGTGAGCGCGACGCCGTCCTGGATCTGCGCCGTCACGTCGTTGTCGTGATAGAAGACTTGCAGCGCGGCGCCCACGGTCTTCTCACCGGTGCCGTCGGTGGACAGGCCGGGGCCGGGCTTCTGGAGTCCACCCTCCGCCTTCCAGGCCTTCTTTTCCGGGGATGTGGAGCCCTGCACGCCGGGCGTCTGGAAATTGCCGCCGAGGCTGATGAGGTGGTCGACGGACTCGGCCGCCACCACCACGGCCTGGCTGGTGGCCGTCCCGTGGGTGCCCTGGAAGGCAGCATCGCGGTTGATGCGCGCACCGTCGCGAATGACCGCGTCGGCGTCCTGGTCCAGCACCAACACGGTCGCGGCGCCGGCGACGGCGAGCTTCTGGCCTTTGGCGGTGGCCTGGCTCCAGGCGTCGATGAGATTGTTGTCGAGGCCGAGGTTGGCGTCGAGGTAGGTGGTGAGCGTGCGGATGTAACCGATGCCGAAGTCCGCAGCGGGGTTGCCGATAGCCTCCCAATCGTCCGTGGTGAAGTCGGTGTCGGCCAGGTCCAGCACCTGGTCGTTGAGATCGCTGCCGCCGCTCTTGCCCTTGTACTCGTACCAGCTGCCCACGTCGCCGCCGGCGGCGTGGTTATCGCCCACCTCCACCTTGTCGCCCACGGAGACCGTCGCCACCCCGTCCGTGGAGGTGTGATCCGGCGCCGTCGGCAGATCCGTGAAGAACGGCGCCACCAGGTTCACGCCCCAGAGGCCGACCGGGTCCACCTGATTCAAGGCCTGGGCCGCGACGCGGATCTCGCCGACGGCGTCCACCGTCGCGTCGCCGCCGATGTACGCATCGGCATCGTTCTTGGTGATGCCCACCACCACCGCCAGCGAGCCGCCGAACCTGGCCACCGCCGGCGTGGTGCTGTTCTGCGCCGTGTCGCTGACCTCGTTGCTCACCGACGCGCCGGCGGTGTAGTCAGGGCGATTCGACGTGCTTGCGCTGACCGTGATGCCGCCCAGGGCCTCGACATCGGCGGTGTGCATGTCGCCGTCGGCATTGCCGTCGCCGATGCGGGCGGTGGCCGCGTTGTTGTCCACCACCACGGTGACGGCGGCACCCGCGTCGAAGGTGTTGCTGGCGGGCTCATCGAGCAGATCGCGGATGAACTGGGGGCCGCGGCTCTGAAGGAAACCGGTCACCTTCGGCGTGATGCGGGAGGTGACGGTGCCGATGGCGGAGGACTTGGCGTCGTCCAGCAGATCGCCCTTGGACGTGGTGCCCACGCCGGCGGCGGAGACGACACCGGTGGCGATGCCGGGGATGACGAACAGGCGGTTGACATCCAGCGCCTGCTTTTCCTGCGTCGCATTGACCAGCAGGTCACCGTCCGCCGTGGCCGTGCCGTCGAGGTAGGCGTTGGTGGCGCCGTTCTCGACGCTCACCGCCAAGGAGATGCCGACCTGGCCGTCCGCGCCGCTGGTGGAGCGGGCCAGGGTGCGGTTGCGGTCGATGGTGTCGCCCTGCACGGTCAGATTGCCGCCCGCCGTGATGCTGGCGGTGTCGGCGACCCGGGCGGTGGTGTCGGAGTTGAGCACGCTCACGGCCACGGCGCCGGCGATGCCGCCGATGCCGGTGGAGTCGGAGACCACATTCACCGAGTGATCGGCGCTGGCGCGCACCGTCACATTGCCGGCGGCATTGATGGTGCCGGCGATGGTGGTCTCGGAGACGGTGTTGACCACCCCCACTGCGACACCGGCGGCGAGGGAGATGGGCGCGACATCCACCGCGCCCTTGGCCGTGCTGTGCGCCACGAAGTCCCGCGCGTGCACCACCACGTCCGCGCCGACATCGACGTGGGCGTCGGACTCGGCAACGCCGACGCCGGCGATGACCGAGAAGCTGTCTACCACGCCGACGATGGTGTCCAGGGCGCCGGCCAGGGCATCAGCAAGGACGAAGTCGCCGAAGTCGCTGGGGGTGAAGAAGTGCTCGGCCCCGGCGGTGGCCTTGATGGTCAGGTCGCGCCCTTCGATGCGGGTGCCGGCGCCGGAGATGCTGACACCCGCATCCGTGAGGTCGACGTTGGCGAAGCCGATGGCCCTGAAGTCATCGGCGGTGTCCTCGGCCAGGATGCGGATGTCGCCGTCATCCGTGGTGGCGCCGGGGTCGAGCCCCAGGGCCGTCAGCACCGCGCCGCCCCGAATGCTGATGTGCCGGGCCTCCAGCGTCAGGTTACCGGCCTGGCCGCCCGGGTCGCCGGTGTCGATCTCGGCGCCGTCCACGGTGATGCGCTCGGCGCGCAGGGTGAAGTGCCTGCCGGGGCGGGACAGGTCGTCCGTGACGGTGAGTGTGCCGTCGCGCTCCACCGTCAGGCTGCCCACATCGCCGTAGTCGATGAAGCCGTCGAAGTCTGCGTCGAGGCTCGCACCGATACCGACGACGATGATCTCGTCCTGGGCCTCGCCGTCCACCTCCACATCGCCGCCGGTGAGGTTGGAGACATCGACGACGAAGGTGTCCGCATCGGCGCCGCCGCGCAGGGTGTCGAGCCCGCCGCCCGACATCAGCGTGACCGGCCCCAGCGTGAAGGCCGACGCGTCGATGGTCTGCGCGGCGGCCCCGCCGGTGAGGATGGCCTGCTCGATGCGGCGCAGGCTGTTGTCGCCCTCGCCGGAGACCGCGAGGCCGGTGTCGGTCAGCGTGAAATCCGCCGTCGCGCGGACTTCCGCCAAGGTATCGGTGCCGCCGCCGCCGTCGATGTCGTCCTCACCCGCGCCGCCGGTGAGCAGGTCGTCCTGGTCGGAGCCGACAAGGGTGTCGTTGCCGCCGCCGCCGTCGAGGGTGACGCCGCCGCCGGTGAAGCCACTGGCATCCAGCCGGTTGGCGCCGAGACCGCCGGTGAGCGCCGCGGCCTCGATGCCGGTTAGGGTGTCCACCTCGGCGCCGATGGTGAGCGCCGTGTCAGTGAGGGTCATGTCGGCGTCGCGCTGGGCCGTCAGCGTATCCGCCGCCAGGTGGCCGCCGCCGTCGATGCTGTCGTTGCCGGCGCCGCCGGTGAGCACGTCGTTGCCATCGCCGCCGCGCAGGGTGTCGTCGCCGCTGCCGCCGCGCAGGGTGTCGTTGCCCGCGCCGCCGTCGAGGATGACAGCACCCGCCGTGAAGGCGCTCGCGTCCAGCAGGTTGCCGCCGGCGCCGCCGGTGAGCTCGGCGCGCTGGATGCGGGCCAGGCTGTCGCTGCGTGCACTGCCGTCGATGACGCCGGCAGTGACGCCGGCGCCCGGGCCGGTGAGGTCGCTGGCACCGATGCCGAGGTCCGGCACGTTCTCGCCGGCGCGGTTGCCGGTGAAGGTGATATCCCAGCCGCCGGTGACGGCGGTGACGGCCACGTCCTCGTCGGTGAGTCCGTCAAGCAGGGAGAGCGCCAACGCCACCCGGTCGGCGCTCGCGTCATGGGCGATGGTGCGCGTGGTCTCGCCACCGAAAGCCAGGGAGAAGCTGCCGCCGGTGACGCTGCCGGTGAGGCGCAGCTGCACCTGCTCGTCGTCACCCTCGCCGGTGTCGAGGCGGCTGTCGGTGAGCACGAATTTGTGATCACCGGCCTCCACCAGGGTGTTGCTGCCGGCGCCGCCGTCGATGACATCGATGCCGGCGCCGCCGGTGAGCCGGTCGTCGCCGCTGCCGCCGATGAGGGTGTCGTCGCCGGCGCCGCCGATGAGCGTGGCTCGGCCGCTGAAGCCGGAAGCGTCCAGCACATTGTCGCCATCGCCGCCGGTGAGCTCGGCGCGCTGGATGGCGGCGAGGCTGTCGGCGGGGTCGGCGCCTCGGGTGAGCGCGGTGTCGTTGAGGGTGAAGTCCGCATCGGCGGTCTCGAACAGGGTGTTGGTGCCGCCGCCGCCGCTGATGCTGTCGGTGCCCACACCGCCGGAGAGGCGGTCGTCACCGGCACCGCCGATGAGGGTGTCGTTGCCGGCGCCGCCGGTGAGCGTCGTCTCCCCGCTGAAGCCTGCGGCATCGAGCACGTTGGCGCCGTCGCCGCCGGTAAGCTCCGCGGCGGTGATGCCGCTGAGGCTGTCGGTGCCCTCCGTGCCGATGGTGAGCGACGTATTGGCGAGGGTCATATCGGCGTCGCGCGCGGCCACCACCACATCGGCACCGCTGCCGCCCACCAGGCTGTCGCTGCCTGCACCCCCCGTGAGGCGGTCGTCGCCGTCGCGGCCCTGGAGGGTGTTGGCCGCGGCATCGCCGATGAGCCGGTCGGCGAAGTCCGAGCCGATGATGTGGCGGAAGCCCGAGATGCCCTCGAAGCCCGTGGCCTCGCCGCGCTCCAGGTCCACCACGACCCCGGTGGCACGACCCGCGAAGCTGAGCGTCTGTGCGCCCCTGCCGGCGGTGAGCCGTTCCATCTCGTCGAAGCTGATGCCGGCGACGCTGCCCCGACCGGTGGTCTCGATGTCCCAGGTGAGCGCGCCGGCGGCCCCCACCAGGGCGTCGTCGTCGCCGGCGCCGGTGAGCCGGTCCACACCGGTGAACTGGACGGGACCCACCTGGCCCGCGTTGGCGCCGGTGAGCTGATAGCTGCGATCGGACGCGGGGCCAGTGAGGCTGTCGGTGCCGAGACCCGCGTTGAAGGCGATGGGAAGGGGCGCGGCGAGGTCGAACAGGCCGTCGCCGAGCAGCAGGCTGTCATCCAGGGCGCTGCCGTTGATGACGATCTCGCTGGTCTCAGCCAGCGGCTTCTCCTCGATGACAGCCGGCGCATCACCGCTGCGATCCAGCAGCTGCAGGGTCTCGACCCCCTCGTCATCTGTGGTGAGGCGCAGCTCCAGGTCCGCCGCGGTCGCCGCGGTGTAGGTCAAGGGGTCGGCGGAGAGGAGCAGCCGGGGCTCCAGCGGCTCCATCAGCACGCAGGGGCGGCCCGCCTGCGAGCGTCGCTCGGCGCCCCGCAGCAGCCGCCTGACCCAGGCACCGACGCCATCGCGCCGCCGCGGCATCATCGCTTGCACTGCGTCGCCAGGGCCTGTTGACGCCGGCGACAACCGGGGTCGGGATGCCTTGATCTGCGCGAAGGGAAAGGACATGGTGACTGACCCTTGAAACCTTTCAGGTGGTTGGCGTGAGCGTGCGCCGCAGCAGCCAGGCCCCGCGGCGCCCGGGGTGGGTCCCGGCATGGACCGTGTGCGCCGCACCGGCGCAGGCCCCTGCCGCCGCGGCGCAACATTCTTGACAACGGCTCAGGGTATTAAATCGTGCCGGCCTGCGGCTATCCCTGTCATCGGCGTTTCGCCGCCCTTCTTCGCCGCACCGGCATCAGCGCACAACTGTATTTTGGATAAGTGGATGCCGTATACAGTTTCGCGGGGATGAGTGTCCCTGTATCGGTCATATTTACGAGCCGCTCTGTGCGAAAATACCGGCGGCCGGCTTCGTGTAACGCTTAGGCTGTCACAATGATCACCGCCGCAGGATGAGAACGCCCCGCCGACGCCACTCGGCTGCCAGGGTCAAGTCGGGCAGGACCGGGCGGCACAGGGTCCGCCTCGACATCACCACGCGCGGCCCTGAGCCCCCGCCGGCGCCGCACCTCCCGCAGTGGCCATGAGCACCGACAGCAGCACCACAGCCGGGCAAGCGCCCGCCCTCGACGGCAGCCGAAGCGCCGGCGCGGACTTCACCGACCCCGCCGCCTGGGAGCGCCTCCAGGACGCGGCGGACCCGCAGGCCTTCGCCGCCGCCTGGCTGGACCTGCAATGCCGCCTGCTCGGCGATGTCACCCTGGCCGTGCTGGTGCTGCACGACACCGACACCGGCGAGCTGCGCCCGCAGTGCTGGTGGCAGCCGCCGGCGGCGGACGCCACCGCCGGCAGCAGCGCCACCGCACCCGAGGCCGCCCACCCGGCGCTCACCGCCGTCGCCGAGCTGGCGGTGGCGCAGCGCCGCGGTGCGGTGCGCCGGCGCGGCGGCGACGGACCGGCGGATGCCGGGAACACCACGCGTGGGGACGCCCGTGACGTCTACGCCTGGCCGCTGATGACCGGCGAGCGGGTGGCGGGCGTCGTCGCCGTCGAAGCCGCGCACCGCGGGGAGCCGCGCATGCAGCAGGTGATGCGCCTGCTGCAATGGGGCGCCGCCTGGTGGCAGCCGCGCCTAACCGCGTCGGACAGTGCCGGCGGGCACCAGGCGCACACCGGCGTGCTCGGTGTCCTGGTGAGCGCCATGGAGGCCAACGGGCTCGCCGCCGCGGCCACCGCTGCCGTCACCGAGCTGGCCCTGGTGCTGGACTGCGACCGCGTCGCCTACGGCAGCCGCCCCGGCCGGCACGTGCGGGTGCGCGCCCTGTCCCACTCCGCCCAGTTCAACAAGAAGAGCAGCCTGCTGCGCGACATCGGCGCCGCCATGGACGAGGCCATGGACCAGCAGGCCACCGTCCTGCTGCCGGAGCCCGCGGCTGCCGACGCAGCCGGCGCCGGCCTCGCCACCCACGCCGCCCGCCGCCTCGCCGAGCGCCACGGCGCCCGCGCCCTCTGCGTGCTGCCACTGGCCGACGCCGGGCACATCGTCGGCGCCCTCAGCCTGGAACGGGATGCGGAGCGCCCCTTCACGGCGGCGGAGCAGGCCCTCGCGGAGCACACCGCCACCCTGCTCGGCCCGGTGCTGGAGGCCAAGCGCCGGGACGATCGCTGGATCGGCGCCAAGAACCTGGACGCCTTCATCGGGCTGCTCGGCCGGCTCTTCGGGCGCGGGCACCTGGTGCTCAAGACCAGCGCGCTCGGACTGCTGGCGGTCGCGGTTTTTCTGGCCACGGCCACCGGCGCCTACCGCATCAGCGCGCCGGCGACGCTGGAGGGGCGGGTGCAGCGGGCACTCACCGCGCCGCTGGACGGCTTCATCGCCGGCACCGCCGTGCGCCCCGGGGACCTGGTGCGGGCAGGCGACCTGCTGGCGCAACTGGAGGACAAGGACCTCAAGCTGGAGCAGGCCAAGTGGGAGGCGGAGCGGGCCAAGCTCGCGCGGGAATACAGCCAGGCCATCGCCGAGCGCGACCGGGCGCAGATGCGCATCCTCGGCGCCCGCATCGACCAGGCCGAGGCACGCGCGGCGCTGCTCGCCGAGCAGCTCGCGCGCACCAGGCTCACGGCCCCCTTCGACGGCGTGGTGGTCTCCGGTGACCTGAGCCAGTCCATCGGCGCGCCGGTTTCCCGCGGCGACCTGCTCTTCGAGCTGGCGCCGCTGGACGACTACCGGGTGGTGCTGGAGGTGGACGAGCGCGACATCGCCCGGGTGCACCCGCGCCAGCCCGGGCGGGTGGCCCTGGCGGGCCTGCCGGAGGAGCCTCTGCCCATCGAGGTGGTCAAGCTCACGCCGGTGGCGGAAGCGCAGGCGGGCGACAACCGCTTCCGGGTGGAGGCACGGCTGCAATTGACGGCGCCCGGGGACGCCGGTGTCGGGGCCGACGCCGCGGTGCTGGACGCCGCCACTCTCACCCTGCTGCGGCCCGGCATGCGCGGCATCGGCAAGCTCGACGCGGGCGAGCGCAAGCTGTTCTGGATCTGGACCCATCGGCTTGCGCACTGGCTGCGCATGCAGTGGTGGTCCTGGGCCGGCTGAGCACCCATCGCAGCACCTTTCAGGACATGAGCGAGACCCTCTACAGCCCGGACTGGTACCGCGTGGCGCCGCTCAGGCCGCGCCTGCGCGCCCACGCCCAGATGCACCGGCACGCCTACCGGGATGCGGTCTGGTACGTGCTGGAGGACACCGCCAGCGGGCGCTGCCACCGCCTCTCCGCCGGCGCCTACGGGCTCGTGGGCATGCTGGACGGCGTGCGCACCGTGCAGCAGATCTGGGACGCCGCCCAGGCCCGTGACGGCGAGGACGCACCCACCCAGCAAGAGACCATCCGCCTGCTCGGTCAGCTCCATGCAGCGGACCTGCTGGTGGCGGACCTGCCGCCGGACAGCGCCGAGATCGCCGAGCGCCACGACCGCCAGCAGCGCCGGCAGCTGCGCCAGCGCCTGGCCCAGCCGCTCGCCGTGCGCATACCCCTGTGGGACCCGGACGCCTTCCTGACCCGCTGGCTGTGGCTGGTGCGCCCGCTTTTCAGCTGGGTCGGGCTGCTGCTCTGGCTCGCGGTGGTGGTCACGGGTGCGGTGCTGGCGGCAAGCCATTGGTCCGCCCTCACCGGCAATCTGGTGGACCGGGTGCTGAGCGCGCAGAACCTGCTGCTGCTGTGGCTCGCCTACCCGCTGGTGAAGGCGGTGCACGAGCTGGGCCACGGCTTCGCCGCCAAGCGCTGGGGCGGCGAGGTGCACGAGATCGGCATCATGTTCCTGGTGCTGATGCCGGTGCCCTATGTGGAGGCGTCATCGGCCTCGGCCTTCCCGGACAAGTACCAGCGCATGGTGGTGGGCGCCATCGGCATCATGGTGGAGCTCTGTCTCGCCGCCCTGGCCCTGTTCCTGTGGCTTGCGATGGAGCCCGGCGTGGCCCGGGCGCTCGCCTTCAACGTCATGCTCATCGGCGGGGTCTCGACGCTCTTCTTCAACGGCAATCCGCTGCTGCGCTTCGACGGCTACTATGTGCTGGCTGACTGGCTGGAGATCCCGAACCTCGCCACCCGCGCGCAGCAGTACCTGGGCTGGCTCACCCAGCATCACCTGTTCGGCGCCCGCGACCTGGACCCGCCCCACAGCGCACCCGGCGAGCGCGGCTGGCTGGTGTTCTACGGCATCGCCTCCTTCCTGTACCGGCAGTTCATCCTGTTCGCCATCGTGCTGTTCATCGCCGGCCAGTTCTTTGTGCTCGGCGTGCTGCTGGCCATCTGGGCGGTGACGCAGCAGCTCCTCTGGCCCCTCGTGAAGGGCCTGCACTTCGTGCTCACCAACCCCAAGCTCGACCGGCGCCGCGCCCGGGCGGTGCTGGTCACCGCCAGCCTCGCGGCGGCGCTGCTGGCGGTGATCGCCGTGGTGCCGGTGCCGTCCTGGACGCGCACGGAGGGCGTGGTGCAGCTGCCCGAGGAGGCACGGCTGCGGGTGCAGGCGGCAGGCACCGTCACCCGGGTGCTCGCCGCCGACGGCAGCCGGGTACAGGCGGGGCAGCCGCTCCTGGCGCTGGCGGACCCCTATCTGGACGCGGAAGTGGCGCTGCTTCAGGCGCGCCTGCGCGAGCTCGACGCCCGCCTCACCGCCGCGCAGGTCACCGACCGCTCCCGCACCCGGGTGCTGCACGAGGAGATCGCCCAGGCCCGCCGCGACCTGCAGCGCGCGCAGGAGAAACAGGCCGGCCTGGTGCTGAAGAGCCCGGCGGCGGGGCAGCTGGTGCTGCCGGACGCCGCCGACCTGCCCGGACGCCACCTCGCCCGCGGCACCCCGGTGGGCTATGTGACGGCGCCGGGCCGCGCCGAGATTCGCGCCGTGGTGGACGAAGATCGCATCGGCCTGGTGCGCGAGCGCACCGACGCCGTGTCCGTGCGGCTGCGGTCCTGGGCAGCGCAGCCCGCAGCGAGCCGCATCCTGCGCCAGGTGCCGGCGGCCACCCAGGACCTGCCGGCGGCGGCGCTCGGCAGCGGCGGCGGCGGGCCGGTGGCGCTGGACCCCACGGACCCCAACGGCCGCCGGGCGCTCACGCCCGTGTTCGTGCTGGATCTGGCGCTGCCGCCGGCGCTCGCCGCCGAGGCCCTGCCCGGGCAGCGCGTGGCGGTGCGTCTGGACCACGGCGCCGAGCCCCTGTCGGTGCAGTGGTACCGGGCGCTGCGCCAGCTGTTCCTGTCGCACTTTCAGGTCTGAGGCCGTGCTCACCGGTTGGCACACACTGCTCGCGCCACCGCCGGTGCCGCGCCCCGGCCCGGTGCTGGGCACCTATCCGGAGCGGGCCTTGTCCCGGCTCGGGCCGCTGGAGCGACTCTGGGACCGCAGCCTGGGCACGCTCCGGGGCCTGGCACCCGCGCACACGCGGCGCTGGCAGGGCATCGTGCGCGCCGTGCACCGCCAGGCACCGGCGCTGGCGGCGCTCGACGGCCCCGCGCTGGCGGCGGCGGTGGCAGACGCACGCGTGGCGCTGCGCCGGCAGGGGCTCAGCCGCGCACCCTGCATCCGCGCCTTCGCCCTGGTGCGCGAGCAGGCCCACCGCGTGCTGGGCCTCACCCCCTACGACGAGCAGCTGCTGGGCGGCTGGGCCATGCTGCGCGGGCGGCTCGCGGAGATGCAGACCGGCGAGGGCAAGACCCTGACGGCGACGCTGCCGGCGGCCACCGCCGCGCTCGCCGGCATCCCAGTGCACGTGATCACGGTCAACGACTACCTGGTCCGGCGCGATGCCGGGCAGATGGGTCCCCTGTACCGGGCGCTGGGCCTGAGCGTGGGTGCCGTCACCGCAGACATGGACCACGCCGCCCGCCGCGCCGCCTACGCCTGCGACATCGTCTACTGCACCAACAAGCAGCTGGTGTTCGACTATCTGCGCGACCGCCTGGCGCGCGGCGGCGCCGGCGCCCTGCGCCTGCGCCTGGATGGCCTCTTCGGCAGCGCCGCCGTGGGCGGGCGCCTGCTGCTGCGCGGGCTCTGCTTCGCCATCGTCGACGAGGCCGACAGCGTGCTCATCGACGAGGCGCGCACCCCGCTGGTGATCTCCGGCGGCGCCGGCGCGGATGCCGACCCGGACCCGGCGGTGTACCGGCAGGCGCTGGCGGCGGCGGCGGCGCTGCGCGAAGGCACCGACTTTCGCCTGCGCCGCGCCGAGCGGGAGGTGGAGCTGACAGACACAGGCCGCGCCGCCCTCGAGGAATCCATGGACGGGCTCGGCCGCGTCTGGCACAACGCCCGCCAGCGCGAGGAACTGGTGCGCCAGGCCCTGTACGCGGCGCACCTGCTCAAGCGCGACACGCACTACCTGGTGGCGGACGACAAGGTGCAGATCGTCGACGCCTACACCGGCCGGCTCATGCGGGACCGCACCTGGGAGCGCGGCCTGCACCAGCTGGTGGAGACCAAGGAGGGCTGTACGCTCACGCCGCGCAATGCCACCCTCGCCCGCATCAGCTACCAGCGCTTCTTCCGCCGCTACCTGCACCTGGCGGGCATGACCGGCACCGCCCGCGAGGTGGCCGCAGAGCTCTGGGCCGTGTATCGCCTGGGCGTGGCCCTGGTGCCGACGCACAAGCCCCTGCGCCGCCACCTGCTGGGCGAGCGCGTGCACCGCGATGCGGGGGCCAAGTGGCGGGCGGTGGTGGCGCGGGTGCAGCGCATGCACGCCGCAGGCCGGCCGGTGCTGGTGGGCACGGTGTCGGTGGAGGCGTCCGAGCAGCTGAGCGCCCGACTCACCGCCGCCGCCATCCCGCACCAGGTGCTGAACGCCCGTCAGGACGCAGACGAGGCCGCGGTCATTGCCGCCGCCGGTGCACCGGGGCAGGTGACGGTGGCCACGAACATGGCCGGGCGCGGCACCGACATCCGGCTCGCCCCCGGCGTGGCGGCGCACGGTGGACTGCATGTCATTGCCACCGCCCGCCATGAGGCCCGGCGCATCGACCGCCAGCTCTTCGGCCGCTGCGCCCGCCAGGGAGACCCGGGCAGCGCCGAGGCGCTGACGGCGCTGGACGACCCGCTGCCGGCGCAGAGCCGCTGGTGCAGGCCCGCGGCCCTGCTGCCCTGCGCCGCCCAGGGCTGCGCGCCGCTGGCGGTGTGGCTGGAGCGCCGCGCCCAGCGCGCGGCGGAGGGCCGCCACGCCCGGGTGCGCCGGCGTCTGTTGCAGCTGGACGAGCAGGTGGGCCGGCTGCTCGCCTTCACCGGCCGGGGGGAATGAGCATGAGACAACACAGATATCCGGTCACTGCGGCGGCGGTGCTGTGCAGCCTGGCGGCGGCGATGCCGGCCCAGGCGTCGGACCTCGCCGGCTTCGACTGCGTCATCGAGCCCGCCAGCGTCACCGAGGTCAGCACCCGCGAGGAGGGCATTCTGGAATCCCTCACCGTCGGTCGCGGCGATCAGGTGCGCGCAGGCCAGGTCATCGGCTGGCTCAATCGCGACGTGGAGCAGGCCACGGTGGACCTCGCCGAAGCCCGCGCCACGGTGGATGCGGAGATCGCGGAGCTGGAAGAAAGCCTCGCCTTCGCCGAGCGGGAGCGCGCGCGCATCCAGCAGCTCTCCGAGGCCAAGGCCATCTCTGCCACCGAGCAGGACAAGGCCACCAGCGAGGCCAAGCGCGCCGCACTGCGCCTACAGCAGGCCCTGGAGCAGCGCCGCATCGCCGAGCTGGAGCTGGCCCGCGCGCGCCGGCTGCTCGCCAACCGCAACATCCAGAGCCCCGTGGACGGCGTGGTGATGGAGCAGCTGATGGCGCCCGGCGAGTCCGCCGAGAACCGCCCCATCCTGCGCATCGCCGAGCTGGACCCGCTGCACGTGGAGATCTTCGTGCCCGTGGAGCGCTTCGGCGCCATCGATGTGGGCATGCGGGCTGCGGTGATGCCCCGCTACCCCGGGGCCGAGCCCCAGCAGGCGGAGGTCACCGTGGTGGACCAGGTCATCGACGCCGCGAGCGACACCTTCGGCGTGCGGCTGCGGCTGCCGAATCCGGACTTTCGCATCCCGGGCGGGGTGCGCTGCGATATCCGCTTCCTGCCGGACTGAGTCGGGCCGTCCCAGACGCTCAGGCCCGCTTGACCGCCGGCGGCTCGCCCCAGCGCCGGGCGGCGGGGTCCTCGGCAAGCGGCGTCAGCGCCGTGGCCTCGTGGCCGTACTTGCGGATGTAGGCGGTGTTGAGGCCGAGGCACTCGCTCGCCGCACAGCGCTCGCGGTGCACGCACTGGTAGAAGCCATTGCGCATGAATTCGTCCCAGAAGGCCGGGTCGATGAACAGGTTGGGCTGGTCGTTGTAGACCAGGTGCGCATCGGTGCCGAGCAGGCAGGCGGGGAAGTTCTTGATCTCGATCTCGCGGCCATGGGCACGGCAGCGCTCGATGGCCCGGCGCAGATAGGGCAGCACGTCCTGGTGGCGCGGGATCAGGTCCTTGGCATCGTCCTCACGCATGGGCCAGTAGGCCCAGAACTCCATCTGCACCAGGCGCTTCAGGTGCGCGAGTCGCTCCACCACGTCCGGCAGCAGCCGGTAGCTGCGCTCGGTGACCACGGTGTTGGTGAGGCTCACCACGTGCGGATACTGCTCCAGATTCTCCAAGCCCCGCAGGGTCTTGTCGAAGGAGCCCCGCACCGTGGTGATGCGGTCGTGGCTCGCAGCGTCACTGCCGGCAACGCTGACGAAGAACTCATCCACGCCCGCATCCACCAGCCGCGCCAGGTAGTCCGCCTTGGCGAGGTGCATGCCGTGGGTCTGGATGCGCACGTGGCGGAAGCCGGACTGGTGCGCCCGGCGGGCCAGCTCCGGCAGGTCGCGGTGCAGGGTGATCTCGGAGCCGGTGAGGATGAGGCCGTGCCAGCGGCGCTCGGCGCGGTTGCGCGCGAGCAGGGCCTCGAAGTCCTGCCGGCGGCCGGGGTGCAGCCGGTCCATGGTGCCCTCGATCATGCAGTGCTCGCAGCGCAGGTTGCAGCGGAACTCCATGGTGATGGAGGCGTAGCGCTTGGGGTCGAAGCGCGCGCGGTGCTCGGCTGGCGTCATCACAGATACCCGAAGAAGCTGACCTTGGGCACCTGCAGCCGCCCGCCGGTCATGCGGTAGTCGAAGGCGAGGTCGAAGCGCAGGTGATCGAGCCGCGCGCGGTGGTGCTCGGCAAAGGCCGTGAGCGCGGGGGGAAAGCCGAAGCGCCGCAGAAAGACCACCAGTACATCGATGCCGAGGCGGGTGAAATACACGGCGTCGTTGTCGCGCTTGTTGGCCACCACGGTGGTCTCGCAGCCCATCAGCTCCGGCAGGAGCACCTGCTCCATCCGCAACAGCGTCGGGTCGAGGTGCACGGACTCCAAGACCTTCTGCTCGATTTCCGACCGTTGGCGTCGGGTACTGAAGAAATAGTAGAGATTCCGGAAGCTCAGACCCGCCGCGGTCAGCTCGTAGCAGAGCCCCGCCGAGACGCTGCTGCCGGGGGTGCCGATATAGAGGCTCAGGGCATCGATGCCGCGGCGCCCGCGGACAAGGTCGGCATCGAGGTCCACGGAGCACATGAAATAGGGCAGGTGGCGCGGGTCCGCCAGCTTGGTGGCCGCAGCCGGCCCCAGCGCGCCGAGGATCTCGGCGACGCCGCGCTGGCGCTGCTGGCGGGCGTAGTCGTAGACGTACAGCTCCCAGCACAGCCGGCCGTCGGCGAGCTTGACGCCCCAGACGGTGTTGCCGGGGCCGAGCGCCCGCTGCACCGCGCGGCAGAGCGCCCGCAGCGGCTCGACGACGCCGGCGGCGGCGAAGCTCGCATAGAGCAGGTTGACGCTGCGCAGCTTGCCCGCCGTGGGTGCCGCCGGCGGATAGTCCCAGAGGCAGAAGTCGGTGTAGCGGTCGCCGGGGGCACTCGGCTCCAGCCAGCTCGGTGTCAAGGTCATGATGTCGATCACCTCCCGCCGGCGGCGGCCGGCGGCGCCAGCCGACCGGCGCCGTAGAACAGGGTGCAGAAGGGTCGGCCGTCGCGGGCGATGCCGCCGGCGAAATGGCCGAGCGGCGTGTCGGCGAGGGCATCGAGCAGCGCCGCCGCGGCACCAGTCGGCAGATCGAAGCCGCGTGCGAGACCGAGCAGCGGCGTGCGCAGGGCGCCCACGGGCAGCTCGGCGTCGTACAGGCCGAGGTCGAAGGACCGCCGTTGGTTGCCGCCCTCCGTCACGGCGAGGAGCATCAGCTCGGCGGCGGACAGGCGTTGCGCGGCGCGGCTCACCAGGGTGCGCGCGGCGTCCCGCAGCAGGTCCGCCGGCGGCGATGCGCCGGGGAGCAGGCTGTCGATGCGCGCGCACAGGGTCGCGGTGTCGGCGGCAGACCAGTCGCGGTACTGGGCGATGCTGCGCCGCGCCGGGTGCTGCGGGTCCCACTTGTACGCCAGGTGCACAAGGCGGCCGGCGTCGCCGTTGGCTGCATCCGCCGCGGTGGACCGAGCGGACTGGGGCAGCTCCAGATAGAGCTTGTGCAGGGTGCGCGGACCCTCGCCCTCGATGGCGACATGCAGGCTGCAGGCGGCGCCAAGGCGGGCCTTCAGGTCCTGGGCGAAGGCGGCCGGCAGCCCGAGCTCCAGGAGCAGTCGGCCAAGGGCGGCGCTGGCCCGGGGCCTGCGCGGCGGGTGCAGGGTCAGCATGAAGCGGCGGGTGAGCGCCTGCCCCGGCAGAAGCTTGACGGACGCCTCCCACAACAGCACGGAGGTCAGGGGCCAAAGCCGTTCGGCCAGGGACCAGGCCTCCGCTGAGGGCGCGGTGAGCGGCTGGATGGGCTCGGCGGCCATGGCGTGCAGCGGCTCCCGCGGCGGTGCCCGCTAGCCTTGACGATGCGGCGCTGCGGCGCCGGCGGTGGGCTTGTGCGCGGTGACGAGCATGAAGGGCAGGTCCAGCTCCACCACCTCGGCCTCGATGCCCATCAGGCCGAGCCCGGTCAGGGTCTGCACGTAGAAGTCCGCCGTGCGATAGAAGCCCGCGAACAAGAGCACCGGCAGCTGCCCGAAGGCCGGCGGCGCGGCGAGCTGCTCAAGCCGCCGGCGCTCGAAGATCACCACGCGACCCCCCGGGCGCAGCGCGGCGACGGCCCGGCTCAGGAGGGTGCGCGCCTGGGCCTCGGGCCAGTCGTGCAGCATGGACTTGAAGCACACCAGGTCGCAGTCCGTCGGCAG
The DNA here is from genome assembly GCF_913063425.1 of uncultured Thiohalocapsa sp. Lineage (GTDB taxonomy): Bacteria > Pseudomonadota > Gammaproteobacteria > Chromatiales > Chromatiaceae > Thiohalocapsa. Next base: position 33,991 of record NZ_CAJXYK010000016.1, read on the forward strand.
CGGAGCGGTCAGCGCGTCCCCGGCGAGAAACTCGATGCGCGCACGCTCCGGCGCCTGCGCCAGGTGCCGGCGCCCGAGGGCGCACACCGCGGGCAGATCCGCCACCACGGCCCTGAGCTGCGGATGCCGCGCCAGCGCCTGCCGCGCCAGCTCACCGCTGTTGCCGCCGATGTCCAGCAGCCGAAAGTGCCCGCCAAGGGGCAGCCGGTCCAGCAGCGGCGCGGCCTCGTAGCGGGTCAGCACGGTCGTCAGGCGCAGCCAGCGCTCCGTGTCCGCCAGATTGTCGGCCGCGGTGTCCAGCGCGCGGTCATAACGGAAGAGGGCGAGGGCGCGGGAGCGCGCCAGGAAGGCCGGCGGGTCCGCCACCAGCGCCGTGAGCCCCTGCACCAGGTCCGGCAGCAGCAGGGTGCTGAAGGCGATCTTGGCCTCCATGAGATCGCGGAAGGCGAGCGCGGCGCGGAATGCATCACTCAGGGCGAGGGCGTCGCCGTGCTGCTCAAGCATGCCCGCATGCCGCAGCAGCTCGGTGAGGAGCAGACAGCCGTTGCCGTCGAGCCGAAGCCGCGCCGCCAGCGCCGGCGCGCTCGACGCCTCATCCGCCAGCACGTCGATGACGCCGAGCTCCAGCGCCGAGGCGAGGGCGCGGGTGCCGAGCAGGGTCTGAAGGAATTGATCGACCGCGAGGTAGGGATACATGGGCAGCCCCGGCATCAGGCAAATCCCATTCAAGCGCACAAGGCTGCCGGCTGTCCACGCCTCCCGGGCGCTGCCCCGCGGGTACGCCGACTTCAGCCGACACCCTGGGAAAGACGGACGTCAGTCCGCCGCTGCAAGTGATCGTTTGACCCCAGGGGTGTCGCAGCCGCGCAGACACTAGCTCCGGAAGGCATCGGCATAGATGCCGAGCAGCAGCTCGAAGGTGCGCTCCCAGCCGTAGCCGGCGCGCACCACATGCTCGCGCGCGGCGGCACCCATGGCCGCGCGCTCGGCAGCCACGGCACGGACGTTGGCGGCAAAGGCCTCCGCGTCCCCGACGCGCCCGAGGCGGCCGGTGCCCGGTGCCACGCGCTCGCGCAGCGCGCCGGAATCGACGCCCACCACCGGCAGGCCCGCCGCCTGGGCCTCCACCACGGCGAGGCCGAAGGTCTCGTGCGGGCCCGCGGTGACATAGATGTCGGCGGAGGCGAGCGCCGTCGCCTGGCGGGCGCGGTCGGACTCGTACCCCGGCAGGTGCAGGCGCGGGACCTGCTCGGCGCGGCGGGCGAGCTGCTCGTGCAGCGGCCCCTCGCCCATGAGCATGAGGTGGCAGCGGCTGGGCGGGGTATCGGCGGCCGACGCGGGCGCGCGGCAGTCCTCGGCGAGCACCAGGCGGGTGAAGGCATCCGCCAGCAGCATGACGTCCTTCTCGGTGTCGAGCCGCCCGCAGTAGATGAGCAGCAGGTCCGCGTCGGCGATGCCATGGTCGCGGCGCCATTCCGCGCTGCGCCGCTCCGGGGCATAGCGCTCCAGGTCCACGCCCAGGGGCACGATGCGCGTGCCCTCGACGCCGTACTCGCGGATGCGCGCCGCCTGCGCGTCGGTGGCGGCGAAGGTCAGGTCGCAACGGCGGAAGATCTGGCCGAAGGTGGCCTCGGCGCCGCTCTCGATGGCGTCGCTCAGCTTGTGGCCCCAGCCGCCGAGGGTGTCGCTGATCTCCTCGACGCCGTCGGCCAGGAAGTGCCGCAGCGGTGCGCCGACATAGGCCTCGGCCACGTCGGTGTGGAAGTAGGCGGACACCAGGCAGGGCCGGGCCACGCCATGGCACTCCTCGCGGTAGCGGAACGCGGCCCAGGGCGAGACGAAGAAGCTGCCGAGCTCCACCACGTCCGGTGCGCTGCGCTCCAGGGCGTGACGGATCTTCGCCGGCTGCCAGAAGAACCGGTACGGCCGGCAGCCCGGGATGACGGGGCTCTGGATCTCGATCTTGGTGAGCGGGCCCGCGCGACTCACCTGGTCGCGCTGTCCCGGCACGATCAGCACATGCTCATGGTCGGTGCTCTCCGCGATGTACCGACGCTTGTGGTCGATGTAGGTGCGGATGCCGCCGCTGGTGTCGGTGTAGGCCAGGGTCAGGTCGCAGAAGCGCATGGGAGGGTGCCTTCGGTGGCGCCGTCGAGGACGGCCGTGAGGTCCACGGCGCTGCCGCGGGCCGTGGTGAATGCGGCGCTGCGCCCGCGCTGGGTGACACTGCCGGTGACTGTGCCGGCCGCGTCGGCCTGCAGCCCGAGCCGCACATCGTGCCGCGGCAGCCGCAGGCTGAGCCGCAGGCCCGCCGCCGCCGGCGGCAGCCGCGGGCACAGGCGCAGGCGCCCGGCGCGGGCCTCGAGCCCCAGCACCACCTCCAGCAGCAGGTTGTTGGCGAGCCCGGTCCAGCCGACGAAGTCCTTCTGCGGACCCGTGCCCAGCGTGAAGGCCTTCCAGCGGTTGCCGCGCTTGCGGTGGAGATGGCGCGTGTGATGGTGGTCCGGGTCGTAGAACTCGTAGATGCGCCGCTCCTCGGCGAACACCCGGTACACGCCCAGGCAGAGCCGCCAAGCGAGCTCTGCGGCGGCCTGCTCGCGGCCGTAGCGCAGCAGGCCCTGGATGACGCCGTAGGCCGTATTCAGCCACACCGGTCCGCGCCACATGTCGCGCTCGAAATGCGGCTCGCCGCGGGCCACGGACGGCAGCGGCATGCGGGTGCCGAAGCCGTCCGGGGCGAGGATGCGTGCCACCAGGCGCTCGGCGCGGGCGGCATCCGGCACCCCGGCCCAGAGCGGCAGCAGGGCGGCGATGGTGGCCACCCGCACCGGGCTGCCGGCGCCGTCGCGGTCGTAGTAGAGGCCGTCGCGCTCGTCCCAGAGCAGGGCATCGATGCGCCGGCGCAGCAGCTGCGCTTCGCCGGCGTAGTGGTCGGCGGCGGCGCCCCGGCCGCTCAGCACGGCGAGCCCCGCCAGGGCCTCCAGCTGCAGCACCACATAGCTGCTGAAGTCGGCGGCAGCGATATGGGTCGTGCGGCGCAGCGCGCTCTCGTCGGTGTTGCTGAAGCGCGGGGCGTTCTCGACGCCCGACTCGTACGGGTGCGCCCAGGCATAGAGGCCGTTGTCGAGCCGGCGGTGGCGGTTCAGCCAGTCGTGGTAGGCGCAGAGGACATCGAAGTGGCGCCCGGCGAGGGCCCGGGCGGCGGGCGCCGGCAGCCGCTCTGCGAGGCGCGCCAGGGACCAGGCGATGAGCGGCGGCTGGGTGTAGGGGGACTCGTGGAATTCCGTCACCACGTGCTGGAGCCGGTCGCCGTCGCGCAGCTCCACCACGGCGTTCAGCACCTCGGCGGCCACGGTCGGGTCCCACCAGCCCCAGACCTGCGCGATGAACGCGGAGTCCCAGAGATAGACGCCGCGAAAGGCCGGCCCCGGGATGGCATGGCGGGTCGAGGACAGCAGGTCCGCCCGCTGAAGGTTGGCGAAGAGCAGGGCGTAGACCTCCGCGAAGCCGTCGTTGATGGCCTGGGCGTCCGGATGGCCTGCCGCCTCCAGATGTGGCGGCGGCAGCGTGATGCCCTTGCCGCGCAGCACCGCCGGCGGCAGCTCGATGGGCAGGGCGCCGGTGCGCCCGGCGGCGATGCGCGACCACACCAGCAGGTGCCAGACGTAGGTCAGCCCGCGGTACCAGCGCCCCACCACCTGCGGGCGGCGGATGCGCGCGGCGGCGTGGCGCAGCCCCGCCAGCAGGTGTCGCAGCCGTGGCAGGACAGGGCGGGCGTCCGGCGGCGGGTCAGAGGCTGTCATGGCGCCCCGCCGCGGTGATGGTGCAGGCCGGGCTCGGCGTTGAGGCCACAGGTCGGGGGTTGGCGCTTGGGTCCGGCGCGAGCCGGCCCAACTCCCAAGGCCATGTCTGCACCCCTGCCCTTGCCGGATTCCGCCTGCGCGCACCCGCGCTGTCGAAGGGCCCGTGCGCGAGCGATGCGGCGGGCACTGGTGGCACTGGTCTGGGTGCTCGTGGCGGTGCTGCCCGCGCTCGCGAGTGCCGACACCGGCGGGGGCTTCCCCGGGCTCTCCATCGCAGAGGTGCCGGATTGGCTGCGGACCATTCCGCGTTGGGCCTTCGTGCTCGCGTTTGTGCTGCTGCCGGCATTGGGTTTCCCGATTACGCTGTTCTATCTCACGGTGAGCGCCGTGTTTCCGAAGCCGATGCTGGCGCTCGCGGTGGCACTCGCCTGCATGACCGCCAACATGGCGCTGTCTTATGTCAGCGCCCGGCTCCTGTCGCGGCCCATCGACCGGCTCCTGCACCGGCGCGGCTATCCGCTGCCGCAGCTCACGGCGGGCGCCGAGTGGCGCGCCATTGTGCTGCTGCGGGCCTCCCCCCTGCCCTGGCTCATGCAGAGCTGGCTGCTCACGCTGGGCGGTGCCCGCTTCCTGCCCTACATGCTCGTCGGGGCACCGGTGCAGGCGCTGGTGGGCGCCGGTCTGGTGCTGGTGGGCGAGTCCCTGTTCCAGGGCAACGCCCTTTGGCTGCTGGTGGGCGTTACCGCCATCCTGCTCGGCCAAGCGGCCCTCGGTGGCCTGCGGCGGCGCCTGCGCGGGGGCAGCAGCGCTTACTGACGCCGCATGTCGAAGCGCGCAGCGGCGAGCCGAAGCGCCTGCTCGCGCCGACTGGAAGTCGGCGCCCCCAGGGAGGCTGACCTTGCTCGTCACCCGCGCGCAACATCGTCGGCGCGTCAGCAGCAGCAAGCCCCATGCCCGGCTCCGCAGCCGCAGCGACGCGCGTGCGGCGGCTGCGACCGGGGCATTTGCCCCGCCGGTACCCTGCCGGACCCGGGGATATGCCCCACTGGCGGCGCACGGCGCATCGGGCTCGCGGCCGATTCTGCGGCGATGGCAGACCCGTCCATCACCGGGCACGGCCTGTGCAGCCACCTGTTGGCGCCATGGACACTGGTGGATGCGCTGAAGATCGACCAAGCCCGGCGCCTTGACCATGGCCCGGCCGCCCGGCGGTGCCGCGGCGGCGCCGACCGCGGTCGCCGCCACCTGACGCCCCCGGCCCATCCTGAACCGAGCCCGCAGCCGCGCCCCGGGGGAGCCAGCCGATGCAACCGGAACAGTTATCGCTGCCGCTGACGCTCTTGCTGTTCGGCGCCAGCACGCTGGTGATCGCGCTGGTGGGCGCGCGCCTGACGCGGCTCGCGGACCGGCTCGCCGACCTCACCGGGCTCGGCGAGGCCGTCTTCGGCGCCGTGCTGCTGGGCGCCATGACCTCCCTGCCCGGCAGCATCGCGTCCATCACCACCGCCGCCGCCGGCCGTGCGGAGCTCGCGGTGGGCAACGCCGTGGGCGGCATCGCCGCGCAGACGGCCTTTCTGGTGCTGGCGGACATCGCCTATCGGCGCGCCAACCTGGAGCATGCGGCGGCGTCCGTCACCAACATGATCAACGGCGCCCTGCTGGTGGCCCTGCTGTCGCTGGCACTGCTGGCGGCGACGGGTCCCGAAGTCGCCGTCTTCGGCGTGCATCCGGTCTCGCCGCTGGTGCTCGGCATCTACGCCTTTGGGCTCAGGCTCGCCTCCCGCACGCGGGACGCACCGGGCTGGAAGCCGGTGCGCACCCAGGACACCTGGGAGGACCACCCCGACCAGGACGCCGACGGCGGCGCACCCACCTGGCGCATCTGGACGGCCTTCCTGCTCAGCGCCGCCGTGGTGGGTGTGGCCGGCTGGGTGGTGGGCATCTCGGGCATCGCACTGGTGCGGCACACGGGCCTGTCGGAGACGCTGGTGGGCACCCTGTTCACCGCCGTGGCCACTTCGCTGCCGGAGCTGGTGACCACGCTCGCCGCCGTGCGCCAGGGTGCCCTCACCCTTGCCGTCGGCGGCATCATCGGCGGCAACACCTTCGACGTGCTCTTCCTGGTGGCCGCCGACGTGGCCTACCGCGAGGGCTCCATCTACCACGCCATCGGCAACCAGCCGCTGTTCGTCATCGCCCTCACCCTCCTGCTCACCGCCTTCCTGCTGATGGGCCTGATCCGGCGCGAGCGCAAAGGCGTCGCCAACATCGGCTTCGAGAGCGCCGCGGTGCTGGCGCTCTACCTGCTGGGCATGGCGGTGCTCGCGACCTGGTGAGGACGGCATCCGGCGGCGGCTGCACGCCGCTGCCTCGCCGCGTGTGCGGCCGCAACGGCGTCCCCCACCGCGGCAAACCCGGGCAGGCGCCGGGGCTGGTTGGGCCGCTCAATGGCGACCTGGGTTGGGTTGAGCGGGGTGAGTCTGCTCAGCCGGCATGGGTACGGAAACAGCTCCACCTCGCCGACGCGCACCGTGCGGACTGCCCGCTGGCGCTGGACGATCTCCCAGCCCCTTTGGGTTCTGCTGCGCGTCGGTGCAGGAGCAGTAGCGCCCGAGCAGGCGCTCCGCAACGGTCGATGCCGATGACGCGCAGCGGCGCCTTGGGCGTGCTGGGCGACGACCCGGGCGGTGTGATCAGTGCAAGCCGGTCCATTGACGGGGTCTCCACGGCGGGCTCAGGTCAGGTTGGCTTCGGCATCTCGATCCTGCCGCAGGTAGATGCGCAGAGTCCCATGGTCGATGCCGAAGGTGTCGAGCAGGGCCCTGATCTGGTCGCGCAGGCCGTTGGCGGACATGTGCGCTTCCGCGTAAACGCCGGACGGCAGCGCGACGGGCATGCGCACCGCCTGCGGGTCGCGGGCCATGTAGGGTCGGCCGCGGCTGCTGGTGAACCTGGGCTCGTCGGGGAGCGTCGCGAAGCGCTCCGGATGCTCCGCGGCGAGTTGGAAGCACACCAGCTCGAACAGCCGCCGCCAGGACTTGATGTCCGACTTGGCGTTGTCGCCGAGCCGGAAGCCGTAGGGGCGCTTGAAGGTGAAGTCCTCGTCGATGCCGTGGGGCTCGCGCTGGTCCAGGTCGCGCACCACTCGGTCGCGCGCCTGTGGGGTCTGGGCGCCGCCGTTCTCGGCGTCGTCGAGCTTGACCGCCGTGAACTCCTGCACCAGCCCGGACAGCTCGCTCGCCAGGGTGTCGAGCTCCGCCATCTTGGCGTTGTAGCGGCGCTTGAACTCGACGCCGGCATCCAACGCGTCGCCGTCGTTGTGGTCGATGCTGAGCCAGATGTCGTCGGACAGGGCCAGCAGGTCCTCGCGGGTCTGCTCCAGTTGCTCCAGGATGCTGCGGACGCGGTTTGTCATGCGTCACCTTGACCTGTGCGGTTTCCGAACATATTCTTGGTAGCGTCGGGGAAGAAATTCGGCTCCATGCCGTGTGGGTCGCGGACCTGCCCGCGGCCCCTATACCCCCGGCCCCTCTTCCTCCCCAAAAGCCGCCAGCGTGAGCGGCTTTTGTTTTGTGTAAAACACGCCACGGCGCCCCTGATCGAGCCGGTCGAGATCGTGGATCTCGCCCACCTGCGGCCAGATCAGTTCCAGGAAGCGATCCTCGCGTCGCTCGTAGAATCGCTGTAGGGCCCAGAGGTAGTAATCTGCTGCTTGCAAGCCTGGGCAATGCTGGGGCGTGCTGGACATCACCTCGTTCACCGCGGGATGTTGGAAGCCGAAGCCGCGGGCGAATGCCTCTCCTGCTTGCTCCAAGGACCGGCGGAAGGCGTCGTTGCGCGGCTTGGTGCCGCGTTTGGCGAAGCAGATCCGCACATCGTCCGCCATGTGGTGGAGCTTGCCGAACAGCTCGCGAACCAGAAGGTCGTACTGCTCATTCTGTTTGTATCGGTATCGCGGATCGCGGGCGTTCTGCTGCTGCACGTAACTCGCCAAGTCCATCTTGTTACGAACCACAGCGTAGAAACGTACTCTGGCCTTCAGTAGGACTCGGTAGACTTCCCGGCGAACCTCCGCGACATCGTCCTTCGCGTGAAAGGCCAGCGCCGTCTTGCGCGCATCCGGCTGCATCGACGGCACCTTCTTGAACCAAGGGTCGGCAAGCAGTTCCGCGCGCAGCGAGGCCAACTCGTGCCCCAGCGCAATCGGGTCCTCGATGTCCAGCTTGCCCAGGATGAAGTAGCGCGAGCAGCCGTCGTCGCCGACGATGACGCGGCCCTTCCGGTTGAACAAGGTCGGGTCGCCGGCCTCGTCGACGAAGTAATGCAGCCGAGCGTTCGGCGTTGCCGGCTCCGCGTCCATGGCTACGGCGCAAGCACGTTGGAAATCAGGCCGTCGATCTTTGCCGAGTCGATGCTGCCGTTCGCCTCGTCACGCGTCACGAGCAGCGTGCCGTTCCCGCCGCCGCCGTCCTCCTGCGGCAGGATGTCGTGCGAACCGTACCACTCCAACTTCTCCTCCCATCGGCGCCGGTAGCTCGGCACGTGCAACATGCCGCAGTGCTCCCAGAAGAACCGCTCGCCGGACTCCATGTCTTTAGTGGACCCCATGCCTGCTCCAGCCAGGCGGATTGGCTGGCGTTTCGGTACTTGTGTCGCAACTGGCTGATGAAGTCGAGCACCTCTTGCTGTGCCTCGGGCGGCAGGCTTCGCACTTCACGGTCGATGCCGTCGATGAGTCGCTGCATCCTGGTTTGCTCCGCGGTCAGTTCTGTGGCGAGCGAGGCGGCTTGAGTCAGTTGTTGCCCGCGGGCAGCTTGAACCCGGCCACGGAATGGCGCAGCTCCACCGCCAGCGCGGCGAGGGCCTCCACGGCCTCGGCGGTGGAGCGGGTGCCGCGGGTGTTCTCCTGGGTGATGCGCTGGATGGACTTGACGGTCTCGTTGACCTTGGCGGCCTCGCGGGATTCGTGGCCGGCGGAGTCGGCGATGCGCCGGGTGAGCTCGGCGATGTAGTTGGAGACGTTCTCGATCTCCTTCAGCGCGCTGCCGGCGTTCTCGGCGACGTTGGCGCCGCTGTCCACGCCGCTCATGCTCGCTTCCATGGAGCGCACGGCCTCGTTGGTGTCGCGGCGGATGGTGCGCACGATGGCGTCGATCTGCTTGGTGGCGTTGCCGGAGCGCTCGGCGAGGCGCTGCCCCTCGTCCGCCACCACCGCGAAGCCGCGGCCCGCCTCGCCGGCCATGGCCGCCTGCATGGCGGCGTTGAGCGCCAGGATGTTGGTCTGGTCGGCGATGTCGTCGATGAGCTCCACCATCTCGCCGATCTCCTGGGAGCTGTCGCCCAGGCGGCGGATGCGCTTGGAGGTCTCCTGGATGCGCCCGCGGATCTCGTGCATGCCGGTGATGGTGTCGCGCACCGCCTGCGCGCCGCGGCCGGCCACGTCCACGGAGCGGTTGGCGACGGCGGCGGACTCGGCGGCGTCGCGGGCGATGCTGTCGATGGCGCCGGTCATGGAGCTGATGGCATCGCTCGCCTGCGCGATCTGCCGTGCCTGGGCGTCGCTGCCCTCGGCGAGCTGCTTGGCGATGCCGCGGGTGCGCTGGGCGGAGTCGTCCACGCGGGCCGAGGTGTCCTTGATGGTGGTCACCAGCTCGCGCAGCGCCGTGACCACGTAGTTGACGGTGTCGGCGATGGCGCCGGTGACGTCGGAGGTGACCTTGGCCTCCACGGTGAGGTCGCCGTCGGCGAGGCCGCTCATCTCCTCCAGGAGGCGCTCGATGGCGTGGCGGTTGGTCAGATTCTGTGCCTGCGAGGCTTTGGCCCGCCGCCGCGAGCGCACCAGCTGCTGGAGCCCGAGCAGGCCCAGGAACACGAGGGCCAAGGCCGCGAACAGGAGCGCGGAATCGGCACCGGAGTCAAGGCCCGTCAAGCTCGCCCAGCCGCTCTCGCCGCGCAGGCCGAGGATGATCTCGTCCAGTGACTCTTCCAGGCGCTGCGCATCCTCCACGCTGGCAGCGGCAGCAGCCAGCGCCGGGCGCACCTGCGGCAGCGATGCCACCAGGCGGTCTGCATCCGCACGCATGGCGCGGTACAGTCGCCAGGCGCTGTCCAGGGTCTCGGCCAGATCCGCCGCCTGGGGTGCGCCCGGAGCCGGCGGCACGCGGCGCAGGGCATCCAGCGCCACTTCGAACTCGTCCGCCGCGGCGGTGCCCTGGTCCACGGCGCCCTCGGTGGCATCGCCGCCGCGCTGCACGTCCTGGAGCGCGGTGCGCATGCGCTGTACCCGCGCCACCTGCAGCCCGGCGTCCAGCACCCGCTGGGCAGGGGCCGCCACGGTCACGAGCAGCTCGGCGATGTCGCGCGCGGCGGTGCGCAGCTCACAGAGCTGCGTGCGGATGGAGCGCGCACGGGCGTAGAAGTCGAGCAGCGCTTCGCGCGCGCTCAGAACGCGGTCGGCATGGGTACTGAGCCGCCGCCGGGCGGCATCCGCTGCTGCGGCCAGGCGGCGACCGTCCCCGCTGCCCGCACTGTCGAGGACACCGGCTTCCAGCGTCAGGGTGGCTTGATGCAGTGCCTGGAGCCGCTCCCGGGCCTCGCGCAGGCGCTCGAAGGCGGGTGCCTCGCCACGCACGGCGGCGGCGGCGGCGTCTGAGAGGTGGCGGGCCAGCAGCCGCTCCTCCGACACCTGGCGCAGATAGCGCTCGCTCTGCTCGGCGCGGCGACCGTGGTCCAGCAGGCTCGCGAAGGCCAGGCCCAGCGCCGCCAGCATGGCGACGGCGAGCAGCACGGTCGTGATGCGCTGCGGCCAGTGGGTCGCCGCGGCGCCACGCTCTTTCAGGGAATCGATGACCGCGGCGGGGGCGCGCCCCGCCCGGTTGCGCGTGCCGGTGCTCATGCCCGGTGAGCCAGGTCCCGGGGCGCGCGCCCGGCCGCGGGTGTGCGCAGCGGTGCCACCGCGGATACGCCGAGCGCGCCGCTGATAAACGCGGGCAGCCGCTCCACCGCGGCCAGGTCGATGACGGGGACCTCGCCCTGCGCACAGTCGCTGGTCCCGGTGATCAGGTCCGCGAGCGGCAGTCCGTCCGCCGCCTGCATCACCGCGGTCTCCCGCAGCAGCGTGCGCCTGAGGCCGATGACCGCGTCCACGACAACGCCGAAGGGCTGGCTCGCGCCCGGCACCACCAGTGCGATGCCGCGGCGCTGGATACCCTCATAGTCCGCCAGCAGCAGGCCGCGCAGATCGTAGATGGGCAACAGCTCGCCGGCATGACTCGCCACCCCGAGCACCCAGCGCGCCGTGCCCGGCACCGTGGTCAGACTGCGCGGCAGGGGCCAGACGCCGAGCAGGCGCTCGACGGGCGTCAGCAGCTGGTGGCTCGCCAGCCGGAACAAGAGCCCGTGCTGACGGGCCGGCGGCGCGTCCGCGGCCCGCAGCGCCGTGGTCCGGGCGCCGCCGCGCTGCTCCAGGTCGCGCAGGCGTGCGCCGAGTGCCTGCGCCGCTGCACCGCTGTTGTTTTCCATCACGGATAAGGCTCGCAGCTTGGAATGCGTATGCCCCCTGTCGATGCGGCGCGCGCAAGTACGCCCGCTGGTAAGGTGCCGACGGCGACGCGTGCAACACGGGAGCCGGTCTTGCGCTCGGCAACAGTCAGCGACCCAAGGCCCCAACCCGATGCGATCCCCAGGTGACACCGCGACACCGGAAACCGGCGCCCAGGGCTGCGACATCGGGGAAAGCCCCAGGCTCGCTGGCCGACCTTAGCAAGGGCCGGCGCAGGCCGCAACGCGCCGGCCCATGCATGCGGCGGACGACGTGGTCAGCGCCTGTCGGCGGATCACCGTGCCGGCTGAGTCACCCCCGCGCTTGGGGTAAGATTGGCGCATGAAACGAGACATCGGCGTCGTCATGGACCCCATCGGCTCCATCAAGATCGCGAAGGACAGCACCTTCGCGATGTTGCTGGCGGCCCAGCGGCGGGGTTGGTCCCTGTGGTACATGGAGCTGGGCGACCTGTGCCTGCTCGCCGGCAAGGCGCAGGCGCAGATGCGTCCCTTGAGCGTCACCGACGACCCCGCAGGCTGGTTCAGGCTCGGCGACCCCGAGCGGCGGCCCCTGGGCACGCTGGACACGGTGCTGATGCGCAAGGACCCGCCGTTCGACATGGAGTATGTCTACGGCACCTACCTGCTGGAGCTCGCCGCCGCCGACGGCTGCCTGGTGGTGAACGACCCACGCACCCTGCGCGACGCCAACGAGAAGGTGTTCGCCGCGCATTTTCCGGACTGCGCACCGCCGCTCACCGTCACCCGCAGCGCCGCAGTGCTGCGGGAGTTCATCGCCGGGCATGGCGACACCGTGCTGAAGCCCCTGGACGCCATGGGCGGGCGCTCCATCTTCCGGGTACGCAGCGGCGACCCGAACACCGGCGTCATCATCGAGACCCTGACGGACCATGGGCAGCGTTTCTGCATGGCCCAGCGCTTCATCCCCGAAATCGCCCAGGGCGACCGGCGCGTGCTGATGGTGGACGGCGCACCGGTGCCGCATGTGCTGGCGCGCATCCCTTCGGGAGACGACGCCCGGGGCAACCTCGCCGCCGGCGCCCGCGCCGAGCCCGCCCCCATCAACGCCCGCGAGCGCGAGATCGCCGCCCGCGTAGGTCCGGAGCTGCGCGCCCGCGGCGTCCTTTTCGCCGGGCTCGACGTCATCGGCAACTGGCTGACCGAAGTGAACATCACCAGCCCCACCTGCATCCGTGAGATCGACCGCGCCTATGGCACGGACATCGCCGGCGACCTGATGACCGGCATCGAGGCCAAGCTCGGTGCGCGCTGACGGCCCGCGCACCCGGCCCCGCCCCCGCCCGGCAACGCCGCAGATGCGCCGACCGACCCGGGCCGGTCTGCTGCCGGCCCTGGCGGCCGCGGCCCTGCTGGCGGCCTGCCGCGGCGCCGAGACACCCGTGTACACCACGCAGTTCGTCGCCTTCGACGCGGCGGTGGACCTGAGCATCGTCGGCAAGCTGAAGGAAGAGGCCCGGGCCGCATCCGCCGAGGTGGAAGAGGACTTTCTGTTCCTGGAGCGCGCCGCAGACGCCTGGGCGCCCGGCCCCATGACCCGGGTCAACGAGCTGCTGCCCACGGGCGAGCCCTTCGCGGCACCGCCGTCGCTGCTGCCGCTGCTGCGCCGCAGCCAGGCACTGGCGTACGAGACGGACAACCTGTTCAACCCCGCCATCGGCCATCTGTTGCGGCTGTGGGGCTTCCACATGCAGGAGCCGGAGTGCCGCCCACCGCCGCCGGAGGCCGCCATCGAGCGCCTGGTGGCACGCGCGCCCACCATGGCGGACCTGTACCTCGACGGCATCATGCTGCAGAGCGACAACCCAGCGGTGCGGCTCGACTTCGACGGCATCATCGTCGGCTATGCCATGGACCTCGCCATGGCCAACCTGCGCGACCGCGGCATCCGCCATGCCATGCTGAACCGCAGCGACGACGTACGTATCATCGGCGACCGGGCCGGGCGGCCCTGGCGGGTACCGGTGCGCCGCGGCAGCGGTGCCGGCGTGCTCGGGATCATCGACGTGGTGGGGGATGCCGCCGTGTTCACCAGCAGCGTCCATGCGCGCAACTTCATCTACGAGGGGCAGACCTATCACGATGTGATCGACCCGCGCACCGGCCGGCCCGCCGAGGGCCTGCAGGCGGTGACCGTCCTCCACGAAGGCCCCGCCGCCGTCGCCGATGCCGCCGCGGACGCCCTCATGGTCGCGGGCCTCGCAGGCTGGCGGGACATCGCCGCAAGGCTCGACCTGCGGCACGTGCTGCTCATCGATGATGCCGGCACCGTGCACATGACCCCGGCCATGGCGGAGCGCCTGGAGCTGCTCGACGAGCGCACGGACGTGGCCCTGACCCGGCCCGTCGCAGCCCCCGCCGACGCGGGCGACCCTGACGCCTGAGTCCGCCATGCACAGCCCCGCACCAAGCATGGCGTTTGGTCACAGGGGCGGGACGGCCGGCGCGCTGCGCGGTCCCATGCCGCTGGCCCTGGCCGCGGCCATCACTGTGCACCTGCTGTTGCTGCTCGGCATCGGCTTCGAGCTGCCGGAGCCGGCGCCCCCTCCCGTGCGCACGCTGGAGGTCATGACCGTCGAGCAGCCGGCGCGGATTGCCGGGGAGCCCCTGCCGGGGTCCGTGCGCGCGCAGGTGGACCGAGCCGGCGAGACCCGCATGCCGCTGCCGGAGCTGGACGCCGGCAGTGCCGAGGACGCGCCGCCGCAGCAGAGCCCGGGGGCGGCAGCCCCGGCCCTATCCGAGCAGCCGCCCCGAGAGGTCTCCGAGACGCCGCCGGCCGCACAGCCGTCGGCAGCGGACGCGGCACCGCAGACAGGCCCGGAGACCGCAGGCGCCGAGTCGCCGCCGGCCACCGCACGCACCCGCCGGCTGCTGGATACGAGTCCCGCGGCCATGGCCGGCATCGTGACCGGTCTCGGCGCCGAGGTGCCGCTGCCCGAGCTGTCATCCCCGGCGCCGGCGCCGGCGAGCGCCCCGGACGCAAGTGCCATCTTCGCCAGCCAGGGCGACGAGATCGCCGCCATCAACGCCCGCATCGACGCCCGCAACGCCCGGGCCGCCGGCCGCCAGCGGCGCAAGGCCATCAGCACCAGCACCAGGGAGTACCGCTACGCCTCCTACATGGAAGCCTGGCGGCGCAAGGTGGAGCGCATCGGTAACCTGAACTATCCGCAGGAGGCGAAAGAGAAGGCGCTGTTCGGCAGCCTGATCCTGCACGTGGCCGTGCGCGCCGACGGCTCGCTGGAAGGCGTGCGGGTGGTGCGCTCCTCCGGGCACGCGGTACTGGACCAGGCGGCGGTGCGCATCGTCCAGCTGGCGGCGCCCTTTGCGCCCTTCCCGGCGGACATCAAAGCGGAGACGGACGTGCTCGACATCACCCGCGTCTGGCAATTCCAGCGCAACCACCAGCTGGGCTGGAAGGATTGACCGCCCGCCGCCGTCGGGTGTCATCCAGCCCACGGGCACGCTTGCCAGCGGGCGGGCGCCCCGGGATACTAGGCGCATGAGCGTCACCACCTCCCTGACCAACCACTTCCTGATCGCGATGCCGGGCCTGAAGGACCCGAACTTCTCGCGCACGGTCACCTATGTCTGCGAGCACAGCGAGCAGGGGGCCATGGGTATCGTCATCAACCGACCCATGGACATCAAGCTCGGCGAGGTGCTGGATCAGCTGGACATCGAGCCCGCCGTTCTCGGCGTCGCCGACACCCAGGTGTTCCTGGGCGGTCCGGTGCAGACCGACCGCGGCTTCGTGATCCACTCCGGGCCCGAGGAGTTCGACTCCACGCTCAGGGTCACGCCCGACATCCACGTGACCACCTCCAAGGACGTGCTGGAGGCCATCGCCGGGGGCGAGGGGCCGGCGCGGCGGCTGGTGGCCCTGGGCTATGCCGGCTGGGGCGGCGGGCAGCTGGAGGAGGAGCTGAGCGCCAATGCCTGGCTGAGCGGTCCGGCGGACGCGGACATCATCTTTTCCCGGCCACCGGGCGAGCGCTGGCTCGCCGCCGCCCAGCTGCTCGGCATCGACCTGAACCTGCTGAGCGGCGAGGCGGGTCATGCCTGAGGCAGGCTCCCGGGTTGCGGCGCTTGGAGCTGGGCGGCCTGGCGACAGCGGCCGCGTTGCCCCGCGCTGAGCGCGGCTGGATGTCTTGGCCACGCTGCTCGGGTTCGATTTCGGCACCCGCAAGATCGGCGTCGCCGTGGGCCAGACCATCACCGCCACGGCGAGCCCGCTCACCACGCTGCGCCATCGCGGCGGCAAGCCGGACTGGGCGGCCATCGAGGCGCTGATCCGCGAGTGGCACCCGCAGGCCGCAGTGCTGGGCCTGCCGCACAACATGGACGACACCGAGGAGGAAACCCTTGCGGAGCCGGTGCGGCGCTTCGCCCGCCAGCTTCAGGGGCGCTTCGAACTGCCGGTGCACCTGGTGGACGAGCGGCTCACCACCATTGCCGCCGAGCGGGCCCTCGGCAGCGGCGCGGGTGGGCGCAGACGCGGCGGGGCGCGCGCAACGGATGCACTGGATGCCTATGCCGCCAAGCTGATCCTGGAGACCTGGCTCACCGAGGCGCGCCACCCATGACCGACGCTCCATCACAGCCCCCGACACCGCCAACCGCCGGGCGCTCGGACGCCGGCCCGGCCACGTCGCTCTACTGCGACGCCGCCGCCGTGGACGCCGCCATCACCCGCATGGCGCAGGAGCTCGGCAACCTGCCAGCGGCGCACGGCACGGCGCCGGCGCTGATGATCGGCATCCACACCGGCGGCGTCTGGGTGGCCGAGCGGCTGCACGCGCTGCTCGGGCTCACTGAGCCGCTTGGGCATCTCGACATTTCCTTCTACCGCGACGACTTCACGCGCATCGGCATGCATCCGCGTGTGAAGCCGTCGCACCTGCCGGTGGCGGTGGACGACCGTCACATCGTGCTGGTGGACGACGTGCTCCAGTCCGGGCGCACCATCCGCGCGGCGCTGAACGTGCTCTTCGACTACGGCCGCCCCGCATCCGTGGTGCTGGCGGTGCTCGCCGAGCGCAGCGGTCGCGAGCTGCCCATCGAGCCCAACGTGGTCGGCCTGCACGCGGACCTCGCCCCGGGCGAGCACCTGAAGCTCGCCGGCCCCGCCCCGCTCACGCTCCACCGCGGCAGCCCCCCCACGGGCCGCAGCGCCGAGGCCGCCGGGCCATGATCCCGCCGAGCCCGAGCCAACAGGCCCAGGCCGCCGCGCTGCAGCTGGACACGGACGGCAACCTCAAGCACTTCCTCACGCTCGACGGTCTGGACCGCGCCCTGCTGACGGACATCCTCGACCGCGCCGAGGGCTTCCTCGGCGTCGCCCAGCAGGCCGTCAAAAAGGTGCCGCTGTGCCGTGGCAAGATCGTCGCCAACCTCTTCTTCGAGACCAGCACCCGCACCCGCACCACCTTCGAGCTCGCGGCCAAGCGCCTGTCCGCGGACGTGCTGAACCTGAACATCAGCACCTCGGCCACCGCCAAGGGCGAAACCCTGCTGGACACCCTGCGCAATCTGGAGGCGATGCACGTGGACCTGTTCGTCGTGCGCCATGCCGACAGCGGGGCCGCCCACTTCATCGCCAGCCATGCGGCACCGCCGGTGGCCGTCATCAACGCCGGCGACGGCTGCGCGTCGCACCCCACCCAGGCGATGCTCGACATGTTCACCATCCGCGCTCACAAGGGGGGGTTCGAGGGGCTCAAGGTCGCCATCATCGGCGATCTGCTGCATTCCCGGGTGGCCCGCTCGCAGATCACGGCGCTGAACACCCTTGGCGTCGCTGAGGTTCGCGCCATCGGCCCCAGTACGCTGATCCCGGCGCGGGCGGAGGAGGCCCTCGGCGTGCGCGTCTTCCACGACCTGCGCGCGGGGCTGCGCGGCGTGGACGTGATCATCCTGCTGCGGCTTCAGCACGAGCGCATGGACGGGGGCTTCCTGCCGAGCGAGCACGAGTACTTCCACCTCTTCGGGCTGACCGAAAAGCGCCTGGCGCAGGCCGCCCCCGATGCCATCGTCATGCACCCGGGGCCCATCAACCGGGGCGTGGAAATGGACTCCGGGGTCGCCGACGGCGAGCGCTCGGTGATCCTGGAACAGGTGAGCAACGGACTCGCCGTGCGCATGGCGGTCATGTCCATGTGCATCGGCACCCAGAACCTCTGGCTGCGCGCCGCGGGGCAGCAGCCACCGGCGGAGGTGGGCGATGGCTGACCCGGCGGGCACGCGTCCGCGTCCCATCAGCATCCGCGGCGGCCGGGTCATCGACCCCGCCGCCGGCATCGACGCGGTCATGGACCTGCACCTGGCTGACGGCGCCATCACCGCCCTCGGGGAGGCGCCGGCGGGCTTCGTGCCGGTGCAGGTGATCGACGCCGCCGGACTCGTGGTCTGCCCGGGCCTGGTGGACCTGAGCGCACGGCTGCGCCAGCCCGGGCAGGAGCACAAGGCCACCATCGCGAGCGAGACCCGCGCCGCCGCCGCCGCCGGCATCACCACGCTGTGCTGCCCGCCCGATACCCTGCCGCCCGTCGACACGCCGGCGGTGGCGCAGCTCATCCGCCAGCTGGCCGAAGAACGCGGCCACGCGCGGGTGCTGCCGGCAGGCGCCCTCACCCGCGGCCTGGACGGCGAGCAGATCAGCGAGATGGCGGCGCTCAAGCTCGCCGGCTGCCCCGTCATGAGCAATGCGGACCGCCCCGTGCGCAACACCCGGGTGCTGCGCCGGGCGCTGGAGTACGCATCCACCTACGGTCTCTGCACCTTCCTGCACCCGGCGGATGCCTACCTGAGCGAGGGCGGCCTGGTGCACGAGGGGCTGGTGGCCACCCGGCTCGGTCTCCCGGGCATTCCGGAGGCGGCGGAGGTGCTCGGCGTCGCCCGCGACCTGGCGCTGGCCGAGCAGACCGGCGCCCGGGTGCACTTCCGCGGCCTGTCCACGGCCCGGGCCACGGCCATGCTGGCGGAGGCCCGCGCGCGCGGCTTACCGGCGAGCGCGGATGTCGCCGCCCATCAGCTCTGGCTCACGGAGGACGCCGTCGCCGGCTTCAATGCCGAGGCCCACCTGATCCCACCGCTGCGCACGGCCGCGGACCGCGATGCCCTGCGCGCAGCCATCGCCGCCGGTGACATCACCGGCATCTGCTCCGACCACCAGCCGCACGAGCCGGACGCCAAGCTGAACCCCTTCCCGCAGACAGCGCCCGGCATGTCCGCGCTGGAAACCCTGCTGCCGCTGGTGCTCGGACTGGTGCACGACGGGCTGTTGGATCTGGGCGACGCGCTGGCCTGCGTCACCTGCAACCCAGCCGCAGTGCTCGACCGGCCGCTGGGGCGGCTGCAGCAGGGCGCCGTCGCCGATGTCTGCATCTTCGACCCGGAGGCGCGCTGGCTGGTGGGCGAGGACACCCTGGTGAGCCGCGGCAGGAACACGCCGCTGCGCGGTGTGCAGATGACGGGACGGGTCCGCTGGACGCTGCTGGCGGGGCGAGTGGTGCACGAGGGCTGAGCGGTTGTCTGGCGCGTCTGCCGCCACGACCTCGATGATTCGGTCGAGACTGCCGACGCCGTCTGGTCGAACTGCCGCAACCTGATTCCGCGCCGCACAGGCCCGTCCTAAAGAGCTGCCCATCATGAAGAACCCGATCATCGAAGCCCTGGTTGCCATCCTGGCGGCCCTGCTGGTGGCCGCCGGCGTCGCCTGGGCGGGCAGCCAGGGCGGGCTCGACCTGGGCGGGGTGCCGCTGTTCGCGCTGGCCGCCGTGGTGGCCTTCGTGATCCAGTGGGTGGTGTTCGTGCCGTCCTATCGGGCGCAGACGGAGCAGTGGTACGACATCACGGGCAGTGCAACCTACCTGACGGTGGTCATCGGCACGCTGCTGCTGGCGGGGCGCTTCGATGCGCGGTCCCTGCTGCTGACTGTGCTGGTTTGCATCTGGGCCGCACGCCTCGGGACCTTCCTGTTCCGCCGCATTCAGAAGGCCGGCGCGGACACCCGCTTCGACGACATCAAGCCATCCTTCATCCGCTTCCTGATGGCCTGGACGCTTCAGGGGTTGTGGGTGTTTCTGACGCTGGGTGCCGCGCTGGCGGCGATGACCGCGGCGTCTACGCCGCCATTCGGCCTCATCGGCTGGTTGGGACTGGCCCTGTGGCTCATCGGCTTCGGCATCGAGGCCGTGGCGGATGCGCAAAAGCAGGCGTTCCGCAACGAGCCCGCGAACAAAGGCCGCTTCATCCAGTCCGGGCTCTGGGCCTGGTCCCGGCATCCGAATTATTTTGGCGAGATCACGCTTTGGGTGGGGGTTGCGTTGATTGCGCTGCCGGCGCTGTCCGGCTGGCAGCATGTGACGCTGATCTCGCCGCTGTTCGTCTATTTCCTGCTCACACGGGTCAGCGGCATACCCATGCTGGAGTCGCGCGCCGATGAGCGCTGGGGGGATGATCCGGACTATCAGGCTTACAAGGCGCGCACACCCGTGTTGTTTCCACGGCCGCCGGGATTTGGCCCGTCGCGCTGACGGCGGCACGCGCGCTCCGCCCTGTGCGGTCCTAAGGCGGAAACAGCTTCACGGTCGCAATGACGAGACCCGCAGCGGCCATGACGGTACTGAAGGTCCAGACCATGAACCTGTCCATCCGCTTCGCCTGATCGTCCATGCGCTTGTCCACCTGCTCGAAGCGCTTGTCCATCTGCTCGAAGCGCTTGTCCACCTGCTCGAAACGCTTGTCGACCTGCTCGAAGCGTCGGTCCATCTGCTCGAAGCGTTGCTCGAAGCGCTGCTCCAGTTGATCAAAGCGCTGATCGAAGCGCTGCTGCTGTTGCTCGAAGCGGCTGTCCATCTGCACCGAGAGACCCTCGATCCGCTCCCGCTGGCGCTTGAGGTCCTCTTCGACCCGCACCATGCGCTCGCGCAGCTCGATCTCGTACACCGCTGGTGGCTTGCCGAGGGACTGCTCGGCGAGCCATGCGGCAAGGTGATCTTTGATGAACTGGATGTCTTCGTCGGCGAGGGCCATGGTGATGCACGTAGCCGGGTCGTCTCTGTGCAGTATAACACTGGGCGGGACGAGCTCAATACGTGTACAAAGCCGCCTCCAGGGCGGACAGCAGCGCGGCATTCTCCTCCGGCGTGCCGACGGTGATACGCAGGCAGTCGGCGAGCAACGGGTGGGCGCCGTCGAGCTTCTTGATGAGCACCCCACGGTCGAGCAGACCCTGGAAGACGGCGGCGGCCCGGCCGGGGTCGGTGCGCACCAGGATGAAGTTGGCCTCGCTTGGATAGGGCGTGATACCGTCGAGCGCGGCGAGGGCGTCGAAAAGCTTCCCGCGCTCACTGCGGATGGCCGCGGTCTGCCCGTCCCAGGCGGCGTGGTGGCGGAGCGCGAAGGCGGTGCTCGCCTGCGTCAGCACGTTGACGTTGTAGGGCAGACGCACCTTGTCGATCTCGGCGAGCCACTCGGCCGGGCCCGCCAGGTAGCCCAGACGCAGCCCGGCGAGGCCCATTTTGGAGACGGTGCGCATCACCAACAGGTTCGGCCAATCGCCCAGACGGGCGAGGAAGCTCCGGTCCGTGAAGGGGGCATAGGCCTCGTCCACGATCACCAGGCCCGGGCTGGCCTGGATGATCCGCTCGATGGCGCCGGCGTCGAAGAGGTTGCCGGTGGGGTTGTTCGGATAGGCGATGAAGGTGAGCGCCGGCTGCTCGCGCTCGATGGCCGCCAGGGTGGCATCCAGGTCCAGCGCGAAGTCGAGCTCCCGCAATGGCACACCGATATACTCCAGGCCCGCAAAGAGCGCGATCATCCGGTACATGACGAAGCCCGGGTCCAGCGACAGCAGCTTGCGGCCGGGCGCGGCGACGGCCAGCGCCAGCATCTGGATCAGCTCGTCGGAGCCGTTGCCGAGCAGGAGCGCCATATCCGCACGGATGCCCATGGCCTCGCGCAGGGCCTGTTGCAGGTCGCGGCCCTGGGGGTCCGGGTAGCGATTCAGATCCGCCTGCCGCAGGGTCGCGAGCCAGTCCTCCCGCAGCGCTTCGGGCCATGGATAGGGGTTCTCCATGGCGTCGAGCTTGATGAGCCCGGTGCTGTCGGGGACGTGGTACGCGTGAAGCGCCCGGATGTCGTCGCGAATCAGCTCAGCGGCGGATACATTCATCACTACGCCTCCCCGTCTTGGGGGCTGCCTGCGGGCGACGGTCGAGGTTCGAGGGGCGACACCAACGCCGAAAACCCGATACGCGCTCCTCGCCCCTCACGACTTGCGCCTCGTTACTCGTAAGTCGTTACTCGTCACTCACTCCGATACTCCGCCGAGCGCGCATGCGCCGTGAGGCCCTCGCCACGGGCCAGCACCGAGGCGGTCTTGGCCAGCTGCGCAGAGCCGGCGGGCGAGGCCATGATGAGGCTGGAGCGCTTCTGGAAGTCGTAGACACCCAGCGGCGAGCTGAAGCGTGCGGTGCCGGAGGTGGGCAGCACATGGTTGGGCCCGGCGCAATAGTCTCCCAGGGCTTCCGCGGTGTGGCGGCCCATGAAGATGGCGCCGGCGTTGCGGATCTTCGCGGCGAGTGCCTCAGGGTCTTCGACGGACAGCTCCAGATGCTCCGGCGCGATGCGGTTGGCCACGGCCGCGGCGTCGTCCATGTCCCGGGCGAGGACCAAGGCGCCGCGCTCCTTCAGCGCGGTGGCGATGATCTCCCAGCGCTCAAGCGTCGGCAGCAGCCTGTCGATGCTCGCGGCCACCCGGTCAAGATAGGCCGCGTCCCAGGCCACCAGCATGGCCTGGGCGTCCTCGTCGTGCTCGGCCTGGCTGAACAGGTCCATGGCGATCCAGTCGGGGTCTGTCGCGGCGTCGCAGAGGATCAGGATCTCGGAGGGGCCGGCCACCATGTCGATGCCCACCTGCCCGAACACGGCGCGCTTGGCGGTGGCCACGTAGATGTTGCCGGGGCCGACGATCTTGTCGCAGGCCGGCACGCTCTCGGTACCGTAGGCGAGAGCGGCCACGGCCTGGGCGCCGCCGACGGCGAAGGCCTTGTCCACGCCGGCGATGTGCGCGGCGGCGAGCACCAGCTCGTTCAGCTCGCCATCCGGCGTCGGGACGACCATCACCAGCTCCGGCACGCCCGCCACCTTGGCCGGGATGGCATTCATGAGCACCGAGGATGGATAGGCGGCCTTGCCCCCCGGGACATAGAGCCCGACCCGATCCAGCGGCGTCACCTTCTGTCCCAGCAGGGTGCCGTCCGCCTCCCGATAGCTCCAGTCCTGCAGCTTCTGATGCTCGGCATAGGCGCGGACGCGTGCGGCGGCGGCGGCGAGTGCATCGCGCTGCGCCACCGGAATCAGCTCCACCGCCTGCGCCAGACGCGCGGCCGGCAGGGCGAGCGCCGCGGCATGCTCCGGCTGCCAGCGATCGAAGCGGGCGGTGTATTCCATCAGCGCCGCGTCGCCGCGGCTGCGCACGGCGGCGATGATGTCGTCCACCGTGCGCTGCACGTCGCGGTCGGACACGGACTCCCAGGCCAGCAGGGCGTCCAGGCGCGCGGCGAAGTCGGCGTCGGCAGTGCTGAGGCGGGCGATGTCGGGCATGGCGATGCTCCGGTGCGTTGTGCGGTGGCGGTGGCGGTGGCGGTGGGCTGCCGGCCTAAGCAGCCTGGCTTTCGGCGACGGCGCCGCGCAACGCCTCCAGCAGCGCCGTGACACGGGCATGCTTCATCTTCCAGGAGGCCTTGTTGACCACCAGCCGCGAGCTGATGTCGCAGATGTGCTCCAGCGGCACCAGGCCGTTGGCCTTGAGGGTGTTGCCGCTTTCCACCAGGTCCACGATCAGGTCCGCAAGGCCCACCAGCGGCGCCAGCTCCATGGACCCGTAGAGCTTGATGATCTCCACCTGCTGGCCCTTGGCGGCGAAGTGGCGCTCGGCGCAGCGCACGTACTTGGTGGCAATGCGCTGGCGGCGCCGGTCGGTGCGCCCGTCGAGCGGCGCATCCGGCTTGCCCGCGACCATCATACGGCAGCGGGCGATGCGCAGATCGAGCGGCTCGTAGAGCCCGTCGCCGCCGTGCTCCAGCAGCACGTCCTTGCCCGCTATCCCTAAGTCCGCAGCACCGTACTCCACGTAGGTGGGGACGTCGCTGGCGCGGATGATGACGAGCTTCACCTGCGGATCCTGGGTGTCCAGGATGAGCTTGCGGCTCTTCTCCGGGTCTTCCGCGGCGCGGATGCCCCCCGCCGCCAGCAGCGGCATGGCCTGCTCGAAGATGCGGCCTTTGGACAGGGCGATGGTCAGGGTGTCGGACATTGGGAAGTACGGAGCACGGAGCACGGAGTACGGGGCAAGACCGCCCGCCTCCGAGAATCCGGGACGGTCTTCAGGAATGGACGCGACGGATCACGGCACCGAGCGCTGAGAATTTCTCTTCGATGTGATCGTAGCCGCGGTCGATGTGGTAGATGCGGTCCACCAGGGTGTCGCCCTCCGCCACGAGGCCAGACAGTACCAGGCTCGCGGATGCACGCAAGTCGGTGGCCATCACCGGCGCCGCCGTCAGCCGGTCCACGCCGCGGCAGATGGCGGTGTTGCCCTCGATGCGGATGTCGGCGCCCATGCGCTGCATCTCCAGCACATGCATGAAGCGGTTCTCGAACACGGTCTCGGTGATGATGCCGGCGCCCTCGGCGATGCTGTTCAGGGCGCAGAACTGCGCCTGCATGTCCGTCGGGAAAGCCGGATGCGGGGCGGTGTGGATGTCCACGGCGCGCGGGCGGCGGCCGGCCATGTCCACCTCGATCCAGTTCTCGCCCGTGGTCACCGTCGCACCGCATTCGCGCAGCTTGCCGAGCACGGCCTCCAGCAGGTCGGCGCGGGTCTCGCGCACGCGCACCCGCCCGCCGGTCATGGCCGCCGCCACCAGATAGGTGCCTGTTTCGATACGGTCCGGCAGGACGCTGTACTCACAGCCGGTGAGGCGCTCGACGCCGTCGATGACGATGGTGTCGGTACCCGCGCCCTGGATGCGCGCGCCCATCTTGTTCAGGAAGCGCGCCAGATCCTCCACCTCGGGCTCGCGGGCGGCGTTCTCCAGAATGGTGCGCCCGTCCGCCAGGGCGGCCGCCATCATCAGGTTTTCGGTGCCGGTGACGGTGACGATGTCCATGCAGTAGCGCGCCCCACGCAGCCGCTCGGCCCGGGCGCGCACATAGCCGTTCTCGACCACGATGTCTGCGCCCATGGCGCGCATGCCGTCGATGTGCAGATTCACAGGGCGCGCACCGATGGCACAGCCGCCGGGCAGAGACACCTGTGCGTCCCCGAAGCGCGCGAGCAGCGGCCCCAGCACCAGAATGGAGGCGCGCATGGTCTTCACCAGGTCATAGGGCGCCTCATGGTGCGTGACCTCGGTGGTGTCCACATGAATCCGCATGCGCTCGTCCACCGTGAGGTGCGCCCCCATGCGCCCGAGGAGCTCCATGGTGGTGGTGATGTCGCGCAGGTGCGGGACATTGCTCAGCAGGCACTCTCCCGCGCCCGCCAGCAGGGTCGCCGCCATGATCGGCAGCGCGGCGTTCTTGGCACCGGACGCACGGACCTCGCCGTCGAGGCGGTTACCGCCGGTGATCAGGAGCTTATCCATGTCGGCTTTGTCAGGGGGCGCTCTGTCAGCTTCCCGCGCTCGTGACCATCGGCGGCGGCGCCGGCGCGCTGCGCCGCGGCGGGTCGCCCAGGCCGAGCAGCGCCTGCACATTGCCCAGGGCCGCGAGGCTGAGCATGGGCCGCGGGACGTTGTGCAGCACCAGCGTGGCGCCATCGGCTTGCAGCCTGGCCCGCCAATCCAACAGCAGCGCCACACCCGCGCTGCTCGGCTGGCTCACGCCGGCAAGATCCAGCTCGGCGCGACCACCCTCACCTGCCGCCGGCAGCGCCGCCGCCAGCTCGGCGACAGCGGCCAGCGTCAGGGCACCGTCCAGTCGCCAGCGCCCGGCGTCCACCCGGGTCAGCCGGGCGGCTGGGCTCGTGTCGTCCGCGCGCAGCACGCTAGGCACCGGCGGCCTTGGCTTCCAGCTCCCGAATCAGCCCCTCGATCCCGGAACGGCTGATGGTGGCGCGGAACTGCCCACGATAGCTGGAGATCATGCTGACGTTGTCGATGACCAGGTCATAGACCTTCCAGCGACCGCTTTCCTTGTGCATACGGTAGTCGATGGGGATGGGTGGTCCGCCGGTGCCGGTGACCTCGGTGGGCACCACCACGGTGCCGTCCCGGGTGCCGGGCCGGGCGGGCTTGTAGCTCACCTGCTCGCCCGCGTAACTGGCGAGCGACTTGGCGTAGGTGCTGATCAGAAGGGCGCGGAACGCCGCCACCAGCTGGCTGCGCTGGGCGGCGGTGGCGTTGCGCCAGTCCCGGCCCACGGCGGAGCGGGTGATCAGCTCGAAGTCGAAATGCGGCGCCAGCTTGTTGCCCACCAGATCGTAGATGGCGGACGGATTGCCGTCGAGCTCCGAGCGCCGGCTCTTGAGCGTGCGCAGGGTGTCCTCGGCGGTGCGGCGCACCAGGGCTTCTGCATCCGCGTCCGCTGCCGCCAGCGGCGGCAGCGCCGCCAGCAGGATCAGCATCCAGGTGGCCGCCAGTGCCGCAGCACCCCGAGGCCGCCGCGGCTGAAGCGACCACGCACCGGCGGCGCTGCGCCGGCGCGCGGACTGCGCCCGCCCCACCAATTGCACGCCCAGCACGGCCAGGCCGCGCCCTGAGCGACCAGCCCCGATGATCCCGATGCTCATTCCGAGCCCCCCTGTGCCTGATTGAAGAGAAACTGGCCGATCATCCGCTCCAGCACCAGCGCCGACTGCGTGTGCTCGATTTGATCGCCGTCGCCGAGAAAGTCCGGGCTGCCGCCCGGGTCCAGCGCGACGTACTGCTCGCCCAGCAGGCCCGCCGTGTAAATGTTGGCGAAGGTGTCGGTGGGCAGCTGATCGTATGCGGCGTCGATGCGCAGCGTCACCACCGCCTGGTAGGCCACTTCGTCGAAGGCGATGGACTCCACGCGGCCGAGCCGCACGCCGGCCATGCTCACCGGCGCGCGCACCTTGAGGCTGCCGATGTTATCGAAGCGTGCGATGAGCGCGTAGCCCTCACCGTTGCCGGCGGCGCTCAGGTTGCTGACCTGCATGGCGAGGAAAAACAGCGCCACGAACCCCGCCGCCATGAAGGCGCCCACCAGTATTTCCGTCGTGCGCGTCGTGCCCATCCGTCAGTCTCCGAACATCGGTATCCCAGCGTCAATCCCCGAACATCAGGGCCGTCAGGATGAAGTCGAGCCCCAGCACCGCCAGCGCCGAGTGCACCACAGAGCGGGTGGTCGCCCGGCTGACTCCGGCGGAGGTGGGCACGGCATCGTACCCCTGAAAGAGCGCGATCCAGCTCACCACCACGCCGAACACCAGGCTCTTGATGACGCCGTTGACCAGGTCCTCGCGAAAATCGAGCTTGGCCTTCATCTGGCTCCAGAAAGCGCCGTCGTCCACGCCGAGCAGCCCGACACCGACGAACCAACCGCCCAGTACGCCCAGCGCGCTGAACATGGCCGCGAGCAGCGGCATACTGATCCAGCCGCCGAAAAAACGCGGGGTCAGCACCCGGCGCACCGGGTCCACCGCCATCATCTCCAGCGCCGAGAGCTGCTCGGTGGCCTTCATCAGGCCGATCTCGGCGGTGAGCGCGGAGCCGGCGCGGCCGGCCACCAGCAGTGCTGTCACCACCGGCCCGAGCTCGCGCACCAGCGATGCCGCGACCATGACGCCGAGGCTCTCCTCGGCGCCGAACTGGTTCAGGACGTAGTAGCCCTGAAGGCCCAGCACCATGCCGACGAAGAGCCCCGACACCGCAATGATCAGCACCGACAGCACGCCGATGTTGTACAGCTGCGCCAGCAGGAGCCGCGGGCGCGGCAGCAGCGCCGGCACGCCGGCCACGATGCCCGCGAGCAGGAGGTGGGCGCGACCGATCCCCGCGAGCGCCGCGAGGCCGGAGCGCCCGAGCCGCGCCAGCGCCTCGGTGATCACCGGCGACGGTCCCCGGCGCCGAGCAGGTCCTCGGCGAGCGGCGCAGCCGGATAATGAAAGTGCACCGGGCCGTCCGGGTCGCCGTCCAGGAACTGGCGCACCCGGGGGTCGGGGTCCGCCGACACCTGCTCCGGCGTACCGCTGCACAGGACCCGGCCCTGGGCGATGACGTAGACCTGATCGGCAATGCCCAGGGTCTCCGGCACATCGTGGGAGACGATGATGCTGCTGAGACCGCCGGCGTCGTTGAGCTGATGCACAAGGCTCACCAGCACGCCCATGGAGATCGGATCCTGACCGGTGAAGGGCTCGTCGTACATCACCATCATCGGGTCCAGCGCGATGGCACGGGCCAGCGCCACACGCCTCGCCATACCCCCCGAGAGCTGCGCCGGCAGCAGGTCCGCCGCACCGCGCAGGCCCACCGCTTCGAGCTTCATCAGCACCAGGCGCCGCAGCAGCGAGGGCGGCAGGCGGGCGTGCTCACGCAGCGGGAATGCGACGTTCTCGAACACCGTCAGGTCGCCCAGCAGCGCGCCGCTTTGGAACAGCATGCCCATGCGCGTGCGCAGCGCATAGAGCTCGCCGCGGCCGAGGCGATGCACGTTCTGACCATCCACCTCGATGCTGCCCGCCTGCGGTCGGAGCTGGCCGCTGATGAGCTTCAGCAGCGTCGTTTTGCCGGTGCCGGAGGGGCCCATGATGGCGGTGACCGCACCCCGGGCGATGTCCAGGTCCACGCCGTCGAACACCATCTTGTCGCCACGGGCGAAGCACAGCCCGCGAATGCGCACCAGCGGAGCGGCACCGCCCTTGTCAATGGGCGGCCGTGCGTCGGGGTTGCGGGTGGCGGACGGCGGGGTGGGTGTGGCGGGGACGCCGTTCCCCATGTGCTGGCTCCCGGGCCAATGGCTGGAACAGCCCGGCATTGTCTGGACGGGCCGCATGGGCGTCAAGCGCCGCGCCCGCGCTCACGCCGGCGGCGAGGCGATGTCCACATACCCGAGCAGCTGCTGAAGCTGCCGCCATTGCGCGAGCTGGGTGCTGGTGGGCGCGGACAGGATCACCAGCGTCGCCGATGCTGCGGTGGCCCGCTCCCGCAGCCAGCGGGCCGCGGCGCGCAGGTCCCGCGCCAGCTCCGCCGGGCAGCGCAACGCCTGGCCGAAGACCACTGTCTGGTCAACCGCGGGCGCGATGAGCGCGCCGGATGACGCCGAGTGCCACTCCACCCAGCCGGCGAGCCGGTCACCCAGGGCGGCGACGGCGTCGCTGGAGCCCGCAGCCGGCCCCGGCCACTCCAGAAAGAAGCGGAACGCGGCGTTGACGTCGCCATGCCAGCTGCGCAGCACCGCCACCGGGACCGGCTGCCAGAGGTCGGCAGGCAGGTAAACAGCGGGATGCTCGTTGGCGAAATAGCCGAGTCGCCAGTCATCCGGCAGGTCGTCCGGATAGTACGCGGCGGCGTCCGCGAGGTCCTGCCAGCCGGCGGCTGCGATGGTGACGGCGGGTGCGGACACGGTAGGGATCGGCGTTGGTCGGACCTGGTGGCGGGCGGGCTGGCACCGGCGGCTGTGCGGCCCCGGTAACGCGTCGGTGGGCAAGGTGTATGGTACGCTTTTGCGCCGATATCAGGCGAGCTTACCCAATCCGGCCGGCACCGATGCAGGACGTACTAGAACGCGCGCAGCTGATCCGGGTCGTCATCTTCGATGTGGACGGCGTCCTCACCGACGGCAGCCTCTACCTCGGCGACGACGGTCAGGAGTACAAAGCCTTCAACTCCCGCGACGGGCACGGCATGGCCATGCTCCGCGACAGTGGCGTCACGCTGGGCGTCATCACCGGGCGGCGCTCCGAAGTGGTGCGCATTCGCATGCAGAGCCTCGGCATCGAGCACGTCCACCAGGGCTGCCGCGATAAGCTGCCGACCTTCCTGGCGCTGGCGGGGGAGCTGGGCGTGACCCACCGTGAAGTCGCCTACATGGGCGACGATCTGATGGACCTGCCCGTGCTGCGCCAGGTGGGGCTCGCGGTGGCAGTGGCAGATGCGCACCCAGTGGTGCGCGAGCACGCGCACTGGTGCACGCCGAGCCCCGGCGGGCGCGGCGCCGCCCGGGATCTCTGCGAGCTGATCCTGCGCGCCCAGGGCAAGCTCGAGCCCCTGGTGGCGGCTTACCTCGCCGCCGGCGCCGATAAGGAGAGCGAGTCCCCATGACGCTTTCCGCGAGGGAGGTGATGATCGCGCTCCTGCTTGCCGCGGCAGGGCTCGCCGCCTGGTGGTACCGCGGCGCACAGGCGCCGCCGGCGGCGCCGATGGTGCCGCAGCACGGCCGCCCGGACTATGTGGTGGAGCAGGTGGCGGCCGTGACCATGTCCGAGGACGGCATCCCCGCCCGCCGGCTGCGCGCCCCGCAGCTGCGGCGCTACCCGGGCACGACCGGCAGCGAGCTGGACGCCCCGGTGCTGCGGCTGCTGAAGCCCGGAGAGCCGGACTGGGTGATCCGCGCCGAGCAGGCCTGGGTCTCCGCCGCCGGGGACGAGGTCCTGCTGGAGGGCCGCGTCGCTGCGGACCGCGCGGCCGCGGCGGATGCGCCGGCCATGCGCATCCTGACCAGCGAGCTGCTGGTGATCGATGCGGCGGACTATGCGGAAACGGACCGCTTCGTCGAGCTTGAGCGGGGCGAGGACTGGCTCACGGCGGTGGACGGCATGCAGCTGTGGTATGCCGCGCCGATGCGCAGCCGGTTCTTCGGCCGCGTGCGTCAGCGCCTGGCCGTTGCCGCTGCCGACCAGGCCAGCGGAGCGGGCGCGCCGTGATGGGGCTCAGCCGGCACCAAGCAGGGCAGCCGCGACGGCGCTGCGCGATCACGGGCGCCTGCGCCCCGGCGCTCGTGGCGCTGCTCCTGCTGTCGGCGGCGCCGGCCTGGGCGCTCGACGCCGACAGCGAGCAGCCCATGTTCGTCGAAGCCGACGCCGCGGAGCTCGACGAGAAGCAGTCCATCAGCCTCTACATCGGCAACGTGGAAGTGCAGCAGGGCAGCATGCGCATCCGCGCCGACGAGGTCCTGGTGCACCACAAGCCCAACCGGCAGCCGCGCAAGATCATCGCCGTCGGCAATCCGGTGCGCTATCGCCAGCTCCTGGACAACGACCCCGAAGAGGTGCGCGCGCGGGCGCAGCGCATGGAGTACGAAGCCGACCGCGAGGAGATCACGCTCATCGACGACGCCGAGCTGATTCAGGGCGAGGATCGGTTCGTCAGTGATCGCATCGTCTACAACCGCATCACGGACCGGCTCACGGCGGGCAGCAGCGCACGTGGGCGCGAGCGGGTAAAGATCCGCATCGAGCCCGAGTCCGGAGGCAGCGACAGCGGTCAATGACGACTCTGCGTGCCGAGGGCCTGGCCAAGCGCTATCACCGCCGCCGGGTGGTCGACAACGTGAGCCTCGGCGTGGACGCCGGCGGTGTGGTCGGGCTGCTCGGCCCGAACGGCGCCGGCAAGACCACCAGCTTCTACATGATCGTCGGCCTGGTGCCGGCGGACGCCGGGCGCATCGTGCTGGACGGCGAGGACATCACCCTGCGGCCCATGCATGCCCGCGCGCGTCGCGGCCTCACCTACCTGGCGCAGGAGCCCTCGGTGTTCCGCAAGCTCACGGCCCGGGACAACCTGCTGGCGGTGCTGGAAGCCCGCGGCGATCTCAAGCGCGACGCCCGGCGCGTCCGTTGCGAGCAATTGCTGGATGAGCTCGGCATCGCCCATGTGGCGGACTCCTTGGCCATGAGCCTCTCCGGCGGCGAGCGTCGGCGCCTGGAAATCGCCCGGGCGCTGGCGGTGGAGCCGAAGGTGATGCTGCTCGACGAGCCCTTCGCCGGCGTCGATCCCATCGCCGTCGGCGACATCAAGGCCATCATCAGCCACCTGCGCCGGCGCAACATCGGCGTGCTCATCACCGATCACAATGTCCGCGAAACCCTGGACATCTGTGACCGGGCGTACATCATCAGTGAAGGGACCGTCATCGCCGACGGCACCCCGGACGCCCTCTTGCAGAACGACCGCGTGCGCGCTGTCTACCTCGGCGACGATTTCCGCCTTTGAGCGCGATCGGAGCTTGTTCGAAGCAATTGCCGACGGCTGGCTGCGGCTTGTGCCCAATCCCTGACGGACATCATTGCCTGTCCAGGTTGGCGCTGGACGCCCCGACAGGCCTGAGCCAATATCGGGCGCAGGATTTGGGCTAGAATCGAAACAGCATACAATTCCCGTACCACCCCATCACAGGGTGCGATGAAACAGACTATTCAACTCCGTCTCGGCCAGCAGCTGACGATGACGCCGCAGCTGCAGCAGGCGATCAAGCTGCTGCAGCTTTCCACCCTGGACCTTCAGCGCGAGATCCAGGAGGCGCTCGAATCCAACTTGATGCTGGAATCCGCCGACGAGGCCGAAGCCGAGATCGACACCACCGAGCTTGAGGCGAGTCGCCGGCAGCAGGAAGCGCAGGCAGACGGCGAAGTGCGCCCGGAGCAGGCGTCCATGCCGGAGGACCTCCCGGTGGACAGCTCCTGGAGCGACACCTTCGACAGCTACATCGGCAGCAGCTCGGGCGGCACCGGGGCCGGCACCGAGGGCGGCGCGGACCTTGACCCCTTCGCGCAGCACTCGCGCCCGCAGACGCTGCATGACCACCTGGAGTGGCAGCTGAACCTCTCCCGGCTGCAGCCGCGGGACCGGGTCATCGCCGAGGCGCTGCTCGACGCCATCGACGCCAACGGCTACCTGCGCACGGACATCGACGAGCTGGTGGCAGCCATCACTGATCCGGACGCCATCGGCGACGAGGCCGTGGAGCCGGACGAGGTCGAGGCGGTGCTGCACCGCATCCAGGCCTTCGACCCACCCGGCGTAGGTGCCCGCTCGCTGCGTGAGTGCCTGCTGCTGCAGTTGCGCCATCTGCCCGCGGAGACGCCCTACCGGGACGCGGCCATCGGCATCTGCGACAACCACTTCAGCGCCCTCTCGCGCAACGACCTGGACGATCTGCGCCGCCACACCAAGCTGCCGCCGGACGCCTTGCGCGAGGCATTGGCCCTGATCCGCTCCATGCATCCGCGTCCAGGCTCCCTGGTGGCGGACATCCGCCCGGAGTACGTCATCCCGGACGTGGTGGTGCAGAAGCGCAACGGTAGCTGGACGGTCGAGCTGAATCCGGAAACAACGCCTAGACTGAGAGTGAACCCGGGCTACCTGAAGCTGATCCGCCGGGCCGACGATGGCCCGGACAACACCTGCCTGAAGACGCACCTGCAGGAGGCCCGCTGGTTCATCAAGAGCTTGGCAAGCCGAAACGACACGGTGCTGCGGGTGGCTGCGAAGATCGTGGAACTGCAGGAAAATTTCTTCGAGTACGGCGAGGAGGCCATGAAGCCCCTGGTGCTGCGCGACGTCGCAGACTCCCTGGAGCTGCACGAGTCGACGGTGTCGCGGGTGACGACGCAGAAATACATGCACACACCGCGCGGGACCTTCGAGTTCAAGTACTTCTTCTCCAGTCACGTCAACACGGCGTCCGGCGGCGAATGCTCATCCACGGCCATCCGCGCGTTCATCCGCAAGCTCGTCGCCGCCGAGACGCCGAGCAAGCCGCTCAGCGACAACAAGATCGCCGGTATCCTGACGGAGCAGGGCATCAACGTTGCGCGGCGCACCGTAGCCAAGTACCGAGAGGCGATGGGCATCCCACCGTCCAACGAGCGCAAGCGCCTGGCATGAGTGCCTCGGGAGCAAGCAGCCGTCAGCATCCACCCGGCAGCGCCGCAGCTGCGCGGGGCGCACTGACTGCTCGGGCGCCCGCCGACGTGGGGCTTGAGTCAAGCCCGTCAGCGCGGCGGCGGGGCCGGGGCCGGCAGCCCCGGCGGCGCCACAGCGACCAGGGATGGTCGGCCCTCATCCGTTCATGCAACGGCGCCTGTAACACTGGAGTGACGCTATGCAAATCAACCTGACCGGCCATCATGTCGATATCACCGAGCCGCTGAAGGACTATGTCGACACCAAGTTCGACCGTCTGGCGCGGCATTTCGACGATGTGATCAACGTGCATGTCATCCTCAGCGTCGAGAAGCTGCGACAGAAGGCGGAAGCCACCATCCATGTCAACGGTGCCAACGTCTTCGCCGACGCGGTGCACGAGGACATGTACGCAGCCATCGACGGGTTGATCGACAAGCTCGACCGGCAGGTGATCAAGTACAAGGAGAAACGCCAGAGTCACCGCGGCAACAACAACGCCAAGGCTGCCCAGGAGCCGGAGCCCGCCGCAGACCAGGAGCACCCGGCAGACGAGGAGCACCTGGGCTGACGCCATCGCCGGCAACCGCAAGGCCGCGCCGGCCAACCGCTGCCCCGGCGCCGGCCGCACCGTCGCCGGCGGTGGCGGTGCCGACGCATCGCACCGCAGCGGCGCCGGCGGCCGACTGCGGCTTCCTGCCGCCGCACGGGGCGCGCCGGTCAGCACCGGGACGACGGACGCACGTCAGAACGTCTATGCTGGATCGCACCAGCATCATCGCGAACAACCAAACAACGAGCACGCGCGGGGTTCCTGGGCCATGGTGCCTGCCGATCTGATCACGGAGTCGAGACTGCTGAGCCGCTGCGAGGCGGCAAGCAAGAAGCGCCTGCTTGAGACCCTGGCGGGCCTGCTCGCGGAGGGCGATAACCTGCTCTCGAGCACACACGTCTTCGATCGGCTGTTGGAGCGCGAGCGGCTCGGCAGCACGGGGCTGGGCCAAGGCGTCGCCCTGCCGCACGCACGTATGCACGGCATCCAGGCGCCCATCGGCGCCTTCGTGCAGCTGCGCGATGGGGTGGCCTTCGACGCCATCGACGACAAGCCGGTGGACCTCGCCTTCGGGCTGCTGGTGCCGGAGGCCACCGACGAGCAGCACCTGCAATTGCTCGCCACCCTCGCCGCCGCCTTCGACGATGCCGCCGTGCGCACCGCGCTGCGGGAAGCGGCCGGCAACGCGGCGCTGCTCGGGGTGTTTCGCCAGCGGATCTTCGTCGGCTGATCGGCATGCGGGGAGCGCAACTGCAACCGCCGGCATGAATCCCGTCCACTCGCTCCAGGGGCTCGTCGAGCACATCGGGCCGCGCCTGAAGCTGCGCTGGCTGACAGCGCCGCCGGCGCAGAGCTGCCCGCTGCTGCGCGAGCACGGCAAGCAGACGTCGCAGAGCCTGGTGGGCTCGCTCAACTGCATCCACCCGAACCGCCTCCAGGTGCTCGGCGAGGCCGAGATGCTGCATCTGGCGGACCTGAGCAGGCCCGCCTACGAGGAGACCATCGAACGACTGTTCTCGGCGCGCCCGGCGGCGGTGATCTTCGGCTCGGACATCACGCCGGACCCGGTGTTCTTCGAGTACGCGGAGCGCACCGGCACACCGCTGCTCGGCTCCTCGGCCCGGGATACGGAGATCGTCGACCGCCTGCAGTACTTCCTGACTCATGCCCTCGCCGAGCGCACCACGGTGCACGGCGTCCTGCTGGAAGTGCTCGGCCTGGGCGTGCTGCTCACCGGCGACGCCGGGGTCGGCAAGAGCGAGCTGGCGTTGGAAATGATCGCCCGGGGACACCGGCTCATCGCCGATGACGCCCCGGAGCTCGCGCGCATCGCGCCCGAGGTGCTGGAAGGCAGCTGCCCGGCCCTGCTGCGGGACTTCCTGGAAGTGCGCGGTCTCGGTGTGCTGAACGTGCGGGCCATGTTCGGTGAGGGCGCGGTGCGCCAGCACGAGACACTGAACCTCATCGTGCATATGCGGTCTTTCGACAGCGAGGGGCTCGCGAGTATCGACCGGCTGCGCGGTAGTCTCTCCACCCGCACCATCCTCGGCGTCGCCGTGCCGGAGATCACGTTGCCGGTGGCGCCCGGACGCAATCTCGCCGTGCTGCTGGAGACCGCCGTGCGCAACCAGATTCTGCGTATCCGCGGCTATGATGCCGGCGTCGACCTGGAAGACCGCCAGGCACGGGCTATTGCAGGCAGTCGGTGAGCATCGCCTCTGCGCAGCAGCGCCCACTACCCGGTACGCCCGACTCACCCCAAACAGCCTGCGCCCAGCCTGCCAGCAAGCCCATGGACCTCTTCATCGTCAGTGGCCTGTCGGGTGCCGGCAAGACGGTCGCGCTGCGCACGCTCGAGGACCTCGGCTATTACTGCATCGACAACCTGCCCCTGTTCCTGCTGCGGGAGCTGGCCCTGGGTCTGCTGCGCACGCATCTGGGGCCGCCGGGGGAGACGCGTGATGGCGCTGCGGTGGGCATCGATGCACGCAATCAGCCGGAGTTTCTCGCCGACCTGCCGCGGCTCAGCGATGAGCTCCGCGCACAGGGCATCGACTGCCGCCTGATCTTTCTGCATGCCGACACGCACACCCTCATCAAGCGCTTCAGTGAAACCCGCCGCAAGCATCCCCTCACCAGCGGCGGCCTGTCGCTGGCAGAGGCCATCGAGCGCGAGTGCGAGCTGCTGGAGCCGCTCGGGCGCATGGCCGAGATCCGCATCGATACCACCCACACCAATGTGCACGAGCTGCGCGACCTGATCCGCGAACGGCTGGGCGGCGCCGTGCAGGCGTCGGTGCTGCTGCAGTCCTTCGGCTTCAAGAACGGCGTGCCCGAAGGAGTGGACTTCGTCTTCGACGTACGCTGCCTGCCGAATCCGCACTGGCAGGAGGCCCTGCGCCCGCTCACGGGGCGGGACGCCCCGGTGATCGCGTTCCTGGAGCGCGCGCCGGAGGCGGCGGAGATGCGCGCGGATATCGAGCAGTTTCTGGACCGCTGGATTCCGCGCTTCGAGACCGACGGGCGCAGCTATCTCACCATCGCCGTCGGCTGCACCGGCGGGCAGCATCGCTCGGTCTACATCGTCGAGGCCCTGGGACGGCACTTGGCCGCCGCCGGCCACCGCGTGCTGGTGCGCCACCGGGAGCTGCCGTGAGCGTCGGCCTGCTGCTCATCACCCACGCCGGCATCGGCGGCGAGCTGCTCGCCGCCGCCACCCGCATGCTCGGCGCCTGTCCGCTGCGGGCCAAGACACTCGCCGTCAGCAACAGCGACGACCCGGCGCAGGTCGGCGCCCAGGCCCGTGCCCTGGCGCAGGGACTCGACGCGGGCGACGGGGTGCTGGTGCTGACGGACCTGTTCGGCTCGACGCCCGCGAACATCGCCACGGGTTTGTGCGATGCGGGCCGCACGCGCATCCTGACCGGCGTCAACCTACCCATGCTGGTACGGGTGCTTAACTACCCCCAGCTGCCCCTGGAGGCCATGGCCGACAAGGCCTTGAGCGGCGCCCGGGACGGCGTGCTGGAATGCCCGGCCGTCGGCTGCGCGGCACCCGGCCAGTCGACACCCCGCCAGTCGGCCCGCGGACAGTCGAAGGCCGAGCAGCCGGCGCCGGGGAGCCTCGATCCAACCGGGCGCACCTGACGCGGCCATGATCAGCAAAGAGCTCGACATCGTAAACCGGCTGGGGCTGCATGCGCGCGCGGCGGCCAAGTTCGTCAAATGCGCCGGCGGCTTCGAGAGCGCCATCGCCGTCGAGCGCAACGGCCGCCGCGTCAACGGCAAGAGCATCATGGGCATCATGACGCTGGCGGCGGCGTGCGGCACCAGCATCCGCCTGGAAGTGAGCGGCGCCGACGAAGAGGCGGCCGCGGCGGCTCTCACGCAGCTCGTGGCCGAGCGCTTCGGGGAGGCGGAATGACGCTGTCACTGCATGGCGTCGGCATCGACGGCTCCCGCCCGGTGGCCATCGGCGACGCCTTCATGCTCAATCGCGAGCCGACCCTGGCGCCGGCGGAAATCCCACGGCATCAGGTAGCGGACGAGCTGAAGCGCCTGGATGCAGCGCTCGCCTGCGCCCGGCGGCACCTGGAGGATATCCGCGGCCAGATCCCCGCCGGCACACCCAAGCACATCGCCGAGTTCATCGACGCGCACCTGCTGATGATGACCGACTCGGCGCTGGTGGATGCCACCCGCGACCTGATCAAGGCGCGCTCGGTCAATGCCAGCTGGGCGCTGCAGTCGCAGCGCGACACCCTGGTGGAGATCTTCGACCGCATGGAAGATGCCTATCTGCGCACCCGGCGCGACGACATCGATCACGTGGTGCGGCAGATCCAGCTCTTCCTCGGCGCCGATGCGCAGACCGATCTGCTCGGCGATGCCGAGGTCAGCGGCCGTGTCATCGTCGCCGAGGATCTGACCCCCGCCGACACCATCCTGCTGCGCCAGCGTGGCGTGGCGGCCTTCGTCGTCGAGCACGGCGGGCCCATGTCGCACACCGCCATCCTCGCCCGCAGCCTGGACATTCCGGCGGTCATGGGCGTGCACCATGCCGTGCGGCGACTGCGCCCGGGGGAGCTCCTGGTGGTGGACGCCGAGACCGGCACGGTGCTGACGGAGCTGGAGCCGGCCATCCTGGAGCACTATCGCGGCCGGCTCGCGAGCTTCGATGCCCACCGCCGCGAGCTGCGAAGGCTGGTGCGCAAGCCCTCGGCGACCCGCGACGGTGTGCCCATCGTGCTGCTCGCCAACCTGGAGCTGCCGGAGGATGTAGCGGCCGCCCGGGACAACGGTGCCGCCGGGGTGGGGCTCTACCGCACCGAATTCCTGTACATGAACCGTCAGACGCTGCCGGATGAAGAGGAGCACCTCGAGACCTATCTCGCCATTGTCCGCGGCCTCGACGGCATCCCCCTCACCATCCGCACGCTGGATCTGGGTGCGGACAAACAGATCCCCGACACAAGCTTCCACCCGGCGCGCAGCAATCCCGCTCTGGGCCTGCGCGCCATTCGTCTGTGCCTGCAGGAGCCGGCGCTGTTCCTGCCGCAGCTGCGGGCCATCCTGCGGGCGTCCGCGCATGGCCCCGTGCGCCTGATGATCCCGATGATCTCGGGCATGGCCGAGGTCAACGCCGTGCTCGGTCTTATGAACGAGGCGCGGCGGCAGATGCGGCGCGACGGGCTGGCATTCGATCCGCTCATGCCCGTCGGCGGCATGATCGAGGTGCCGGCAGCAGCACTGATGGCGGGCGCCCTGGCGCGCCGGCTCGACTTCCTGTCCATCGGCACCAACGACCTGATCCAATACACCCTGGCCATCGATCGGGTCGATGACACCGTGAGCTATCTCTACGACCCCCTGCACCCGGCGGTCATTCGGCTCATCAAGCACGTCATCGATGCCGCGGCCGAGACCCGCACGCGCGTCAGCATGTGCGGCGAGATGGCCGGTGAGCCGCGCTATACGCCGCTCCTGCTGGGGCTCGGGCTGCGCGAGCTCAGCATGCAGCCGGGCTCTTTGCTGGAGGTCAAGGACCGGCTGCGCCGCTGCGACGTGAGCGCGCTGACTGCGACCCTCAGCGCGCACATGAACCAGCTCGACGACATGCCCGGCGCGGCGCTGCTGGAGCAGCTGGAAGCCTGCATACAGGCCTGAGCACCCGGCACCGGCCCGCAGGGAGCGGGCGCGCCCGGCGACGGGTCACCTGCCACCGCACCGCCGGCCATCCAGGCATCGGCCGCCGCACGCATCCCCATCCGCTGACTGCCGCATTGACGGTCCGGCTGCTACACTGGCGGGTCGCCTGTTGGGCCGCCCGCACGCAGCTGCGGCCCTCTCCTGCGGACGTCGGAGCCACCATGAACACTGACAGCATGGCCACCCAGGAGGCGGACCGCCTGGACGCGCTGCACGCGGTGCTGGAGTCCGGCTCCGTGCTCAAGGCCACGCGCATGCTGAACGCGCTGCACCCCGCCGAGATGGCGCATGTGCTGCAGTCGCTGCCACCGCAGCAGCGCAAGGTCGTCTGGGGCATGGTGGACGACGAGGTGGAGGGCGAAGTCCTGCTCTACCTCAACGACGACCTGCGCGACGAGCTGCTGCGCGACATGGCGCCGAGCCGCATCCTCGCGGCACTGGAGGGCCTGGAGACGGACGACCTCGCGGACCTGGTGCAGGACCTGCCCGCCACCATCACCCGCGAGGTGCTGAACTCCCTGGACGAGCAGCGCCGCGAGCGCCTGGAAACCGCCCTGGCCTTCCCCGAGGACACCGCGGGCGGCCTCATGAACACGGACATGGTCACCGTCCGCCCGGAGGTGACGCTGGACGTGGTGATGCGGTTCCTGCGCCGGCTCAGGGACGGCCTGCCGGATCTCACGGACAACCTCATCGTCGTCAATCGCGACGGTCGCTACCTCGGCGTGCTGTATCTCACCGACCTCCTCACCAACGACCCGGACGATTCCGTGGCCGAGGTCATGACCCTGCAGGTGCAGCCCATGCCGGCCTTGCTGGACGCCCGCGACGTCGCGAGCCGATTCGAGCAGCTGGATCTGGTCTCGGCACCGGTGGTGGACGAGGACGGTCATCTGCTGGGCCGTGTCACGGTGGACGACGTCATGGACCTGATCCGCGAAGAGGCGGAGCACCAGTTCATGGGTCAGGCGGGCCTCAGCGAGACCGAGGACATGTTCGCGCCCGTGCTGCTCAGTGCCCGTCGCCGCGCCCTGTGGCTCGGCGTGAACCTGCTCACGGCCTTTCTCGCCGCCTGGGTCATCGGCCGCTTCGAGGCCACCATCCAGCAGGTGGTGGCGCTG
The DNA here is from genome assembly GCF_913063425.1 of uncultured Thiohalocapsa sp. Lineage (GTDB taxonomy): Bacteria > Pseudomonadota > Gammaproteobacteria > Chromatiales > Chromatiaceae > Thiohalocapsa. The sequence continues at coordinate 74,135 of NZ_CAJXYK010000016.1, forward strand.
GCGGTACTGATGCCCGTGGTGGCGAGCATGGGCGGCATCGCCGGCACACAGACCCTGACACTCGCCATTCGCGGCATCGCACTGGGACACCTCAGTGCGAAGAACATGCGGTGGCTGTTGACCAAAGAGCTCGCGGTCTCCGTGATCAACAGCGCGGTCTGGGCCTTGGTGGTGGCAGCCATCGCCTGGCTTTGGTTCGGCAGCACCGACATCGCTCTCATCATCGCCGTCGCCATCACCATCAACCTCCTCGCCGCCACTTTCTCCGGCGCCCTGCTGCCGCTGCTCCTGGATCGCCTCGGCATCGACCCGGCACTCGCGGGCGGCGTCATCCTGACGACGGTGACCGACGTCGTAGGCTTTGTGGCCTTTCTGGGCTTGGCAACGCTGTTTCTGGTCTGATCACCGCGTTGCGGCCGGCACCCGCCTGACAGCGTGCGGCCCCGTGCCGACCGCACGCCAAGGCCAGCGCTCGCCATCCGCGCGCCGCCGCAGGCGCCGGACTCAGCGCCGATCGGTGGGCGTATGTCCGGCTCCGCACCACGCGAGCGGTGGCCGGCCGGCATCACTCATCGGCGCAATAAGGACCCGCCCACAACGCCTTTCGCCCGCCCCCACACGCACCCTCAGAGCCTTGGCGCCAGACTCGCCAGTGAGCCCTATAGCCGCCAGCGTCGCGCCCGCGGCAGGCGCCGACTACCTGCTCTCAATGCATCAGCGGCCGCCCGCCCTCTGAGCAAGAAAACAAGGCGCCGGTGCGAACCTCCGGCTTATCGAAACAACCGGGCGCTGCTGTTCACCGCATTGGCTGCTCCGCTGGCAGTGAGCAACATGAGCACCCAGACTGAGACGCGCATGCCATAGCGGCGACTTGCAGTTGTGATCAACGCTATTGACTTTTGCACTGCGTGCTATAAAGTTTAGCGCCAGCAAGCGCAGACGAGATCGCGGCAACGGCTTAGATTTCCCAGTTGACTTGATACGAGACGTTTCGGGCGCAGACACAAAGGTTAGTTGCGGCTGTCCCCAGCGGTCATATCCAGCCGGCCCTACCCGGTTGCGGAGCGCAGGCAAACATCTCAAGTCACAAACCCAGCCGCGCTGACGCGCTTCACGGGAAAGCGGGGCTAAGGCTGCATCCCAGCGCCATCACTGCGATCGAGTGCACCGCAGACGTCAGTGGATGACAGCAGACACAGCAAACGCAATGGGCATGTACGCAGGTCCAATCCGAATGCAGCAACACGCCTTCTGTTTGCCGGAGCCATGGCGGCAGATCCCGCGCGGCAGATCCCGCTGCCGAGCGCCGGAAGCCCCCTATTCGCATCAGTTTCCGGAGCGTCTCGGGCTGCCGAAGCCGTCAGCAGCCGACGCCGCGCCGGGGCTCAGCAAGTGCCTCAAACGCAGTTCTGAACATCTGTTCCGAACCCTCAACCCATACTGAAGACTCAAACCGGAGGTTGACCTTGGATTTCAAGAACCTGAGCGTCGATGAACTGCAGGAGCAGCTGCAGCAGATCGAGCAGAGCAAAGTGGACCTGGAGAAGGCCCTGTATCAGCGCTGGAACGAGGCCAAGACCGAGCTCGCACAAGAGATCCGGGAAATGATCGAAAGCCGGGGCTACGAGCTGGACGAGATCCTGGACTTGGTCGGGCCGAAGCGCCGGCGCGGCGCCGCCACCACCGCGAAGAAGGGCAACCGGAGCTACACCCGCTACGTGGACCCGGAGAACCCGGCCAATGTCTATATCCGCGGCGTCCTGCCCAAGTGGATGAAGGAGAAAATGACGGCACAGGGTTACGACCCCTCCGTCAAGGACGACCGCGAGGCATTCAAGGCCAACTACCTTCAGGCAGTCAAGGACTGATCCCAACTCGGCACTGGAGCCCTGCAACACACGGGCTCCCGTCGCTTGCTCCCACGGCCGTCTCCGGACGCCGCGGTACCCGGATGTGCCGGCGTCGGCACCGGGCCGTTTCTGTGCTCTGCCTACTCCATCCAATCCGGTCGCCCGGCCGGTCAGGAGTGCGTGCGCGAGGCAACGCAACGTCATGCCTGCCCGTCTACCAGGTTCCGGATCGGCGCACTGATCATCAGTGCTTGCCATTGGATTCAGTACACCCCGATGTCACCAAGGCTCCCGGTTCGGTGAGGGACCAAGGGCGCGTCTGCCCGGCCGGCTGCCATGTACGATGGCGCCAACCAAGCTGATGCAGTGTGTCTGAGCCGCCCGCCTGAGCTGCCGGGAGCCGCGAGCGCAGCGCAATGCTGCGCCACCCCGGATGTGACAGGCTTCACACTTTGCGCCCGCAATGGGTCGTGTCCAATGGCGCGGCTGTGATTGCGTGCGAGAATCTGCGGAGAGACTGCGCTAGGGTCCGGCTGCCGTCTCGTGCTGCGCGCGGCGCACGCAGCACTCTGGCACTCGAAGACCTGACATCGTGAGGGAACCATGTCATTGAACCGCACTCGCCCGGTCGGCACGGTAGTGCCGTGTCTCGCCCTCGCCGTCACGCTGCTTTGGCCCTTCGCTGCCACAGCGGCCAAGCACCCGAACACCTGCCCACCGGCGCCGGATCAGGTGATCGTCCGCTTCACCTATGGCTCGGAGAAGGCCGCCTGGATCTACGACGTCACCAAGGACTTCAACGCAAAGGGGATCCAGACCACCTCCGGCAAGCGCATTTGTATCCACGCCATCCCCAAGGGCTCGGGCGACAGTGTCAATGAGATCAAGAGCGCTCAGGCGGGGCCTGACGAGGTCCATGCCACCAGCCCGGCGTCCGATCTGTACGTCAATCTGATCAACCACGAGAACGCCGCGGAGCGCGGCGAGGACCTGCTCGCCGTCGAGGGCTTCCTGGTCAGCTCGCCGGTGGTGATCGCTGCCTGGGAGCCCGTGGTGCAACGCCTGGGCGGTGTCGATGACATGGGCTGGAAGGCGTTGTTCGAGCGCGCCGGCGCCGGCGGCCTGCGCTACGGCCAAACCAATCCGGAGCGCTCCAACAGCGGTCTCTCCGCCTTGGTGGCGCAATTCTTCGCGGGCGCCGAGGCCACCGCCGGCAAACCGGTGACGCGGCTCTCCCTGTCCCGGGTCGAGGACCCGCAGGTGCAGGCGTTCGTGGCGCAGGTCCACGAGAACGTCATTCACTACGGCAAGTCCACCGGCTTCTATGCCGACAAGATGAGCCGCGGCGGCCCCGAGTACGCCGATGCCGTGGTGCTCTACGAGAGTGACGTGATCCAGGCCAACAACCGCATCCGCACCGACGAGCTCGGCTTTCCGCGCCTGGTGGCCGTTTATCCAAAGGAAGGCACCTTCGTCAGCAACCACCCCTTCGCCGTGGTCAAGCGCGATTGGGTGGACGCGGACGAAGAAGAGGGCGCCAAGCAATACTTCGAATACCTGATGTCGGCGCCGGTGCAGGCACAGGCACTGCAGTACGGCTTCCGGCCGGGGGTTGCACTGGATCTGGACCAGGACCTCTATGCCAAGGTCTGGAATGCCGACAACGGCACCAAGCCCTTCGACACCGTGCACCACTTCCTCGCGGCCCCCAGTGGCAAGGTGGTCAAGGCGGCGCGTGATGCCTTTCGCAGCATCAAGAACAACGCCGTCGTCTACCTGGTGATCGACCGCTCCGGCAGCATGAACAAGCGCATCCAGGACCCGGAGCTGGGCGAGCCCCGCCCGCGGATCGACATGGCCGTCGACAGCGCTGACCTGCTGGCGCGCCGCCTACAGGACCGTGACCGCCTGGCGCTGCTGCTCTACGACTATGCCGTGGACTATTCGGACCTGACCCCGGAGGGCGAGCCGCTGGCCATGACCGCGGACGGCAAGCAGCAGCTGCGTACCGCACTGGAGCGCATCGAGCCCAAGGGCGGCACGGCCATGCGCAACGCCATCGGCCGCGCCTGGACGTCCGTGTGCAAGGACGTCAAGCGCAATCCGCAGGACCGTGCCATCCGCATCATCGTCGTGCTGACGGACGGCAAGGACAACGCCTCAGCCATTTCCACAGAGCGCATCATCGAGCTCATCGGCTACGCCGCGGCAGACGGCCAGGGCGGCTACCACGGCGACCCGGCCTGCAAGATTCCGGTGTTCGGGGTCGCCTTCGGCGGCGATGCGGACGCCGACTCGCTGAGCCGCATCACCGAAGCCGCCGGCGGCGAGACCCGCAAGGGCGACTCCGCGGAGATCCGCCACATCTTCGAGCGCTTCAGCGACCTGCTCTGACGGAGGCCATCATGCGCAAGCATCGCATGACGCAGCGGCGCGGCGCTCCGGCGCTGCTTGCCGCCCTGGTGCTGGCGATGACCATGGGCCAGCCCGGGGCCGCCGAAAAGCTGTTCGACTTCGGCGAGCTCAACGTCGACCTCTCCAAGATCCAGGCGAAGCCGGATGCCGCCGCCGTCAAGCAGACGCCGGCGCAGCAGCTCGACAGCACCCCCGAGAGCCCGGCACCACAGGTGCTGCCCAAGGATGCCGAGGTGGCCATCGACGAGACCGTGCAGCGCGAGCAGCTCAGGGTCACGCCGGTGAAGGTCCCGGCCGCCAACGCGGGCACGCAGGACGTGATCTACCCGGTCCCCGAAGACCGGGACGTCATCGAGGTGAAGATCGCCGCCGGCTCCGAGAAGCGCGGCTGGTTCGAGGCGGCCGCCGAGCAGTTCATGGCGGATACGTCGCTGAGCAACATCGACGGCAAGCCGATTCGGCTGATCATCGACAAGATCGGCTCCATCAAGTCCGGCATGCTCATCCGCGACGGCAGGTCCATGCACGACGGTCGCAACGAGTATCAGGTCTGGGCGCCGGCATCTTCCATCTTCCGCGGTGTCGTCGAGGACGCCTTCAGCGGCGGCAAGCTGTTCGAGACCGATGAGTCCGTCGCCCGCAGCCCCATGGTCTTCGTCACCTGGGCGCCGGTGCAGAAGCGCATCGACGCGGTGATCGAGAAGTCCATGAGCTTCGACACCATCACCGACATCTATGCCCGTGAGCTGAACGGCGAAGTTCTTGGCCCCGAGGGGCGCATCTTCCAGTTCGGCTTCACGCAGCCCGACAGCTCCAATTCGGGGGCGGTGGCGCTGATCACCATGGCCTACGAGTTCTTCGCGAAGGACAAACCGCGCTACAAGATCCGCATGCAGGACCTTCAGGACCCGGCCTTCCAGGCGTACCTCGCCTTCATGAAGTACATGTCTGATCAAAGCAAGACCAGCACCGGCAAGCTCGCCGAGCCGCTGATGCAGGCCGGCTACGGCGGCCAGCCGCTCAGCACCGTGTATGTCTACGAGAATCTGGCGGTCAAGCTCGCCTACATCCGCACCGCCAACGACCCGGACGGCGCCAAGCCCATCATCCGCTATCCGCGCTTCAATCTGGTATCGGACCACCCCTTCTACGTGCTGCGCCACGGCAACTCCCGCGAGCAGGTGGAGGCCGCCAAACGCTTCAAAGACTTCCTGCTGACCCGCGACATGCAGCTCATGGCACTGCAGCGCGAGGGCTTCCGGCCCGTGAGCACAGAAATCACCAACCAGGAGATGAGCCAGGTCTTCGGCGATTTCGTCGCCGACAACGGCCTCATTCCGGACCTGATCAAGGCGAGCCAGGTCCTGGTGCCGCGGCAGGACGGTGCCGTCATCCAGGCACTCATCGAAACCTACGCCCAGCTCGGTGATCCGCAGGGCGCAAACCTGTAAGGAGCCATGGCGCGCGCGCCCGGCGCCCATCAACTGAACCCCCGGGAGGTGATATGACGCACGTGCTTCGTAACAAGCCGGCCCTCGTACTCGCAACGCTGCTCGTCCTGCCGCCGTCGGGCGCCATGGCCGGCGGCTTCGGCGAGCTGCTGAAGCAATTCGGCGCCTTCGACTTCGGCGGCAGCGAGTTCGACACCAGCGAGATGCAGGGCAACCAGCGCAACTGGGAGGACCGGGAGCGCTGGGTGCAGGAGGCCCTGGACAACGCCTATCAGTCCCTGGCGCGGGCGGACAGCGAGGTCAGCCTGTTCGATTTCCAGAACTACATCAGCGTCCTCAACATCGAGTGGACGCCCGAGTACCTGGCCGACGCGGACAACATCGGCAACCTGAACGCCTATGCCACCTTCACCGAATACCTGTCCAGATACCTCAAGGTGAAGCAGGAGCTGATCGAGTCCATCGCGGCACTGAACCGCAACTACGCCATCCTGAACCGGGTGGACCCCAAGCAGCTCACCGGCCCCTTCCAGCTGGAGAGCACGGGCCAGACCAAGACGCTCACCGAGCGGGCCGCAGGCGGGGTGGACGCCACGGCCGCGGATATGGCGCTCGCCACCTCTGCCGGTGCGGTCGAGAAGTACACCGCCGAGTTGAATCGGGCCGTGGATTACGGCAACGAGCTGGAGACCTTCTTCAAGCGCGCCGCGAACATCGAGTAGTCCACCAAGGGACTCGGGGCGACGCGCCCGAAGGCACGCATGCGCCCCCGAGCAGCCCCCACAGATCGCCGGCGTGGTCAGAGCGAGCGGATCATCGACCGCCGTTCGAGTGAAGCGGCGTTCGCCTAAAACAAGGCTGCGCTCAGCACCGACCCGGGCCGGCGCCCGGCGCACCGTACAGCACGTGCCACCGGTGTCCGCCGACCCGCCACGGGCGGGCGCAGCGGCCCCCGACCCATTGGAGCCGCGCCTCCCCCGCCCCATGTTGCGGTCTCAACGGCGGCAGAGCGCCGCTGCGTATCACGACAACCAGAGACCTGATCCCATGGAGCCAGAAGCAGTTGCAGCCCTCATCCGCGCCGGCCTGCCCGGTGCGGAGGTCACGGTCACCGGTGACGGCGCCCATTTCGAGGCCGTCGTCGTCACCGATGCGTTCGACGGCCTCACCCCCATCAAAAAACAGCGCATGGTCATGGACACCGTGAAGCCACAGATCGCCAGCGGCGAGCTCCACGCGCTCTCCATCAAGGCGCTGACGCCTGCCCAGGCCGCCGGCTGACCCCGCAGGCTGCGTCACTACCGGACCCGGCTGACGGCCGCCGGTGCAGCGGCTCAGCCCGAGCGAAGCACCTGCAGCTGCGGGACCTGATCCGTCCGCCTGAGGCGGCTCTCCGCCGGGAACCGGCAGGTGAAGGTGGCGCCCCGACCGGGCTCGCTCGCGATGCTGAGCACGGCGTCGTGATGGCTCAGCACGTGCTTGACGATGGCCAGGCCGAGGCCCGTGCCGCCCGAGGCGCGTGAGCGCGCCTTGTCGACACGGTAGAACCTCTCGGTGATGCGCGGGATGTGCTCCGGGGCAATACCCGGCCCATCGTCTGCCACCCGCAGCACAGGCCCCACAGGCTCGTCCTGCCACCAGACTCGCACATGGCTGCCCGCTGGCGTGTGCTTCACGGCATTGAAGACCAGGTTCGAGACGGCGCTGCGCAGCTCCGACTGGTTGCCGATCAGCATCAGATCGTGGTCCAGGTCGAGGGTGATGTCGTGCTTGCCGGCGCTCAGGGTGCGGGCGTCCGCCACCACCTGCTCGATCTCCTGCGGCAGGTTCACGGGCGTGAGATTGCTCGCCGCGTCTTCCAGCTCCAGCCGGGAGAGGGTCAGCAGATCCTCGATGATGCTGCGCATCCGGTTGGTCTGATTCTCCATTAGCGACAGCGGGCGCCTGTGCGGCTCCGGCGTCAGTGCGGAGCTGGCGAGGTTCTCGACGAAGCCCGCGATGACCGTCAGCGGCGTGCGCAGCTCGTGCGAGGCATTGGCCACGAAGTCGCGCCGGATCATATTGAGGTGGAAGATCTTGGTGATATCCCGCCCCACCACCAAACGCTGGCGCTTGCGCTCACCGAAGGGGGCAACGCGGATGGAGAGCATGATGGATTGGTCGTGCTCCGCCGGGACCTCCAGCGGGCGGGCGTACTCATCCGCCTCCAGATAGGTGCCGAGGCCCGTCTGTGCGCAGACCTCCGTGAGGAGCCGGCCCTCGTGGTCGGGCCAGCGCACGCCCAGCATCTCGGCGGCGGCGGGGTTCGCCCATTCGATGCGCTGACTCTTGCCCAGCACCACCAGTGCGTCGGGCACGGAGTTCGCGGCCTCGCGGAAACGGCGCTGGAAGCGCAGCTGGCGCTTGCGGCCCTTGCGTGAGCGCTGCTGGTAGCGGCCGACGGCCCGATACAGCTCCCCCCAGAGACCGAGCGGAAAGGGCGGCGCGAGCCGGTGCTGGCGCTGGATGAAGCGCGCGAGGCGCCAGAGCAGATAAAGGTGGCGCAGCAGATAGGCTGCGAGCACGAGCAGCAGCGCCTCGGCCGTGGGCAGCCCGCCCAGGTGCAGCACACCCGCCAACGCCGCACCGGCGAGGAGCAGTGCAAGCTCGAAGCCCACGGCCTCCGCGCGCATGTCAGCCCGGCACCCGCGGCTGCCGTCGGCTGCCGGGCGCGACGGCTGGGCGGGCGGCGAGCGCCGGGTGCGCCGTCACTTGCCCGAGAACCGGTAGCCCACGCCGCGCACTGTCTGCAGCAGGTTCTCGTGCCCGGTCTGCTGTAGCGCCTTGCGCAGGCGCCGCACATGCACATCCACGGTGCGCTCCTCCACGTAGACGCGGTCGCCCCAGACTTGGTCCAGTAGCTGCGAGCGGCTGAACGCGCGGTCGGCATGGGTCATGAAAAAGTGCAGCAAGCGATACTCTGTGGGTGCGATGTCGATGGGCTTGCCGTTGGCGGTGACACGATGGCTCACGTTGTCGATGGCGAGCCCCGCGATCTCGATCTGATCGGCGATTTCGCCCGGCTTGGCGCGCCGCAGCACTGCATTGACGCGGGCGACCATCTCGCGCGGTGAGAAGGGCTTGGTGATGTAGTCATCGGCGCCGGTGTCGAGCCCTTTGACCCGGTCCTCTTCCTCGCCGCGGGCGCTGATCATGATGATCGGCATGCTGCGGGTCTTCGGATTCTGCTTCAGCTGCTCCGCCAGCTCCAGGCCCGAGCGGCCCGGCAGCATCCAGTCCAGCAGCACCAGATCGGGCTGCTCGGCAAGGAGCTTACGCGCGTCGTCCGCATGCCCGGCCTCGAGCACGCGAAAGCTGCTTTCCTCCAGCGCGAATCGGATCACCTCCCGGATGTCGGGCTCGTCATCGACGATGAGTACCGTGGCCATGTCGCTCCCGTACAAGCTGATGCCATGTCGGCAGCGGATTTTATTGCCGGCGGGTTACGGATAGGTTACCTACCGGACGCCGCGCCGAGGCGGCGTCAGCCTGCGTCGTGATAGGCGACGCCGCGCTCGGCGAGCCAGCCGCGGAAGCGCTCGATCTTGGTCTGCAGCGAGCAGGTGGGCGGCAGGCCGTCCAGATACTGCCCGAAGGCGACGCGCAGCGCCGTCTGCTCGTCATCGCTCAGGCTGTTCCAGTCGCGCAGCGCGGTGGGCTCGCTGGTGTCGTGCTGATTGGGCATTGGATCATTTTCGCAGTCGATCATCGCCGCGCGCTGTGGCACGGTGCAGAACAGGGTCGCGCATGCAGCCCGAGCGGCCGGTCCGTCGCGCCTGCCCCAGTGCGCTCAGGCACCGCAACCTGACCGTCATCCGCAACCGGTATGCTTGGCCGAGTGGACGGGGGCGGCCTGATCGGACTGCGGCCGTTGTCGCGGTCCGGGCACTCCGCGGGGCTCGCATGGTCTCACGAAACCGCTGCCACCGGATGTGCCGCCGGCATCCCCATCCAAGCCGGCGTCCCCATCTACCAACGTCCAGGGTGCCGTTGTCTGCGCCCGCCTGACTCCACCCGCCCGCCCGCGCGTGTCGCCGGCGCGGGGCAACTCCGGCCAGCGCCGCCAGCTGTATCGACCCATGACGCACCTCGCTTTGCATTTTCTCGGCGTGGGCAACGCCCGCGCCCTGTCTCTCGGCTCCTCCGCCGCCGTCTTCGAGATGGACGGTACACCGGCGCTGCTCATCGACTGCGGCCCGGCGACGCTGGACGCCTTTGTGGCTGCGTATCGCCGGCTGCCGCCGGCGCTGTTCATCACCCACGCGCATCTGGACCACATCGGCGGCCTGGAGGGGCTCTACTACAAGCTCGCCACGGGCGCGGCCGCTGCCCCGGTGAAGCTCTATGTGCCGGTACCGCTCATCCCGACGCTGCAGCGCCGCCTGGCGGACTATCCGAACCTCCTGGCCGAGGGCGGCAGCAATTTCTGGGACGTGTTCCAGCTGCTGCCGGTGTCCGAAACCTTCTGGCATCGGCAACTGGCGTTCGCCGTGTTCCCGGTGCGCCACCACGAGCACCTGTCCGCCTTCGGCCTGGCGCTGGAGGGGGTATTCCTCTACAGCGGCGACACCCGCCCGATTCCGGAAATCCTGAATCGTCACGCAGCCCGCGGCGAATGGATCTTTCACGACTGCGCCCTGCGCGGCAATCCGTCGCACACCGGCCTTGCCGACCTGCGCCGGGAGTACAAGCCGGAGCAGCTCTCACGCATGGTGCTCTACCACTACGAGTCGCCGGAGGCCGGCCGCGAGCTCGCCGCCAACGGGCTGCGCATCGCGGGGCCCGGCGAGCGCTTCGCGCTGGAGCGCCGCCCGGCACGCATTGCGCCCGTGCCGCAGGAATCCCCTGCGCTGAATGCAGCCGCCCCCCTGCCGGACGCCGTAGGCTGGTAGCATGGCATTCCGGCTCGCAGTCCTCTCCCAAGGGACGCAGGAGGTCCCCATGGCGCCCACCCACATCCCAGCCACCGACGTCGCCGTTGAAGACGTGCGTCGCACCGTGTTCCAGGGCAAGGTGGTGGACGTGGGCGTGGAGCGGGTGCGCCTGCCCACCGGCCGCGACGTGGAGCTGGAGGTGATCCGCCATCCCGGCGGCGCCGCCGCTGTCGCCATCGACGACCGCGGCCGCGTCTGTCTGCTGCGCCAGTACCGGCACGTGGCCGGGGGCTGGCTGTGGGAGCTGCCGGCAGGCAAGATCGACCTGGGCGAGCCGCCGGCGGCCACCGCCGAGCGCGAGCTGGCGGAGGAGGCCGGTCTGGTGGCCGCCAGCTGGACCTCCCTCGGGCGCATGCATTCGTCGCCCGGCGTCTTTGCCGAGGTCATCCACCTGTATCTCGCCCGGGGCCTGAGCGAGGTGGACCTGGGCCACGAGGCCGATGAAGTCATCGAGGTGCATTGGCTGCCGCTGGCGGACGCCCTGGCCCGCTGCACCGACGGCACCATCACCGATGCCAAGACCCTGATCGGGCTCTACCGCGCCGATGCGCTGCTGCGGGCGGGTGCGGCAGAGGCAGCGGGCCAGGGCTGAGGCCGCGCCCGCAGCGTCAGCCCTGCATGGCCGCCCCCCTGCGGCCGATACCGGCCAACCCGGAAGCGCTCCAAGAGCTGGCTGCTCGCCGCCACCGACTCACCGAAACGGGTTCCAGACGTGCATGCGACCGATCTGCCATCCATCGTGCAGATCCTCGGAGACGAGCCGCTGCGCGCCCTCGGCGAGGGCCGTTTCCACCACCAGGCCGTCCCAGAACGAGATCTGAGCATCGATGCTGCGTGAGATGCCTCTTGCCACCAGCTCCGGCGTGACGGCTGCGACCTGGAAGCGTCGCCAGTGCTCAACGACCTGCAAGGCACGGGCCGGCACCAAGGGGCAGGCAAGCTTGCGTGTGACCGCCACATAGAATTCCGAGAGCACCTGCGTGCTCAAGCGAATGTCGGCGCTGTCCCGCAAGAGCTGCCGCGCAATGGCCTGTTTGTCCGGCGCGTCGGCGTCGAAGACGTAAACCAGGACGTTGGTGTCGAAGAACAGGACGTCATCGCTCATGGAGCTCGTCACGCGTCCAGCGTTCGCCACCGCTGCCGGTGTCGGCATCGTCAGCAATCGCAATGATGCGCTCAAGTGCCTCCAGCCGGTCACGCCGCACTTCGTCCGCGCGTGCGTAGTCTTTCAGATACCCGGCCAAAACCGCATTCACCGATGTATCTTCCTGCAAGGCCCGCATCCGGGCACGCTTCAGGACATCGCCCGCCACGCTGATCGTCAAGTTGGCCATCGCCGCTCCCCGTGTGATACACGACATCAGTGTAGCACGAGTCCGCATCGCCGCTTGGCGGGTTGCTGCGAGGGCATCGCCCTGTCCGGCTCAGCCGTCCATGGCCGCCGCCAGCGGCCGGTACTGGAGCCCGTAGAGCATTTCCAGGTAGCGGCGGGTCTCGGCACGCTCCAGGTCGGTGACGTATTTCCAGAAGCCGTAGACGCGCGCCAGCGTCATCATGCGCTCGGCGTAGCGCCGCCAGGTGTAGTGCGCCTCCACGCGCGCGAGCGCCGCATCGGAGAGCGCCTGCCAGTGCTCCGGGGCTTCAGCGCACCGGCGGAAGAAGTCGGCGACGGTCTCGGCGGAGGCCGGGCCGTGGTTCGGGTCGATGTGAAAGCCCGAGACGCCGTGCTCGATGATCTCCAGCGGCCCGCCGAAGCAGGTGGCGAAGGTGGGCACGCCGCAGCTCATGGCCTCGATGACGGTGAGGCCGAAGGCCTCGAACAGGGCCGGCTGCACAAAGGCGCCACGGCGGTCGGCGATGTACCGATACAGCTCGCCGGCGAGCTGCTTCTCCAGGTGGACGCCGAGCCAGCGCACCTGCCCGTTCAGCCCGTGCTCGCCCATCAGGTGATGCATGATGCCGATCTGCTCGCGCTCCTCGTCGTCGCCGGAGCGCCCGGCGTCCACGTGGCCGCCCACCACCACCAGGTCCACCAGCTCCCGCAGCGCCGGCGAGCGCCCGTACCAGTCCACCAGACCGGTGATGTTCTTGATGCGGTCGAGCCGCGCCATGGTGAACAGCAGCGGCTTGTCGCGGGTGGCGAGCACGCCGCGGGTCTCGCCCAGGCGCTCGCCGCCGTAGATCAGATCCTCGATCTCGGGCTGCAGGTGCGTGAGGCGACGCTCCGTGTCGGAGTACGGGAAGTAGATGTCCTCGTTGGCCCCCGGCGAGACGATGTTGAACTTGGGGTCGTAGACATCGACGCCGGCGACCACCCGGAACAGCCCGGGCATGGTGAACCTGGCGTAGCTTTCGTATTGGCCCACGCTGTCGTCGGTGCCGGCGATCTCCTGGTAGGTGCTGGTGATGATGAAGTCCGCGGTGTTCATCGCGATCAGGTCCGCGGTGAATTGGGCGGAGAAGTGGTAGCGGTCCTCGTTGTCACGCCAGTACAGGTCCGAGAACAGGTACTTGGTCTTCTCCAGCGCATGGGCGATGTTGCATTGGCTCACGTTGAGCCGCTGCGACATCAAGGACGCCACCAGGTTGCCGTCTGAATAATTGCCGATGATCAGGTCCGGCCGGCCGCCGAGCTCCGCCAGCAGCTCACGCTCCGCATCCAGCGCGTAGCGCTCCAGATAGGGCCAGATGTGAAAGCGGGAGATCCAGTGTGGTATCTCCTCACCGGCGGCATTGCGGAAGGGCACCCGCAGGATGGCCGCGTTGCGGGTACCGGCGATAGGCTCCAGGCGCTGGTTGCAGAGCGTCCCCTCGGCCTCCGGAATCAGGCGCGTCAGCACGATCACCCGCGGCTCGATGTCGATGCCCTGCTCCGCCAGGCGCCGGTGCATCTCCCGCTCCAGCGCCCGCACCTGGTCCAGGATGTAGACCACCTGCCCGCCGGTGTCGGGGCGGCCCAGCACATTGGACTGCCCGAACCAGCCATGTGGCGAGAGGATGGCGATGGAGAAGATCATCGGCACCCGACCCAGAAACTCCTCCAGCGCCCGCGGCGACGGCGCCTCCAGAATATCCAGCAGCAGCCCCATGTTGTCGCGGATACGCTCCACGTCGGCGCCCCAGCCGGCCTCGAAGCCGTGGCCGCGCAGCTCGGCGGCAATATCCTCGTACGGGGTGTGCGTGGGCCGGCGGCGCAGCGGAATCAGCATCTGGCGCAGCGCATTGCGCAGCTCCGCGACACTCGTGATGCCGTCGTTCAGCATCAGCTGCTGGCCGCGGTAGCTGTGCATGCGCAGGAAGCTCAGCAGGCGCTGGTCACCCTTGCCGATCTCCTCGAACAGGCGGCTGGACAGGCGGCGGTTCAGGAATTCCACGCCGCGGCCGATGGAGCCCGACTCCTTGAGCTTGTACTGGTCCCGGTAGAAGGGCGCCAGATCGATCTCCAGGCCGAAGGGGTCCTCGTGCCCGCCGGTGGCCAGGTGCTCCTTGAAGGACAGGTACTCGCCGACGCTCACCTGTTGCAGGTCCATGGCCTCCAGATGAATGCGCAGGTAATCCCAGCGCGCCACCCGCCGGCGCAGGGCGAGGTAGATCCAGGAGGCATCGATGGCGGCCTCCTCGCACTGGTGCAGCGCCCGCGCGAGCGCCGTGTCGGCCAGCGCCGGCTCGTCGGCGCACAGGAAGTCGACGGCGTCGGTGAGATCGCTGCGCAACAGAAACGGCCGGCTCAGGCCGATGATGTGGTGCAGCACCCGGTGCGCCTGGCTGCGGTGCTCTTGCAGGAAGGCGGCCAGGGCAGGGATGCGGGCGTTCGGGACGTCGGTCTCCATCGGTCTGACTCCGGTGGATGTTACGGCCGTGCACATGCCCGGCCGCGCGACCCTGGACCGTTCCGGGCAGAGCCCGGAGCAGCCGTCAGGATCGCAATGGATATCGACAGGAGGGTCGGTACGAGCAGAAAGGCCGACGCGCCGGGCCCGGCATCTCGACCGGGCTCAACGCCGCCACCGCACGGACCTGACGCCGCCGCCGACGCCGGCCTGCCGAACAGCGCCGGAAGCACACCGGCGGCGGCCGATCCGGCTAGTCGGCCCCCCAGAGCGCGCTCAGCTCGGCGTAGAAGGCAGGGTCGTCGATGGTGGCACCGCGCCGCCCCACAATGGCCGACGCGAAGCCTTGTGCGCGCTCCAGCGTATCGCCCACCGACCAGCCCCGCAGCAGCCCCAGGATGAGCACGGCGGCGAACCCGTCGCCGGCGCCGACGGCGTCCACCACCTCGACACCTGAGCCTGGGCTCACCCGGTCCAGCGTGCCGTCGGCGTCGAGGGCGAACGCGCCGGCGGCACCCAGCGTGCCGTAGACCCGCTCCAGCCCGTGGCGCTGCATGAGCGCGGCGGCCCGGGACTCCGGGCTGTCGCCGGCCGGGGCGAGCCGGGCCAGCTCGTCCTCATTCAGCTTCACCCAGCGGGCGCCGTCCAGCACGGCCTTGGCCTGCGCCTCGGACCACCAGGGCGGGCGCAGGTTCACGTCAAGAAACACCGCATCGGTGTCCGCGCGCAGGCGCTTGAGCGCTGCCGCGGAGTCCGCGTTGCGCAGTGCCAGCGTCCCGTGGTAAAGCAAGCCGCCGGCGGCGCGCGTCGGCAGGGCCTCGGCATCGATGAAATCGTACGCGCTGCCGGCGACGATGTTGTAGCTCGGCTCGCCGCCGGCCAGCGTGACCTGCACCTGGCCCGTGGGATGCTGCGGGTCGCGCTGTAAGCCCAGCCTCGTCATGCCCTGCTGCTGCATGGCGGCCTCGATGCGCGCGCCCAGGGCATCCTCGCCGACGCGGCTCACGAACACGGGGCCCGCGCCGAAGGCGGCCAGGTGCCAGGCGACGTTGAAGGGTGCACCGCCCAGCACCTCGGCACCATCCGGGAAGCAGTCGAACAGCGCCTCGCCGAAGACGACGGGCGCACGGGTCGGGTCGAAGGGCATGGAGACACCTCGGGTGGCGGGCCAGCAGACGATGCTAGGGACGCGACCCGGGTGCTGCAAGGGGGCGCCAAGGGGGAAAACCGGACCGCCGGGGCCCGAATGAGCCCGCGGCGCTGCCGGCGAGCGTCAGCGTGACAAGCAGCAGCACAGACAGGATGCGCTGGTGCACGTGGGTGTGGATCATGGGGATGGCTCTCCGTTGTCTTGGTTGGGTTTCGGCGTCTGCGCCGGGTGCTGGGCGCTCGGCGTCGGGGAAGTTGCGGCACCGCGTACCCGCAGCGCCCTATCAGCGGCGCCGCCCGCCGCGGCGGCCAACAATACCGCCACCAGCACAGGTGCGAAGGGCTGATCCAGCGCGAGCGCAGCCGCGAAAGCGACGACATAAGCGAGCGCACCCACCGCCGTGCACCAAACCAGGGTCCAGCCCCAGCCCGGCGCCATGCGGAACGCGATCCAGGCGGGCGCCAGCACCAGCGCGAAGGCGGCCATGAGGCCCAGACTCGCGGTGCCCACGGCCATGCCGGCGGCGGCGAGCAGATCGAAGCCCAGGTGCCAGCGCCGCGCCGGCAAGGCGTTGGCGACTTCGTGCTGCGGCAGCAGACGGGCGCGCAGCAGCCGCGGCATGAGCCAGGGCAGGCCCGCGCCCGCCACCAGGGCCAGCAGTATTGCACCCATGAGGTCCGTCGGACCGGCAAAGTAGAGCTGCCCCTCGATGAGCGCATGACCCAGCTGCTCGCCGAGCCCGGTGTTGGCGGCCAGCAGCAGCAGGGCTGCCCAGCCGCCGAGGATCATGAAGCCGTAGAACGCATTGCCGCGGGCGCCGCCGGCACCCTTGGCGGCGGCGCCGGCCCCAGCCGCCGCGACACCGCCCAGCAGCGCCGGCAGCCCGAACGCCAATCCGAGCAGCGCGCCAGCCGCGGCCAGGTGGGCATAGCCCAGCGCCGCGAGCCATTCGTCCCGCAGCATCAGCAGCGCACCCAGGAGCGGCAGAACGATGGCGAGCAGCAGGCCGACGACGAAGGGCAGCCGGAAGATCGGATCGCTGAGCAAACTCAGGTCCATGGGGTATCGCCTGAGATCAAACCCGTTACGGGCCGGCGCTCCGCGGCCAGCGCCCCGGCCGAGTCCAGTGCCAGGATGCGGCTGCAATGGGCTTCCAGGAAGGCGCGCTCGTGGCTCACCAGCAGCACCGCGCGGTGCGCACGCCGCGCGGCCAGCATCTGGGCCAGCACTGTGGTGTGGGTCGGGTCCAGGTTGTTGGTGGGCTCGTCCAGCAGCACCAGGCCCGCGCCGCCGGCAAGCACCGCCCAGACGCAAAGGAGCTGGTGCTGGCCGCCGCTGATGCGGTCGAGGCGTTGCGGCAGCAGCGCCGCGAGGGTCGGCGGCAGGCCGGGTGCTTGTGGGTCGGCGCCGGCGACGGCGAGGAGCTCCCGGCCCGTCACCGGCAGCGGGTCGAGCCGCACCGGTGCCTGGGGCTGCACCGCGATGCCCACACCGGGCGCCCGCCGCAGGCGCCCGTCGAAGCAGCGCGCCTGCCCGGCGACGGCGGCCAGCAGCGTGGACTTGCCGCTGCCGTTGGCGCCCCAGAGACCCACCACCTCGCCGCGGGCGAGCGTGAGCGACACCGGCCCCACCACCGGCCGGCGCCAGCCGGCGACCAAAGCCTCCAGCTGGAGCACGGCACCCGGCGGCTCGCCGTCGGCGGGCGATGGCTCCCGTGACAGCCGGTCAGGCGCCGGCAATGGCGCTCACCCAGCGGTCGATGTGGCGCAGGTAGCCGTCGCCGTCGGCGCTCACCGGGGGCGACAGCGGCAGCGTCTCCACGGGCCATCCCAGATCCCCGCCGAGCTTGCGCGGGCCTTTCGGCGAATGGTAAGGCGCATGGATGATCACCCCGTCACGCCCGCGGAGCTTGCCGGCGAGCTCGCGCAGGTCGCGCCCACTCGGCGGCACCCCGGGCACGGGCTCGATGGTGCCGAGCAGGGGCACGTCGAAGCGCTCCAGCAGATAGACGGCATCGCGGTGATAGAGCACGGCGCCGGGCGCGCCGGCCAGCTGGGCCTGCCATTGCGGCAGTCGCTGCTCGACCGTCTCCGCGAAGCGCCGGGCATTGGCGCGATAGCTTGCGGCATTGCCCGGGTCCAGCCGGGCCATGCGCGCTCCCAGCGCCCCGGCCACCTGGGCCATGCGCACCGGGTCCAGGTCCACGTGCGGGTTGCCGGCCGGGTGCACGTCGCCCATGGCCCGGTCTGCCGGACCGCCGACGTCCAGCAGCGGCACCTGGGCGGCGGCCTCGAAGTAGCCCTCGCGCCCCGGCAGGATGTCCGGGTTGGCGGCGCTCGCCGATGCCGCCGGCAGCCAGCCCATTTCCAGCTCGGCGCCCACGGCCACCAGCAGGTCTGCGCTGCGCAGGGCCCGGATCATGGTCGGCTTGGCCTGCAGCATGTGCAGGTCCCGATCCGGCCCCGCCAGCACCGTCAGCTGCGCACTGGGCGCCACCGCCCGCACCAGCGCGCCCATGCTCGGACTCGTCGCCACCACGTCTAAGGCCAGCACCGGCGCCGCGAACAACGCCAGGCCGGCCAACAAACCTGTCAACAATCGTCTCATCATTCACCTCCGTCACGCAGAAGCCACATCAGGCCAAGCAAAGGCGCTCGACCCCAACCAATCCGAGGGGCGCCTCGCAACTCGCAACTCACGCTTAGAATTCATGCGCCCCATGACTCCCCAGGCTCATCAGGAATTGCAGGTAGAAGGCGCTGAACTGCTCCCGCTCCTCCCCGTGATCGTCTTCGCCCACGAGAATGTCGTTGTAGGCGTACTGCGCCCGCAGCTGTGAAAACTCCGAGAGGTTCCAGGTGATATTGGCCGTCCAGCGGTCTGAGCTGCCGAAGCTTTCGCTGCGCCCGCCGCTGACCTTGTTGGTGAGGCCGAGCACGTCGTAGCGCAGCCCCGCCTGCCACTTCGGCAGAAAGCCGTAGGTGGCTTGGGCATAGAGACCGTCGGTGGTGTAGGTGCGGTTGCTGCCGATGCGCTCGGGATGGGCGCTGGAGCGGATGGTCAGATCCTTACTGGAGCGCAGATACTCGGTCTGGAAGGTGAAGTCGCCCTGGCCGTAGGCGCCGGGGGCGTCGTATTTGTACACCAGGTCGATGCCCCAGAGGTCGGCGTCGCCGGCGAGACCCGTCTCATGCAGCTCCTCGGTGATGCCGTCGGTGTGGACGTGCATGTGCTCGTCTGCGTGCCCGTCTTCATGCGCGTGCTCCTCCTCATGCGCGTGCTCGTCTTCGTGGGCATGATCCTCCTCGTGCACATGCTCATCCGCATGGGTCTCCACCATGTGAGTGTGCGTCTCCATGGCCTGGTGCTGGGTGGCGTGTGCATAGGACACGCCGATCTGCAGCGCATGGTTGCGGCCGATCTCCGGTGCCACCTTGGCAAAGGCGGTGAAAAGCCGGGGGCCCGAGTCCGTGTCGCCCAGGTTCAGCTCAGTCTGCTCGGTCTCCCCGAGCGTGGCGCCGAAGACCTCCTGGTCGCCCTGCAGCGCCTCCGCGCCGAGCAGCGTGTAGACGGGCAGCTCCGGCAGCCAGGTGAGCTGCACGCCGGTGTCCTGAATGCCGTGGAAGCCGAGCAGATTCAGGTAGGGCAGGTTCTGGTCCACGAAGTCCCACTGGTGTGGGTGCTGGTTGTTGATGTAGCCGAAATCGCTCAGGAACTTGCCGCCTTTGACCCGCAGACCGTAGGGCAGGGAACGGGTCTGGAAATAGGCCTCTTCGAGGGTGACGTCGCCGTCGCCGCTGATGGTGATATAGCTCGCCGCATCGAAATACGGGTCAACCGTGGCGCTGAAATAGAGCTCCGCCGAGCGCAGGTTGAACCCGGGCTCCGCGACCGCGTGGGCATGGCCGCCGTCGGCATGTGCATGGCCGTCCGCGCCGTGGTCGTGGTCGTGCCCATAGCCACCACCGGCCTGGAAGGCCTCGCCCACCAGCGCGGCGCCGTTACCGTCCTCGGTATCGTCCTGGTAGTAGTTGCCGTCCAGGATCACCGAAATCTGCGGGTTGAAGGCGGTGCCCGAGGTCACCGCGTCGAACAGCCCGGCGCTGCGGCTGCCCGCGGGCACCTGGCCGGATGCCTGGCCCTGGCTGCGCAGCACGCGCGGCGCCGTCATGGGCAGCGACAAGGCATCGGCACCGGCCGCCCGGCGGGCCACCTCGGCGGCCTGCTCGGCATCGGACAGGCGGGACTCCAAGGCCCGGATACGGCCTTCGTATTGGCTGCGCATGGCGTCGAGCTCTGCGCGCAGTGCGTCGATGTCGGCATCGCCGGCGGTCACCGCGGCGGCGGGTGTGAGCAGGGCGCCGAGCAGGGCGCCCCGCACGAGGGACTGGTTCATGTGTGCACTCCGATGGGACAGGGGCCGTCCACCGCGCCGCCACGGCGCCTGCGGGCGCCGTGAGCGCGGCACGATCTCGTTCGACTGGGCGGGCTCTGCGGGCGGCTCGCCGCCGCCACTGGCCAGGCTCAGGTCGCGTGGGCGGCCGGCGGCGCCCGGGGGAGGTGCGGATTGAAGGGGACCGGGAGTGCGGGGCGGGTGAGCGTGTCCGCCCGGGGCAGGGGCGCAACGGCGCTGCGTGCAATCTCCGGCGGGGCCTCTGCGAGCGCGGCGCCCAGGGGTGCGCCGGCCAGACAGACCTCGCACAGGTCCTCGTCCGCGTGCGCCAGGTGCTCGATGCCATGGGCCGCCAGCAGCGTCTGCGCCAGCAGCAGGGCACAGGCCAGCAGCAGGCGCCCGAGCGGGTGCTTGCGGTGCCGGGAGCAGGGCAGAACGGCGAAGGTGGCGCCTGGGGACACGAGTCGAGGGGTCGCTTGGGCTGAATGATTGCTAAGATGTTATACCATAGCAATTTCAAAAGTGACATGTCGCAAATGCGAGACATCCGGCGCGGCGCGATGGTCGCTGTCTTCGGGCTCTTCTTCCTGTCGGGCTTCAGCGCGCTGGTGCTGCAAGTGGTCTGGATGCGCGAGCTGTCGCTGCTCTTCGGGGCCACCGCGCAGGCGGCGGCCGCCACCCTGGCGGCTTTCTTTCTGGGCCTGGCCGCCGGCAGCGCCTACTGGGGCCGGCACAGCCGCCGCATCGCCCGGCCGCTGCGCGCCTACGCGCTGTTGGAGGTGGGCGTTGTGGCGGCTGGACTCGGCTATTTTCTGCTGGCACCGGCCTTCACCGCCCAATACGGCACCCTCTACAGCCACGTGGCCGAGCCGGCGCCGGGCCTGTTGCAGGCGATCAAGCTGCTGCTCGCGCTGGTGCTGCTGTCGCCGGCGGCCTTCTTCATGGGCGGCACCCTGCCGGTGCTGAGCGCCTGGCTGGTGCGCCACCCCGCGGCGCTCGGGCGTCTGGTGCCGCTGCTCTACGGCGTGAACACGGCGGGCGCGGCCATCGGCGCCCTGAGTGCCGCCTTTCTGCTCCCGCCGCTCCTGGGCTACGACGGAAGCTATCTGCTCGCGCTGACGCTCGCCGGCGGCATCGCGCTGACCGCTTGGTGGCTGAGCGGCCGGCGGTCGGCGCAGGTTCTCGACCCGGTTCAGGAATCTGCGCCGCGGGTCACGCCGGGCGCGGTCACTGAGGCGGTGCTGTCGCAGGCCTGGCTGCGGGGGCTCGCCTTTCTGTCCGGATTCGTCGCGCTGGCGCTGGAGGTGCTCTGGACGCGGATGTTCGCCCAGGTGCTGCAGAATTCCGTCTACAGCTATGCCGTGATCCTGGTGGTCTTTCTGCTGGCGCTTGCCGCCGGCTCGTTCGTGGCCGGCTGGCTGGCGCGGCACCGGCTGCCGGCGCCGCCGACCCTGGTGGTGCTGTTGTGTACTGCGGCGCTGTTCGTGGCGCTCACGCCACAGCTGTTCTTCCGGCTGACGGACGGGCTGGGCTACCTCGGTGCCGGCCAGGACTGGGGCGGCTATCTGCGCTCCCTGGGCTGGGCCGCCGTGGTCGTCCTCGCCGGGCCAACGCTGGTGCTCGGTGTGGTCTTCCCGTACCTGTGGCGGGCGGCGGAGGTCGGTGCGCGCAGCCCCGGCGAGCAGGTTGGCGGCCTGCTGGCGCTGAATACCCTGGGCGCAATTGCAGGCTCACTGGCCGCGGGCTTCCTGCTGCTGGAATGGCTTGGCCTGTGGCGGTCCATCCAATGGCTGGCCGGGCTCTACCTGGCCGCGCCGGCCCTGCTGGCGACCCGGGCGGCTGCGCCGCCCGCCAGGGTCCGCGGGCGTCGGGTGCAGGCGCCGGCACCCACGATGGTGCTGGCGCCGGTGCTGGGCTTCCTGCTGCTGCTCTCGGCGCTGGACGCGGGCCGGCTGCCCGTGGTGCGGACCGATCCGTTACGCCGCGCGGAGTCTCTGCTGGAGGTCCGCGAGGGCGGCGCCGGCACCGTAGCCGTCGTGCGCCGCGGCGAGCACCTCGGCATCAAGGTGGACAATCATTACACCCTGGGCAGCACCCGCGGGCATGGGCTGCAGCAGCGCCAGGCGCACTTTCCACTGCTGCTGCATCCGGCGCCGAAGCGGGTGTTCTTCCTCGGCATGGGCACCGGCATCACCGCCGGCGCCGCCCTGGCGCATCCCGTGGAGGAGGTGGTGGTGGCAGAGCTGCTCGGCGACGTCATAGAGCTGGCCGCCCGGTACTTCCGTCCCTATGCCAATGGCCTGTTCGAAGACCCGCGGGTCAGGCTGCTGGCGGAAGACGGCCGCCACCACCTGAGCGCCGCGGGTGCGACCTACGATGTCATCGTCGGTGACCTGTTCGTGCCCTGGAAGCGCGGCAACGCGGCACTCTACTCCCTGGAGCACTTCCAGCACGTGGCCGAGCGCCTGGCGCCGGGAGGGCTGTTCGCCCAATGGGTGCCCTTGTACCAGGTGACCGAGCAGGAGCTCGGCACCATCGCGCGCACCTTCACGGAGGTGTTTCCGGACGTGACCCTCTGGCGCGGCGACTTCCTGCCGGAGGGTCCCATTGTCGCCCTCGTGGGCCGCCTACATGCCCAGCCGCTCGACGCCGCGGCGTTGCTGAGCCGGGCCCAGGCGCTGCGGGCCGGCACGGGCAGCGACGATCCGGGCGGACCGCAGCACTCGGTCCTGCCCGATCCCGACACGCCGCCGCTCCTGCTCTACTACGCCGGCAACCTCGGCCGGGCCACCGGCCTGCTCGCGGACTATCCGCTCAACACCGACGACCGCCCGCGTCTGCAGTTCAGCGCCGCCCGCGCCCAGCGCGACGAGGCGGCCGGCCGCCGCGGCTGGCTTGTGGGCGAGCCGCTGATCGACTTGTTCCGACGCCTGCTGGCGGCGGCGCCCATTGCCGATGACCCCTACCTCGCGCACCTCGGGCCGAAGCAGCGTGAGGCGGTCAGCGCCGGGCTCGACATCTTCGCAGCCCGCCTCGCCGACAAACGGGGCGACGCCGCGGGCGCGCAGGCCCTGCTCGCGCGGGCGACTCGCGCCCTCGCGGCGGACGCGCCCGCAGAGCCCGACCCCGCCCGGCTGCGCCGGGACCTGGAGGCGCTGCGCGCGGAGCGGGACGCGGCCATCGAGGCGCTGGAGCAGCGCATCGAGCGGCTTCAGGACGGCTGATGCTGAGCCGAGGGCGGCCGAATTGACCGCAGACAGGGCAGCCGTCGGCGCCGTGGTCTAGGCTTGCGCCCCGTGTATGCCGGGTGAGCGCCGGCGACTGCTGTGACCTGCGCTGGTCGCAACAGACCCGCGCAGGCCGATGGATCAGGGCCAGCGCTGCGCCCAACACCCGCACTCAATCCCGGCGTGGCACCCGTTCAAGCACACTGACCCTGGAACACCGACCGATGACCGAGCCCTGCAAGACCCATCCGCATCACGACCACGAGCACGGCCCCAACTGCGGCCACCAGGCCGTGCGCCACGGCGACCACGTGGACTACCTGCACGACGGCCACCTGCACCATCCGCACAAGGTGGACGGCAAGACGCACTACGACGAGCACGTCATCGAAGTGAGCGAGACCAACCCCGACGGCTGCGAGCAGCGCGTCACCGCCTGCTGCGAGAGCGGCCATGTGCACGGCCCCGGCTGCGGCCACGAGGCCGTCCCGCACGGCGATCACGTGGACTACATCGTCGACGGGCGCCTGCATCACCCGCACGGCGACCATTGCGACGATCACGGGCCTGTGACTCTGGTGTGAGGATCGATTCCCGCACGACCCGGCGCAGCGTGACGCATCCGTCGGCGCTCCCGCGCCGCGTCGATGAGCGGCCAAGCCGCCCGGTCGCTGTTCCAATAGCGGTCACCCATGACTCGTGGGGAGCGACCTGTGCAGGCTGACGCGCGCCGGTATCCGCGCACCGCTGCCAGGAATCGGTGCACTGCCGCAGCGACCGCGGAGCGCTAAGAGATGCGTGCCATCGCGAAGCGGTGGCACGAGCGCTCAGGCATCCACAATCGCAACGGCAACCTCGGCTTCGCCGCTGTGCGCCACCCAAATCCACTGATCTGCGTGCTGCACTGCGGCAACGAGCGAGGCAAGGCGATCACCGCGCGACTGCCCGACCGTTGAGCCCGCAACGCGGCCCAGGATCCCAGGTTGCTATACTGCCGCTGAAGAATCGGCCGTCCGGCAACAGACATGGCGCTCGCAGAGGAAGACATTCAGTTCATCAAAGACCACCTCGGCGAGTGGCTCGCGGAGCAGAGTCTCGGCAAGCCGCCGGCGGTCTACGAGATCGAGCTGCGCGAGCGCATGGTGCGCGTCGAGGAGGAGCTGCGCCACCAGCGCGAGCTGATGCGCGAAGGTTTTGCGCAGATGGAGAAGCGCTTCGAGCAGATCGACAAGCGCTTCGAGCAGGTGGATAAGCGCTTCGAGCAGGTCGATAAGCGCTTCGAGCAGATCGACAAACGCCTCGAGCAGGTCGATAAGCGCTTCGAGCAAATCGACAAACGCCTCGAGCAGGTCGACAAACGCTTTGAGCAGGTAGACAAGCGCTTCGAAGCATTTCAGGCGGACATGGACAAGCGCTTCGAAGCATTTCAGGCGGACATGGACAAGCGCTTCGAGGCAGGGCGCCAGGACATGCGCGAGCTGCAACGGCGCATGGACCGCTTCATGATCTGGTCCTTCGGCACCACGCTGGCGGTCGGCGCGCTGGTGGTCAGCCTGGTGAAGTTCTGGCATCCCTGAGGTATCCCCCGTCCGCCTGCGCTCTGCCGGGCGCAGCACCGTCGAGGGCGTTTGCTTAACCCGGCTCCGCCGGCCCCTGCCATACCTCGATGAACGCGTTGAGCGACGCCTCGATGGTTTCCCGCGGGATGTCCCGGGTGATGAAGACGATCCTGGAGCGCCGGTCGTCGCTGGGCCAGGCCGGCAGCTCCACCGGTGGGTGGAAGATGTGCTGCACGCCGTGGATGGCCACGGGTGCCGGCCGTCCGCGCAGGTTCAGTATGCCCTTCACGCGGAGCATGTCGGGGCCGGCGAGGGACAGCAGCAGATCGAGCCAGGCGTCGAGCATGCTGTCGGCCAGCGGTGGGTCGATGACGATGCAGAAGGCGCGGATGTGGTCGTCGTGGCGGTTGCGGTCGTGGTGGTGGTGATCGGCGGCGTGGTGGTCACCGCTGTGGTCGTGGTGCCCGTCGTGTCCGCTGTGGTCCCGGTGCCCAGGGTCCGCCCGATGCCCATCGTCCTCGTGCTGGCCGGGTGCGCTGTGGTCGTGATCGGCATGCGTGTCCGCTGCATCCCGGTACGCCTCTTCATTCAGCCAACGGGCAACATCGGGCGTTTTCTGCGTCGGATCGAACAGGCCGAGCCCCAGAAGTGAGCTTGGTGCGACGACGCCGTTGTGGACGCGCAGCCGGCGTGCCGCCGGGTTGATGCGGTCCAGGCGCTGCTCCAGTGCGGTCACTGCGGCGGGCTCGGCCAGGTCCGCCTTGGTGAGCAGCAGGCAGTCCGCCACCGCGGCCTGCTTCAGGGCCTCGGGCTGGGCATCGAGCGTGTCGCCGGCGTTGGTCAGGTCCAGGGTGGTGACGATGCCGTCCAGGCGATAGCGCCGCGCAATGACGTCGACGGTCATCAACGTGTGAATGATCGGCGCGGGGTCGGCGAGCCCGGTGGTTTCGATGACCACGCGGTCGAATTGTCGCTCGCCGCCGCGCGAGAAGCGCCAGTGGGCGTCCTTGAGCGTGCTGACGAGGTCCCCGCGGATGGTGCAGCAGAGGCAGCCGCTGGACATCTCCACCACGGTGTCGTCGGCCACCCGGCTCATCAGCAGGTGATCGAGCCCCACCTCGCCGAATTCGTTGATGATGACCAGCGTACGCGCCAGCTCCGGCTGGCGCACCAGGTGATTGAGCACCGTGGTTTTGCCGCTGCCGAGAAAGCCGGTCAGCAGCGTGACAGGGATCAGGGATCTGGGCATGGGGCCTCCTCACGGCGGCGGATCTGCTGAATACAGGGCGGTTGATCGGCAGTGCGGACCAGGCGCGTGCACCTGGCCGCCGCATGCTCAGCGTCCGGACCCTGCCTGGCGCTCACGCAGCTCGCGCCGCTCCTGCGCCTCCACACTGAGCGTCGCCACCGGCCGGGCTTCGAGCCTTGCCAGGCCGATGGGCTCGCCGGTTTCCTCGCACCAGCCATAGCTGCCGTCGTCGATGCGGGCCAGGGCGGCGTCGATCTTGCCGAGCAGCTTGCGGCAGCGGTCGCGGCTGCGAAGCTCCAGTGTCTGGGCGGCCTCGCGGCTGGCACGGTCCACCTCGTCACCGACGTCATGATGGCTGTCGTCGCGCAGCTCCGCCAGTGTCGCGCGCGTCTCCGCCACCAATGCGGACCGCCAGTCGAGAAGCTTCCGCCGGAAATAGGCCAGCTGCCGCGGCCCCATGTACAGCTCATCCTCCGGCGGGCCACCCTGGGGTGCGTCCTGGGACGCGACAGGAATCGTCGCGTTCTGCGCGGGCACGGTGTCTTGCATCGCAGCGACCCTCCGGCGGGATGGTTGGTGTCGGGCGAGTATAACGTTATATTGTTACTCCGCCTTGCTTCAACCAAGGTCCCGCTGCTCAACGCAGGGCCCCCTCGGGAGAGACTCATGACCGAGATGACCACCATCGCCGCGCCACCATCGGCCGCGTTGCGTCCTCCGGTGCCGGCCGCCGACGCTGCGACCGCACCCCTGCCCGGTGTCGTGCAGACACCCGACCGCGACGGGCTGTCGCTGATCACCGCCCCTGACGTCACCCTCGCCGTCTGGGCCAGGCCGGCAGCGCCGGAGATCCCCGCGGAGATCGCCGCTTGCGTACCGTTGCCGGCCACCGCACTGCGCGCAGAGCTGGCAGCCACGGAGCTGATGCGGGACGCGAAGGCCGTGCTGTCGGGGCGACTCGCGGCGCATGGCCTCCCGGTGCAGAGCTGCCCGCGCTGGCTCTCGGACATGGCCGAACTGACGCGGCGCTTTGCAGCGCTTGTGTCCCAGACCCTCGATGCAACCGCCATCACACTGCGCCTTGAGGTGCTGGCGGATGTCGCATGTCCGCGCTTTCATGTGGACCAGACGCGGCTGCGGCTGCTCTGCACCTACCGCGGTCCGGGCACCGAATGGCTGCCACCGGGCGCGGTGGATCGCCGGGCGCTCGGCAACGGGGCGCCGAATGCGCAGATCGCGGACCCTGCTGCCGTGCGCACCCTGGCACCGTTCTGGGTCGGCATCCTGAAGGGGGAGCGTTACCCCGGTAACGCCGGACGGGGGCAGGTGCATCGCTCGCCGGCCCTGCCGGACGGCTCGGCCCCGCGCGTGCTCTTCTGCCTGGATGCCTGATCCATGGACCGGACCGCCACAGCATTTGCGCCAGCGCCCAGCTCATCGAGCAGCTCATCGAGCAGCTCATCGAGCAGCTCAGCGCCCGGCTCATCACCCAGCGCAACGCCCGGCGCTGCGCTGCCGACAGCCAGCCCAGACCATCATCCCGGCGCTGGTCCAGCCGATGGGTCTGCCGCCGCTGCCGTGCGGGCCGTGCAGGAGCTGGCGGATGTGGTCGCGATCTTACGGTATCCGCCTGCTCTGCACCTGGCTCGGCCCTGGCACGCAGTGGCTGGACGATGCCGCCTCACCCGTCAGCGATCCGGCGCAACTGCCGGCTGACGCGCCCCCGAGCGGCCAGGCCGCACCCTTTGATCTGGTGCTGCTCAAGGGCGGGTTGTGGCAGGGCAACACCGGGCGCGGCGCCATCCACCGCTCGCCGGACCCCGCCGGTGCCGCCCGCTGCCTGGTGGCGCTGGACGCGCTCTGGGACTGACCAACCGCCGGCGCAGGCCGCGCGCCGGCCCTGCCCTCTCGACCCCAATCCCGTCCGATCAACCCGGAGGCCAAACCCATGACCGACCAGATCCACACCCCCGACCACAACGACGGCAGGCTCCCCGTCACCGTCCTCTCCGGCTTCCTCGGCGCCGGCAAGACCACGCTGCTCAATCACATCCTGCACAACCGCGAAGGCCGCCGCGTGGCGGTCATCGTCAATGACATGTCGGAGGTCAACATCGACGCCGAGCTCGTCGCCCAAGGGGTCAGCCTCAGCCACGCTGACGAGAAGCTGGTGGAGATGAGCAACGGCTGCATCTGCTGCACGCTGCGGGAAGACCTGTTGGTGGAAGTCGGCAAGCTGGCGCGGGAGGGGCGCTTCGATTATCTGGTCATCGAATCCACCGGCATCTCCGAGCCGCTGCCGGTGGCCGAGACCTTCACCTTCCGCGATGAGCAGGGTGAGAGCTTGTCCGACGTTGCGCGGCTCGACACACTGGTCACCGTGGTCGACGCGGTGAGCTTTCCGAGCGACCTGCACAGCGCCGATGCGCTGGCCGAGCGCGGCGAGTCCCTGGGCGCAGAGGATCAGCGCAACCTCGCGGAGCTGCTGGTGGACCAGGTCGAATTCGCTGATGTCGTCATCGTGAACAAGGCCGACCTCGTGAGCAGCGATGAGCGCCGGCGCCTCAAGCACGCGCTGCGCCAGCTCAACCGGACCGCAGAGATTCTGGAGGCGAGCTACTGCCAGGTGCCATTGAGCAAGGTGCTCGACACAGGCCGATTCGACTTCGCACGCGCCGCGCAGGCGCCCGGCTGGCTCAAGACGCTGCGGGGCGAGGAATCCTCTGAGAGCGATGAGTACGGTGTCACCAGTTTCGTCTACCGCGCCCGGCGGCCCTTCCACCCGGAGCGCTTCTACGCGGCGATGCAGTGGGACTGGCCGGGGAATCTCCTGCGCTCCAAGGGCTGGTTTTGGTTGGCGACCCGCCACGATCTGGCGGGCAGCTGGTCGCAGGCGGGGGGATTGGTGCGCCACGGCGCCGCCGGCTGGTGGTGGGACGCCGCGGCTGCAGAAGATTGGCCCGAAGACCCGGTGCAACGCGCGCGCATCGAGGCGGCCTTCGACGGCCCCTATGGCGACCGCCGGCAGGAGCTGGTCTTCATCGGTCAGCACCTGGACGAGAGCGCCATGCGTGCACGCCTGGATGCCTGCCTGCTGAACGACGCCGAGCTGGCGCTGGGTCCGGCCGGCTGGCGGGCGCTGCATGACCCCTTTCCGGAGTGGCTCCAAGACGCGGATGCCGCCTGAGGTCTGCGCAAGCCACCCGTCCAGCGCGCCTGAGCACGCGCGCGCTCCATCAAGAGTCGTCAGGAGCCACCATGTCACGCCAAGACCACGCGCCGGCAGGCGCTGACCCATCCGGCTATGCCGCGGAGCTGTTTCCGTCAGACTACGCCAGCTGGCGGCATTGCATCGAGGTCAAGTGCGGGCTGCGCCTGACCCGCGACTATGTGCAGGCGCGCCTGGCCGTGCTGAGCGACCCCGGCCGGGAAGAGACCGAGCGCTTCATCCGCACCTACGGGCGGGCGTACTGGCAACAGGTGGTCGTTCGTCATCGAATTCGTTGACGTTGATCACCTCGACCCCAAAGGACTCCTCCAGGATGCCCTTCAGCGCGGCGCGGAAGCTGGCCTCGGAGGCCAGGCCCCAGCGCGCCCCCAGCGC
>NZ_CAJXYK010000017.1 GCF_913063425.1 uncultured Thiohalocapsa sp.
CCCGGAAACTCGTTCACGACAGATCCCCCTCTGCGCATCAATAAACAGCGACGATGCTCGCACTTCAGCGCTCTATTTTCAAAATCTTAAGGAAGTTTTTGCATGCGTCACCTGAAGAAAGATGCCTTGTTTGTTAATGAACTGTTACTAAGCAGCAGGGAAGCAGCAATACGATGCCGACTTCAGCCCACATGGTCGGCGATTCAAGGCGCCACGCCGGTTTCCGCGCCAGCAAGGGACAGCTCGCGATCCGAACGGCCGTTGCCCGGTCGAGAGCGCGCGTCGGGTACGACCCGGATCGGCTGGAACTCGTCCGCCGCGCAGGGCTGGAAGTCCTCCGGCCAAGGCGCGCTGAGCCGGCAGAGCAATCGATACTGGATTGGCGCGTCGGGGTTGATGCGCTCGGCGGTGACGGTGACGGTCTCCGCACCGGCCAGCTTCAACAGCTTGGAAAGATCCGCACAATGGTAACGTGGCACATAGCCCACCAGACTGACCGGGTCTTCGGTGCGGAGCATCAAAGCCATCGCGTCGTGGGTGCTCTGGACGTCCTGCAACAGGTAGAGGCGCTCACCGTGGGCAAGCTTCGCGGCACGCGCTTGATCTGCCGCACCGAGGTGGCGCAGCCCGCGGGCGAAGAAGTGTAGTTCATAGCGCCCGCCCGGGGTCGGCTCCGGACAGGGGACCAGTTCCAAGGTATCGGTTGCGCGCCGGCCGCCGGTGCGGGCCAGCTCTTCGAGCGCATCGTGGTCCTGCTCAGTGAGGCCCAGCCATCGCAGATAGTCGTGGTACTCGGGCCGGCCGGCCGCCAGCACGCGGTTGGCGAAGAGCGGGAACAGCGCGTCGGATACGTACTGAACCCCAACCTTGGTCATGCGTCCGAACGGCTCGAAATTCGGCAGGCTCAGGGCACCGCGGGTGTAGTCGAAGAGATAATGGCCCTTGTCCCTGCGCAGCCGCGCGACGGGCGCCCAGCGGCGGGAATCCGGGTCCTGCATGGCGATGTAGAGGGCTTTCATGGCTTCACATCAGGGCGAGCAGTCGTTCTCGGTTGATGAGCATGAGTCGCAGGGCAAAGTCCCGCGCGGCATCTGCGATCATGGTGTCTGGCACGGCCTGCGTTATGGCCTCGAAGGAATCCGGGGGCAACACCGCCACTCGATGCAGCCAGTAGCCGCCCGCCGTCGGACTCAGCTTGTGCGCGTCGGCGAAGGCCTCCAGCGTCAGCATGGGCCTGGGGCTGCCCTGGTTACGGTACAAGCCAGAGCGTGCACGCTGCGCATAGGTCTCCAAGCTACGGCCTTTGTCTCGCGTCATTATGCGCTCGCGACGCACCTTGTCGGATTCGTTCCGGCCGAGGCTGGACGCGTGGTCGAAGGTGGGCGCCAGCATCAGCCTCCCCTCGGAACTGCGAATCAGGCCCCAGTTCAGTTGGTGACGATCCTGGTTGCCGATCAGCGCATCCAACAGAAGGTAGCCGGCAAACACACCGAAGGCATCGGCGATGTCTGGTGGACGATCCCATCCGGCCGGCGTCGCTACGCTTGCCGTGTTGCTGAGGACCGCGGCGACGCGCGACAGCGTGTGCTGACTGTCCCGCCGCCGCTCGCTGGCCTGATAACCGCTGAACACCTTGGCGAGGACCTCGTTACCCAGGATCAGCCGGGCCTTGCCCGCAGCCAGATTCGGCGAGACAACGCCCGGCCGACCGCGCCATGTCGCAAGCTCGTATTCGGCGTGCGGCAACCCGAGCTGCCGTGCGACCTCGCAAGCGATCTTCTCCGCCCAGTGCTCGCCACTGCCGGGATACCCCTCCTTGAACAAGGTCTCGGTGCCCTCGCGGTCCTCGAACCAAAACTTGGGCTTGGTGCCGAGCTGTTCCAACTGTGTCGAAGCGTTGTCCGGCACGACGATAGTCGGATAGGTCATGACGTCTCCGCCCAGCA
Source organism: uncultured Thiohalocapsa sp. (assembly GCF_913063425.1). Lineage (GTDB taxonomy): Bacteria > Pseudomonadota > Gammaproteobacteria > Chromatiales > Chromatiaceae > Thiohalocapsa. The sequence continues at coordinate 1,947 of NZ_CAJXYK010000017.1, forward strand.
ACGATAACGGCGGGGGAGGCTCAACAGCTGAGCCCGCCGCTCAGGCCCTCGCCCGACGTACGCAAGTAGTCCGCTCCACAAAGTCGCCGCCTCCTCCCATAGAGACTGAGGATATGAACCGAGCCGACAACGGGGTTTCGCTTATCCCGACTCGCCGCCCGCAGTCGCCGGCACCAGCTCCTCCTCCCGCTCCAACCGCCGCGCCACATCCCCCGGCGAGCCGGTGCGCTTCGCCAGCAGGTCGTAGGCCACCGGCACGACGAACAGCGTGAACAGGGTGGCGGCGAGGACGCCGGAGAGGATCACGGTGCCGATGACCACACGGGTCTCGGCGCCGGCGCCGGTGCTGAGCAGGAGCGGGGTGGAGCCGGCGGCGGTGGTGATGCCGGTCATGACGATGGGGCGCAGGCGTACGTCGGCGGCTTCCAGGAGCGCGTCGCGGAAGGCCTTGCCCTGGTCGCGGAGCTGGTTGGCGAACTCGACGATGAGGATGCCGTTCTTGGCCGACAGGCCCACCAGCATGATAAGCCCGATCTCGCTGTAGATGTTGAGCGTCTGGTCCGTGAGCCAGAGGCCGAAGAGGGCGCCGGCCATGGCCAGTGGCACCGTGAGCATGATCACGAACGGATGCACCCAGCTCTCGAACTGGGCGGCGAGCACCAGGTAGACCACGGCGACGCCGAGCAGAAAGACGAACAGGATGCCGCCGCCTGCGCTTCTGAAGTCCTGCGACTGGCCCTTGTAGTCGACCACGGCCTGCTCGGGCAGGTGCTCGGCCACCAGGTCTTCGAGATACGCCAGCGCATCCCCCAGCGCCAGGTCGTCGGCGAGGTTGGCCTCGATGGTGATGGCGCGGATGCGGTTGTAGCGGTTGAGCGCGTTGGAGTCCGCCATCTCGGTGACGCGCACCAGGTTGGAGAGCGGAATCAGCTCGCCGCTGCGCTCGGAGCGGACATAGATGTTCTGGAGGCTCGCCGGCGTGCGCTGGGCGTCGCGCTCGCCCTCCAGGATCAGGTCGTACTCTTCGCCGGCGTCGATGTAGGTGGTCACCTTGCGCGAGCCGAGCATGGTCTCGAGCGTGCGGCCGATGGTGCTGACGGTGACGCCCAGATCGGCGGCGCGGTCGTAGTCGATCTCCACGCGCAGCTGCGGCTTGGTCTCCTTGTAGTCCCAGTCGAGGCCGATGAGACCCGGATTGGTGTCGTCGATCTCGGCGAGCAGGCGGTCGCGCCAGGCGGCCAGCTCCTCGTAGGTGCCGCCGCCGATGACGAACTGGAGCGGCTTCTGGATGCGCGCACCGAAGCCCTGGCGCATGACGGGGAAGGCGCGCACGCCGGGCAGGTCGCCGAGCCTGGCGCGGATCTCGTTCATGACGTCGAAGCTGGAGCGGCGCTCGCCAAACGGCGCCATGACCATGATGACGATGCCGGTGTTGAAGCTGTCGCCGCCGCCGAAGCCGCGGGGGGTGCGCATCAGGACGCGAATGGCCTCGCCGGACTCGGCATAGGGCAGGAGCCGTCGCTCGATCTCGTCCATGTATTCTTCCATGTAGCCGAAGGCGGCGCCTTCGGGGCCGTTCACCAGCACGAAGAAGGCGCCGCGGTCCTCCTGCGGGGCGTATTCCTGCGGGATCTGCTCAAAGAGCCACCAGGCGCCGGCGACAGTGGCCGCGAACAGGAGCCCTACAAGCCACTTCTGGCGCAGGAAGAACCGCAGCAGCATCCCGTAGCCCCGCCGGACCCGGGCGAAGAGCCAATCGACGCCCGCGCTCAAACTCGCCCGTCGTGTGTACTGCTGGGTGGACTCGGGCAGGATCTTCGACGCCAGCATGGGCGACAGGGACAGGGCCACGAAGGTGGAGAAGCTCACCGCCGCCGCCATGGTCAGCGCGAACTCCGTGAACAGCCGCCCCACGTCGCCCTGCAGGAAGGCGATGGGCACGAACACCGCCACCAGTACCACGGTGGTCGCAATGACCGCGAACCCCACCTGCCGGGTGCCGCGGTAAGCGGCCACGAGCCGCGTCTCGCCGTACTGCTCCATGCGCCGGTGGATGTTCTCCAGCACCACGATGGCGTCGTCCACCACCAGCCCGATGGCCAGCACCAGGGCGAGCAGGGTGAGGATGTTCACCGAGAAGCCGAGCACCAGCAGCACCGTGAAGGTGGCGATGAGCGACACCGGCACGGTCACCGCCGGCACCAGCATGGCGCGCACCGACCCCAGAAACAGGAAGATCACCAGCACCACCAGGCCGATGGCGATGCCGAGCGTCTTGTAGACCTCCTTGATGGCGTCCTTGACGAACACCGAAGTGTCGTAGGACTGCTTGATGGCCATGCCCTCGGGCAGGGTCGGATTCAGCCGGGCCATCTCGGCCTTGGCGGCGTCGGCGACGGCGATGGTGTTGGCGGTGGACTGCTTGATGATGCCGAGCCCGATCATGGGTACGCCGTTGCCGCGGAACACGGTGCGGTCCTCCTCGGTGCCGCGCTCCACCCGCGCCACGTCGCCCAAGCGCACCAGGTGGCCGTCCTCGCCCCGGGCCACCACCAGCCGGGCGAACTGCTCGGGCGTCTGGAAGTTGCGCTCGGTGCGGACGCTGAATTGCCGCTCCACGGACTCCACACTGCCCGCCGGCAGCTCGACGTTCTCGGCGCGCAGGGCGTTCTCGATGTCGGCGACGGTGAGCCCCCGGGCAGCCAGCGCATTGCGGTCCAGCCAGACCCGCATGGCATAGGTCTGGTCGCCGCCGACGCGCACCCGGGCGACCCCGTCCAGCACCGAGAAGCGGTCCACGAGATAGCGCCGGGCGTAATCCGTCAGCTCCGGCACGGTCATGCGCTCGCTCACCAGGTTGAGCCACATGATGACGTCGTCGCTGCTGTCCACCTTCTGGATGTCCGGCGGCTCCGCCTCGATGGGCAGCTGGTCCAGGATGCCGGACACCCGGTCGCGGATGTCGTTGGCGGCGCCGTCGATGTCGCGGCCGATGCCGAACTCGATGGTGATGGTCGAGCGACCGTCCTCGGACACGGACTCGATGGTCTCGATGCCCTCCACACCGGCGATGCGGTCCTCGATGAGCTGGGTGATGCGGGTCTCCACCACGTTGGCCGCCGCACCCGGGTAGACGGTGTCCACCGACACCACCGGCGGGTCGATGTCCGGATACTCGCGCAGCGGCAGCCGGTCGAAGGCCACGAGCCCGAAGGCCACCAGCAGCAGCGACAGCACCGTCGCCAGCACCGGGCGACGGACGGAGAGATCGGACAGGATCATTCGTTGCCGGCGGCGGGCGCCGCGGGGTCGTCGGCGTCGGCGCCCGCCGACTTCTGCGCCAGCAGCTCGGCCAGCGGCCGGGTGCCGTCGTCCACCGCCATGACGGTCACCGGCTCGCCGGGCTTGGCCTTGTCGGTGCCGTGGGTGATGACGCGCTCGCCGGCGTCGAGCCCGCCCGTGATCTCCACGAAGCCGGGCCGGCGGGTGCCGACCTGCACCTGGCGGCGCTCGGGGAGGGTGGCACCGCCCTCGCCCTGGGTGAGCACCAGCACGAAATGCGCCTCACCGCGGTGCAGCAGCGCCTCCTCCGGGAGGGTCAACGCCTGGCGCGGGTTGCGCAGCAGCTCCACGCGCATCAGGAGCCCCGGGCGCAGCACCTGGTTCGGGTTCGGCAGCAGGGCGCGCACCTGCACCGAGCGGGTGACGGGGTCGATGCGGGTGTCCACGGCGCTGATCTCGCCTTCGAATACCCGTTCTCCGAGCGCCGGGGCGCGGGCCTCGATGGCGAGCCCGGGGCGCAGCGACGGCAGGAAGACGCTCGGCACCGTGAAGTCGAGCTTCATGATGCGGTCGTCGTCCAGCGTGGTAATGACGTCGCCGGGCTCCACGAGTGCGCCCAGGCTGATGTTGCGCAGGCCGACCACGCCGGCAAAGGGCGCCTTCACCACCCGGTCCTTGAGCCGGGATTCCACGGCCACCAGCGACGCCCGGGCCGTGTCGAGATCCCGTCGGCGCTCGTCCAGCAGCGACACCGACGCCGAGCCGCGCTCCGTCAGGGACTGGACGCGCTGGTACTGGCGCTCGGCCTCGGCGACGCGGGCGCGCACTTCTTCCAGCAACGCCGTCTCCTCGGCGCTGGTCATCTCCACCAGCAGCTCGCCGGCGGCCACCCGCTCGCCGTCGTCGAAATGGATGGCCGAGATGGTCTCGGTGACATTGGCGGTGACGACGACGGACTCGTTGGCCCGCAGTGTGCCCAGGGCTTCGGTGCGGTCGGCCCAGGCCGACTGCTCCGCTGCCGCGACGATCACGTCCGGACTCACAGCCGCGGCCGTTCCGGGGGCTGTGGCGGGCAGCAACAGCAGCAGATAGAGGATGACGCGCATGGTGTGATGGGATCAGAAAGACGGTCGGCGCCGTGGACGGTTGCGGTGCCTTCAGTCTCGCCGCCCGCCGGCCCCGATGTGGTCGTTGATTGGTGCGTGGAACCGGCGCCGCGCCTGCCGGCGGCGTTCGGTCAGTGTGCACCTGGCAGATGGGGCGCAATCGTGCCGCTGAAAGTGATGCCGGCCGCGCGCGGCCGGTTTGGTCCGACACGGCGCAGCCCGGGTCAGCGACCGTTTTGTGGGCGGGCGGTGCTTGCGCTGGGGGAATGGTGCGGGCGTGCCACGTGCTGCGCATGCAGGCTTGGTGGCGCGCGGCGCAGCAACAAAAAGACCCCGCGTCGCGGGGCCAATGGTGCTTGCTCAAACGGAAAGCCGGTGAGCCGTGCCGGCTGCATGGGCGGGGCTGCCGCCGCCTGGCGGGCGGCGGCGCCCCGGGGCTGGCTCAGACCAGCCGATGCTGGCCCTGCATGTAGTTGTAGACGAGGTTCGAGACCTCCCGCATGGCGTTGCTGCGGTTGGTGATCCAGCGGCCGTAGTAGTTGGTGCGGTCCGCCTTTTCGATGATGCCGATGAAGGTGTAGGGCCGCGGGCGGCCACGGGTGTCGCGACACTCGATGATGCCCATGTTGCCGCACAGCATGGCCGTGGAGCCAGTTTTGTCGTAGACGCGCACGTCGGAGGGCATGTTGCTGACGCCGCGGGTAATGCGGTCGTGATTCGGCAACGCCATCAGGTCCAGCACCTCCGCCGAATAGGGCATCTGCCGGTGCCACTGGGCATACAGGAAGCGGCTGTAGTCCCGTGCCGAGGCCTGGTTGCGATAGGTCCGCCCGTTGGCCGGGATGTACTCGACGATGCTGGTCTGGCGGAAGACCTGCGGCGCGTGCCGCTTCAGCACCTGCTCCGTTGCCCGCGGGCCCGTGTTGCCGTTGTAGCGGCTCACCAGCTGCATGATCTCGGTGGTGGCGGTGTTGCTGCTCTTGCGGATCATCCCCTCCATGGTGTCGCGGATGCCCGAGGTGTAGCGCAGGCGCCCGCCGCTGTCCCCCATGGTGTAGAAGAAGGCCTGGGCCACGAACGGCTTCAGCATGCTCGCGGCCTGCCGCGGCTCCTCCTCGTTGATGGAGACGAGCTTCTTGCGGCCGGTGAAGTCGTACACCGACCAGGACGTCTTCTCGTCCCAGCGGATCTTGCCCTGTGCGCGCAGGCGCTTCACGTGGCCCACGACCTGGGCCTGGAGTGTCCGGCCGCGGGCGGCGTCAGCAGCGCCGGGCAGGCCGCAGAGCAGCGCGCCGCCGGCGAGTGCGGAGAGCCCGATGAAGCTGCGGCGGTCGATGTCGCCGCCTGCCGGATGATCTGAGCTGAGATGACTTGAGCGGACCCACAGGTCCTGCGGGATTCCTTGCATGCTGGTTACCCCCGATACCGGCTTGCTCTGGTTGCAGGCTGCCCGTCCGCGCTGCGCCATGAACGGCACAACGCTCCCCCCGGATGAGAACGGGTCCCCGTGCGCTTGACAGTACGCTCACAGGATAGGCAGCGGTGGCGGGAAAAACAAGTGTGCCGAGACAGAAAAATCACTGAAACTCAGTGTGCTCGGACTGGTTCTTAAACCGGGGAATCAAGGGTTGCACAGACCGGTGGACGGGCTGCGCAGAGCCGCGGCGCGCAGTGCGGCCGCACGTCCGCTGGGGTGGCGGTGTTGCGCCGCAGGCCAACGCCATGGGCTCCGTGGTGAGTGCGCGAGCGCCGGCCCGCGGATGCTGGACCGGCGCAGGGGCGCTCAGCCGGCGTTGCGCCGGGGCCGGCGCACTTCTTCGGTGGGCTCGTTGACGCCGCGCAGATGGCTCGTCATGACGATGCGGCTGTGGCGGTGGCGGCGCCGCGCGCTCGGGTAGCTGGGGGTGCCGAGGCGCGGTTGCATGGCATCCAGCTCGAACAGCATGAAATGCGGCGTGATGGCCCGCAGGCGGCGCAAGCGGGTGGCGACGCGCAGGCGGCGGGTGCGGATCTGGATGGGGCAGCCCACGGGCAGCGAGCTGCGCGGTGAGGAGATGACGCACCAGCCGATGTCATCGTCGTAGGCCAACAGGCAGGGGACCTGGGCGGGTGTGTTTTCGCTGGTGTCCTCGCCCACGGCCGCGAAGACGTTGACCAGCGTGGCGAAGCGTGCGCGGCGCGTGATGCCGAGGACGATCTGTCCGTCCTCCTCGCGCACGATGCGGGCGATCTCACCGATGGCGGGGCGCAGGAAGCCTTCCTCGCCGATACCGTAGACGGTGAGCGACCCCAGGGCGAGGGGTTTGGTGTAACGGGTCTGCCTGGTGCTGACGACAGTGTGCTGATCGCTCTGCTGCAGCACGAGCCACTCGGTGCCGCCGGCGACTTCGGCGTCGTCGCCCTGGGTGGCGGAGCGCGCGGCAAAGGCGGCGTTGCGGGCGAGATGCGCCTTCTTCGTGGGGTCGCCGGTGAACACGGTCTGCAGGTGTTGGCTCACGCGCTCGAAGCCCGTTTCCAGCCGGAAGTCGCAGCGATGCTGCTCGCGCTCGCCCGGGCGCTGCGGCGGCACCCCGTGCTCCAGGCTGCGCAGCATGGCGCGCAGGATGGGGCGGCGAGCCAGCGGCGGCAGCCCCGCCAGGCAGTGCGCGGTCGGGCCCGCCACCTGGCCGAGGTGCTGGCGGCCGGTGTCCTTGTCCTGCCGCACCGCGTCGGCGAGCACGTTGCAGTCGATGAGTAATCGGTGGGTGCTGCCCTGCACCGCCGAGCGCCGCGGTGGTCCGTCATGGTGGGCGTGGCTGAAGCGCACCACCCCGCCGACGGCCTGCTTCGGCAGGTAAGTGATGACGAGGGCGTTCGGCAGCGCGGTGCAGTAGCTGTCGAGGAACCGCTGGCGGCGCTTGCTCCAGCTGAAGCAGTCGAACAGGCCGAAAGCCTGAATCAGCGTGTACAGGCGCAGGGCGCGAATGGTGCCGTCGGCCTCCAGCAGCAGCCGGTCGTCGCACAAGGCCGGCACGGGCGTGTCGGCGCTGCCCATGCGGCAAAGCACGCAGAACAGCGTGTTCGCGGTCTGCCAGGCGTGCTGCGGCAGGGGCTGAAAGCGCAGCGCCCGCAGCCGTTGCTGAAGATGGGTCAGCTCCAGAATGCGCACGGCGGACTCGTGAATGCGGGCCTGCTCGGCGCGGCCGTGGCGCTCGTCGGCGCGGTAGTCCTCTTCGACCACCAACTGGTAGCCGGCGCTCAGGGCATGGATCGCCTGGTCCGCCAGGTCCAGCAGCTCGCGTTGCGGGGACGGCTCGGGGACGCCGTCCTCGTTCTTGCGCAGGGCGTCACGGGCGGCCGCCAGGGTGGGCCAAAGCCGCTGCTGCAGGCCCTGGGCGACCTTGAGGCGCTTGGCCGCCGACAGGCTGCTCCGGTTCAGGGACCGGATCTGGAACAGCGCCTCTTTGAGCAGCTGCTGCGGAGACTCGAACGCGTCGTCGAGGTTGCGCAGCAGCTTTGCCGGTGAGCCGACACCGCCGCTGCCCCATTGCGACGGCGATGCAACACTGAGCCTGAGCTCGAGCTGGTCGGACTGCGGCGCTTGATTACGGAAGAACATCCCAATGCCTGAGGCGCGAGTGCTCGCCCGGCGGGAGCGGTTGCACGTCCAGAAGGCGCTGTGGAGGGTACAGTCCACAAGAGCAGCCAGCACGCACCAGCCGGTGCATGCAGGCCGATGTTGGTTGGCGCCTGCCGATCCGGGCGCCCGCTTGCCGGGCTCTACTCGGCGGCGCCAGCCGCGCCTCGTTATCGTTGCTGTGCGTTGCGTCCGTCGCGATGCCCTTGATCGTCCGTCTGATGGGCCTGCGCGGAACATTTTTTGCCCCGTGGTGCCGTCCTCCCAACGGAGTGACTCCGCCCACGGTTGACTACAGACTACGCGACACGGATCGGCTGGCGCGTGCGGGGCGTCACAGTTCCCGGGTTGGCTCCCGGTGTAGCGGCGCGGGGCGAGGACCGCGTGCGGTGGCGGTGGATGGAGGCGTTGGCCGCGGCAATGGTCTGGGGAGCAAGGCCGGCTGGAAGGGCTGGGCAGACGGGCTGGGGATATGCGCTCACTTACTCAACGTCGCGCAAGTTGTGTCAGCCGCGCGCGTCGCCGCGGAGCCTCTGAGACGGCACTACGAAACACGCAAAAAGCGCGAAAACGCCCAAGCAGACCGCAAAATCGCCCCCTTTTTGCGTCTTCGTGTATTTCGTAGTGTCAACATTCCTGTCCTTTCAGATTGGCCCTGCGGTGCATTGCTGACATGACCGGCGAGACGCTCAGTAAGCGTGCGTCGATGACCCGGGCGGGACTCATGACGCCTCGTCGTCCGGCGGCAGGGCGCCGCGGGCGGCGAGGGTCTCGTCCACCTTGGCGGCGATCTGCGCCTCGATCTGGCCTTTCAGTGCCGACAGCAGCAGGCCCAGGCGGACGGTCAGGTCGAGGGCGTCCTCGGTGACCGTGATGTGGCCGGAGATCCCCGAGCGTGCGAAGTTGAGCGTGTCGCCCTCCCAGGCATAGTCGGCACCGAACTCGCTCTCAACACGCTGCGCAATACGCTCCACCTCCGCCCTCGCATCGTCCAGCGAGAGGGTGTGACGGCGGACGATATGAATCTTCGACATGCTCTTCGGCCTCCTCGTGGGCGTCCCAACGGCTCGCCCCGGCGCCTGGGTCGGGGCGCCGCTGCAAGGCAGGACAGCTTCCGCAAGCCGCGGGCGACGCCACAGGCAACAGCATCAGGCGGGGCGGTGCCTGCTGCACGACCCGCAAGGGTATTACAGTTGCGCCCGGGCGTGCGCGACCGGCGACGGGTCAGGGGCCGTCACCAGGGGCCGTGCGGCGCTCGGCGAGGGCGCGCCGGAAGGCGGCCGAGCGGCGGTCGCCGCCGCGCGGCTGCGGCCGCGTGCGGCGGTTGAGCTTGCCCTCCACCTCGCGGCAGAAGTCGTCTTCGCCAAGCACCCAGGCCTTGTTGGTGGCATCGCGCACGCGCTGCACGAGCGCCTGCGACAGTGGCACGCGGAAGCCCTCTGCATAGGCTGCCTGACGCGCGCGGTCGCTGTCGCCGAGTGCCCGATAGACGGCATGTGGCGTCACCAGCTCATCGTCCGCACCCAACGCGTTGGCGCCATAGCTCGACCAGTCGTACGCATCCGGTGTGCCCACCAGCGCGGCGCGCACCGGGTTCAGCTCGATGTAGCGGGAGACCGGCAGCAGGAAGGTTTCCGGGTCCAGCAGGGTCGCCCGGTAGCGCCCGTCCCAGAGCGTGCCGGTGCGCCCGTAGCGCTGGTTGGCATGCTGCACGTAATAGCGGCCCGTATACTGCATCAGCTTGCCGATGCCGTTCCCTTCGCTGGGCGTCAGCAGCAGATGAAAATGGTTGGGCATGAGCACATAAGCGTGCACGGCGCAGCGGAACCGCTGCGCCGCGTCCCGCAGCGTCGACCACAGGACCCAGTAGTCGTTCTCGTCGTGCAAAATGGTCATCCGGTTGTTGCCGCGCTGGATCACATGCTGCGGATAACCCGGGAGGATGAATCGCGGTAGCCGTGCCATGGCGTGCCTCCTGCCGTCTGCGCTCTTGTCACCCTAAAGTATAGCGGAGCAAGGGGTCGTGTCCCCCTGACGCTGGGTTGGGGACCAGGAATGGGCCGCGATGCGTTACAATTGCGGGTTTTCTCGACGGGAATCGCACCATGCAAGACATCAACCCGATCCGTGCGCAGATCGCCGACCTCCAGGGGCGCCTCGCGTCCCTGAGGGGGTATCTTTGACTATGCGGGCAAGCAGGAGCGCCTGACGGAGGTCCTGCGGGAGCTTGAAGACCCGGAGGTCTGGAGTGACCCGGAGCGGGCTCAGAACCTGGGCCGCGAGCGCGTCTCCCTGGAGGGCGTCGTGGTCAGCATGGACGAGCTGGGCGGCGGTCTCGGCGACGCCGCCGACCTGCTGGACATGGCCGCGGAGGAGGGCGACGCGGACACCATCGACGCCGTGGCACAGGACCTTGAGGGCTTCGAGCGGCGCGTGGGCGAGCTCGAGTTCCGGCGCATGTTTTCGGGTGAGATGGACAGCGCCAACGCCTTCCTCGACATCCAGGCGGGGTCCGGTGGCACCGAGGCCCAGGACTGGGCCGAGATGCTGCTGCGCATGTACCTGCGCTGGGCCGAGCAGCACGGCTTCAAGACCGAGCTGATGGAGGCCTCACCCGGCGACGTGGCCGGTATCAAGTCCGCCACCGTCGCGGTACAGGGCGACCATGCCTTCGGCTGGCTGCGCACCGAGACGGGCGTGCACCGGCTGGTGCGCAAGTCGCCGTTCGACTCGGGCAACCGCCGGCATACCTCCTTCGCGGCCGTGTTCGTCTCGCCGGAGATCGACGACTCGGTGGAGGTGGAAATCAACCCGGCGGACCTGCGCATCGATGTCTACCGTGCCTCCGGCGCCGGCGGCCAGCACGTGAACCGCACCGAGTCCGCCGTGCGTATTACGCACAACCCCACGGGCATCGTTGTGCAGTGCCAGAACGACCGCTCCCAGCACAAGAACAAGGACCAGGCCATGAAGCAGCTCAAGGCCAAGCTCTACGAGCTGGAGATGCAGAAGCGCCGCGACTCCGCTCAGGCCGTCGAAGACAGCAAGGCGGACATCGGCTGGGGCAGCCAGATCCGCTCCTACGTGCTGGACTCCGGGCGCATCAAGGATCTGCGCACCAGTGTGGAGACCGGCAACACCCAGGCAGTCCTGGACGGTGCGCTGGATCAGTTCATCGAGGCGAGCCTGAAGAGCGGGCTGTGACGCCTGACGGCGACTTGGGGGGGCGCGCGACGACGCGAGGGGAAGACGCGGCGTCGGTTACGGTACACGAAGACGCGCAGACCCGGAGGGAAGAGGGGCACGCGAAGACGCGAAGGCGAGCGCGCGCGAAGACGCGAAGGGGAATAGCGAGCAGGCCGTCGTGGCCACCCGATCCAGGGCGGATGGGCGAAGCGCGTCTGCCACGCCGCTTACCGGACGGCGGCCGCCGTCCGTTCAAGATGATGTTGTTGCAACCATGAACGACAAGCTGCCGAAGCAGGGCGCCGAGGCGCCCGAGCAGGACGAGAACAAGCTGATTGCCCAGCGGCGCGAGAAGCTCCGCGCCATCCGCGAGCAGGGCGTCGCGTTCCCCAACGACTTCCGCCGCAATGTGGTCGCCGGGGAGCTGCATGCGGAGTACGGCGACATGGACGGCGCGGAGCTCGAGACACGCAACGTGCGCGCCAAGGTGGCCGGGCGGCTCATGAGCCGGCGCATCATGGGCAAGGCGAGCTTCGCGCACCTTCAGGACATGTCCGGGCGCATTCAGCTCTTCGTGCAGCGGGACATGCTCGGCACGGACGACTATGCCTGGTTCAAGAAAGAGCTGGACATCGGCGACATCGTGGGCGCGTCGGGGCAGCTGTTCAAAACCAAGACCGGCGAGCTCTCTCTCAAGGTGGACCGGCTTCAGCTGCTGACCAAGTCCCTGCGACCGCTGCCGGAGAAGTGGCACGGCCTGTCGGACCAGGAGAGCCGCTACCGCCAGCGCTATCTGGATCTCATCATGAACGAGTCGGCGCGGGGGACCTTCCGCACCCGCACGCGCATCGTCCAGTTCATCCGCGATTTTCTGAACGCCCGGGCGTTCCTGGAAGTCGAGACGCCGATGATGCAGGCCATCCCCGGCGGTGCGGTGGCCCGACCCTTCGTCACCCACCACAACGCGCTGGACATGCAGCTCTTTCTGCGCATCGCCCCGGAGCTGTACCTGAAGCGGCTCGTCGTCGGCGGCTTCGAGCGGGTCTACGAGATCAACCGCAACTTCCGCAACGAAGGCCTCTCCACCCGCCACAATCCCGAGTTCACCATGCTGGAGCTCTACCAGGCCTATGCGGATTACGGCGACCTGATGGACCTCACCGAGCTGATGCTGCGGGATATGGCGCAGGCGGTGCTCGGCACGCAGCAACTCAGCTACCAGGGCGAGACCTATGACCTGTCGCAGCCCTTCGCGCGCATGACGGTGCGGGAGTCCATCCTGCACTTCAATTCGGATCTCACGGCGGCCGACCTCGATGATCCCGAGCGTGCCCGCGCCGTCGCCGAGCGCCTGGAGATCCACCTCAAGCCCAGCTACGGCCTCGGCAAGGTGCAGGTGGAGATCTTCGAGAAGACCGTCGAGCACCGGCTCATGGCGCCCACCTTCATCACCGCCTATCCCACCGAGACCTCACCGCTGGCCCGGCTCAACGACGCCGACCCCTTCGTGACGGACCGCTTCGAATTCTTCGTCGGCGGCCGCGAGATCGCCAACGGCTTCTCGGAGCTCAACGACGCCGAGGACCAGGCCGAGCGCTTCCGCAGGCAGGTGGTCGAGAAGGACGCCGGCGACCTGGAGGCCATGCACTTCGACGCCGACTACATCCGGGCGCTGGAGCACGGCATGCCGCCCACGGCCGGGGAGGGCATCGGCATCGACCGGCTGGTGATGCTGTTCACCGACTCGCCGTCCATTCGGGACGTGCTGCTGTTTCCGCATATGCGTCCGGAGGACTAGCGGTCGGCGACAGCCCCGCTGCCTGATGAAGCTCGGTGGGATCTTCTCAAGCATGGCATCAACGGCCGATATGGGACAGTAGTGCTTATGCTTTTGTCGGTATCTTCCGCGCGCACGCTCAAGGATGTCTTTGATGCCTACACGGACGCTGAGACGCTCGACTTTTCCAAGACCATCGTTCCGGTCCGCCTCGCTCTCTATGAAGGTGAGCAGCTTGTCTCACGCTCTCAGGCCAAGCGCATCATGAATCGCGTCGAGCGCTTCAGGCATGTCGTGCTGGATTTCCAGGACGTTCAGTCCGTCGGCCGCTCGTTCGTGGACGAGATATTCCGCGTGTTCGTCGGCAAGCATCCGGACATCGAAATCGCTGCGGTCAATATGGCACCAGCGGTAGCGGCAGAGGTACATCGCGTGCGACCAAAGGCTTAGGTTCCGCTCATGAATTCCATTCGCCAGGACTGGTTCTCCAATATCCGCAACGACCTGCTCGCCGGCCTGGTGGTGGCGCTGGCGCTGATCCCGGAGGCCATCGCCTTTTCCATCATCGCCGGCGTGGACCCCAAGGTCGGGCTCTATGCGTCGTTCAGCATCGCGGTGGTGACGGCCTTCGCCGGCGGACGCCCGGGCATGATCTCCGCGGCCACCGCGGCCATGGCTGTGCTGATGGTGGACCTGGTGGCGGATCATGGCCTCCAGTACCTGCTGGCGGCCACAGTGCTGACCGGCGTGCTGCAGGTGCTGGCCGGTTGGCTGCGCCTCGGCGATCTGATGCGCTTCGTCTCGCGCTCGGTGATCACGGGCTTCGTCAACGCGTTGGCCATCCTGATCTTCATGGCACAGCTGCCGGAGATCACCGGCGAGCAGATGACCTGGACGGTCTACGCGGTGCTGGCGGCGGGGCTCGCCATCATCTACCTGCTGCCCCTGCTCACCAAGGCGGTGCCCTCACCGCTGGTGGCCATCGTGCTGCTGACCGGTGTGGTGATGTATTTGGATCTGGACATCCGCACCGTGGGTGACATGGGGCAGATGCCGGACAGCCTGCCGGTGTTTCTGCTGCCGGACATCCCGCTGAGCCTGGAGACGCTTCAGATCATCTTCCCCGTGTCGGCGACGCTGGCGGTGGTGGGGCTGCTGGAGTCCATGATGACGGCGACCATCGTCGACGACCTGACGGACTCCAAGAGCAACAAGAACCGCGAGTGCGTGGGGCAGGGCGTGGCCAATGTCGCCACCGGCTTCCTCGGCGGCATGGCGGGCTGCGCCATGATCGGTCAGACCGTCATCAACGTGAAGTCCGGCGGGCGCGGGCGGCTCTCCACACTGGTCGCCGGTGTCTTTCTGCTGCTGCTGGTGGTGTTCGCCAACGACTGGGTGGCGCAGATTCCGATGGCCGCGCTGGTGGCGGTGATGATCATGGTCTCCATCGGCACCTTCAACTGGGCCTCCTTCCGCAACCTGCGCGAGCATCCCTATGACGCCAGCGTGGTGATGGTCGCCACGGTCCTGGTCACGGTGCTTACCCATGATCTGGCCCAGGGCGTGCTGGTGGGCGTGCTGCTGTCGGGCTTCTTCTTCGCGCACAAGGTGAGCCGGGTGCTCTATGTCGGCTCCAGTCCGGCGCGGGAAGGGCGCGAGCGCGTGTACACAGTCGTGGGGCAGGTGTTCTTCTCGTCCGCCGACCAGTTCATTGCCTCCTTCGATTACAAGGAGGTCATCGAGCAGGTGACCATCGACGTGAGCCGCGCGCATTTCTGGGACATCACCGCCGTCACGGCGCTGGACAAGGTGGTGCTGAAGTTCCGCCGCGAGGGCACGGAAGTGAAGGTCGTCGGCCTCAACGAGGCGAGCCGCACCATGGTGGATCGCTTCGCGGTGCACGACAAACCCGAAGCTGTCGCCGACCTGATGGGTCACTGAGCAAGGACACTGTCGATGCAAGACGAGCAGAAAGTACTGGCGTGCGTGGACCAGTCCCACTTCGCCGACACCGTGACGGACACCGCGGCCTGGGCGGCCCGACGGCTGAGCGCGCCCCTGGAGCTGCTGCACATCCTGGACCGCGAGGCGCGGGTGGTGCGCGGCTCGGACCACAGCGGCGCCATTGGTGTGAACGCCCAGCAGGCGCTGCTGGAGGAGCTCTCCGAAGAGGACGAGGCCCGCAGCAAGGCGGCCCGGGAGCAGGGACGGATCTTCCTCAACCGGTTGCGCGAGCGCGCCCTCAGCCGCGGCGTGGACGGCCCGGACGTGCGTCTGCGTTATGGTGACCTCGAAGAGACGCTGATGGATGCGCAGGACGCCGTCCAGCTCTTCGTGCTCGGCCGCCGCGGCGAGTCCGCCGAGACCACCCAGCGCGACCTCGGGCGCAACGTGGAGCGCATGGTGCGCGCGTTGGACAAGCCGATCCTCGCGGTCACCGACGACTTCACCGAGCCCGAGCGGGTGATGATCGCCTTCGACGGCGGCGCCATGACCCGCCGCGGTGTGGAGATGCTGGCCCGCACGCCCCTGTTCCAGGGTCTGCCCGTGGACGTGGTCATGTCCGGCAAGCCGCGCCGCGACGCCGAGAAGCAGCTGGACTGGGCGCGCCAGACGCTCGCCGCCGCCGACTACGACGTGAAGACAGCGCTGATCCCCGGCGACACCGAGCGCGTCATCGCCCAGTACATCCACGACCAGGGCATCGACATGCTGCTCATGGGGGCCTACGGCCACTCGCCGCTGCGCAGCCTGTTCTTCGGCAGCAAGACCGACGACCTGCTGCGCTCGGCCAAGGTGCCGACGCTGCTGCTGCGCTGAGTCAGCGGACCAGGTGGTCGGAGTGATGATCAAGACCGCGCGGGCTGCAGGTAGGTGTCAGCTGTTGTTCAATATGGGAAACCGGCCTCAGCGGGGAGTGATCGATGACTGACCTCAAGACCCTCTACCAAACCGATTACGCGGCTTGGGCCAGGCGCCACGTGGAGCTGCTGCGCGCCGGGCGCTTCGCGGAGATGGATATCGAGCATCTGCTGGACGAGCTGGGGGACATGAGCAAGAGCGAGCGCCGCGAGCTGGAAAGCCGACTCCTGGTCCTGATCGCGCACTTGCTGAAGTGGGAATATCAGTATCCCGTGCTCTCCGATCAATGGCGTGAATTCGATGGCCGCAGCTGGCGGAATACCATCGTCGAGCAACGCAAGCAGCTCGCTGTCCTGCTGCGCCAATCACCCGGGCTCAAGCCGGTCGTCGGGGAGGCCATCGCCGCCGCCTATCCCGACGCCCGCGACCTCGCCAGCAAAGAGAGCCGCCTGCCGCCCGAGACCTTCCCCGCGGACTGCCCGTACTCGGCCGAGCAGTTGCTCCAGGATGACTTCTATCCGGGGCCGAGCGAGACCAGGAGCTGAGCAACTGCCGCAGGCATGGCCGGGCGCAACAGGACTTCCCGGCCAGCCCGAGTCCTGCGGCCCGGCCGACCGCCGGTTGCCGACGACACCAGGGGACGCAGGCGATGAGCGCAGCGCATCCAGCATCCAGCGGCGGCGGACGCGCTGTGCTTATCCGCCCTCGGATTGCCGGTCGGGCAGCTCAATTCGCCGGCTGATCCGCCCCCGGCCAGAAGCCGTCGTCCATGATCTGCTCGAACGACCAAATCAAGGCGGCCGGGAAGCTCGTCTCGGTGAGGCCCGTGTCGCGCGATGCGAGCAGCGTCGCGTCACCATAGGCGTCCGCCAGCAGCTCCGGCAGCTTCGGCTTGAGGCTCGGGTTGTCGGCCAAGTGCCGTGCGATGTCGCGCCGTTGGACCTTGATCGTGGCCCGCCAGGAGTTGCCCCGCAGCATGGGCTGCGCCTGCCATTTGAGCAGGTGCATCAGCAGAATGGCCAGCCGGCTCAACAGCTCGCGCTTTTCGCGACGCCCCATGCTCTCGATCTCCTCGGCGATGTGCTCGATGTCCGCCTGTGCGAGCTGTCCCGAACGTAGGAGCGTGGCCTGTTGTTCTGCCCAGGCGTAAAAGTCGGTGTCGTAGAGGGTCACGGTGCACCTCGGCTCGGAAGCTGTGCGCTGTCACTGATGGCCCGGAGCTCGACTTTGTCGTAGACCTCGGCCAGTTCCAGACTTGCTTCGACTGACTTGAGCGGCACGCTGTCGGCCAGGTGGTCGTAGGTGCTGAGCAGCCAGCGGCCGTCGGCCTGGCGGACGTAAAGCTCGGCGGCGACGCGGTGCTGGGACACCAGCAGGTAGGTCTGCAGGCTGGGCAGGGTACGGTAGTGGGAGAACTTGTCGCCGCGGTCGTAGGCCTCGGTGGAGTCCGACAGGATCTCGATGATCAGGGTCGGGTTGGTGATGATGTCCCGGCGCTGGTCGTGGTAGGTGCGCTCGCCGCAGACGGCCACGATGTCGGGGTAGGCGCCGACGTTGGCGGCATCAGCGCGTACCTTCATGTCGCCGGCGTAGACGTAGCAGGGGCGGCGCTTGAACTGGGCGCGCAGCTCGGCGCTGATGTTCACCGAGATGGTGTTATGCGCCTCGCTGCCCCCGGTCATGGCGAAGACCTCGCCGTCGACAAATTCCGTACGCGTGGCGGTGGCCTCGCGCTCGGCCGCGAGCCAGTGGTCGAAGGTCAGAGACGGGATGGGCTGAACGGACATGCTGCGCGGCTCCTGACAGGTGCTGGAAAGGCGCTCCGGGTGACTGTCTGCGCTCAGTATAGGGCCTGCGCGCCGGCGTCCGTGCGCCGCGCGGTCGGGGACTGCGACCAGCTGAGCCGTTGACTGCGTAGTCAGGCAATCCCGGCCTGACACAAACAGGGCTGGAAGCCCTGACTACGCACGGGCCGCCCGCGCATGCACGGCGTCTCGCGCAAGGCCCGGCAGCCGGCGTCGGCACCGGCAGGCAGCAGATCGGCCGCCGGCGGCCTCACTCATCCGAAATCGACACATCCGCGCCGGCGGCGGTGAGCCTGGCGGTCTTGGCGTTGATGTAATCGAAGGGGCTGTCCGGAAACTCGCGGTACTTGCCGAGGCCCACGTACTCCAGCAGCCCGACGAAGTGGTAGCGGTAGAGCATGCTCTCGATACGGGCGATGTCCTCCTTGCTGCCGGCGGGGCCGTCCATCAGCACCAGGGTCGGGCGGTACTCGACACCCAAGTCATCTGCGAGCTGCGCGCCGGTGGTGGGCTTGCCGTCGGGGCCGGTGAATTCGGCATCGGACAGGGCGTCCACACGCACGACCGTGTAGGGTTTCAGCGCCGCGGCCACCTCCGGTGCCTTGAGGTGCCCGTCGTGCAGGGCGTCGCAGGCGCGGCAGGAGGCATCCTCGAACAGCAGCAGCAGCGGGCCGTCGATGGCGCTTAAGTTTCCGACATCGATGGCCTCCCGGATCAGCGCATGCTCGCGGAAGGCATAGGCGCCGGCGGCCGCCGCCGTCTCGGTCTTCTGCGCGTCCAGGTAGTCCGCGAGGGTCTGGCTCTGGTAGGCCTGCGCATCGACATAGTCCAGCACCTGCTTGAAGTCTTCGACGTTGCGGTAGCCGTTGACCCGCGCCACCGGCTCGTTCGTCTGGCTCATGAAGATCACCGTGGGCGTGTAGCGCACGCCGAGCGCCTCCGCCAGCGCCTTCTCGGGCATCGTGGTCTCGGCATCCATGGCCACCTCGCGGTCGCCGCGGATGTTGAGGGCGATGACGTCGAAGCGCTCCCGGAGCCAGTCGCTGTAGTCGCTGCCCTTGAAGTTCTCCTCGACCATTTTGTAGCAATAGGGGCAGCCGTTCATCTCCAGAAACAGGATGACGTGGCGGCCGGCATCGGTGGCCTCGTCCACGTCCTCGGCGATATCCAGGAAGCTCTCCTTGAACCAGTCCGGATGGCTGGATTGCTTACCGCCGAGCACCCGGCCGGTTTCCGGGGCAGCGCCGGCGTCGGCGGTCTCTGCCAACGTCGGTGCAGCGGCGAGCGCAAGCAGCGGTGCAACGAGCATCAGTGCAGGGTACATGGGGCGGGCAGGCATGGGTGTGGTCACTCTGTAGGGTGTCAACGATGGGGCCCGACGTGCAGCGCCGGTGCCGTGTGCAGACGCCGGACCCTCAGCCCGGCAGAGCTGCGACGGTGGCGTCCGCGCCCCAAAGCCGGTGGATCAGCGCGGCGGCCTGCTGCGGCGGGTCGGCGCTGGTCCAGAAGCGTGCCCGGCAGGGTCCATTGCCGGTGCGCAGCAGCCCGGCCGCGCCCAGGCGGTGCTGTACCTGACGCGCCACCGCGGCGCCTGCATCGGTGATGCGGACAGCGGGACCTGCGATGTCCGCGATCAGCCCCCGCACCAGCGGGTAGTGGGTGCAGCCGAGCACCAGGGTGTCTGCACCGCGGTCGATGAGCGGGCGCACCAGGTCCGCGAGCAGGGCGCGCAGGGCGTTGGCGTGGAAGTCCCCGGCCTCGATCAGCTCCACCAGCCCGGGGCAGGGCTGGGTGAGAACTTCCACCGCGCCGTGGAAGCGCCCGCGCAGGGCCTCGAACTTGTCGCTCCTGAGCGTGCCGCTGGTGGCGAGCACGCCGATGACACCGCTCCTGGTGCAGGCCGCCGCGGGCTTCACGGCGGGCTCCATGGCGATTATGGGCAACGCGTGGCGGGTGCGCAGGTGCGCGGCGGCAACGCCGGTGGCCGTGTTGCAGGCGATGACGATGGCCTTGGCCCCCTGCGCGAGCAGAAAGTCGGTGATCTGCTCAGCGCGTGCACGGATGACCGCCGTCGGGCGCTCGCCATAGGGAGCGAAGCCTGAGTCAGCGACATAGAGCAGGTGCTCGCCGGGCAGCAGACGGCGGATCTCGGCGAGGACGGTGAGGCCGCCGACGCCGGAGTCGAAGACGCCGATGGGGGCGTCGGCCGGCGCCTGCTGCGTATTCCGGGGGGCTTCCTCAGGGAGCTGTCGCCTGCGCCCGCTCGGGCTCACAGCACAGTCCTGGTCGGCTCCCGCCGCGACCTGCACCGCAGCTGGCTCAGGCGACGTCGCCGAAGCCGTAGGCGGGTGCACGCAGCTGAAGCATCGGCCCGTCTGCGCCGAGCTTGAGCCCGTCGCCCTCGGCGGCGGCGATTTCGGCCACCACCAGCAGCTCCCAGTGACCGGGCGCGCTGGCACGGGCATCCACCACGCGTCCCGGCCCCTGCTCCGAGGTGCTGCCGGGGGCGCTCAGCACATCGCCCGGCTTGGGCGGCGTGTCCGTGTCCACCTCGGCGATGTACATGCGCCGCTTGAGCTTGCCCAGGTACTGCATGCGGGCGACGACTTCCTGGCCCGTGTAGCAGCCCTTGTGGAAGCTTACGCCGTCGATGAGCTGCATGTTGGCCATCTGCGGCACGAAGGCGTCTGCCGTCTCCGGCACCACGGTGGGGATGCCGGAGCGGATATCGTGCAGCGCCCAGAGGTCGGGATTCGCCTGCGCTGCACCGGCGGCAGTCGCGCCTTCCCACAGGGCCTGCGCGTCTGCGGCCGGGCCGATGAAGAGATACCGCGGCACTGAGCCTGCAACGCGGATGAGCGCCGCATCGCCGGCGCGCGCCATGTCGTTGTCGCCCTGTGGCAGGCTGCCGAAGCGCTCGGCCAGTGCCCCGTCCGCGCAGGCACCGATGACGCCGCAGCAGACCAGCGCATCGCTGGCATCGTCGATGGTGGCGTCCGTTCGCAGCTTGAACATGCGCAGGCGCTTCAGCAGCGCGTCCATCTGGCTGCGCGGCAGCACCAGGAAAATGGTCTCCTCGATGCGGAGCAGGCGGAAATTGGCCAGCATGCGGCCCTTGGGGCTGCAATGGCTGCTGAGCTGGCTGTGGGTGTCGGAGAGCTCGCGCACGTCGTTGCTCACCTGGCCTTGCAGGAAGTCCGCGGCCTGCGGGCCGCCGACGGCGATGAGCCCGAGGTGGGAGAGGTCCGTGACGGCGCAGTCCGGGTCCGCCGGTGCGGACGCGAAGCGCGCCGCCCCGTCGTCTGCGACGGCGGCGCCGCGTGCACTGAGGAAGGCTTGCCAGTCCTGGTTCATGGTGTCTCGTCTCGCTTGCTTATGGGGCCGGGAACGGGCAGGCTGGAAAGCATAGCGGCTGCCCCCACGGCCGTCGATCTCTCTCGCAGCCCCATGTGGGGCCGGGTCGGCGGTGTTTCGCGCTGCCGGTTCCCACCGCTGCGCCCTGCGCTGCCGCGTCCCGTCGGCGGCCGTCGGGTCGGCGGAGCGGGCGCCGGGTCCCCTGTGCCCAATGCCGACCCCATCAGCCTTGTTCTCGACGTCATAGCTCCTGGCCCATCCATGCCCATCGCCGCCGACAGCCTCGTGCTCTACAAAATCCATCCCGCCCGTGTGGTGAGCGTCGGCGAGAAGATCGAGATCGAGCTCGAAGGCGGGCAGAGCAAGCGGGTGCGTCCCAAGGACATCACGCCCCTGCACCCCGGCCCGCTCAAGCGGCTCGCGGAGCTGGGCGAGCCCGGCGCCGGGCAGCTGCAGGAGGCCTGGGAGCTGCTGGAGGGCGCCGAGACAGACCTGAAGGAGCTCGCCGAGCTCATCTACGACGCATTCACCCCTGCCAGCGCCTGGGCCGTGTGGCGACTGCTCGATGAAGGGCTGTATTTCCACGGCTCGCCCGATGCCATCCGGCCCCGCAGCCGCGAAGCCATCGAGCAGGACCGTGCGGAGCGCGAAGCCAAGGCCCGGGCCGAGGCCGAGTGGGCGGGCTTCATGCAGCGGTTGGCTGCGGGGCGGATCATCGACGACGACCGCCCGCGACTTGCCGAGGTGGAGCGGCTCGCCAACCAGCAGGGCGAGCACAGCCGGATTCTGAAGGCACTCGAGCTGCCCGAGACCCCGCAGGCGGCCCACCGCCTGCTGGTGGGTGTGGGCTGTTGGCCGCCTGAGCACAATCCCTACCCGGCCCGCAGCAATGTCACGGTGACCGATCCGGAGCTGCCGGTGCCGGCGCTGCCGGAGGAGGCGCGACTCGACCTCACGCATCTGTCCGCCTTCGCCATCGACGACGAGGGCAACCAGGACCCGGATGATGCCGTCAGCATCGACGGCGCGCGCATCTGGGTGCACGTGGCGGATGTCGCCGCGCTGGTGAGCCCGGACGACGCCCTGGACCAGGAGGCCCGGGCCCGCGGTGCCAACCTCTACCTGCCGGAGGGCATCGTCAACATGCTGCCGGCGGCGGTGACCGAGCAGCTCGGCCTCGGCTTGCAGGCCACCTCGCCGGCGCTGTCCTTCGGCGTCACGCTGGGCGAGGACGGCCGGCTCGCCGATATCGACATCCGGCCCAGCTGGATCCGCGCCCAACGCCTGACCTATGCCGAGGCCGAGGCCCGGCTCGCCGAGGCGCCCTTCGCGGCCCTGGATGCCGCCGCGGCCCGCTTCCGCGCCCGCCGCGTGGCCCAGGGCGCCGCCGGCATCGACCTGCCGGAGGTGAGCGTGCGCCTCCAGGACGGCGAGATCGACATCCGCTCCATCGACCGCCACGGCTCCCGCGCCATGGTGACCGATCTGATGCTCATGGCGGGCGAGGCCGCCGCCGCCTGGTGCGGCGAGCGTGGCATTACCATCCCGCACGCCACCCAGCCGCCGCCCGACAGCATCCAGCAACCGGAGGGGATGGCGGCGATGTACGCCTACCGGCGGCAGTTCAAGCCGAGTCGCACCAGCATCGAGCCGGGGCCGCACTATGGTCTCGGGCTCGACGCCTACGCCCGTGCCACCAGCCCGCTGCGGCGCTATGCGGACCTGCTGGTGCATCAGCAGATCCGCGCCGTGCTGCGCGGCGAGGCGCCGATGACGGCCGAGCAGGTGAGCGCCCGCGCCGGCGAGGCGGACCAGGGCGGCATCGCCGTGCGCCGCGCGGAGCGGCAGTCCAACCAGCACTGGAAGCTCGTTTACCTGCTGCGTAACAAGGCCTGGCAGGGGGAGGGCGTCGTTGTCGAGCTCGGCGAGCGCAAGGACACCGTCATCATCCCGGAGCTGGCGCTGGAGACGAAGCTGCGGGCCAAGGCTGATCTCAGCCTGGATCAGCGCCTGACGCTTAAGGTTGCCGAGGTGGACCTGTACGACCTGGATGCGCGGTTTCGGGTGCTCGGTTGAGGATCGCTGTGTCCGGTCCGTTCGGGTTGCGGTTCACGCAACGGGGCAGAGACAATAGGCGCCGCGGCCTATCGGGAGCTCGGCAGGGAGATGCCCGTCGGCAATGCATTGCTGGAGCAATTGCCCGTGGACCTGGACGATGTCGGTCAAACGGCGTGACCTGGTCCGCTGCTCCGAGGCCAACGGGTTCCGCCTTCTGAGGGAAGGCGCAAACCACTCCATCTATACCGATGGCTCGCGTACGTCGTCAATCGGTGGCGACCGCCGGCACGTCGCCCGGGCTCGCCGCCGCTGCCGGGGAAGGCGGCGGCTCGGGTGAACCGGTGGCCTCGTCGGGTGCCGGCAGCATTGCCACCGCCCGCTCGAAGTCTGCCCGGTTCAGGTACTGGATCACCACGCCGCCGTCGTCGTCGCGGGCGATGTCCATGCCCTGCTCCGGATAGAGCCAGTGCACGATGCCGCCCGGCTCGGCGCGCTTCTCGGCGGGCTCGCCGAAGCGCCCGGCGATGTCCCGCGGCTCCAGGCTCTTCCAGGGCAGATAGGTCAGGATGCGGATGGGGGTGTCCGCGAGCCGCTCCACATCCACCGGGTCCAGCTTCACCTTGCGGCTGCCGCTGCCGGTCTTGCTGATGCGAAGGCCCCGCTCGTACATGGCCGCGAGGTCGTCCTCCGGCACGTCCAGCGTGATGATCCAGTCCGCCTTCAGGTTGCTCAGAAAGATATTGTCGAAGTAGACCTCGACGGTGCGGCTGCCGTCGGGGTTTTCGAACAGGTTGATTTTGCCGTCCTCTCCCAGCAGCACACGCGCGTCCGCAAGCGTACTGTCACCGATGCTGAGGTCGAACACGCGCGTGTTGCCGGCCGCATCCCGGCTCACCTCCCAGGGATAGAGCCGCAGGCCCGAGCGCTCATCCGGCAGGATGGAGAGCAGCAGCCAGATGCCGATGAAGCCCATCAGCGCGGCGGCGAGGGTGGTGAGGATGATCTTGCGGTCCATGGATCGGAGTACGGAGTGCGGAGTTCGAAGTGCGGAGTGCGGAGTTCGAAGTGCGGAGTGGCCCAGGTGCATCGGCTCGGGGAGCCGGCCCTGTGCTGCGGCCTTCGCTCGTGAAACCGTTCTGCGGTGTCGCCGTTCGCCAGGCGCTTTGCGCCCCGGCTGGGCCTCGCCGGTCGCGTGTGCCGGGGTCTTAGTCGAGCATTAAGGCCGCGACCACGTCCCGCCCCTCGCTGACCAGGATATTGTAGGTGCGGCACGCAGCGCCGGTGTCCATCACCTCCACGCCGATGCCGCGCTCCAGCAGCGCGAAGTGTACCTCGGGGCTCGGAAACCGCTGCCGCGAGCCGGTGCCCAGAATCAGCACCTGTGTGGCATCGCCGAGCACCGCTTCCAGATGCGCGACGTTCAGCGAATCCACGTCCTTAGGCCCCCAGTCCAACTCCAGGTGCCCGGCGGACACCGCGATGCTGCGGGCGTAGTCCCGGCCGTTGATGCGCACGTGCCCGTCGCCGTAGGCCTCGATGACGTTGGCGCCGGTGTCTTCGAGCTCTGCGAATTTCATGATGAGCGGCCGGTTCTCAGGTGTCGGCACATGGCGTCGCGGCGCCTCGGTCCGGAGAAGCTGGCTACGAGGCGCCCCGAAGACAATGCTCAGCCCAGGTTTGCCAGGTCCAGCAAGCAGTCCGACAGCCCCGGAACCGGCACGGTCCGCTCGCCATGCAGCGCGCGGCTGCTCCGGTAGCCGTCCGGTCCTGGGCCGTGGCACCGCAGGATGGTCCCCGCTTGTGCGTCCACCAGCCACGCCTCCGGGATACCGCAAGCGGCATAGCGCGCGAGCTTCACGTCGCGATCCAGCGCGAGACTGCTGTCGGCGACCTCGATCAGCAGCAGAATGTCGGCCGGTTCCGGATGCCGTGTCCGGTATTTCGCGAGCGGCGGTGTGACGACCGCCAGGTCCGGCTCCGGCTCGTCGTGCGGACCGAGCCGCACCGGGTTCTGCACCCGCACCACCGCGGCATCGCCGACCGCGCGCATCAGGCGGTTCTGCAGCTCCGTGACCATCGACGCGTGCGGCGGTCCGATCGGCGGCATTTCCATCACGTCCCCGTCGATGAGCTCCACGCGCGCATCGGGAGACAGGATGCCCGCGTCCGCCATGCGGTAGTAGTCGTCTACCGTATAGCGGTGGCGATGGCGCAGCATCAGGTCTTGGGCGGTGGTTGCCATAGGGCTCGCTTGGGTGCAGGACGACCGATGACGCCCGGCCCGCTGACGTGGGCACGGGCTCCGGCATGGTCGAGGGCCAGTGTAGCCCATTGCGACGGCGCCCTGGGGTGATGCGGCGCCGCGACCCGGCGCGCCGTCGCATGCGGCGGCATGGGCACGGTTGCCCCCTGCACACTGGCAGCCCAAGGGCCTCCACTGCCCGCCCATGCTGACGCATCGCAGGGGACAGCGCCATGGCCACGGAGCGCGGCGCATCGCCCGAGGGGCGTGCCTTTCGCGCTCCGTTGCAGTATCCACTTGCCTCATCTAGGCTCGGCGCTCTGAAGGTTCAGCGACCACGGGGTGGATCCGAATGAACAATCTTCCCGCATCAGCCACATCCACCGCGTCCCCCGAGGCGGGGTCCGCCGACGGCCGGCTGGTCAGCGAAGCGGAGTACTGGGAGGACTGGTACGACGCCGGCGATGTCAGCTACGAGTGGAACGACGGCCGCCTGGAGGAGAAGCCGGTGTCGGATTTCGAGACCTTTCAGGTCTATCTCTGGTACCTGGAGCTGCTGCGGCACTACCTGCGGCAGCAGCCCATCGGCGAGGTGGTGGCGCTCGAGATGGGCTTCCGGCTGGCGCTCCCCACCGGCACGGTGATCCGCAAGCCGGACCTGGCCGTGGTCCTCGCCGACAATCCGGTGCCGCTGGACCTCAAGGACAGCTCCTACCATGGGGTGTTCGACCTCTGCGTCGAGGCCCTGTCCACGGAAAAGCCCGCCCATGTCCATCGTGATCTGGTGGTGAAGAAGGCCGAGTATGCCGCCGGCGGCGTGCCCGAATACCACGTGCTGCACCGCGAGCACGGCAACCTGGCCTTCTATGGCCTCACCCCCGGGCGCGTCTACGCACCGCTGCCGGTGCACGGCAGCGGCGACGACCGCGTGCTGCGCTCGCGGGTGCTGCCGGGCTTTCAGTTCCGCGTCAGCGATCTGATGCGCCGGCCGAATCCCGATGCCATGCGCCGCGACCCGGTCTACAGCGGCTTCGTGCTGCCGGAATGGACCCGTGCCGAACAGGCGCGCGAGCAGGCCGAGCGAGAGCGCGATGCGACCGCCCGCGAGCGCGATGCGGCCGCCCGTGAGCGCGATGCGACCGCCCGCGAGCGCGATGCGACTGCCCGCGAGCGCGATACGGTTGCCCGGGAGCGCGATGAGGCCCTCGCCGCGGCCCGTCGCGAGGCGGCCGCCCGGGCGGAGGCCGAGGCCGAGCTTGCGCGACTGCGGGCCGCTGCCGATAAGTGACGGGTCAGGCACTCTCCCTAGGCCATCCCCGGATGACAATGGTGCCTCACCAACCGGCGCCCGAACCCCGGAACACCCCCCGGACCATCCCCCGGAACACGCCCCGCAACACCAATGGCCGAGGACGCACGGCCCGAGCCGCCCCGCACCCGCATCCACCGCACGCCCGAGCAGGGCTGGGCCGGCATTGCCGCCGCGCTGGCCGAGGCGGGGCGTGTGGCCGCGGTGGGTGCCGGGGCCGATGCGGGCGGCGATCCGGCGACTGATTTCTATCGGGGTTCCCTTCTCGGTCTTGATCCCGATACCGATCCCGCTCCCGATCCCGATCCCGATAGCGATCCCGATAGCGATCCCGATCCGCCTACTGCGCCTGCCGCCACTGCGATGGCCGCGGAGGTCATTCTCGCCGCCGGCCGCTACCGGGGCACCGAGACGCTGCGGGTGCCCGCCGGCATCCGGCTGCGCGCCGAGCCCGGCGCGGTGCTGGAATGGGCCGGCGACGGCAGCGCGCTGCTGGTGGACGGCGCCCGGCGGGTGCAGCTGCGCGACCTCACCCTGGTCTCGGTGCTGCCGGACCTGGACGCGCGCGACGCGCCGGAGCAAACCGACGCGGCGCTGATCCACGTCCGCGACAGCCAAGACGTAGCGCTCACCGGCTGCCGCTGCCGGGGCGGCGGACTGCGGCTGCACGGCATCCACCTCCAGCGCAGCGACCGCTGCCGCGTGGACGGCGGCGGCGCCGAGGGCTGCCGCAGCGGGCTGGTCGTGCAGGCCGGCATCGGGCTCGCGGTGCGGGGCGGCGACTGGGGCGGGAATCGGCGCATTGGCCTCGCCATCTGGCGCGACGCGGCCGCGCCGGATCACCACACCACAGCGACGCTGACTGGCAACTACTACTACCAAAACGGCCACGAGGGCAGCGGCCGACGCGGGCGGCGAGGACCGGCTCGCCGCCCGCGGCCGTGGCCCGGCCTGGGCGCTGGCGCTGGTGTCGCCGGACGGCGCCGCGCTGGACGCGCTGGTGCAGGCCGCCGGCCGGGAGCCGCGCAACCGTGCCGCGACCCTGGCCCGGCAACGCGCCGCCGCCACCGACGAGGCCGACCAGCGCCCGCGGCTGGACCAGCCCTGGGTGCTGGACCTGGCCGGGCTCGCGCCCGAGCAGCCGGCGTCATCGGCCCCGCCGGCCGCCGGCGCGGCGTCGGCGACGCCACCGCCGCTGGCGGCGCAATGGCGGCACTTGCACGCGGCCCTGCACGCGCCCGCCGCGGTGCTGCCGGCGGACGCGGCCCGCTGCTTCACGCTCTACCTCGCGGCCCTCGCCGACTGGCACCAGGCGGCACCGGCCGATTCGGGCCTGCCGGCGCGCCTGGCCTTGCTGCTCGCAGCCTTCGAGGGGGCGCTGGACGCGCCGGGGCCGGTGCCGCCGGCCAAGGCAGGCATCGCCGGGCGCTTTCTGCACGAGGCGCTGGCGCTGCGCGACCTGTGCGTCGTGCTCGATGCGGACCTCGCCGCGCAGCACCTGGCGCCCCGGCTGGCGCAGGACTGGGCGCAGCTGCCGGCCGACTTCGCCGCCGCGCTGCGCCGGCGCTGCCTGGAGCGCGCCGGCACCCGGCTGATGGCGGAGCTGCTGGCGGCGCTGCTGATGCAGGGCACCGCGAGCCGCCGCCGCACCCGCGAGATCGCCGCGCGCTACCCGCCCGGCGACCTGGACGGCATCGCGCTCGGCCCACGCGCGCCCGCAAACGCCGCCATCGAGCAGATCGCGCAGGTGCTGGAGCTGCGGCTGGGGCAGCGGGCGCCGGGCGCTTGAGAGCGCCGGCTGCCGGCTGTTTCAGCAGCCTCGGCTCGCGCCGCTGCTGACGAGCTCCTCCGCCTTCTCCTGCATCCCCATGTCGATGGCCTGAGCGGGGTCTTCGAGCTGCTTGGCCCGGGCGGGATCGCGCACGTCCTGGGTGATCTTCTTGGGGATCAGCTCCGGATGCGCGCCCGCCTGTTGCCGGGCCCAGCGGCGCGCCGCGGCATCAACCGTTTCCCGGTCCGGCCATTTCAGCACGGACGAAGTCGGGGATCTCACTGGCATGGGCGATGGCGTCGGTGCTCTGCAGGGCCCCGTAATGCTCGAACGGGGCGCCCGCCGCATGACCGTTGGCGGCACGGTTGGCCATTGGCGTCAAATCTCCCGGTAGATCCGCGCCCCCTCGCGCACGAACTCCTCCGCCTTCTCCTGCATGCCGACTTCGATGGCCTGCCCGGCGTCCTCCAACTGCTTGGCCCGGGCGTAGTCGCGCACGTCCTGGGTGATCTTCATGGAGCAGAAGTGCGGGCCGCACATGGAGCAGAAGTGGGCGACCTTGTGCGACTGGTGCGGCAGGGTCTGGTCGTGGTACTCGCGGGCGCGGTCCGGGTCCAGGGACAGGTTGAACTGGTCCTCCCAGCGGAACTCGAAGCGCGCCTTGCTCAGCGCGTTGTCGCGCACCTGGGCGCCGGGCAGGCCCTTGGCGAGGTCCGCACCATGGGCGGCGATCTTGTAGGTGACGATGCCGTCGCGTACATCCTGCTTGTTGGGCAGACCCAGGTGCTCCTTGGGCGTGACATAGCAGAGCATGGCGGTGCCGTACCAGCCGATATTGGCCGCACCGATGCCGGAGGTGATGTGGTCGTAGGCCGGGGCGATGTCGGTGATGAGCGGCCCGAGGGTGTAGAAGGGCGCCTCGAAGCAGTCCTTCAGCTCTTTGGTGACGTTCTCTTCGATCATCTGAAGCGGCACATGGCCGGGGCCTTCGATCATCACCTGCACGTCCTGCTCCCAGGCGAACTTGGTCAGCTCGCCCAGGGTCTCGAGCTCCGCGAACTGGGCCTTGTCGTTGGCGTCCGCGATGCTGCCGGGGCGCAGGCCGTCGCCGAGGCTGAAGGACACGTCGTAGGCCTGCATGATCTCGCAGATCTCGGCGAAGTGGGTGTAGAGGAAGTTCTCCTGGTGATGGGCCAGGCACCACTTGGCCAGGATCGAGCCGCCGCGGGAGACGATGCCCGTCACCCGGTCCGCCGTCAGCGGGATGTAACGCAGCAGCACGCCGGCGTGGATGGTGAAATAGTCCACCCCCTGCTCGGCCTGCTCGATGAGGGTGTCGCGGAACATCTCCCAGGTGAGCTCCTCAGGCCTACCGTCCACCTTCTCCAGCGCCTGGTAGATGGGCACGGTGCCGATGGGCATGGGCGCGTTGCGCAGGATCCACTCGCGGGTCTCGTGGATGTTCTTGCCCGTGGACAGATCCATCAGGGTGTCGCCGCCCCAGCGGGCGGACCAGACCATCTTCTCGACCTCTTCTTCGATGCTGGACGTCGTCGCCGAGTTGCCGATGTTGGTGTTGATCTTCACCCGGAAATTCCGGCCGATGATCATCGGCTCCAGTTCCGGGTGGTTGATGTTGGCCGGGATAATGGCGCGCCCGCGGGCGATCTCGTCGCGGACGAATTCGGGCGTGATGCTGTCCGGCAGGCTGGCGCCGAAGGAGTGGCCGCGCTGCTGGCGCAGCAGCTTCTCGTAGCGCGGGTCGGTGCGCAGCTCATCCAGCCGCAGGTTCTCGCGGATGGCGACGTATTCCATCTCCGGCGTGATCTCGCCGCGGCGGGCGTAGTGCATCTGCGTGACGTTGCAGCCGGGCTTGGCGCGGCGGGGTGTGCGCAGGTGCTCGAAGCGCAGGTGCGCGAGTGCCGGGTCGTGCTGGCGGCGGCGGCCGAACTGCGACGTGGGACCGTCGAGCCATGCCGTATCGCCGCGCTCGTCGATCCAGGCGCTGCGCACATCCGGCAGGCCCTT
The DNA here is from genome assembly GCF_913063425.1 of uncultured Thiohalocapsa sp. Lineage (GTDB taxonomy): Bacteria > Pseudomonadota > Gammaproteobacteria > Chromatiales > Chromatiaceae > Thiohalocapsa. The sequence continues at coordinate 32,343 of NZ_CAJXYK010000017.1, forward strand.
GAGCAGATCGATGGACACGGCCGGGTCTGTGTAGGGGCCGGATGTGTCGTAGACGAAGATGGGCGGATTGTCTTCTGCGCCTTCGCCTTCGCCGGTGGGGGTCGGCGTCTGCGCAATCTCGCGCATGGGCACCCGGATGTCGGGTCGCGAGCCCGTGACATAGCACTTGGTGGCGGCGGGGAAGGGGCGGGTGACCGCGTCGGACAGCCGGGCGGTGGTGGTGACGAAGTCTTCGGGAATGGCGCTCATGTCGGCTCCTCGCGGCACGGGTGCCCAGGTCTGGGCAGGCCGGTTGCGGCGGGGAGCAGGGCGCAGGGGCGGGCTGGGAGTGACCGCGGTGCGTCCAGGCTTCCCTACGCCGGTGTCAACCGGATCAGGTTCAAAGGGACTGTCTCAGCCCACCTACAGCGGGCACCCCCAGCAGGACTGCGCCGCACGCTAGCCAAAGGGTGGATGGATTGCAACCGCGGCTTGCCATGGTCAATCCTTGGGCGCGCAGCCGCCCGCGCGCATGTGAGCTGCACCAGCGGCGTGGAATCCCGCTCTGCCGGTCATGTCTGCGTCACAGAAGTGCGTTAGCCTGCCGCGCCCGCCGCGCGCCGGCGCGGCGACCCCGAACGAAACCGAATCACCGGAGGACGATCATGAGAGTCACACCACTGATGCTGCTCGCAGCCCCCGTCGCCGTCGCGCTGACACTGGCGCTCGGCGGCTGCGGCGAAGGCGAAGAGACGACGCAGATGGAGGAAACTGCCGAAACAGCACCGGACGCAGCCGAGACGGCCGTCGCGGAGCCGAGCCGGCTGGAGGCCGCCCAGCGCGAGGCTGCCGCCGCAGCGGCCAAGCTCCGGGAGGCGGGCGAGCAGGCCGGTGCGGCCGCCGCGGACGCCGCCGGCAGCGCCATGGAGAGCGTGCAGGCCAAGGCCGGCGAAGCCGCCGCGAGCCTCAAGCAGGCCGGGGAGCAGGCGAGCGCCGCCGCAGCCGCCGCGGCCCAGGCCGCCTCCGAGAAGACCGCTGAGCTCACCCAGAGCACCCAGGCGCGGGCGGAGGAGATGATCGGCGAGGTGCAGGACTACCTGCGCGAGAACGACCTCAATTCCGCCCAGGGCATCCTCGACAAGCTGAAGGGATTGCGGGACCAGCTCTCCGAGGGCATGCAGACGGAGATCGACGAGCTCCAGCAGCGACTCTCCGACGAGGCGAACAGCCAAACCGCCGGCTGACATGACCGCACCTGCCTCCCCAGAGCATCCCGGGCTGCACGCCGAGCACGGCGATCGCCACGACGCCCACCAGGGGCACCAGCAGAGTCCCTGGCCCAGTGCGGCCGAGGAGCCGACCCAGGAGCCGAGCCTCGAGAGTCCGCAGATGGCCTCGGCGTCGTACCGGCTGGCCTACGCCGACATCGACTTCCTGCGTCGGGCGGAGCTGCGGCCCGTGCGCCTGCAGCTGGAGCTGCTCAAGGCGGAGCTGGTGCAGCAGGAGGCCGGTATCGACTCCACCGTGGTCATCTTCGGCAGCACCCGCATCCCGGAGCCCGAGGCGGCCCGCGCCCGGCTGCGTGCCGCCGAGGATGCCGCCGCGGCGGCACCCGACGACCCGGAGCTGGCCCGCCGCGCCGCGGTCGCCCGGCGCATTCATGCCAAGGCCAAGTACTACGACGAGGCCCGGCGGCTCGCCGCCATGATCACCCGGGTCTCGCAGCGCAACGGCCACCGCGACTACGTGGTGGTCACCGGCGGCGGGCCCGGCATCATGGAGGCCGCCAACCGCGGCGCGTTCGACGCCGGTGGCAAGAGCATTGGACTCCGGATAATGCTGCCTCGGGAAGAACGTCCAAATGAATACGTTACACCGGAATTGACCCTCCAGTTTCATTACTTCGCAGTGCGTAAGATGCATTTTATTTTGCGCGCTAAAGCGTTGGTGGTTTTTCCGGGTGGCTACGGTACTCTTGACGAGTTGTTCGAGACGCTTGCACTGATTCAGACGGGGAAGGTGCGACGGGTACCCGTGGTGTTGTTTGGGCGAGAATATTGGCATCGAATCGTTGATTTCGACGCGATGGTTGAAGAGGGTACCATTTCGGCTGCCGACAGGGAGCTGGTTCGATTCGTTGAGTGTGCAGATGAAGCGTGGACTGCTATACAGGATTGTTGGTCGGATTTCGCTCGCTGAGATGGCAGAGCATCGCTTGGCAAGTTACGAAGTGTCGCGATCAGCCCGGGAATTGTAGATTTCTCCACCGCTGTCCCGATAGGCGATCAACACCTCGCGAGCGCGGTCGCGGAGTACGTCAGTGGTGACTAAAATCCCCCGAGATTCTAGTGCGCCTACCCAGTCTGCCACTTTTGGTCCTTCGTCGAAGCCGATCTCCCGAGCGTCCGAATCGCTCGCTCCCGTGACGACCTTGCGAACGCCAGACCAAGGTATTGCGCCGAAGCACATGGCGCAGGGTTCTGTACTGGTCACTAGTTGATGGCTCGCGAGGTCTGGCGCGCCGAGATCGAATGCGCCAACGCATCGTTGCGCGGCGCTCAACGCAACGATCTCGGCATGAAGAATTGATAATTTCTGAGTTGTTACCAAGTTGACGCCCAAAGATACCAGCCGCCCGGAATCCTGTTCGAACACTGCGGCACCGAAAGGCCCGCCGGTGCGCTCAGCGATATTCCTCGCCGCAACATCGATCACGAATTCCATTTGGCTTTCAATGTCCAGCGTAGGCTGGTAGCTAGCGGCTTGGTCCTTAAGCCACGCTGGCGGCCGAAAAACGACTAAACCTTGTTGCGCACACATGATTAAACCAGGCCGAAGGTGTCGAAAAGTTTAACGCTGGCGATGAGAATTCCAAAACAAGCCAGAGCTAGCAACATGTAGAGAGATTTCTTGAATAGGGGTAGGCCCCTGGCACCTGCGCTGGCTTTGGTCTCGAAGCGGGCCGTTAGGCGGTAACTTTCGTCATCGAGGAGCTTCTTTTCCAGCATACTGGCTACATCGACACTTTCCTTGATGAAATCATTGTAGAGCTCAATCTTGCGCAGAAACTGCTCGGCAGTAGTTATCGCCAGCACACAGGCCGCAATTGCAAGTAGCGCGCCGAGGTCGATTGGGAGGCCGAGCAACCGTATCTCAGGCGCGTGTCGCCAGGCTGCATATCCGACGCCGAGGAACGCGGCTGACATTGTCAGTCCGGCCGTGCTTGCTTGGAGTCGGACGCTATCCAGATTGCTCAGCGTCATTCGTACTACCCGGTAGTATTCGAGGTCGTTACGATCTCCGACAATCACCGGCGTCGGTTGCTTGGCCTTCTCGTCAGTCATGTCTGATGCTCCCATGAGTTGGACTTCGTCAGGCTGAGGATACCCCCGCTAGAACCCGCCGGCGACTTTCCAAGTCGATCTGTCGCTGGTGAGCGGACCACGGCGTAGCATTGACTCAGTGTATGGCTTGGCTTGAGATAATTTATCCCTTTGATATTGCGTCCGGCCCAGATTCTGGCGAATCCTAGCGGGATGCTCGGCAATCCCCGAGCCGACCCACCACCGGCTGGAGCAAAACAAGCATGACCGACCGTATCACCGTCGGCGGCCTCCAGGTCGCCGCGCCCCTGCATGACCTGATCCGCGACGAGATCGCCCCCGGCACCGGCATGGAGCCGGATGCCGTCTGGACCGCCCTCGCCGACATCGTGCGCGAGCTCGCGCCGCGCAACCGGGCGCTGCTCGAGCGCCGCGATGCGCTGCAGGCGCGGATCGACGCCTGGCACCGCGAGCGCCGTGGGCAGCCCATCGATGCGGCCGCGTACAAGGCGTTCCTTCAGGATATCGGCTACCTGGAGCCGGAGGGGCCCGACTTTGCGGTGACCACCGCCAACCTTGACCCGGAGATCGCCACCATCGCCGGCCCGCAGCTGGTGGTGCCGGTGAACAACGCCCGCTACGCACTGAACGCCGCCAATGCCCGCTGGGGCAGCCTCTACGACGCCTTCTACGGCACCGACGCCATCCCGGAAGACGGCGGTGCCGAGCGCGGCGGTGATTTCAACCCGGTGCGCGGCGAGCGCGTGGTGGCCGCCGCCGTGGACTTCCTCGATCAGCACTTCCCCCTCACCGGCGGCGCCTCCCACGGCGCCGTGGCGGGCTATCGGGTCGAGGACGGTCGGCTGCTCGCCGGCGACGCGTCGCTCGTGGACCCGGGGCAGCTCGCGGGCTGGCAGGGCCCCGCCGATGCGCCCACCGCCGTGCTGCTGGAGAGACACGGCCTGCACGTGGAGCTCGCCATCGACCGCACGCACCCCATCGGCGCCAGGAGCCCGGCCGGGGTCAAGGACGTGGTGCTGGAGTCGGCGGTGACCGCCATCCAGGACTGCGAGGACTCCGTCGCCGCCGTGGACGCCGAGGACAAGGTCGGCGTCTATCGCAACTGGCTCGGGCTCATGCGCGGCGATCTCACCGCCAGCTTCAGCAAAGGCGGCAAGATGATGGAGCGCAGTCTGAATCCGGACCGGGTCTATACCGCGCCGGGCGGCGGTGAGCTGACCCTGCCCGGGCGCTCCCTGATGCTGGTGCGCAACGTCGGCCACCTGATGACCACCGACGCCGTGCTGACGGCGGACGGCGAGGAGATTCCCGAGGGCTTCCTGGACGGCCTGGTGACGGTGCTCGCGGCCATGCACGATCTCAAAGGTCTGGGGTCCGTGCGCAACAGCCGTGCCGGCAGCGTCTACATCGTCAAGCCCAAGATGCACGGCCCGGACGAGGTGCAGCTCGCGGTGGACCTGTTCGCGCGCATCGAGGATGCCCTGGGACTGCCGCGGAACACCCTCAAGATCGGCATCATGGACGAGGAGCGGCGCACCACGGTGAACCTCAAGGAGTGCATCCGCCGCGCCTCGGAGCGGGTCATCTTCATCAACACAGGCTTCCTGGACCGCACCGGGGACGAGATCCACACCAGCATGGAAGCGGGCCCGATGCTGCGCAAGGGCGCCATGAAGACCGCACCCTGGCTGCTGGCCTACGAGGACTGGAATGTGGATGTCGGCCTCGCCTGCGGCCTGCGCGGCCATGCGCAGATCGGCAAGGGCATGTGGACCATGCCGGACGAGATGCGCGCCATGCTGGACACCAAGATCGGCCACCCCAGGGCCGGTGCCAACTGCGCCTGGGTGCCGTCGCCCACCGGTGCCACGCTGCATGCGCTGCACTACCACGCCGTTGACGTCGCCGCGCGCCAGGCTGAGCTCGCCGCTGACGGTCGCCGCGCGCAGCTCGACACCATCCTGACCATCCCTCTCGCCGACCCGGCCGACTGGAGCGCCGAGGACATCCAGCAGGAGCTGGACAACAACTGCCAGGGCATCCTGGGCTATGTGGTGCGCTGGATCGACCAAGGCATCGGCTGCTCCAAGGTGCCGGACATCAGCGACACCGGCCTGATGGAGGACCGTGCCACGCTGCGCATCGCCAGCCAGATCCTCGCCAACTGGCTGCACCACGGCGTGGTGGACAAGGACCAGGTCATGGCCACCCTCAAGCGCATGGCGGAGGTGGTGGACCGCCAGAACGCGGGCGACCCGATGTATGCGCCCATGGCCCCCGGTTTCGACGGCATCGCCTTCCAGGCCGCCTGCGATCTCATCTTCCAGGGGCGCGCCGAGCCCAACGGCTACACCGAGCCCGCCCTGCACCGCCGCCGGCGCGAGCGCAAGGCACAGGGCTGACGCCGTCCATCTCCCGCCGGGACGTGCATTCGGCGTCCCCGCAGCGACCGGGCCTCCGCAACGGAGACCCATGCTGATGGCTTGCAGCCACGCACCAGCGTCGCTGCGGGCCGCCGGCCACGCCGGCGGCCTGTATCCCCCCACTGAGCACAGGTGCACGAGCGCCGGCTGACGTGCCGCTGCACGTAGGCCGGCATCGGTTGCCCGCGCTCCGGTACGCACCGTGACTCGGCTGCGCCGACGAGGTCACCTCGCCGAGCGTCCTATCCGCCCCTGAGCCCCGTCTGAGGAGATGCCGTTTCAGCGTGCCGTCCCGGCCTGCCGTGGCGGATGTTCCCCGCGATCACGGACAGCGCAACACCCACCCGCAGGATATTGAAACAGCTTGGGTGTTAAGGCTGACGATAAATACGGGTTCCCCCTATTACACAGTCAGGATAACGGCGAGTGTCAACCTGCCGTGTGCGGCATACGCTGTAGATGCATTGGCGCTTGGGGCGATGGCACCGGCGGCCCAGCACAGCGGTGGGCCGATGCCTGAGCAGCGGCCCTGTTGTCCTGCTCAAAGCCCTCATTGAAAGCCGGCGCAGTGCATCGGTGTCCGCCCAGGGTCACCAGACCTGAGGAGAGGCTCCGACGGGGCATTGCACCGGCAACTGTAAGCGGAAGCGCTTGCTCTGCCGTTGCTTTAGTCGTTTCCCGGATTGCGCACCTTGATGTGGAAGTGAGATCGGTAGACTTGGGCGCTTGTCGGGATGGCACCTGCGTATTTCTCGTGGAGATGCCGGTGCCGTGCGTGGCGGTTCATTCCCCAAAGGAATGGTGGTGGCCGTGTTTCTCGGGATCAGTCATTACCTTAATCAAGATCGGATTGAGCCGACCGAAGTTTGTGTCAACAAATCCTCATCCTGCTGCAGTGTCGCTCCTCGCGATTGTGCAGGTATTCGCCACGGGCGCCTTGGCAGAGCCGGCGCCTTACACCCTAGGGGTCGGCGACCGGATTGCCGTCTCCGTGCATGAGCGGGATGACTTGTCCGGCACCGCCCAGGTGCGAGCGCCGGGGGTCGTCAATCTGCCCGGCCTCGGCGAGCTGTCCGTACTGGGCCTGACCACCGCGGAGGTGGGAGAGCGGATGACGGCGCGCTTGAGCCTGAAGCGCGACACCGATGCCAAGCGCGCGCGGGTCGAGATCGTCGAGATGCGGCCCTTCTACGTCACGGGCGACGTCAATGCGCCCGGGGCCTATGAGTTTCGCGAAGGTCTGATGGTGATGCAGGCCGTCGCCCTCGCCGGCGGCCATAAGACCATCGATCAGGACAACCTCTACGTCGAATCGGAGTTGGCCAGGACGCGCGAGCGGCTGGCCCAGGCCATGGACTCGCTCGGTGTCGAATTGCTGCGCAAGGCACGCCTGGAAGTGGAAATGGGGTCGGTGGAGACCTTGGTGGTGCCGCAGGAGGCGGCGGATCTGCTCACAGCCGTGCGGCGGCGGGAAGCGCTTGCCGCCCAGCAAAGACTGCTTGCCGAGCGCACACAGGGACTCGCTGCGCGCATCGGCTCGCGGCAGGAGCGCAAGGCGGTATTCGATGAAGAGATTGCAGCGCATGAGCGCCAGATCATGGCGGCCGACGAGCAGCTGGAACTGATCGAAGAGGAGATCCGGACGGTCAATACGGCCAAAGGCATCGTCGTGCCGAAGACGCATATCCTTGGCCTGCGGCGCCTGGCGGCAGGCCTTCGCGGCGAGCGGGGCGAGCATACGGCGGACATCGCCAAGGCGAGGGAGCAGCAGGCCGTGCTGGATGAGGAGATCATTCAGCTGAGCGCGGATCGCGCCATGACCGTGCAGCAGGAGCTGAAAGAGGTCGACGACGCGATTGCAGGGCTGCGTATCACGATTCAGGAACTGACCCGTTTTCTGGCGAAGCTGAGCGGCACGGCAACCCTGGCCGACCTCCTGCGCGACGGTGCCGGCGAGATGCCCGCTGCCGTGATTCTGCGCGCCGACGGCGACACCCTGCGCACCATCGCCGCCACGGACACCACAATGGTGCAGCCCGGCGACGTGTTGCGTATCCCGCTGCAGTTCGCTCCGCAGGGCCTCGGTCGAGCCCAGGGGCAGTCAGCTGCGTCCAGCCGCTCCCCGTCTGCCGAGCCGTTGCGTCGTGGTCCGGTGCACGCGCGCAGTGTGCCGACCGCAGGCGGCGAATGACATGTGTGCACGCTTACGTCATGCAGCTGTCGCGGGCAGCTCCGGCGGCACCTGCGGAGGGCCCGGTCGCGGCGCATCCTCCGGCGCTGGCGGATGGGCCGCGGCCTGGCGGCGCCGAGCGGGTGCGCAGAGGTGGTGATGGCCACGATGCCGATAAGCAGCCCGCACTGTCCCCCGCACTGTCCGGTACCCGCGGAGGTCGGCGACGCGCTTTGCGACGGCCGCGACGCACCGGCGGACTGCATCGCGCAAGCCCTCTCGGTGGCCGTTGTGGTGCCCACGCTCAATGCGTCGCCCTATCTGGATCGCCTCATTCCGGCCCTGTCGCGCCTGGACCCCGCCCCGGCAGAGATCCTGATCCTCGACTCGCAGTCCGATGACGACACGGCGCAACGCTGCCGTGCAGCCGGCTTTCGGGTGCATGTCATCGCGCGTGCGGCCTTCGGTCATGGGCGCACCCGAAACCTGGCGGCGCGGCTCGTGGAGGCCGATGTGCTGATCTTCATGACGCAGGATGCCGTGCCGCTGGACACGCGGCTCCTGGCGCATCTGCTCGCGCCGTTCAATGATCCGCGCATCGGTCATGCCTTTGCCCGGCAGGTGCCCCACGCCTATGCAACGCCGGCGGCGGCCTTTGCCCGCAGCTTCAATTATCCGGCGGTCTCACGCTTGGTGGCGTGGCGGGACGTGCCCAGTCTCGGCATCGGTGCCTTCTTCACGTCCAACGCCTGCGCGGCCTATCGGCGCAGCACCTTCATGGAGCTGAACGGTTTTCCTGAGGATGTACCGGTCAGCGAGGACACGCTCTTCGCTGCAAAGATGCTGCACGCCGGCCATGCGCTCTGTTATGTCGCCGAGGCGCGCGTGGCGCACAGCCATAACTACAGCCTGCATCAGGAGCTCCGCCGCTACTTCGACATCGGTGTCGCGCATGCGCGGGCGCCGTGGTATCGGGCGCTCGCCGGCAATCTGGAGGGACGCGGCCGGGCTTTCGTCGTTACCGAGCTGCGGGGTCTGTGGATGTCCGGGCGTGCGCTCCTGATTCCCGCTGCGATCATGCGCAATGCCGTCCGCTGGGTGGGCTATCGCACGGGCCGGCACTACCGCTTGTTGCCACGCCCACTGCGACGGTGCCTGAGCGCGCAGCCGCAGTTTTGGGCGAGGGCGCGCGGCTGGCGTCGCGCGGGTGTCGAGCGGCCCTCGCAGCCGTGGGTCTAGGCGGTGCGTGCATGGGCCAGGTGCGCACAGCCGTGCGGACGACGTGCAAGCGCATGCCGCGGGCAAGGCTGCGCCGGCGGCCCCTGCCGCCGGCGGCACTGACGGGTTCCCGGGACTGAGCCGCATGATCCTGCCTCCCCTTCAGTCGCTCGACGACGGCTTGCGGTTGCTGGCCCTCTATCGGCGCCCGATGCTGCTCGCGGGCATGCTGTTCCTGGTGGCGGTTGCGCTCCTGTTGCTGGTCGTCCCGCCGCGCTACAGCTCGAACGCCAGTCTGCTGATCAAGCCCGGGCGGGAGGACGTGGCGCTGCCTGTCGAGATCATGAACCGGCCGGTGGTGAGCACACCCACTGGCCTGCGCGATGACATGCTGGACGAGAAGGCCCTGATCACCAGCGACCGTGTGGTCAGTGCCGTGGCGGCGCAGATCGGCGACGGCTTGGCGGCAGCGGATGCGCCAGCGGGGCTCCTCGGGCGACTGCGTGCCGGCGTGAAGGCGGTGTTGCGCGGCATCGCCGACGCCGTGCAAGGCGTGTTGGCGACACTGCGGCTTGCGGACCAGGTGACGCCGGAGCAGGCGCTCAAGGAGCGGTTGTCGCGCCGTTTGGGTGTCGGCTACGAGGACGGCTCCGAAGTGCTGCAGTTGTCCTTCTCCTGGCGCGATCCGACATCGGCGCAGGCCATCCTGGACGTCTGGGTGGAGCAGTTCCTGGCCGCCCGTGCCCAGCTCATGGAGCGCGACAGCGTGCGGGCGTTCTACCGCGAGCGCGTGGATGCCAGTGAGCAGCGGCTGGCCGGGCTCCAGGCCGAGCTGTCGGCGCTGCGTCAGGCCATGGGGGCGCTGGATGCCGGCGCGGCGGTGCGCGCGCTCGGTGAGCGCATAGCAGGCCTTGAAACCGAGCGCGACGACCTGCTCGCGGACCTTGCGGGCATCGATGCGCGGCTCACGGAGATCCGGGCACGTCTGGCGACGCTGCCGGCGGAAGTTGTGGAGCGGCGTGAGCGCGACCTGAACCCCGCCGTGGAGGATTTGCGGCGCGAGATCCTGAGCACGCGGCTTGAGCGCCGGGAGCTGCTGCACGACTTCGAGCCCGAGGCGGATGCGGTGCGACGCCTGGATGCGGGCCTCGCGGAGCTTCAGTCCTGGTTGGCTTCGGAGCCGGAGCGCATCACCCGCACCGAAAGTCTCGCACCGAACGCGCTGGCGCAGGACCTGACGGCTTCGCTCCAGCAGCATCAGGTGGCGCACGCGCACCAGAGCGCCGAGCTTAAGACGAAGGACCGCCAGCTCGTGCAACTGGTCGCCGAGCGTGAGCGGCTGATCGCGCTTCAGGATCGGGTCGAGTTGCTGGAGCGTCGCCTCGGCGCCGAGAACGACCTTTACTGGAAGTACCTGGCATCGCTGCAGCAGGCGGAAGTCGACGATGCGCTCGACCGCGAGCGCATCTCCAACGTGGCCGTGCTGCAGCCGCCGAGCTTTGATCCTGGGCGCAGCTTCCCTCCCACCCTGCCCATCCTGGCGGCCACACCGCTGGTCCTGCTCGCGGTGATGGGGCTCACGGCGTATGTCACCGCCGTGGCGGACCCGCGTGTGCGCGATGCTCGGGCGCTGGCGCATGCCTTCGATATCCCGGTGCTGGCAGAGATTCCCGCCGCCGCCGAGTCGGACGCCGACGCCGGGCTGGTCGGCTACCGCAGCCTCTGGCTCGCACTCGATCCGGCGCAGGTGCCGGCGTCCGGGCGCTGCATCGGGTTTGCCGCCTGGCGGCTCGACGTCGCGCCGGCGCAGCCGGCGGAAGCACTGGCGGCCCTGTGCACCGACGCCGGCGTATCCGCGCAGGTGGTGACGGGGCCGGTACCCGCCGCGGCGGGCACCCTGCACTTCGGTGTTCTGCCGCCGCTTGCGGCCGCTGCGCCCGGTGAGCTGCGGCGCTGGCGCCACTGCGACGATCTGATCCTGGTGGTTCGGGCCGATCACAGCACCTTCGCCGAGGTTGCCTCGGCACGTCAGCTCTTGCGGCAGGCCGGCGGGGAACGCTTCCGTGGCGCCGTGGTGACCGCCGTCCGCGGGACCTCGGGGCCTTGGTCCGGGACGCCGCGGTCCGGCGGTGCCGAGGCGCGCGTCTGATGCGCATCGCCCATCTCGGCCCCGTGCCCCCGGAGGCCTCCGGCATCGCCGACTATGCCGAGGCCCTTGCCGCGGCGCTGCGCGAGCGCGGCCTGGAGGTCGCGGCACACCTGCCTCGGGACTTCGCGCGCGCCGACGCTCGCGGCATCCGCGGTGCAGCGCGCCAGCTGGCGGCGGCGCCCGTGGACCTGTACCACTTCGAGCTCGGCGGCGGGCGCGTGCGCCATTTTCTGTTGCTGCGCGAGCTGTTGCGTCTCAGGCAAGGGCGTCCCATCACAGCCACCGTGCATGATCCGGAGCGGCTCGCCTGGCGCGGCTGGGGGCTCGGGCGCTTCGAGCGGCTGCCGCGGGTGCTCCAGCAGGGCCTGGTGCTGGTCACCGAGCCCCTGTCGCGCCGCCGCGAGCGCACAGCCGCAGGGGCGCTGCACCGGCTGGTGGTGCTGACGCCGGCCGGCGCCGCGGGCCTGCGCCGCTGGGCCCGCCTGCCGGCGGCGCGCGTCAGCGTCATTCCGCATGGTGTCGCTGCGGTGCCCTATGTGCCCCCACCGGCGCTGCTGCCGCTGCGCGTGCTGTGCTTCGGCTTCCTGCATCCGGGCAAGGGCATCGAGGACCTGCTGGATGCCTTGGTCTGGCTGCGGCGCCAGGCCCCGGCGGCGCTGGACCGGCTTCAGCTCACCATCGCCGGTGGCTCCAGGCCCGCACTGCTGCTGCGTATGCGCGGGGACTATCCCACCCGCCTGCGGGCGTCCGTCGCTGAGCTTGGACTCGGCGACAAGGTTCAGGTGCTGACGGACATCCCCGCCGCCGCGCTGGCAGACCTGGTGGCAGCCCATCATGTGCTGACCCTGCCGTATCGGGATTCCCGCAAGCTCGCGCTGCTCGGCCGCCAGCTCGGCGCCAGCGGGGCCCTGGGCTGGGCAGTCGCCTGTGGTCGCGGCGCCTTGGTGAGCGATGCCCGGGCCCTGGCTGGGGAGGTGGGCCATGGCAACGGCGCCGCCGTGCCCCAGCGTGACCCCGCCGCGCTGGGCGCGGCGCTGGCGGAGCTGGCCGAGGCCCCACAGCGGGCGCTGGCCTGGGCCGAGGCCAGCGCACGCCTCGCCCGCGAGCGCACCTGGGCGCAGGTGGCGGCGCGCTTCGAGCGGATGTTCACCGAGGTGCTGGCCGAGCCCGGGGTGCGGCCATGAGCCGTCGCGGCGGTGTCAAAGGCCGCCGCTCGCGGCTGCGTGTGCCGGTGCCGGCGCTGGGCCTGGCGCTGCTTGCGGCGCTGGTGTGGCTCCCTTGGCGCCCATCCGCTGGCGTTGCCGACGCGCCGGAGGTGCGCAGGTCCATAGTCTTTTCCGAATTCCTCGGGGTGAACACGCCCTTTCTGTTCTTCGATGCCGCCGCGCAACGGCGGCAGGTGGAGCGGCTCAAGGCCCTCGGCCTCAAGTGGGTGCGCCTGGACCTGCACTGGTATCACCTGGAGCCGCGCGAGGGGCAATTCGATCTTGCCGCGCTGGACCGGCTCATGGCGCTGCTGCGGGCCGCGGACATCGAGCCCGTGGTGTACCTGGTGGGCTCCGCGCGGTTCGCCTCGACGGCGCCGCCGGGCGCGGCGTTCATCGACCCCTACCCGCCGCGCAGCAACAGCGAGTTCGCGGCACGCATGGTGGCGCTGGCGGAGCGCTACCCCTGGGTGTGCTGCTGGCAGATCTGGAACGAGCCGAACATCCACACCTTCTGGCAGCCGCAGGAGGACCCGGCTGCCTACGGCGAGCTCGTCGCCGCCAGTGTCGCGGCCCTGCGGCACGCGGCACCGACGCGCCGGCTCGTGCTCGGTGGCATGGCCTACTTCAGCCAGATGCCGAAACGCGGCGGCCTGATGCTGGAGGCGCTGCAACGCGAGGGCATCCTGGATCTCGTGGATGTGGTCGCCTATCACCCGTACACGGACAAGCCGGAGGGTGATACGGCCATGGGCGGGTCGGACGGTTTCCTCGCGCGCAGCCATCGTGTCAACAGCTGGCTGCGCCGCGCCGGCGTGGAAGCCATCTGGGCCACGGAGCTCGGCTGGTCCACCTATACCGGCCCCAAGGTGTGGCAGAGCCTGATCGACGAAACGGATCAGGCGGACTACCTGCTGCGGCGCCTGGCGCTCATGATGCGCGCGGACTTCGACCGGGTGTTCTGGTTCGCGCTGACGGACCTCGACGAGCGGGTGCCGCCACGGGACCGGTTCTACGGGCTGCTCAGGCGCGACGGCAGCCCGAAGCCCAGCTATGACGCGCTGAAGCGCCTACTGGCCCTCACGGGCGACCGGCTCGCGCCCGTGTCGTCGCCGCTCACCGTCGCAGCCGCCAACTACGCCTATGCCTGGCGCAAACCCGACGGTAAGCGGCTCGTCTTCTTTTGGGGGCCGCAGCCGCAGACGCTCACCCTGGCGGGGAGCGGCGCCGCCGTTCTGCACGATCCGGTGCAGGGCACGCGTGAGACGCTGCCGCCGGAGGATCGGGAGGTCCGTCTGACCCAGCGCTTCCAGGTGCTGGAGCTCCCCGCTTCGGCACCCGCGCCGGCGCCCGAGCTGGAGCGCGCGCCGGCACCGGCACCGGGCCCGCGGGAAGCACGACCATGACCCGGCGCCGCATCGGCATCGACTATCGGGCCGTCACGGCCGCGCCGTACTCCGGCATTGCGCGGCAGGTGCGGGCGCTGGTGGATGCGCTGAGCGATTCAGCGGGGCAGGAACTGATCCTCTACACCGATGGCCCTGCGACCCCTGGGCGCTGGCCCGTGGTGCGCCCGGATGCGCCGTCCGTGCCCGGGCGTCTGCAGCGGCCCCATCGGCGCCTGTGGTTCGAGCATCGATTTCTTCCTGCGGTGCTCGCCCGCGACCGCATCGACGTGTTCGTCACCACGGCCAACTGCGGCATTCCGGCGCCGCTGCAGCGACCGCTGCGCCGCGTGGCCTGGGTGCACGACTTCTTTGCCATCACCCACCGGCGCCAGCATCGGTCCTGGCGCGAGCGGCTGCTCTATGCGCCCTATCTGCGCTGGAGCCAGGGCGTTGCCGTGCGGCATGCGGATGTGCTGCTGACGCCGTCGCACTATAACGTGCAGGTGTGCCGGCAGCGCTTTCCGGCCGCCGCGCTGCGCATGCAGGTCCTGCCCAATCAGGTGACTGACTTTCCCGCCCCTGATCCTGGGTGCATCGGCGTCGGGCTGCCGGCCCGGTTCTGGCTGGTGGTGGGGGCGGCCGAGCCGCGCAAGAACGTCCCCGCTTTGGTGCGGGCCTGGCTTGCAGGTGGAGCCGAGCTGCCGGAGCTCGTCATCGTTGCCGGCCCGGGCGATCTGCCGCCGGCGCTGCGCGTGGCAGCGGGTGCCCGCCTGCATCTGCTGAGCGATGTCAGCGACGCGCAGCTGTGCTGGCTGTACCGGCAGGCCGACTGCCTGTGGCACCCCGCGCTCGCCGAGGGCTTTGGCCTGCCGGTGGTGGAGGCCATGGCCCAGGGCACGCCGGTGGCGGTGGCCTGCGGCACGGCGCTGGATGAGATCGTGCCTCCGGGGACGCCGCGCTGCTCACCCTATGACGAGCAGGCGATGCTGTGCCTGATGCGAACGCTCGCCGCGCAGCCGGCGCGCAGTGGGCCGCGGGCCGACCTCATGGCCTGGGCCGCGCGCCACGGGGCAGCGGCATTCCGGGCGCGGGTCAGCGAGCTGGCGGCCCAGTGGTGAGGGCGGACGGCGCACCGGTCGTGGCCGGCGGGCTGCTCGCTCTGCTCGCGGCGGCGGGGCTGGTGCTGCTGCCCCTGCCGCTGGGCGCGGTCCTGCTGCCGGGAATCGCGTTGCTGGCGGTGCTGATTTCGGCCCCGCGGGTGACCTTCGTGCTGTTCGCGCTCAGTGCCGTCTCCTTGCCCTACACGAGCATTGAGCTGGGCATCCGCCTGACCCTGAGCGAGGGTTTGCTCGCCCTCGCCTGGCTCGGCGTTTTGCTGCGCGCTCCCCGCGACCTGCGGTTGCCGCCCTGGGGCCGCACCGAGTGGCTGCTGCTGCTGTTGATGGGCTACAGCGTCGTGCCCTTTCTGTACGGCGAGCTGGCGATGCCCGGCCCGAGCGGCTTGGTGAGCTGGCTGCGCTGGCTGCTGAATCTGTCCACGCTCTTCCTGGTGGGGATCCTGTTCCGCAGCGAGGACGGCATCCGCGGCGTCGCTCTGGCGCTGGTCCTGGGTATGGCTGCCATGCTGCTGTTGTCCATCCCGGTGTTTCTTGCGGACCCTGACCCGCTGGCAATGCTCCCGGTGCTCCAGAGCCTGGGCTATGTGCATACCGAGGCGATGCTCGATATCTTCTCCGGCACTGCCGGGCGCATGGGCTCGCCCTGGGTGCATCCGAACCTGCTCGGCGGCATGCTTGCGCTGCTGTTGCCGGTGGCCGTCTTCCTGCAGGTGGCGGCCCGCGGTGGTGGCCGGGCAGTGCTCTGGGCCGTCACGCTGCTCGGCGTCGCCGGGCTGTTGCTCAGCATCTCCCGTGGCGCGATCCTGGCCCTCGGCTTGGTGCTGACAGCTCTGGCGGTGCGCGGACGCGTTGCTGCGCGGCGGCTGCTGTTGCTGGCGAGCCTGCTCGCGGTGCTGTTCGTGGCCGTGTATCCGCCGGTGCAGGAGCGTCTCGGCAAGATGTTTTCCGCGCAGAACGAGAGTACGCAGCTGCGCTTCGAGGAATACCGACTGTTCCCCGAAGCCGTGGCGCGCTATCCGCTCGGCATCGGCTTCAAGAGCGATCCGCCGCCGCCGGGCTCGGGTCTGCTCGGCATTTCGAACCTCTGGCTCAACTACATGTACAAGCTGGGGCTGCCGGCGATGTTCCTGTTCATCGCCGTGCTCATCGCCTGGTGGCGGGAGACGAGCACGCCCGCGGTCGGTGCGCCGGGCCTCGCCATGGGGCTGCGCTTGGGCGGGCTGGCGGCGCTGCTGACCGGCCCGGTGGATCACT
The DNA here is from genome assembly GCF_913063425.1 of uncultured Thiohalocapsa sp. Classification (GTDB taxonomy): domain Bacteria; phylum Pseudomonadota; class Gammaproteobacteria; order Chromatiales; family Chromatiaceae; genus Thiohalocapsa. The sequence goes on from NZ_CAJXYK010000017.1 coordinate 48,591, forward strand.
ATTTCAGCTTCAGCCCCGTGGCCGTCGCGGTGTTCTGGACGGTCATGGGTCTCGCCTTGTCCGCCGCGCGGGGCAGCGCCCCCGGGGCTCGGCAGGCGCAGGACACGGCGGGCACCGGGCACGCCGCGCACGGCTGGTCCGCGCACTCGGTGCATGGCCCCGACGGCCGGCAGATGCCCGGCGTATCGAGCGTTGCAGTGGAATGATCGGCTCGGGGCTGGTGCTGGCACTGTGCCTTGCCGCGGGGATGGTGCTCGGGCTGGCGCGGGAGCTGCTGATCATCGGCCGGTGGGGTGCCAGCGGCGCCACGGATGCGCTGCTGGTGGCGCTGTTCCTGCCCGAAGCACTGCGGCTCATCCTTGCCTCCGGGCTCGTGTCCTCGGCAGCCATGGCGTTGTGGCTGCTGCACAGGGATCAGGCGAGCGCGGCTGACTGGCTGGCGAGCCAGGGCGTTGCGTTGATGAGTCTTGCAGTCGCGCTGGGTTTGCTGCTGCATCTGGCCGCCGGAGCGGTGATCGCACTGATCGGCCCGGGGCTCGATGCAGCGGATAGGGGATTCGGGCGCGAAACCCTGGCCATTGCCGCCTGGTGTCTGCCGGGGCTCCTCCTGCACGCGTTGCTGGCCGTGGTGCATCAGGCGGATCAGCGCTTCGTGCTGGCGGGGCTCGGCTCGGTGCTGTTCAACCTTCCCGCGGTTGCCTACCTGGTCCTGAGCGGTGCGGGCGCGGGGCATCAGGGCTTCGCCTGGTCGCTGGTGTTGGGCAGTGTGCTCATGCCTGTGGTGCTGCTGCCGCATGTCTGGCGGCGTGGCTGGCGCCCAGGCGTGCTTCGGCTGCGTTGGCGTTACGTCCAGGATCTCGGCCTGCGGCTGCTGCCCCTTGGACTCGGTGCCGGGGCCGCGCAGGCCGCGGTGCTGCTGGAGCGCGTACTGGGGTCGCTGCTGCCGGAGGGCAGCGTCGCCCTGCTCAATCTCGCCCGCAAGCTCATCGGCGTACCGGCCATCGCCATCAACAGCCTGGGTCAGGTGGCCCTGGCGCGGTTTGCAAGCAAGCTCCATGCGCCGGCGGCCGATGCGGCCGTGGCGCAGCTGACAACGGCATTGTCCTGGCTTGCCATCATGGCCCTGCCCGTGGCGCTCGCCCTCGCCGGCTGGGCCGGGACGGCTGCGGTGCTGCTGCCGGGCGCGGATGCCGGCGACGGCGAAGCGCTGGCGGCATTGCTCCGGGTGCTCGCCATCGGCCTGGTGCCGGCGGGCTTCAACGTGCTGCTGGTGCGCTGGTGCTTTGCGCAGGGCCGCATGATGCAGCCGACGACATTGGAACTGCTGGGTACCGCTGCGCAGCTGCTGGCGACGCTCGTGGCGTTCCCGCTGCTCGGCCTGATCAGCCTGCCGCTGGGGGCCTTGGTCGGTGCGGCGGTGTCCATGGGGCTCCTCCTGTCCGTTGCGCCTGCCGAGCTGCGGGCAGTCCGCTGGGCAGCTTTCGTCGCCATTCAGGGGCTGCTGGTGCTCTCGGCCGGTGCCTGGGCTGCGGGCATACCATCACCGGCCCTGCTGGTGGCGGTCCTACAGGCCGGGCTCTTCGCCGGCGCCGGCTGGCTGTTGCTGTGGCTGGGCGCCCGGCGGCTGCGGCTTCTGGACCCGGGCGCCTAGGGGAACGCCGAAGTATTCGGCGTGTCCCGCGCGGGGCAGGACGCCGCGCCATTGTCAGGCGCGTAGGCTGCTGGAAATGCAGGAACCGGAAAACCTTGCCTTTTCCGGTTCCGCAGGCTTTCTGGGCAAGACGCCCAACCAATCGGTATCGCCCTGGGTGCCGGCCCGGCAGCGGTGTCGGGCTCAGTGCAGAAAGTTGTAAAGGCCCCGGGGATTGACGCGGTAGTCGAGGTGATGCGTGCGCTCGCCCATGGGCTTTGCATTGAAGCCGCCGACCACCGAGTAGGGCGCGATTTCCTTGTTGACGATGGTGCCTGCGCCCACCACCGCGCCGTAGCCCAGCCGGCCGCCATGGACCACCATGGAGCGTGTCGCAAGCCAGGCGTAGTCGTCGATGTAGATTGGATCACCGACGATGCCGAAGTCCTCGGCGTCGAGCTCATGGACACCCGCGACGATGAGCACATAGGACGCAATGGTCACGTGGTCGCCCACAATGAGCCCCGCGCGCCCATCCAGCAGGCAATGCCAGCCGACGCAGGTGTCCTCGCCGAGGACGATGTTCTCGATGCCCAGGATCTCCGTGTTGCGCCAGACGGACGAGCCCTTGCCGATCTTCATGCCCCCGGCGCGCAGCCAGGTGAGGCGTATCCAGTGGCTTGGGATTTTGCTGATCAGGATGTTGTAGATCTGCTCCCAGGCGCGGCGCCCACGGTCCGTCAGCGTTTGCAGGTTGATGCCGGGGCGCGGCGGCAGGCGGGCGGGTATCTCGGATTTCAGCACGTGGTACAGGCGCCGCTGCACCGGGTCCTCGATCTGGTGCTCCAGGTCGATGTAGGAAATGTAGACGTGCTTGGCGCTCCCCGTGCGGGGCTTCGTGCGCTCCGCGATGATGCCGGTCTCGCGCAGGGCGATGTAAGCCGCAAGCAACTCCTGCTCGCTGGCGCCGACGCTGTCGGCGTACGCATGCAGGCGCTCCGGGAGATCGGCGGAGTGAAGAATGTAATGACCCACGGCGACGGCTCCCCCGGTTGGACGGCGACGGCCTGAGCGCGCAACCCGGCGTGCAGGCATGGCCGGTGGTCCGACGGGCGCGCCGCAGCGAGCCCGTCGGCAACGCTGCTGGTGCGCTCCAGGTGCGTTGCCCGTTGATGGCACAGGGTCATTATCGTCCTGCAGAGTACACGCTCGGGAGCCAGTGATTCGCTGTCAATGGTATAAGTGAAAAACTGATCAAAGATAAAGGATTCCCTCATCATCCGGCCCCAGGTCGGCGGTTGCTTCAGCCGATGGCGGGCGCGGCAGGACTCAGTCAGTTGGACGCTGTTTGCCGCCTGCGTGGCGGCTGTACACGCGCTCCAGCGCCTGCGCCGCCTGCGCCCAGTCCTGGTGGGCGGCCGCCCAACGGCGTGCGTTCTCGCCGAGGCGTCGCGCCAGGTCAGGGTCACGCAGGAGCAGGGTCAGCTGTGTCGCGATCCCGGCGGCATCCTCGGCCACGGCAAAGCAATGCCGGGCGTCTGCGCCCAAGCCGGTGAGCGCCTGTGGTGTCGCGACGATGGGGAGCGCCGAGGCCATGGCTTCGAATACCTTCAGCTTCGAGCCACCGCCTGCCCGCAGCGGGGCGACGAAGACGGCTGCGCGGCGGTGCAGGGTCGGGAGCGCATCGACGAAGCCGCCCCATTCGATCCTGGGGTCGGTGTGGCGCCTGCGCCAGCGGGCGGGCACGGCATGGCCGTAAATGGCGAGCCGGGCGGAAGGCTGCTGCTGCCAGACGCGGGGCATGATGTCGGCGATGAGCCATTCCACCGCGTCGACGTTGGGCGGGTAGTCGTAGTTGCCGAGGAAGAGAATGCGTTGGTCGGTGCTGTTCGGTGCCACATCGGCGAAGGCTGCGGTGTCTACGCCGTTCGGGACGACGGCAACGGGCGTGTCGGTGACAGTGCGAAAGGCGGCGGCGTCCGCGTCGGTCACTGCAATCAGGTGCGTGGCGAGATCGAAGACCCGCCGCTCCCAGCGGCGGTAACGCAGCCGTTCGATCGGTGCCGGCAATGCCCCGAGCCAGCCGAGTCGCGCGAGTGTGATGCCGCTGAGCTCGGATTCGACGTTGTGCTCCGTGAGCACAAAGCCGCGGCGCAGCTCCCGTAACGGCCGCTCGATGGACTGGAAGCTGTAGCTGTGCTCGATCTGGATGACATCCCAGGGTGCTGCCAGCAGCGCCCGGAAGCGGTGCTGAAAGGCGCGGTGATGCCCATTGATGCTCGCAAGCAGTGGCTCGAAGGGCCGCAGCGCATGGAGCAGGGTCAGCGGATGCCGCAGCGGGCGGCGTCTGACATAGATGACGCGCTCGAGAAAGCCCTCCAGATGGCCAAGCTCCGCCGCGGACGGCGCCGCTTTGGTCAGCGCCAGCAGGGTGATGCGATGACCTGCATCGGCGAGCCGCCGCAGCAGTGCATATTGGCGCGTTTTGCCGCCGCTGCTGGTCGGCCACGGCAGGTAGGGCGAAACCCAGAGGATGCGCAGCATGCGTGTCGCGCCGGCAGGAGCCATTGGCCGTGATCATACACCCATCGGCGCCGCCGGCAGCCGGACGCCGGCGGCCAGACCGCCCGAAGCCGCGCGCGCGAAGTCCAAGCTGCCGCCGTAGGCCTCCGCCACATCCCGGGCGATGGCGAGGCCCAGCCCGGAGCCCGCCTTGCGCTCGTCGAGCCGCAGGCCGCGCTCGCCGAGCCGGTGCAGCTGGTCCGCCGGCACGCCCGGCCCGTCGTCTTCGATGCTCACCTGCACCGGATCGCCTGCTGCGACCCGGATGTCCACCCGGCTGCGGGCCCACTTGGCGGCGTTCTCCAGCAGGTTGCCCAGGAGCTCCAGCAGGTCATCGTCGGCCAGCGCGGCGACGGCGCCGTCGGCTGCCGTGAGCTGCCAGTCCACCCGCGCCCCATCCGGGGTGCGTTTGAGCGTGCGCAGCAGGCGCTGCAGCGCAGCCGTCACATCGGCGTGCGCCTGGCGCGGGCGGGCGCCGGCGCGCACCCGGGCGCGGATCAGCTCCCGGTCCACGCGCCGGCGCATGTGGCAGGCGAGCTGGTCCAGGTCCGCCGCCACCGCGGCATTGCCCTCGCGGCGCAGGCGCTCGGCGTCCGCGGCCAGGGCGCTCAGCGGTGTCTTCAGTCCGTGCGCCAGGTCTGCGGTCCAGCTGCGGGCCTGGGTGACGGCCTGCTCGCGGGCGGCGAGGAGGGCGTTCACCTCTGCCACCAGGGGGCGCACCTCGTCGGGATGCTGCTCCGGCAGGCGCTCGGCGCGGCCGGCGCGCACGGCGTTAACACCCCGGCGTACGGCCTCCAGTGGCGCCAGCCCGATGCGGATCTGTACCCAGGTGGCGGCCAGCAGCAGCAGGGCGATGACGCCGAGATACGGCACCATGTCGCCGGCGAAGGCGTCGCGGGCGGCGATGAGCTCGGCGCGATCCTGCGCCACCGCGAGCCGCAGACTGCGGCCCGTTGTGTCGTCGGGCGCGCGCGTTGCGGGCACCAGCCGGATGCTGCGCTCGCGCACCAGCAGCGGACGGCCGCCGGGACCCGGCAGCACATGGGCATGGACGCTGCCCGGGGTGAGCCGGTCCGGCGGCAGCAACAGCTCTGTGTCCCACAGGGAGCGCGAGCGCAGGGCGCCGAGCCCCGCCTGGGCCGCCGGGATATCGTCGATCTGCCAGTAGAGACCGGACAGGGGGGCCTCGAAGCGCGGGTCCGCCGGGCGCGGCGCGACGGCGAGGCCGCCGTCTGCGGTGACACGGACCGCTGCGGCGAGCTGGTTGAGCTGGCTCGTCAGCTCGGCGCCGATGCGCCGCTCCACGTGGCGCTCGAACAGGGCCACCAGGCTGAGCGCGGCCACCAGCAGCGCGAGTGTGATGGACAGGACCCCGGCAACGGCGAGCCGTGCCCGCAGCGAACGGCCGGTCACCGCTCGGCGCCGTCAGCGGCCGGGTCCGGCTCGATGACATAGCCGAAGCCGCGGCGGGTGCGGATCAGGTCCGCGCCGAGCTTGCGGCGCACCCGGCCGACGAGCACCTCGACGGCGTTGGATTCGCGCTCGAAGTCCTGAGCATAGAGCTGCTCGGTGAGCTCCAGCTGCGGCACCACCCGGCCGGCATGCTGCATCAGATAGGCCACGAGCCGATACTCCGTCGGCGTCAGGCGCACCGGCACGCCGTCGCGGCTCACCTGCATGCGCCGGGTGTCCAGGCTGAGCCCGCCCACCCGCAGCACGGGCGAGGCCTGCCCCGCCGACCGACGCACCAGGGCACGCAGCCGGGCCAGGAGCTCTTCCATGCGGAAGGGCTTCGGCAGGTAGTCGTCGGCACCGGCGTCGATGCCCTCAACGCGTTCGTGCCAGGCGCCGCGGGCGGTGAGGATGAGCACCGGAAAGCGCTGCCCGGCCTCGCGCCAGCGACGCAGCACCGAGAGGCCATCCATGCCCGGCAGGCCCAGGTCCAGCACCACCGCGGCCCAGGTCTCGGTGTCGCCGCGGAACCAGGCATCCTCGCCGTCGGCGCTGTGCGCCACCACGAAGCCCGCGGCGTCCAGGGCCGTGGCGATGCCCTCGGCGAGGCGGGTGTCGTCTTCCACCAGCAGGATGCGCATCAGTCGTCCTCCTCCTGCTCCAGCAGCCGGCCCGCGGCGGCGTCCATCAGCACCTCCAGCACCCGGCCGTCCGGGGTGATGACCTTGAGCTCGTAGACCCAGGTGCCGTGCTCGCGCTCGAGCTCGACCTCCACCACCTCACCCGGCACCTGCACGGCCACCGTCTTCAGGATCTGTGCAAGCGGCAGGACTTCGCCCGCCTCCAGCGCGGCGCGGGCGCGGTCGTGATCGTGCGGGTCCGCCCGCGCCGGTGCGCCTGCGGCGAGCAGCAGCGGCGCTGCGAGCAGCGCCGCGGCGAGGTGCGCCTTGGTGGGGCTTGGCCGGGGCATGGCGTTGCTCTGTTGCAGTGGCTCCGGAGTCTGGACTGCGCGCCGGGGGGCGCCGCTGATGCAGCGATGCCGGCTCAGCGCCGTGCGCCAACGCCCACGACGCTGACAGCCCGTGCTTCTGTGCATGACACCGCCTAGCTCGGCTTCCCACCATTCACATGGTGCGCCGAGGCACCTGACAGAAGGCTGACAACCGCCCACAGGGAAACGTCAGTGGCCGCCCTTTAAGCTGGCTTCGCGTGTCGAGGACGGCGCCGCAGCCCGTTGCGGTTGCGACCGTCGCCGCGGCAGCGCAGCCATGTTCTCAACCATCGGAGCAACGAGCCATGCCGACACAGATACTCGCCGCCGACGCGGCGCCCCCGCCTGCCGACGCGCAGGCACAAAACACCGAGCAGGTGCGGGTCTGGGACCCGCTGGTGCGGATCTTTCATTGGTCGCTGGTGGGCGGCTTCGCCACCGCCTTCATCGTCGAGGACGACCTGCTGGGCGTGCACGTCTGGGCGGGCTATCTGGTGCTCGCCCTGATCGCGGTGCGACTGGTCTGGGGCATCGTCGGCACCCGGCATGCCCGCTTCACGGATTTCGTGCGTGGTCCGCGGCAGGTGCTCGGCTATCTGCGCGAGAGTCTGCGCCTGGCCGCACCGCGGCATCTTGGCCACAACCCCCTGGGCGGCGCCATGGTGGTGGCGCTGCTCGCGCTGGTGGGGCTCACCGGCCTGACTGGCATGGCCCTGTACGGCGCCCAGGAGCTCTCCGGACCCCTCGCCGGACTCATGAGCGGCACGTCGCCCGCCGTCGGCGCCGGCCTGGAAGAGACGCACGAGGTCTTGGCGAACGTGACGCTGCTGTTCATCGCCGCACACGTGGCCGGGGTGCTGTTCTCGAGCTTCGCCCACCGCGAGAACCTGATCGCGTCCATGCTCACCGGCCGCAAGCGCCGCAGCTGAGGGCATGCTCATGACCAAGCGCATCACCGAACGCCCACGCCGGCTGACCGGCCCCCTGCTGCTCAGCCCGGTCCTTTTGCTCGCTGCGGCGCCGGCTGCGATGGCCGGTGACGCCGCCGCCGGCGCCGCAGCCTGGGTGCAGCAGCACCCGCAGCCGGGCGGCGCGCCGGCGCGCAGCTGCGCCACCTGCCACACCGCTGACCTGACCCGCCCGGGCGAGCACGTGCGCACCGGCAAGCCCATCGAGCCGTTGGCGCCCTCGGTGAGCCCGGAGCGGCTCACCGACCAGGCCAAGGTGGAGAAATGGCTCAGGCGCAACTGCCGCTGGACCCTCGGTCGCGAGTGCACGGCGGCGGAGAAGGCGGACTTCCTGGCCTACATCCGCGCCCAGTGAACCGAGCAAAAACACCCGAACGGAGAGACGACATGAACACATCCCTGCGCATCGGCGGCCTGGTGGCCGGCGCCCTGCTGGCGCTCGGCCTCGCCGGGCTGGCCCTCGGCGACGACGACGATCACGACGACCACGACGACGATCACTACGAGGAATACGAGCACGAGCACGGCAGTTGGATAGAGCCGGGCGAGGACGTGAAACCCGTCGCCAACGCCACCTATGCCGAGGAGTGCGGCGCCTGCCACATGGCCTATCAGCCGGGGCTGCTGCCCGCCGCTGCCTGGCAGCAGGTTATGGCGCCCGAGGCGCTCATGGACCACTACGGCGACGACGCGTCCCTGTCCACGGCGCTGCGCGGCGAGCTCACCGACTACCTCACGGCCAACGCTGCGGGGCAGGCGCGAAAATCCCGCTCCCGTGCCTTCGCGGTGGGCGATGCCGGCGCCGGCGACCTGCCGCGCATCACCGCGACCCGCTATTTCCGCAACGAGCACCACGAGATCCCATCGAAGCTGGTCGCCGGCAACCCGGAGGTCGGCAGCTTCAGCAACTGCAATGCCTGCCATACGGGCGCGGATGAGGGCGTCTACAACGAGCACCGGGTGCGCATACCGGGCTACGGCCGCTGGGACGACTGAGCAGCAGTCGGCGCTTTGGCCCCCTTGATCGCACGCAGGCCCCAGGTCTTCAGCGGGCCGTCTAGGGTCTGGGTATGGCTTGCGGCGGCGCAGGGGGCCTCTATGCGACACGTCTTCGTCGTCGGGCTCGACGACTTCCATCTGCGACAGCTGCACACGCTGCCGGGCGCCGACGAGATTTACTTCCATCCGCTGTTCACCAGTGCAGAGCTGAAGCAGCAGGACGCCTTTCCCGTGGCCCGGCTGCTGGACGAGGGGCGGCGGACGCTGCGGAGCTTCCCGCAGCGCGTGGACGCGGTGATCGGCTACTGGGATTTCCCCGTGAGCACCGTGCTGCCCATCCTGCGTGCGGCGGTGGGCCTGCCGGGACCGCGCCTGGAGGCGGTGCTGCGGTGCGAGCACAAGTACTGGAGCCGGCTGAAGCAGGCGGAGGTGGCGCCGGAGCAGGTGCCGCCCTTCTGCGCCGTGGACCCCTTCGCAGAGGAGCCGCTGGGACAGTGCCGGGTGGGCTTCCCGTTCTGGCTGAAGCCGGTGAAGGCCGTGCTCTCGCACCTCGGCTTCCGCATCCGGGATGCCGACGACTTCGAGCGGGCCCTGCCCGTCATTCGGGCCAGCATCGGGCGCTATGCCGAGCCCTTTAATCTGATTCTGGAGCATGCCGCCCTGCCGCCGGAGGTGGCCGCTGTGGACGGCTGGCACTGCATCGCCGAGGGCATGATCGCCGCTCGCCACCAGGTGACCCAGGAGGGCTATGTCTGGCGTGGGGACGTGCGCGTCTACGGCACCGTGGACTCCCTGCGCACCGGGCCGGTGGGCTCCTCCTTCGACCGCTACCAGTATCCCTCCCAGCTGCCGGCCGCCGTGCAGGCGCGGATGACGGCGGTGACACAGCGGGTGATGCGCCACATCGGCTACGACATGGGGCCCTTCAACATCGAGCACTTCTGGGACCCGGCGACGGACCGGCTCTCGCTGCTGGAGATCAACACCCGCATCTCCAAGTCCCACGCGCCGTTGTTCCGGATGGTGGACGGGCAGTATCACCACCGCGTGATGCTGGACCTGGGGCTCGGCCGCGAGCCGGATTTTCCGCAGGGCCGCGGGCGCTGCAGGCTCGCCGCCAAGTTCATGCTGCGGCACTTCGAGGATGCCCGGGTGGAGCGCGTGCCGACGCCCGCGGAGATCGCGGCGGTGGAGGCGGCGGTGCCCTGCACCCGCATTCTGATGGAGGTGGCGGCGGGCGAGCGGCTGTCGGACCTGCGCGACCAGGACAGCTACAGCTATGAGCTGGCGACGCTGTTCATCGGCGCCGACTCCAATGCCGAGCTGGAGGTCCGTTACCGGGAGTGCCTGGCCCGGCTGCCGCTGGTGCTGGCGCCGGTGCAGGGTCGCGGAGACGGGGCGTCTGAACTGGGCGCCTGAACTGGGCGCCAGAACTGGGCGCCAGAACTGGGCGCCAGAACTGGGCTGCCGAACGGCGAGGGCAGCGGTCGGGCGGCGCTCCCGGCACCGCGCCATTCACTTATCATGCCTTTTGCTTCGGGGGCTTAGAGAACAACCAGGAGACCGTCTATGAAGTATGCCCCAATGCTCTTGCTGTCATTGTCTCTGCCGTTGCTGCTGCTCGGCTGCGCGAACATGGACAAGTCCGAGCAGCGCATGGTGTCCGGCGCCGCCATCGGCGGCGTGGTCGGCGGGCCCATCGGCGCGGGGGTCGGCGCCGGCATCGGCTATATCGTGGACCGGAGTGAGGAGGACTGACACCCCGGGATGCTGAGCCGCCTGCGACTGCGACTGCCGGGCGCGACGATCGCGCCCACGGCGAGCCCCTCCAACCGTCATAAGATCGTCGCATTCCTCCGGTAGTCTGTCCGCCGCCGGCTGACGGCAACAGATCCAAGCACCCCGGGGGGCACAGTATGCAGACCTTCGCGCGCAGCGTCCTCGCCGCCGGCATCGCAGCCGCCGGCGTTTTCTCGATGACGGCCGTACAGGCCGCACCCTTCGTAAGCTTCAACAAGGTCTGGACGCACTTTGCGTCCATCTCACAGAGTGAGCCTCAGGCCGACGTGTTCGATGAGAGCGCGGCGGAGATCGTCGCGTATGACCCGGACACGCAGCGCGTCTTCGTGGTCAACGGGGATGTCGACCGCGTCGACGTGCTCGATGCCGATGACGGCGCTTTCCTCGGTTTCCTCGATGTGTCGGGCTTCGGCGGCCCCAACAGCGTTGCGGTGAAGAACGGCATCGTCGCCGTCGCCGTGGAGGACGGCACCAGCGCCCAGGCCGACGGCAATGTGGTGTTCTTCGACGCCGCCGATGCCGGTATCGGCACGGGCGGCACGAGCACCGCCGCTGTCCCCGTCGGCCCCTTGCCGGACATGGTGACCTTTACGCCCGACGGCTCCAAGGTCCTCGTCGCGAATGAGGGTGAGCCCGACTTCTACGGGCAGGACGGCACCGATCCCGAGGGCAGCATCTCCATCGTCGACATCTCCGGTGGCGTCGGCGGCGCGTCCGTGAGCACCGCGGGCTTCACCGGCTTCAACAAGCCGGACCTTGTCACCGACGGCGTGCGCATCACGGGGCCCGGTACCGGCGGCGCCAGCGAGGCTACCGCGGCCCAGGATATCGAGCCCGAGTACATCGCTGTCTCCGAGGATGGCAGCAAGGCCTATGTGACCCTGCAGGAGAACAACGCCGTCGCTGTGGTGGACATCGATTCGGCCACGATCGAAGAGGTCCGCTCCCTCGGCTTCAAGGACCACGGCGTCGATGGCAACGGGCTCGACGCGAGCGACCGCGACAACATGATCAATATCCGCACCTGGGACAACGTCAAGGGCATGCCCATGCCGGACTCCATCGGCGCCTACACCGCCGGCGGCAAGACGTACTACGTCACGGCGAACGAGGGCGACGCGCGTGAGTACGACGTCCCTGCGGGCTCGACGGGGATTGATTACACCGACGAGACTCGGGTCAAGGATGTCACGCTCGGCGCCGGCTTCCCCGCGAATGCGCAGGACGATGATCAGCTGGGCCGGCTCCAGATGAGCAGCGTCGATCTCGACGGCTCGACGCCGACCACCTACGACGAGATCATGAGCTTCGGCACCCGCTCCTTCTCCATTTGGGACGGCGAGACCGGCGACCTGATCTGGGACAGCGGGGACTTCTTCGAGCAGCTCACGGCCGGCCTGGTGCTGACCGACCAAGACGGCAACCCGGTGTTCAACTCAGATAACGACGGCAACGACAGCTTCGACAGCCGCTCCGACGCCAAGGGGCCGGAGCCCGAAGCACTGGTCATCGGCCAGATTTACCACAACACCCTGGCCTTCGTCGGTCTGGAGCGCATCGGCGGCATCGTAGTGTTCGACATCACGAACCCCGCGAGCCCGATCTTCCTCGACTATCTGCTGGACCGGGATTTCACAGTCGATGCCACCACCATGGCCGCCGGCGACATCGGTCCGGAAGGTCTCTATTTCGTCACCCCCAATGAGAGTCCCTTCGGACGGTTCGGCTTGGTGGTGGCCAACGAGGTGAGCGGCACCACGTCCTGGTACAACATCCAGGTGCCGCTGCCGGCGCCGCTCCTGCTCTTCGGCGCCGGGCTGCCGCTGCTGCTGCTCGCGCGGCGGCGCTGACCGCGGCGGCGCCCGCGCCAATGCGCTTTCCGGCCCGGGAAGGGCCGGCAGCGCAGCGGCCACGCCCACCGGGGACCTGTACCGGCGGCCGGTGTGCCGCCGGGTCTGCTATAGTCCGGTGCTCACCATGACCATCGCGTCCGCGGTGCAGCGCCCCTGCCATGACCGCCCAGCCGCCCGTTCCGCCACCCCTGGAGTCCCGGCGCCAGTCCCGGCTCCAGCCCGACAGCCAGCGCCAACGCATCCTTGAGATCCTGCGCGCGGCGCGCCTGCTGCCGCCCCTGCTGGGTGTGGCGGTGACGCTGGTGGTGGCGCTGGTGCTGCTGCTGGTGAACATGGCGGTGCCGGGGCTCGCCTGGCCCAAGCTCGTCTGCCTCGCCTTCCTCGCCATGGGCCTGTCCGCGGCGGTGCTGACAGCGTATCGGCTCAAGACCCAGCTGCTGCAGCCGCTGGTGAATCTGGAGGAATCCGTCTCCCGCGTCTGTCAGGGTGAGCCCGGGGCCAGCCGCGCGCTGGCCAATGCCGGCGTGCTGGAGACCATGGCCCGCGGCATCGGCAGCCTCAACGCGGAGCTGACGGACCTCTACGAAGACATGGACAGCCGCGTCGCCCGCCAGACCCAGCGCCTGGCGCAGAAGACCGCCTCGCTCAAGATTCTCTACGACGTCGCCGCCGAGATCACCCGCGCCGATACGCTGGAAGAGCTGCTGCTGCACTTCCTGCGCGTGCTGAAAGAGATGGTCAACGGCCGCGCCGCCACGGTGCGCGTGGTGGCGGCGGACGGCGAGATGCGGCTGGTGGGCTCCATCGGGCTCGATGACGACCTGGTGCGCCAGCAGGACATGCAGCCGGTGGAGCTCTGCCTCTGCGGCACCGTGCTCTGCCCCGGCGAGATCGTCTGCGACAACGACCTGCGCTACTGCTCCCGCGTCTACGGCCGGCGCATGCTCGCAAGCGATGCGGTGGAAGTCGTCACCGTGCCGCTCAAGCACCACGACGAGCTGCTGGGCGCCTACAGCATCTTCGTGGACCGCCCGGGGCTGCGCGAGCGCGAAGACATCCTGGAGCTGCTCAGTACCATCGGCCAGCACATCGGCGTGGCGCTCGCCAAGCACCGCTCCGACGTCGAGGCCCGGCGCCTGTCCATCGTGGAGGAGCGGGCCTCCCTGGCGCACGAGCTGCACGACTCCCTGGCGCAGACGCTCGCGAGCCTGAAGCTCCAGGTGCGCATGCTGGGCGATGCCCTGCGCGATGCCGACGTGGCGCCGCAGGCCCGGGCGGACCTGAGCCGCATCCGAAACGGCATCGACGAGGCCCACGGCGAGCTGCGTGAGCTGCTCGCGAGCTTCCGCGCGCCCATGGACCGCCGCGGCCTCATCCCCACCCTGGAGGACCTGATCCGCCGCTTCGGCCAGCAGAGCGGCATCCATGCCGTGCTGCAGCTGAACTGCCGGCCCTTCGAGGTGACGCCGACGGAGGAGATGCAGCTGGTGCGCATCGTCCAGGAGACCCTCACCAATGTGCGCAAGCACGCCGACGCGCAGACGGTGCGGGTGCTGCTGACGCGGGAGCAGTCGGGCGACTATGTGCTCTTGGTGGAGGACGACGGCGTCGGCTTCAGCGCCCGGCGCAAGGCCGCCAGCCGGCCCGGCGAGCACATCGGCCTGTCCATCCTGGAGGAGCGGGCGCGGCGCATCGGCGCACGGCTGGACATCGAAAGCGAGCCGGGCGAGGGCACACGGGTGGAGGTCACCTTCACCGCCGGACGCACCGGCCGGGCACCCTTCACCGAGCAGGCCGCCTGATGCGCGTGCTGCTCATCGACGACCATGCCCTGTTCCGGGTGGGCCTGCTGGAGCTGCTGGAGCGCCGCGGCATCGAAGTGGTGGACGCCGTGGGCGACTGCGACGTGGGGCTCAGGCTCACCCGTGACTGTGCGCCGGACGTGGTGCTGCTGGACCTGCGCATGCCGGGTCCGGGCGGGATCGAAATCCTGAAGCAGATCCGCAGCGAGGGCCTGGACCGGCGGGTGGCCATGCTCACCACCAGCACCGATGAGCAGGACCTCATCGCCTCGCTGCAGGCGGGCGCCAACGGCTATCTGCTGAAGGACATGGAGCCGGACGAGCTGGTGGCGGCATTGTCGGACATCGTCGCCGGCAAGACCGTGGTGGCGCCGGAGCTCACCGGTGTGCTGGCCCGCGCCGTGCGCCAGGAGCCGGAGCCGGCGGCGCCGGCCCAGCCGGTGCTCTCGGAGCTGACGCCGCGGGAGCAGGAGATCCTCTGCCATCTGGCGGCGGGGCAGAGCAACAAGGCCATCGCGCGGGAGCTCGGCATCTCGGACGGCACCGTGAAGCTGCACGTCAAGGCGATCCTGCGCAAGCTCCAGGTGCACTCGCGGGTGGAGGCAGCCGTCATGGCGGTGGAGCAGGGGCTCTGCGCGCGGGCCTGATGCAGGTCGCCGGCCCGCGGGCGCGATTGACGATCGTGGACGCATCCCAGGGCAGCGCTCGGGTATAACGCCCGCGGTCAAATGCCAAGCATCGGGAGAACGCCATGAAGAACTTTCTGGAGCTGATCCGCAACTGCCTGACGGACGTGCGCGAGATCATGCCCTGGGACCTGGAGGAGCGCCTTGCGGAGAACCCGGACCTGCTGGTGGTGGACGTGCGCGAGCCGGACGAGTACGCCGCCATGCACATCGAGGGCTCCATCAACGTCCCCCGCGGCATCCTGGAATCCGCCTGCGAGTGGGATTACGAAGAAACAGAGCCGGAGCTGGTGCGCGCCCGGGACCGGGAGATTGTCGTCGTCTGCCGCTCAGGCTATCGCAGCGTGCTCGCGGCCAACTCCATGCAGGTGCTGGGCTACGAGAACGTCGCCTCGCTCAAGACCGGGCTGCGCGGCTGGAAGGACTACGAGCAGCCGCTCGTGGACGCGGAGGGCCAGGACGTGGATCTCGACGACGCCGATGTCTACTTCACCCCCAAGCTCCGCCCCGAGCAGCAGCGGCCGAAGGGCGCCGGAGCCGGCTGAGACGGCGCTCCGAGGTCAGGCTTGCGTGTCGGGGCTCGGGGGTTACGGTCTAACAGTGCAGGAGTGCAAAAGTGCAGGAGTGCAGGACCCGCAACATACAATTTCGCACTTCTGCACTTCCCAGCATCGCAGTCAGGCCTGTCCGAACGCCGGCCCTCGTGCTGCCGTGGAACCCACAGTCCGCCCGATCACTCCCCCGTCGCCAGATAGGCCAGCGTATCCGGATCGAACGGCTTCGGCGCGATGCCTAAGGGCGTGAAGCCGTCCTCCACACAGGTGTTGCCGCCGAGCAGCATGGTGAGCTGATCCCGGGTCACCGGGAACCAGTCGAAGCGCCCCATCACCGAGGCCACCGGGCCGATGACCATCACCGGTGCCGGCAGCATCAGTTTCTTTTTACCCGAAGCCGCGGCAATTCCGGAGAGGATCTGCTTCCAGCTCCAGGCATCCGGTCCGCACAGCTCCAGGGTCTGGCCGATGCTCTCGGGGGTCTCCAGGGCCTTGGCGAAGGCCGCCGCGACGTCCTCCACATGCACCGGCCCGAGCTCGAAGGCGCCGGCATCCGTGGGCAGCAGTCCTTCGTAGAACAGGGGCGCGGGCATGGGGCTGTCGATGAGCTCCTGCTTGAGCTGGGTGCAGAATTCCATGCGCCCCCGCGGTGGGCCGAAGATCACCGACGGCCGGAAGATGGTCCAGTCCAGGGGCGAGGCCTTCAGCGCCTCTTCGGCGGCGAGCTTGGTGGTCTGGTATGGGGTGGCGGCGGCATCGATGCCGTTGGCACTCATGAGCAGGAAGCGCCTGGCGCCCGCTGCTTCGGCCACGGCGATGGCCCGCTCGGCGCCGCGGCGCTGGAGCGCATCGAAGGTGATGCCCTGGCTCGGCTGCTCGCGCAGGATTCCGATGAGATACACGGCCGCATCACAGCCCTCGAAGCAGGCACGCACGGCCGCCTCGTCGCCCACGTCGCCGGTGACCGCCTCCACCGCGGGCAGCTCCGGCAGCTTGTGCTCGCTGCCGGGGCGCATCAGCACCCGGAGGCTGTGGCCGCCTGCCGCGAGTGCGTCCAGGACGTAACTGCCGACGAATCCAGTGCCGCCGATGATGCCGATCTTCATGGGAGCCCTCTTTAGGCTGATTCGGGGTGGGTCGGGTGTCGATGGAGCCGCTGGGGGCTGCGGTGGTACGTCGCAGCGCCGGTCGGCCGCTCTGACCTGCTCCCGAGGTGCGGCACTTCGTTGCGGATTTCACCCCCGCGCAAGGGTGGGGCGATCAGTGTTGTCCAGAAGATGTCGCGTCGAAAGGGCGTTTGTACCGATCATGTAAATGCATAATGCGCCCTGATGGGCTTCTTGCATAACTTCTGTCCGGCGTCATGTGCTTCAGCTCACTGAACCGCAGCAAGAGGATTATGAGTCATGTCGAAGCACTATCTGATCGTTGGCGCCAGCTCCGGCATCGGCGCAGCGTTGCTTGAAACCCTGGTGGCCCAGGGTGCGGCCGTGACGCACCTGTCCCGCGCGCCCGAGCGCGCACCGGACCTGCCGGGCACGACGGGCGTGCGCTGGGATCTGCAGGCCGAGCCGTTCCCGGCGGATGCGCTGCCGGACCGCCTTGATGGTATGGCCTACTGCCCCGGTGGCATCCGGCTCAAGCCCTTCGAGCGGCTCAAGGAGCAGGACTTCAACGCGGAGTGGGAGCTGAACCTGCTCGGCGCCGTGCGCAGCCTTAAGGGCGCCCTGCCGGCGCTCAAGCGCAGCGAGGCGGCATCGGTGCTGTTGTTCAGCACGGTGGCGGTGCAGACGGGCATGCCCTTCCATGCCGCGGTGGCGGCGGCAAAGGGTGCGGTGGAGGGGCTGACGCGCTCGCTCGCCGCGGAGCTCGCGCCCAGAATCCGCGTCAACGCCATTGCGCCGACCTTGACGGACACGCCCCTGGCGGAGCGCCTGCTGGGCTCTGACGACAAACGCCGCGCAGCCGCAGAGCGGCATCCGCTCAAGCGCGTGAATGATGCGCAGGATGTGGCACGCACCGGCGCCTGGCTGCTTGCGGATGCGCCCTCGGTGACCGGTCAGGTCATCGCGGTGGATGCTGGCCTCTCCGGCGTGCGCCTGTTCTGATGCCGGCGGGCCGCCGGTGCGCCCGGCGGCACCGCGCGCAGCCGCAAGCGTCGAGGTACGCCGCGCGGGGAATCAGGTGCCGGTGGCACGCAGTGCGTCTGCGGCGCCGGCCTTGCCGAGACTGCGGATGCGCAATCGGCGCAGCTTCGTCCGCAGCCCGGTGAACGCCGTGTCGATGGACTCCTCGGCCTTCTTGTGGGCCTCCCGCACAATGATCTGGCGCTTGGCGGACAGGTTGGCGACCAGCTCGCAACGCACGCGGTGGCCCCTCACCTGGTCGAACTCTTCCGCGATCTTGACCTGAAGGTCCAGTTGTTGATCCGGTGCCGCTTTGCCGAGCTCGGTTGCGAGCCGATTGATGCGGCGAACCAGCTTGCGATCCAGGGCAAGCATGTCTCCTGTGATTCGTACGCTCATTCACTACCTCGTTGTGATGCGTAGAGCGGTCCCGGCGTTGCCGGGCAAGGCTTGCAGGCCGATTGGCCTGATGACGTGGGAGGGTCTGGATGGGGGTGCGCTGCCGTCGGTGTGCCCACGTGAGCCTGTCGGGCGGCAGCGCGTCGATGCGCCGACCCACCAGCCCCGGCTGCGGGGCAGCCGGGCTTGCCGGCCGTCCAGCAACCCGCCGCCGCAGCCGCAGAGGCCGGCCCGGGGGGGGAGATCCTCGCGGCTGCGGTGACCAGTTGAATCGTACTGGGTCGAATCGAACTGGGTCGAATCGAACTGGGTCGAATCGAACTGGGTCGAATCGAACTGGGTCGAATCGTACTGGGTCGAATCGTACTGGGTCGAATCGTACTGGGTCGAATCGTACTGGGTCGAATCGTACTGGGGTGAATCGAACTGGGGCTCGTGCAACGGCGGTGCTTCCGAATGGTGCGGACCCAGCGGGCCGGTCGAACCATGCTGTGGCTGATTGCGCTTTGGTGTGCCGGGCGCGTGTCTGGTCGGTGGTGCCTTCCGCTGCGCCGCTGTGCCTGCGCTTTCAATACAGGGGCAGTCACACACCGCATCGGCGGCCTGTGCGGCAGCAGTGGCTGTGCGCTGGACCGACTGTCTTCGCGATGCCCGTCAATGGCCCCGGTGCCTTCTGCGACACATCGGGGACAGGAGCGATTCGGTGTCGGGGGCGTTCGGGCTGCGAGCGGGGAGACGCTGAGGCCAGCGTTGCAACCTGAACAACTCGCCTGACGATAGCACAAGTTTCGCGCCGCGTCGCCACCCTGACAGCTTCGGCTGCGACATGCGCCAGTTCGGCACAGCCCAGGCCGATTTCAACCCGCGCCCGGCGGCGCATCGCAAAGGCGAGCCGCGGGTCCGGCTCAGGTGTCCGGCGATGGGTGCGCGCGGACACCGCAACCGCAGCGGGGGTGGCTTTGTCTGCATCTTTCGCGGGGTTTTACGGGCCCGTGATTGGCGAACTTTCCGCGGCGCCCCGGCTCCAATCCCGCGAGCTTCGTTGAAGCTCTCTGACTCCTTGTCGTGTTCCCCCGCCCTCGGGCGGGGTTTTTTTTTGCGCCTGGGCCGGCGCTCATCCGGACGCGGCGGCTGAGGCCGCCCTCTGCGCCAGCCTCTGCACGGCTCTGTCCATGGCTGCGACCGCCGGCTGACCCGGCTTCGCCGTGGCTTTGCTTAGAATGGCGTCCAGCCCCGGTGGCCGCTCAGCTGCAACCCGGTCACACCGTCCTGCAACGCGCGACAAGCACCCCGCGACTCGGGCACACCGATGCCGGAAGGTGACACGATCCACAAGGTGGCCGCGTATCTGGACGCGGCGCTCCGCGGTTGTGCGGTCACCGCCGTGCGCCTGCACCCGGCGTTCGGGCCATCAGCAGGGCCGCGCCGCGTCGCGCGCGTCGCGAGCGAGGGCAAGCATCTGTTCGTCACCTTCGACGACGGCACCGAGCTGCGCAGCCATCTCGGCATGTACGGCGCCTGGCACACCTATCCGCGGGGTGCCGACTGGCGCAAGCCCCGGCGGCAGGCGTCTTTGGTCATCAGTACCGACAGGCAGGACTTTGTCTGCTTCAATGCCAAAGAGGTCCAGTGGCTGCGCCTGCATGGCTTCCGCCGTGCGGATCAGGGTGCACGCCTCGGCGCCGACCTGATTCGCGACGGGCTGGAGCCCAGGGAGCTGTTGGGTCGCATCCGGCGCTTTTGCCCGCCGCAGACCCTGCTGGTGGACCTGCTGCTCGATCAGCGCATCGCCGCCGGCATCGGCAACGTCTACAAGTGCGAGGTGCTGTTCCTGGAGGGACGACTCCCGCCCGAGCGCCGCGTGCAGGATCTGGACGACGACGCATTGCTGGCGCTGTACCGGCGCGCCGCAGCGCTGCTCGGGGAGAACCTCGGCGGCGGGCCGCGGCGCACGCGCTTCGCCGCAGACGACGGCGGTGGGCTCTGGGTCTATGGTCGCGCCGGGCTGCCGTGCCGGCGCTGCGGGGCGCCGGTGCGTCGCGCCAAGCTGGGCATACTGCCGCGCTCCACCTACTGGTGCGAGCGCTGCCAGGGCTGAGCAGTTGGTCCATCACGCAGCACGCCGCCGGGCAGTGGGTGCCGATGGTCCGCCATGCCGGTGTTGCGTCCAATGAGACCATCCCAATGATGCCTGTCAACCAAGGCGCACACGTTTGCGTCAGTTCCGTTCAAGGAGCCGCACCATGAGCCTGACCCTCGGTTTCCACGTCATCGCCGGCCTCGCGCTGGCGCTCGCCTTCGGTGGCATGACCTTCTTCTCCGCGGTCATGGCGCCGCTGGTGTTCACGAAGCTGCCCTTCGAGACCGCGGGCGGCTTCATCCGCCAGGTCTTCCCCTGGTACTACCTGAGCATCGGCATCGTCTCGGCGGTGGCTGCGCTGACGCTGCTGCTCGGTGCCCAGCACTGGGCCGCGCTCATGGCGGCGCTGGTGGCGGTGGGCTTCTGGGTGGCCCGCCAGGTGCTGATGCCGCGCATCAACGCGGCGCGCGACGGCGGCGAGCACGCGCTGTTCAACCGGCTGCACCGCGTCAGCGTCATGATCAACGGCGTCCAGTGGCTCTTGCTCGCGGCGGCGCTGGTGCTGGTGTTGTTGTGAGGTGCCTGCTGTGTGACGGCGTCGCGGCCGCGGGCCTGTCGTCCTCGGTGGCGGCATGACCACAGGCGGGGGCTCCACGCAGGCGGTGGCGCATCGGCATGGGCTCAGGGAATGGCTGAGCCTGCTGGCGCTGACGGCCATGTGGGGCTCGTCCTTCCTGTTCACGAAGATTGCGGTGACGGCGCTGCCGGCGGAGACGGTGGTGACGGTGCGGCTCGTCATCGCCGCGGTGGTGCTGGTGCTGCTGGCCCGGCTGTTGGGGCGGGCGCTGCCGCGCGGCGGGCGGCTGTGGTTGTTCTTCGGCCTGATCGCGGTGGTGGGGAACCTGCTGCCTTTCTCCCTCATCACCTGGGGGCAGCGCGCCATCGACAGCGGGCTTGCGGGGATCCTGATGGCGGTGATGCCGCTTGCGACCCTGGGGCTCGCGCACCTGTTCGTGCCCGGCGAGCGGCTCACCGGCAACCGGGTGGCGGGGTTTCTGCTGGGCTTTGTCGGCGTGGTGGTGCTGATCGGGCCGGAGGCGCTGCTCGCCGTCGGCGGTGCCGACGGGCCGCTGGTGCCGATGCTGGCGGTGCTGGCGGGGGCGCTCTGCTACGGCACCTCGGCGATCCTGGCGCGGCTGCGCCCGCCGAGCGATGCGCTGTCGACGGCGGCGGCCACCATCGGCATTGCCGCGCTCCTGTCGATGGCGGTGGGGCTGCCCGGTGCATCCGCAGACGCCGCGCTACCCGCCGTCACCGACCTCGGCCCGCGTGTGCTCGGGGCGCTGCTGTTCCTGGGGCTCTTCTCGACGGCCACCGCGATGGTGGTCTACTTCCGGCTCATCCGCACCGCGGGGCCGTCGTTCACGTCGCAGCTCAACTATCTCATTCCGCTGTGGGCGGTGGCAGTCGGCGTGGTATTCCTCGGCGAAGAGCCGACGCTCGGGCATCTGCTGGGGCTGGTGCTGATCCTGGCCGGCATTCTCTGGTCGCGGCGGCCGCCGCCGCGGGCGCCGGAGCCCGTGGGGATGCCTACTCGAACAGGTCGCGGAAGGCCTTGCTGAAGCCCCTGCAGGCATGCCAGTCGGCCTTGTCCATGGCCGCGTCGGTGACCCCCGCGGTTCTCCTTCTGCTCACCCATAAGCTGCTGGATCTCGAAGCCTGTTGCGCTTCGACTCTGTGCCCGAGACCGGCGAGGCGAACCTGAACGGGCTGCTGTCCGCACAGCCGGGATGGGCGCCAGCGGAATCCGGGCACGGCGTCACCAGCACGGAGGCGTCAAGGGGCTACGGCAACCCCTGGATTCCGCTGCGCTGCATCCAGGCTGCAACGTCTCCGCTCATCGAAGATGTGCCAGGGTCTGTGGGCGACCGCGACGCTCGGACGATCAGACTGCGTTGAATTCGACCTTGTCGTAGAGCTCGCCGAGCCTGAGCTCCACGTCGACGGCAGCGAGCGGGATGCGGTCTTCGGCGCCGATGAAGGCGGTGAACTGCCAGGTGTCGTCCGGCTGGCGCACGAACAGCTCCGCCTGCATGCGGTCCTGCGAAAGCAACAGATAGATTTGCAGGCTCGGCAGTGTCCGATAGTGGGCGAACTTGTCGCCGCGGTCGTAGGCCTCGCTGGAATCGGACAAGACCTCGACGATCAGCGTGGGATTGGTGACCACGTCGCGGCGGTCGTCGTGGAAGGCGCGCTCGCCGCAGATCACCATGGCGTCCGGGTAGGTGCCGACATTATCGGCCTTGATGCGGACTTTCAGGTCGCTCGGGTAGACGCGGCAGGGCTTGCGCTTGAGCGCGTTGCCCAGCTCGCGGACGACATTGCCGACGATCAGGTTGTGCTGCTCCGTCGCGCCGGTCATCGCGAAGACCTCGCCGGCGACGAACTCGCTGCGCTGGTCTTCGGCGGCGCGCTCGATGGCGAGCCAATCCTCGAAACTGAGCTGGGGTAGGGGCTGGGCGGTCATGTCGGCCACGCTCTGGGGTTGCGAAGCGGTTGATCGACAGTATAGCGCTGCGTGCCGGCGTCCCTGGGGAGATACCGGTTTATTGGGCATCCTGCCCAAAAATCGGACGGAACCGCTCCTGGTCTCAACCAGGGGCGGTTTCCCGGTTCATTCATTTTCAGCGCCCCGTTCCGAACAAGGCGCCGCTGAAAATGGCGGGCCATTCTGGCCCGCACGGGAAACGCCGATCAGTCGGCCTCCTGGATACCGTGCGCGTCGAGGGGGGCGCCGAAGTCCCGTAGCGCAGCCATCACGCGCCGGGCATTCGTCGCCTCGGGCTCGATGAAGAGGTCGAAGTCGCCGGTTGCCGGCGGGTACGCCGTGGGCGGCCATCGCGTGAGCACCGACGACGATGAACCGGGCGCCGGCATCGAGCAGCGCGGCGATCATGTCCTGGAAATCCGCGTTGTACTCCGGTGGCTCAGTCATCGCCCCGCGCATCGCCGGGGCGGATGACCCGCCCCGGCATCTGCTCGCGCCGGTAGTCCGGCAACGGCTTGCCGGCCATGGCCCAGGCATCGAGGCTGAGTCGCCAGACCATGGCCATGCGCTCGGCGGCGGTGGTAGCGCCGGTCAGGTCATCGTTGGGCTCCTCGCCGACCTGGTACCGGCGGATCGGCCAGTTGCGGCGTGCAACCGCCCGCGCCCGACGGCAGTCGTCCGGGTGCGCCGGGCTCGGTTGGGAATGCTCCGGTTCTTTCATCTCAAGGATCATAGCCCAACACCGGCGACAGCCAGCGCTCGGCCTGCTCCAGCGTCATGCCCTTGCGCGCGGCATAGTCCTCCACCTGGTCCTTCTGGATGCGGCCGATGCCGAAGTAGCGCGAGTCCGGGTGCGAGAAGTACCAGCCGGAAACGGCCGCCGTCGGCAGCATCGCGAAGGACTCCGTCAGCGTGAGCCCAATGCGCTCATCGGGCTTCAGCATTTCCCAGAGCGTGGCCTTCTCGGTGTGGTCCGGGCAGGCCGGGTAGCCGGGGGCCGGGCGGATGCCGGTGTACTTCTCGGCGATGAGGGCGTCGTTATCCAGCCGCTCATCGGGCATGTAACGCCAGAGGTTGGTGCGCACCAGCTGGTGCAGCCGCTCGGCGAAGGCCTCGGCGAGGCGGTCGGCGAGCGCCTTCAGCATGATGGAGCTGTAGTCGTCGTGGTCCGCCTCGAAGCGCTCGACGTGCGCATCGATGCCGATGCCGGCGGTGACCGCAAAGGCGCCGATCCAGTCCCGCTTGCCGCTGTCGGCGGGTGCCAGGTAGTCCGCCAAGGAGATATTCGGCTGGCCCTTGCCCGCCGCGCGGAACATCTGCTGGCGCAGCATGTGCAGCTCATGGGCCTTTTCGCTGCGGCTCTCGTCGGTGTAGATGGCGATGTCGTCGTCACCGATGGTGTTGGCCGGGAAAAAGCCGCAGACACAGCTGGCCTTGACCCACTTCTCCTGGACCATCTTCTCCAGGAAGGGCACTGCGTCGGCGAAGAGCTTGCGCGCTTCCTCGCCGACGATCTCGTCGTCCAGGATGGCCGGATACTTGCCGGCGAGCTCCCAGGCGTTGAAGAAGGGCGACCAGTCGATGAAATGCTTGAGGTCATCGAGCGGATAGTCGTCGATGGTGACGATCACGCCGTCGCCGACCCGCTCCAGCTTCACGTTCAGATCGAGGCCCTCCGGCAGGGCCACCTCGTCGCCGAGGATGGCCGGACGCCCCGGCGTATACGCGTCCCAGTCGATGGCGACCTTGTTGGCGCGGGCATCATTGATGGCCATGAACTTGCGGGTGGTGCCGCGGCCCTCGCGCTCGGCACGCATGCGCTCGTACTCGGCGGCGATCTCCGCCACATAGCCGTCGCGCTGGGTCTTGCTGAGCAGGTTGCTCACCACGCCGACGGCGCGGGAGGCGTCCACCACATACACCGTCGGCGCCTCGCGCTGCGGGGCGATCTTCACGGCGGTGTGCAGCTTGGAGGTCGTCGCGCCGCCGATCAGCAGCGGCATGTCCATGCCCTGGCGCTGCATCTCCTTGGCCACGTGCACCATTTCGTCGAGCGACGGGGTGATCAGGCCGGACAGGCCGATCATGTCCACGTTCTCTTCACGGGCGCGCTGCAGGATGGTCTCCGCCGGCACCATGACGCCCAGGTCGACCACCTCGTAGCCGTTGCACTGGAGCACCACGGCGACGATGTTCTTGCCGATGTCGTGCACATCGCCCTTGACCGTGGCGATCAGGAACTTGCCGTTGCTCTGGCCGGCCATGCCGGAGGCCTCCTTTTCGGCCTCCAGGTACGGGAAGAGATAGGCCACGGCCTTCTTCATGACGCGGGCGGATTTGACCACCTGCGGCAGGAACATCTTGCCGGCGCCGAACAGGTCGCCGACGACGTTCATGCCGTCCATCAGCGGGCCCTCGATGACCTCCAGGGGCTTGTCGGCGTTCTGGCGGGCGGCCTCGGTGTCCTCTTCGATGAAGTCGGTGATGCCCTTGACCAGGGAGTGCTCCAGGCGCTTCTCGACCGGCCAGCTGCGCCATTCCTGGTCTTCGGCCTTCTCGGCGCCGGAGCCGTCGCCCTTGTACTTGGGCGCCAGGTCCAGCAGCCGCTCGGTGGAGTCTTCCCGGCGGTTCAGGATGACGTCCTCGACGGCCTCCCGCAGCTCGTCGTCCAGATCGTCATAGATGGCGAGCTGACCGGCGTTGACGATGCCCATATCCATGCCCGCCTTGATGGCGTGGTACAGGAACACGGCATGGATGGCCTCGCGCACCGGGTTGTTGCCGCGGAACGAGAAGGACACGTTGGAGACGCCGCCGGAGACCAGCGCATTCGGCAGGTTCTGCTTGATGCTGCGCGTGGCCTCGATGAAGTCCACCGCGTAGTTGTTGTGCTCCTCGATGCCGGTGGCCACCGCGAAGATGTTCGGGTCGAAGATGATGTCCTCGGACGGGTAGCCCACCTGCTCCGTCAGCACCTTGTAGGCGCGGGTGCAGATCTCGACCTTGCGCGCGTGGGTGTCCGCCTGGCCCTCCTCGTCGAAGGCCATGACGATGACGGCGGCGCCGTAGCGCCGGCACAGCCGCGCCTGCTCGATAAACTTCTCCTCACCCTCCTTGAGCGAGATGGAGTTGACGATGGCCTTGCCCTGGACGCACTTGAGCCCGGTCTCGATGACCTCCCACTTGGAGGAGTCGATCATCACCGGCACCCGGGAGATGTCCGGCTCCGCGGCGGCCAGATTCAGAAATCGGTTCATGGCCTCCACCGCATCCAGCAGGCCCTCGTCCATGTTGACGTCGATGACCTGGGCACCGTTCTCCACCTGCTCCACGGCCACCGACAGCGCCGTGTCGTAATCGCCCTCCTTGATCAGCCGCTTGAAGCGCGCCGAGCCCGTGACATTGGTACGCTCGCCGACATTGACGAAGAAGCTGTCCTTGGTGATGTTGCAGGGCTCCAGGCCCGACAGCCGGCAGGCAGGCTCCAGTTCCAATGGTTGGCGCGGCGCCATGCCTTCAACGGCCTTGGCGATGGCCTCGATGTGCTCGGGGCCGGTGCCGCAGCAGCCGCCGACGATGTTGAGCCAGCCCTCGCGGGCCCAGTCGGCGACCTCTTTGGCCATCTCCTCCGGCCCCAGGTCATAGCCGCCCAGCTCATTGGGCAGGCCGGCGTTGGGATGCGTCGACACCCGGCATTCGGCGATGCGGTTCAGCTCCTCCACGTACGGGCGCAGCTCATGCGGCCCGAGCGCGCAGTTGAGGCCGATGCTCAAGGGTTGGGCGTGGCGCAGGCTGTTGTAGAAGGCCTCGGTGGTCTGGCCCGTCAGGGTGCGCCCGGACTGGTCCGTGATGGTGCCGGAGATCATGATCGGGAGCTCGACACCGTCCTGGTCGAACACCTGCCACACGGCGAAGAGCGCCGCCTTGGCGTTCAGGGTGTCGAAGACGGTCTCGACAAGGATGATGTCGGACCCACCCTCGATGAGCGCCCGGGTGGCCTCGGCGTAGGCCGTCACCAGGGTGTCGAAGTCGATGTTGCGGAAGCCCGGGTCGTTCACGTCCGGGGAGATGGACGCGGTGCGGTTCGTGGGGCCGAGCACACCGGCGACGAAGCGGGGCTTGTCCGGCGTGCTGTAGCCGTCGGCGGTTTCCCGGGCGAGCCTGGCGGCGGCGACGTTCATCTCGTACACCAGCTCTTCCATGCCGTAGTCGGCCATGGCGATGCGGGTGCCGTTGAAGGTGTTGGTCTCGATGATGTCCGCGCCGGCGGCGAGGTACTCGCCATGGATGTCGGCGATGAGCTCCGGGCGGGTCAGCACCAGCAGGTCATTGTTGCCCTTGAGATCGGACGGCCAGTCCTTGAAGCGCTCGCCGCGGTAGTCGGCCTCCTCGAGCTTGCGGCGCTGGATCATGGTGCCCATGGCGCCGTCAAGGATCAGGATCTGATTGGCGAGTCGTTCGTGGAGCAGGGCGGTGCGGTCTGTCATAGCGTTACTGCCGTGTTGCTGGGCGCGGGGCCGCTCGGGCCTCGGTGGCCGTTCGAAGATTGATGCCGGCTGGCTTGATCGTCTGTGCGGGCGCGGCTCGGCTCGGGCCGCTCAGGCTGCATCTCGCGCGGTGCCCGGTTGCGCGGCCCGGGGCGCGGCGACCCGGGTGCGTCGGTGCGCAGCGCCAGGAGCCGGGGGTCGCCCAAGTCCGCAGCCGGCGCGGCGGGTCGGGCGCATCGCCCGGCTTGATCGCGGCGTGCGGTCAGCCGGGTCGGCGTCGGCGCGGCCGGAGCGGTGTCTCGTCGCCGTTAGGACGCCGGCAGCCGGGGCCAGGTCGGCAGTGCAGACCGCCGCGCAGGCCGGAGCGGGTCCGTTGTCCGCGGTTTCGGTTATTCCCCGTCGTGATCGCGCGGGGGCCGTTCCTTGGGCAGGTAGCGTGGGTCTTGCTCGTGACCGTCCCAGATCACCGGCTTCGCGAGCCATTTTTGGATGAAGGCCCAGGACGCCTGGTAGCCGTCGTGGGGCAGGGTGCAGGCCGAGCAGTCCTTGCGGCGCACGCCGTTCGCGTCGGTGAAGACCTTGTACGGCCCCGGGCACTCGTACGCGATGAGGGGACAATAACAAAAAAGGCAGTTGAATTCCCGCTTGACGCCTGGGTGACAGGGCAGGAATGGGCATTCGTGGTTGGTGAAGCCCTTGAAAGCCTCGTTGGTCGTGGTGTCTTTTGGCTGCATGGCTGGGGGAGATCCCTGGCCTCGGGACCTTTGGGGTGCTGACGAAAGCTCAGCAGGTAGGGGCGCAGTCTCTGCCGCCAAGGGCGAACTGCGAGCGCCGGCTTTCAGCCGGCTACGCGCGCCGGGGGCTCGATGCCCCGGCGCGCGATCTGCGGCGCTGGAGCAGGGCCATTCCCCATGCCGGGCCGCTTGGGCGGGCGACTGCGCTCGTGCCCTCGTGCCAGCCCAGGCGACGCCGACGCGGCATCGAGCCGCGACGGCGCCGAGCCGGCTGGAAAGCCGGCGGTTCCAGTCAGCCGCGCGTGGAGCCCCGACGGCTGGTGGCTGCCCATCGGTGTCAGCGTCGCCTACGAAGCCCACCAATGCCCGAGCCACGACCTCGCCGGCCGGCTCACGTCACGCATGCCGGAGCGCCTCCGCGGCGACCAATGGCATTCGGAGGCGGATGCCGAAGCCTATGCCGACCTTCAGCCGGGGCGGCACCGTCAAGGTTCCGTTCCCGTACACCAACCGCCCCACGCTGTTGCCGTGACTAGGCGCGGCGGTCGCATCGCAGCGTCGCCTGCGCTAGCCTGTTGTGAGAGCCGTTCGGGCGCGGTATGCGCCTTTCGACCACCCGAGTGCAACCCCCAGCGAGGCAAGCCGATGGAAGCCCTCAAGCGCCACACCGTCGCCGATCTGCTCGCCGAGCCCGACGAGCGCGTCGAGCTCATCGACGGCGAGATCGTCCGCCGCCCCATGGCCCGTGGCGAGCATGGCATGGCACAGGGCAATCTCGTGGGCGAGCTGCAAACGCTGCGCCGCCCGACGGGCCTTGGCGGCTGGTGGATCGCCACCGAGATCAGCGTTGCCTACGAGACCCATCAATGCCCGAGCCACGACCTCGACGGCTGGCGCAGGTCGCGCATGCCGGAGCGCCCCCGCGGCGTCATCGAGCCGACCCCGGACTGGGTCTGCGAGATCGTCTCCCCCGGCCACGAGCGCAAGGACACGCTGACCCTGCTGCTCCTGCTCCAGCGCCACCGCGTGCCCTACTACTGGCTCATCTGGCCGGAGGACCGGACCCTGGTGGTGCATGCGCTCGATGGCGAGCACTATCGCATCACGCACACCCTGAGCGCCCCGGACGACACCGGCCAGCCCGTTGCGGTGCCGCCGTTCGAGTCGGTCCCGATCGATCTGGGCTACATCCTGGGAGGCTGACGCGCCGGAGCGCCCAGTTCCCGCCAACAGGTGACTTGACCCGTCAACGCATTGCGGCTAGGGTCCGGAAAGGAAATTCCTTACCTTCGGTCCAAGTCGTGATCACCAGCAAGCTCACCAGCAAGGCGCAGACGACCGTCCCGCAGCCCGTGCGGGCCGCATTG
This sequence comes from uncultured Thiohalocapsa sp., assembly GCF_913063425.1. Classification (GTDB taxonomy): domain Bacteria; phylum Pseudomonadota; class Gammaproteobacteria; order Chromatiales; family Chromatiaceae; genus Thiohalocapsa. Next base: position 77,629 of record NZ_CAJXYK010000017.1, read on the forward strand.
AACCTCCAGCCGGGAGACGAGCTGGAATACCGGCTCGAAGCCGGCCGCGTGATCCTGACCAGGCGCGCCGCCGAGCCCGTGGACGACCCCTTCCGCACCTTCGACGAATGGCATTCGGAAGCGGATGCCGAAGCCTATGCCGACCTTTAGCCGGGGCGACATCGTCAAGGTCCCGTTCCCCTACACCAACCGTCCCACGCGCCAGTTTAGGCCCGCACTGGTGATCTCCGGCGGCGACGTCGCCGACGGCGAGCGTGCGGGCTTTAGCCTGATCTGGGTGCTGATGATCACCAGCGCACAAAACCGCGGCTGGCCCGGTGATGTTGCGCTCGGGGACCTTTCCGGCACCGGCCTGCCCGCCCCGTCCGTGGTCCGCACCGCGAAGATCGCCACCATCGAGGCCCGGCACGCGGCACGGCTCGGGCGCGTCGGCCACGCTGTAGGCGCCCAGGTCCTCCGGCGCGTGCTGGCCCAGCTTGGCGTCGAGGCACATGCAGAGCGTTGATCCATGGGTTCAGAGGCGCGCCATGGGGTGGCGCGCTCGGTGCGACCCGCGCTGATCCGGGTCGCTTCAATCCTCGGGGCTTGGCAAGCTGATGGGCGATCCGGCGTCCCCCTGCCCGCCGCTTGGCTGAATATCGATGTCGCGGCGCCGGAGCGACGCCTGCGGCCGCGGCGGCGGTCGAATGCGCAGCTTCGGCGCGCTGGAGACGTTGGAGCAGGCGGCGCGCGAGCCGGAGCCGGCGCCGCAGCGGGCCGTCGCCGCTGTTCTGGCATTGGCGCCGGGCAACGAGGCGACGCTCGCGGTCAACGTCTCCTGGGATGATGCCAACGCCTATGCCGCCTGGTGCGGCAGTATGACAAGGATTGGTATCGCGCCGAGGATCGGTCCAAAGAGAACCCGACCGGGCCTGCGCAGGGCAGCTGTCGCGTGGTGCGCCGTGGTGCGTGGAGCGGCAGCCCGGCCAACGCCTACGCGGCCAACCGCGACCACTCCCCTCCGCTTTGGCGTTCCGACCACCTTGGGTTCCGTCTGGTGTGCGCTCGCCCCATCCGCTGACCGCTGCATCGCTGTCGGCTGATCGCTGACGTCCGCGTCGCTGTCTTCACCGCGCGCAGATGGTACGGACCACATAGCGTATCTCGTTGGGGGCGGCCTTCCGCTTCGCCGAGGCGTATCCCCAGCGGTGCCGGTGGCCACGGATCTCGCGCCGTTGCGCCGGGGACGGCGCGCCCACGGCCGCGGAGCACGGACGGGCGCTGCGCCGAGGACCCGCCGCGGCTACACTGGGGTTTCCCGCGCCCGCCCGCCCGACCGCCGCCCACGATGACCCGCCTGCGCCTGCCCATCGGCATCCAGACCTTCCGCGAGATCCGCGAGGAAGGGCACTACTACGTGGACAAGACCGGCTTTGCGCTGCGGCTCATCGAGCAGGGCAAATACTACTTCCTGTCGCGGCCCCGGCGCTTCGGCAAGTCGCTGTTCCTCGACACCCTCGCCGAGCTGTTCGCCGGCAACGAAAGGCTGTTCGAGGGCCTGGCGGCGCAGGGGCGCTGGGACTTCGCGCGGCGGTTTCCGGTGATCCGGCTGAGCTTCGGCGGCGGCGTGGTGCAGAGCCCCGAGGCGCTGGACGCGCGGATTCGGGATTTGCTGCGCATCAACATGGAGGCGCTCGATGTCGCCGTCCCGCAGCACCTCGACATCAGCGGAACCTTCGCGGAATTGATCCGCCGCGCGGCGACCGCGCGGGGTGAGCGCGTCGTCGTGCTCATCGACGAATACGACAAGCCCATCCTCGACAACCTCGCCCGCCCCGAGACCGCCCGCGCCATCCGCGACGGGCTGCGCAACCTCTACTCCGTCATCAAGGACAGCGACGCGCACCTGCGTTTTGCGTTCCTCACCGGGGTGAGCAAATTCAGCAAGGTCAGCCTGTTCTCCGGGCTCAACAACCTCAACGACATCACCGTCGATGCCGCCTACTCGGCCATCTGCGGCTACACCGAGGCGGACCTGGACACCGTCTTCGCCCCCGAGCTGCCGGGCCTCGACCGCGACGCGATCCGCCACTGGTACAACGGCTACAACTGGACCGGCGAGGCCGTCTACAACCCCTTCGACGTGCTGCTCCTGTTCGACAAGCGCCAGTTCCGCCCCTGGTGGTTCGAGACCGCCACGCCCACCTTCCTGGTGGACCTGCTGCTGGAGCGCCAGGTCTTCCTGCCGCGGCTCGGGCAGCTCCTCGCCAGCGAGGCCCTGCTGTCGAGCTTCGATGTCGGGCGCATCGCCACCGAGGCGCTGCTGTTTCAGACCGGCTATCTCACCATCGACTCGGTGCGGCAGGTGGGCGCGCTGCTCCAATACCGCCTGCGCTACCCGAACCAGGAGGTCTTCGCCAGCCTCAACGGCGCCATGCTGGAGCCGCTGCGCAACTTCGACAGCGCCGCACCGGAGCAGACCGCACGCCTGTATGACCTGCTGCTCGCCAACGACTTCGCCGGCATGCAGCAGCTTTTCACCGCCTTTTTCCACAGCATCCCCGGCGACTGGTACTGCAACAACCGCATCGCCCGCTACGAGGGCTTCTACGCCAGCGTCTTCTACGCCTACTTCGCCGCCCTGGGCCTGGACCTGCGCACGGAGGAAGCGAGCAACGCCGGGCGGCTGGACATGGCCCTGCGCTTCAACGGCCAGGTCTACCTGTTCGAATTCAAGGTCGTCGAGCTGGCCCCCGAGGGCCGCGCCCTGCAGCAGCTCAAGGACAAGGGCTACGCCGAGCCCTACCGCGGCGACGGCCGCCCGATCCACCTCATCGGCGTCGAATTCAGCCGCAAGCACCGCAGCGTCGTGGGGTTCGAGGTCGAGACCCTGGTCTAGGTACCGTTTCCCTGCCGGAGGATGACCCGGCGGGCAGCCGCCGAGATAACGAGCCGGGTCATGCCGCCGGGCTGTCCGCGGGCGGCTCGCGGTCGATGGCGTCGAGGTAGGCATCGACGTCGGCCGCGCCCGCGAGCGTCGCGCAGCGCCCCGCTTCCAGGTCCGCGACGCCCTCGGCCACGGCCCGGCGCAAGGCATCCAGCCGGGCGGCGTCCTCCGCCTCGCGCTGCTCCAGCAGCCGCAGACCGGCGCGCAGCACCTCGCTCGCGTTCTGGTAGCGGCCGCTCGCGACGAGATCGCCGATCACGCCGTCCTGGTGATCGGTGAGAACGACGTTGCGTGTGGGCATAGCTTGGCTCCGCGGCTGACTGCGCCTGTTCCCAAGGTTACAAGGGGTGGCAGAATCTGCCAATGGTGCCTCGCCGCGTTGATGCCGGCGGATGGCCGCACGGCAGCAGCGCGCTGCAAGCGCGAGTGTGAGCCGCGCCCCGGCGGCCGTGGCGGCGGCCGGACTGGCCTCCCGCCGAGTGCCGAGGTGGGCGATGCCCGACGCTGGTGCTATCGTGCATTGGTTGTGCACGAAAACCGACGGATTTCACAATGAGCACGACTGCAACCCCGACGATGCTGAAGGTGGTCGGCAGCAACGGCCAGATCTCGCTGGGCAAGCAGTCCGCCGGCCGGCAGGTGCTGCCAGGCTTTGCCGGGTGCTGACCACCGTGGTCCGGCGCCTGGCTGAAGATGGACGGAAAGCATCCAGTGGACAGTATTGACGCCAGTTCACAGCCGCAGGCTGCGCCCGCGCCCGAGTCCGCGACAGTCAGCCAGCCGCCGGCCGCGCAGGATGCGGGCGTCAGCGTCGCAGCCGACGGCTTGCCCGAGCACCTAGAGGCGCTGGCCCCGCGGGGTGCGAATGCCGATCCCACCGCGTGGCAGGACACGGTCTGCAACCTGGCCACCGACCTGTTGCCCTGGCTGCTGAAGCCCGATCAGTGTGGCGACCTTTACATCGGCGTGCTGACCAGCGTGGTCCTGGGCGTGCCGACGGCACTGGCAGCCCTATGGCTCTGGCTATGGCGGCGTCGCGCCCTGCGATCCGCCGGGGCGCGTCCAGACCCGGCTTGTTTGCTCGATTCCGAATTGCTCTCGCGGCTGCAACGTCTGCTGCTCGGCCTCCCCCGCTGGCAGGACCCCCGCGCACGGCGCCGCTTCGTCACCAACGCCCTGGGCAAGGGCCATCCGCTGCTGCACGACATCGACAGCGGCGGCAGCGCCCGCGATGCGGCCTTCGCCGTGGTGGACGCCTGTGCCGGCAGCGATGCCGGCGCCCTTTGTGCGCTGCTTGCGTGCGTCCCGCGGGAGTTTGGTCCTGATCCGTCCCGGGACGCGGAGCTGACCGCGCTGCGCGAGCTGCTGCGCTGCGATCCGCCGAGTCCGTGAGCGCGGGGAGCGTTGGCATCCGGTGCGATACCGCGCTAGTGTTTCCCCCGAACCGACCCTTTGCCACGACGCGCGTCCGCCCAAGTCGCATTCGGCCCCTTCCCCGGTGCCTTTTCCGGAGCCAAAGCCATGGACCAGACGACCCACGACGGCACGCTGCTCGATCTCCAGGAACTGCTGACCCTGCTGCCGCTCTGGCAGCGCGACGCTCAGCGGCGCACCTTCGCCGAGCTGGCCCTCGGCAAGCGCCACCCCGTGCTCGGCGAGATGACCTGGGAGGGCGCCGCCCGCGACGTCGCCTGCGAGCTGGTGTCGCGCTGCGACGACTTCCCCGGCGCCACGGTGGCGCGCCGCGGCGGCCTGTCGCCGCTCTGCGCCCTGCTCGCCGAGGCCCGGGAGCGCTACGCCGAGCACGCCGACGCCGGCCCGCGCATCGCCGAGCTGGCCGCACGGCTCGGCTGCCCCGGCCGCGAGCCGGAGCCGGACTGGGACCACCACCCCTATCCCGGCATGGCCGCCTTCGACCACACCCAGGCGCCCATCTTCTTCGGCCGCGAGACCGAGACCCGCGAGCTGCTGGCCAAGCTCCAGGGTAAGCAGGGCAGCCGGCTGGTGCTGGTGACCGGCCGCTCCGGCTCCGGCAAGTCCTCGCTCGCCCGCGCCGGGCTCTGGGCTAGCCTGCACGACGCCGCGCGCACGCCGATCCATGGCTCTACGGACTGGGTCATCAGCGCCATGAAGCCGGCGGCCTACCGCCTGCAAGACCCCTTCGAGGCGCTGATCATGGGGCTGGAGCGTGCCGAGCCGCGCGTGCTCGGCCTGCGCGACCCGGCGCCGGAGGCCGACGACCTGAAGGCCGACCCCGGCGCCTTCGACAATCTCCTGCGGCGCGTGCTCGCCGGCCGGCCGGCGCAGGCCGAGTGGCTGCTGATCATCGACCAGTTCGAAGAGCTGTTCACCAACATCGACAAGCCGCTGTCCACGCTGTTTCTGGACCGGCTCACCGCCGCGCTGGACCTGGACCGGTTCCGTGTCGTCGCCACCGTGCGCTCGGACTTCCACGACGCCTGCATGGGCCATGCGGGCCTGCTGGCCGAGATGAACAAGGACGGCAGCCAATATCACGTGGTGGCCCCGGACGCCGGTGCGCTGGGAGACATGATCACCGGCCCGCTGCGTCGGCGCACCCTGCGCCCTGAGTACCGTGCCGACATCGACGACGCCCTGGTGCGCCGGCTGAAGCAGGACGCCGCCGGCCAGCCCGGCAGCCTGGCGCTGGTGGCCTTCGCGCTGCGCGATCTCCATGACCGCTGCTCGGCCGACCATCGGGCAGGGGGGCGCGAGCAGCCGCTGATGACCCTGGCGGATTATCTGCCGGCCAAGGGCCAGCCGGACGCTGCCGACGCCCCCGAAGCGCCTGAAGCGCCCGACACCCTCACTGGACTCGACCGCATCATCAAGGATCGCGCCGAGAAGGCCGCCGCACGGGCCAAGGTCGATACCGAGGCCGTGCTGCCGCGGGTATTCAGCCAACTCCTGACCATGCAGACGGACGAGGCGGCCACCCGCAAGCGCCAGGACCTTCAGCACTGGCGGGACGACCCCGAGGCACTCGGGCTCATCGAAGCGCTGGCCGCCCCCGAGGCCCGTCTGCTGGTGATGGGCGCCGACGATGGTGCCGACAGCGCGGCGGGTGCGCCCGGCGCACCGGCGCAGGCCGGCCGCGTCGTGGAGGTCGCCCACGAGGCCCTGTTCCGCGCCTGGCCGGCGCTGGCGGACTGGATCGGGCGCCGCAAGGAGGCCCTGATCCGCGGCCCGCAGGTCCAGCGCGACGCCCGCCGGTGGCATGAGAGCGGCCGGCAGGACAAGGACATCCCGACCCACATGCTGGACGACCTGCGCGGCCTGTTCGACGCCGCGGAGCTCTGGCCCGGTCTGATCCAGGACGAGCCGCTGCTCGCGCACTTCCTGGCGCGCGACGACGCCGCCGAGCTCACAGCGCTGACCCTGGCCGCCCATGCGGCACGGGCAGAGGACGCCGCCGCCCGCGGCCACCTGCTGCACACCCTGACCCGCTTCGAGCGCAAGGCGGAGACCCTCACCGAGCTGGTGCGGCAACTGCGTGAGCGCGATGCCGAGCAGGGCAGCGACATCGCCGGCTGGCTGCGCGCCGGCATCGACATCGACGCCCTGTTCGCCGGCCCCGATGCCGAGCGCTGGCACTGGCACCGCGTCGCCGTCGGCAACCTGCTGGATGCGCTGGGAGACGAGCGCGACGGCATCGGTCTCGATGCCGACGGCCTGCCGGCCATCGCCTGGTGCGAGGTGCCGGCCGGTGAATTCATCTGGCAGGACGGCGAGAAGCGCGAGACCGGCGCCTTCCGCATCGCCCGCTATCCCATCACCAACGCGCAGTATCGCGCCTTCACCGAGGCCGACGATTATGCCGACCCGCAGTGGTGGTCCTGGTGGCGGGAGGACGTCATCGGGCCGCCACCGGAGCAGCCGCAGTGGCCGGCCGGCAACCGCCCCCGCGTGCAGATTGCCTGGGTCGAGGCGGTCGCCTTTTGCCGCTGGCTGACGGCGCGGCTGCGCGCCCGCGGCGACCTCGGCGACGATGAGGCAATTCGGCTGCCCACCGAGCTCGAGTGGGAGAAGGCCGCCCGCGGCTCCGATGGCCGCGAATTCCCCTGGGGCAACGGCTATGTCGGCGGGCATGCCAACGTCGACGAGACCTACGGCAAGGAGCCGGTCGGCGAGCTGTATCTTCGCGAGACGACCGCGGTCGGCCTCTATCCAAAGAACGTCTCGCCCTTTGGGCTGATGGACTGCGCAGGCAACGTCTGGGAACGGTGCCTGAACAAGTACGACGACCTGGAGGATGTGGGCTTGAAAGGCGAGGAGATGCGCGCGTTGCGCGGCGGCGGCTGGGGCAATGAAGCGGCCTCGTCGCGCGTGTCCTCTCGCTCCCGCGACAGCATGAACAGCCGGAGCAACAGCATCGGTTGTCGTGTGGTGCTCGCCGGCCCCATCCGCTGAACGCTGAATCGCTGTCCGCTGTCCGCTGTCCGCTGACGTTCGCGTCGCTGTCTTCACCGCGGACGTTCACCATGGTGCCGGCCAAGGTTGGGCTTCTGGCTCCCACGCTCCGGCGTGGGAGCAAGGGCGGACGCTCCTGCGTCCTCGGTTTTGGCCGAAACGATGATCGACTTCATCACGCGCAGCGCGGTTGCGCGCGCTTTTTCGACCGAACATGCCAAGTGTTCACTTTGGGCCTCGCGTTGGTGCTCGCGATGGCCTAGGCTGAACGAAGCCGGTGGAACCGGTGGGGTGCCCCGGCATCGGCGCGCGTTGCGCGGCGGCGGCTGGAACAATGAAGCGGCCTCGTCGCGCGTGTCCTCTCGCTCCCGCGACAGCATGAACAACCGGAACAACAACATCGGTTGTCGTGTGGTGCTCGCCGGCCACATCCCCCTTTCCCGACTCAGGGTCCGACAGGCCTTGCCGACTACGGTTGACCAATTTTCTGATCAATCTGCGGAGGGTTGGTAACGGGATGGCGCGGGTGCGTCCCGCCCGCACGGCCGCCGAAGCTCGGCGCGCTGGGTGACCAGCAAGGCCGTCGGACGCATATCAAACCGAGGCGCCGCCACCGGGCGCAAGCCCCGTGGCGCCTCACCCCACTCCAGCGCCCCTTGCGCCCTCGCTCCCACGCTCCAGCGTGGGAGTGTCTGGCGACCGCTCCAGCGGTGCGTCGGTCGCCGCCGCGCCAACCCCACGCGACGCTGGAGCGTCTGCCCTTGCTCCCACGCTGGAGCGTGGGAGCCAGACCGAGTTTGCTGTCTGCGGCCAAACATGCCTTTTTTACGCGCTCGGCTGACGAGAGATCAATGGCCTACGGACGCGCGGACGGCGGATGCGCTTCGCTTATCCGCCCTACGCCGGATACTTGCCCGGTCTGTGGAGCGTGGGAGCCAGGCGCCATGCGGGCATTCGTGCCGTGGGAGCGGCGTCCCCGCCGCGAGGGCCCGGGCGCGTCACTGCCCCTGCGGTTTGCCCTGCCCGGGCGGCAGGCCCTGGGCCAACGCCCGCTGCTCCTGCCTGATCCAGCCGCCGAGCAGCCGGCCGATCTCCGCCACCAGCTTGCTCACGTGCTCGTACTGCCCGTCGTTGAGCCAGTGCCAGCGGTGCGCGAGCCTGAGATACAGGCGCAGCGTGTTGAGCGCGGCGTCGGTCTCGGCGAGCGCCGCGAGCCTGGGGCGTCCGCGCCGCGCATGCGCCCGGTACAGCAGCTCCGGCAGGTCCAGCGCCGCCCCGAGCAGGCGCGCGGTGACGGTGTGCCGGAAGCCGCGCGGAAAAGACTCGCCCTTGGGCACCAGCCATTCCAGCAGGTCGAAGACCCGTGCAAAGATGACCAGCTCTCGGCGTGCCGACCGCGGGGCCTGCCCATCGGCAATCTGACCTCGCAGTTCTGGTCCAACTGTTATCTGCACCCGCTGGACCGGTTCGTCACCCGCGGGCTGGGCTGCCGCGGGTATGTCCGCTACGTGGACGACATGCTGCTGTTCGCGGATTCCAGGGCGCAGTTATGGGACTGGAAGCGGGCGGTGGTGGAGCGCCTGGCGGGGCTGCGGCTGCGGGTCCACGCAGGCGCGGCACAGGTCAGTCCGGTGAGCGCCGGCGTGTCCTGGCTCGGCTTCGTGCTGTACCCGACGCACCGGCTGGTGAAGGCGCGCAAGGCGGTGGCGGCGACGCGGCGGCGTTCGATGCCTGGCGCGCCGGCCGCATGAGCTTCGCCAGGTTCGACGCGAGCATGCAGGGCTGGATCAACCACGTGCGCTGTGCCGACAGCTGGGGCCTGCGCGAGCGGGTGCTGAGCCGGTTCGTGTGGTGAGGCGATCGGGTGCGACTGTTCGAGCCGATTGTTGTCGGCTTCGGACGCGGTTACAGTGCCCGGATGCAGCAACCGACCTGTCCATCTGCTGTCACCCATGAAGACCCTGACGCTTGAGATCGACGAGCGCGCCTACCCGGGCCTGCTGGATTACCTGCGCGGCCTGTCGTCGGAACAGTACCAGTTGTTCGATGACGACGACGCCTTGAGCGCGTCCGAGTTGTCGCGCATTCACGATCTGCGTCGGCAGCTGCAGGCGGGCGACGAGCGCGAATTCGAGGACTGGCAGGACGTTCGCGACCGCCTCTGATGGCGGCGTACCGCCTCAAGCTGCATAAGGACGCGGTCCGCTTCCTGCACCGCATCGGACCGCGTAGACGCCGGGCTACCTGCGTGACTGCATGATCGAGCGGCGCCGGCCGCGGTTGGACTGGGCCGCCGCCGACGCGCCGTCGGCGCCGCGAAGAGCCTGCGATTGCCGAGCGGGCGGATGCCGCGCACGGCCCCGATCGATAACATCGGCCCCGGTTTCGTATGACAGGTTGGGCTGCCCCCAGGGGCTCAACGGCCCGACGTGCCACCGGGGCGGCCAGTCAGGACGTTTGGCTCGATGCGAGCTCCTCGCGCAGCACCCGACGCAGGGTCCGCTCCAGTTGCTCGCTTTGCTGCTGGCCGCGCATGTGCTCCTTCAGCGTCTCGTTGATCAGCGTCTGGTAGCTGCCGCCGGTCTCGGCGACCTGATCCTTGAACCAGGCGATGACGGCGGCGTCGAGACGGATGGTGATGCGCGTCTTGGTCGGATCGGCGGGCAGGACGGGGCCGGGCCGGGCGTCGCCGAAGTCGATCTCCGCGTCGAGGGGGTCTTGGTCTTCCCGGGGGTCGCCCTGGAGGTCGCATTGGGGGGCTTTTTGGGGGTTCATGTTCGTCCGGCTCCGCGGTGCTGGTCAGTCGATGCGGTAGGCGCGTCGCTCGCCGGGGCTTGCGCGACGGGCGGAGATGATGCGGATCGTGTCGCCGCGCCAGGTATAGGCGACGACCAGAACCCGCCCGAAATCATCCGCGCCGATGACGATGTCACGATCCTCGCCGCGGGATCGGTCCTCGCGCGGGCCGGCAAAGGGCTCGGTGGGCACCGACGTCGCAGCGAACCCGAGGGAGGGCCGCATGCAACCCGATCCATATCGCCTGGTCCGCACGTGTCATGCAGTTGCCCTGGTGGCGCTGCTCGGGCTCGCCGCGACCGCTGCCCAGGGGCAGCATGGCGCCGTGCAGGACGCCGAGGCCCTCGCCGCCCGGGCCGGGCAGGACCTGGAAGCGGCAGTGCGGAAGATGCAGCCGATGGTGGAGCGTTACGGCTACGCGGGTGTGGCCGGTGCCGTGTCCCTGGAGGGGTTCGGCATTCCGGCCCCCGGGCAGTCGTTGTTGATGGCGGGGGCGCTGGAGTCGGCAAAAGGGCACATGCACTTGGCGCTGCTGCTGCCCATCGCCGTGCTGGCCGCGGTGTTGGGCAACAGCCTGGGGTATCTCATCGGCCGGCGCGGCGGCCGGCCGCTGTTGCGCCGGCTGGGCGTGAATGAGGCGCGGGAGGCGAAGCTTGCCGGGCTGTTCGACCGCTACGGTGGCGGCTTCATCCTGATGGCCCGTTTCTTCGACGGGCCGCGGCAGTTGAACGGCATCCTTGCCGGCACCCTGGCCATGCCCTGGTGGCTGTTCACGGTGTTCAACGTCGCCGGCGCCTTGCTCTGGGTCGGCCTTTGGGGCCTGGGGACTTTCTATCTGTCCGAGCATCTGCATGCGATCCATGACGTGCTGCGGCGCATCAACCCCTGGGTGGCTGGTGTCGTTCTGGTCGCCGCGATCGCCGTCCTCGTCTACCTGTTCCGGGGCCGGCGGCGGTCACCGCGCCGACCTGCGCCCGGCGAGCCGGGTTAGCGGGCGCGCACCCCGCTTCAGCGAGGACGGTTGGCCGAAGCCGGGCGCGAGCGCGCAGGCGCCGGTTCGCTGAGCTGCCGGAGCGCCGCATCCTTGATGCCCATCACGCGCAGGATGGGTTGCTCTCAATCCGCCAGTTCCAGCCGCTGCTCGACCCGCTCCAGCCGGCGGCGCAGATCGGCGATTTCTTCCGCACGAGCAGCATCGACGGCGTGGAAGGCGGACAGATGTTGCTCAATGGCTGCGAGCCCCGTTTCGACACCGGTGAAGCGCAGGCGCATTTCGCCTTGGATGTCGTCGAGCTTGCTGTGCAGGCGGCGGAGCATTTCCTGCGTTAGGTTGTCAGGCTCTGCCATGCGCTTATCCTCGTATTCGCTTGTCTGCTGCTGCATGCTAGCGCGCCAGCGCCAGCAGCGCATCCAGGTCCAGATTGGCCTCGATGTGGTCGGCCAGGTCGTCCAGGGCCTGCTCGATGCGGGCCTCGAAGTCGAGCCGCGCGGCCTGGGCGCCCATTTGCTGGAGCCAATGGGAACGGAAGGCGTCGCCTGAGAAGATGCCGTGCAGGTAGCCGCCCATAACGCGGCCGTGGTGGCTGACGGCGCCCTCCGGCCTGGCGGTGCCGTCGGTGTTCCGGAGCACCAGCCAGGGCTGCTCCAGCCCGGCGCCGGTGGTGCGGCCCATGTGCATCTCGTAGCCCGCGACGGGACAGCCGCTGACGTCGTCCTGCGCAGACAGCTCGATGAGGCGCTTGTCGCCGCCGATCTCGGTCTCGATGTCCAGGAGTCCCAGCCCCGGCGTGTCGCCCGGCGCGCCTTCGATGCCCTGTGGATCGCGGACAACACGCCCGAGCATCTGAAAGCCGGCGCAGAGCCCGACCACCCGCCCGCCGCGGCGCACGTGGGCGAGGATGTCGATGTCCCAACCCTCCTTGCGCAGGATGTCGAGATCGGCCCGGGTGGCCTTGGAGCCTGGCAGGATGACGACGTCGGTGTCCGCCGGCAGGGCCTGGCCCGGCATCAGCCAGCGCAGATTCACCGCAGGCTCGGCGGCGAGCGGGTCCATGTCGTCGAAGTTGGCGACGCGGGACAGGCGCGGCACGGCGATGTTGAGGGTGCCGGTGTCCGCCCAGCTCTGCTCCGCCGGGCGCTCCAGCGCCAGCGAGTCTTCGGCGGGTAGCCGGGATGCTCCCTCGAACCAGCGCACCACGCCCAGAAAGGGCCAGCCGGTGTGCGCCGTGATGGTCTCGCAGGCAGGCTCGAACAGCGAGAAGTCGCCACGGAACTTGTTCACCAGGTAGCCGACGACGCGCTCGCGGTCAGCCGGGTCCAGCAGCAGCCAGGTGCCCACCAGGTGCGACATGGTGCCACCCTTGTCCAGATCGCCGACGAACACCACGGGCACATCGGCGCGCTCGGCGAAGTACATGTTCGTGATGTCGCTGTTGCGCAGATAGATCTCCGCGCCGCTGCCGGCACCCTCCACCAGCACCAGGTCGGCCTCGGCGCAGAGGCGCTCGAAGCTGTCGAGGATGGCCGGCATCATGCTCTGGCGCATCTGGTGGTAGACCCGCGCCGGGCAGTTGCCGAGCGCACGCCCGCGCAGCACCACCTGGGAGCCGACGTTGGTCTGGGGCTTCAGCAGCACCGGGTTCATGTGGATGGACGGCGGCACGCCGCAGGCGCGGGCCTGGAGCGCCTGGGCGCGGCCGATTTCACCCCGCGGGCGCTCGCCGTCGGCCCCGGGCGCGGCGTCCGTGTCCTCGGTGACGGCAGCGTTGTTGCTCATGTTCTGCGCCTTGAACGGGCGCACCACGAGCCCCCGCCTGGCATAGGCCCGGCACAGCCCGGCCACGAGCAGGCTCTTGCCGACGTCCGACGCCGTGCCCTGGATCATCAGCGTGCGGGCGCGGCGCGGGCCGTGGTCGCCAAGGGGCGGGAGCTGGAGGTCGATTTGCGGCGGGGTGTCGGGCATGGTCTTGGGCGGGCTTTGTGGTCTGGGGGTGGGTTTGGTTAAGCTGCCGGGGGTAGTGCTTAGTGCTTAGTGCTTAGTGCTTAGTGCTTAGTGCGCAGTCCGGGGCGACGGCCGCGTCGGTGGGCAGCCGAGCGCCGGCGATCGGGTGAGAGATTGGGGCTCAAGAGGAACGACAACCGTCATGCGTCAAATCGTCCTGGATACGGAAACGACCGGTCTGGAGCCCTCGGAGGGCCATCGGATTATCGAGATCGGCTGCGTGGAGGTGGTGGAGCGGCGCCTCACCGGCAACGATTTTCACCGCTACATCCAGCCGGACCGGGAGATCGACGCCGGCGCCGAGGCCGTGCACGGCATCACCAACGAGTTCCTGGCAGACAAGCCGCGCTTCGCGGACGTGGTGGAGGAATTCATCGACTACTGCCGCGGCGCGGAGCTGGTGATTCATAACGCGCCCTTCGATGTCGGCTTCCTGAACCACGAGCTCAGGCTCTGGCGCGAGGATGCGCCCGCCATCGACAAGCTCTGCGCGGTGTCAGACAGCCTGGTGCTTGCGCGCCGCCTGCACCCGGGCCAGCGCAACAGCCTGGACGCGCTCTGCAAGCGCTACAGTATCGACAACGCCCACCGCGACCTGCACGGCGCCCTGCTGGACGCCCAGATCCTCGCCGATGTCTATCTCGCCATGACCGGTGGGCAGGTGAGCCTGCACTTGGGCGGCGAGGAGCATGTGGAGACGGGCCTGCGGCGGGAAGCGGTGCGCCACATCGAGGTCCCCCGCGGCAAGCTCCGGGTGGTGCGCGCCACTGCCGATGAGCTCGCCGCCCACGAGGCCCGGCTCGCCGCCATCCACAAGGCCAGCGGCGGCTGTGTCTGGCTTGCGGAGGATGCGGCGGACGGCGGCGCAGTCGCCCAATAGGCCAAAAACAGCGAGCACGCAGCCACCCGTCTCGAAACAGCTCGCGCTGGGACGCGACGACGCAACCCAACGACGCTGCGGCTGCGGGCCGTCCAGCCAAGTCAGCGAGGATCAGCCTTGTTCTTTGCGTCGCAGCGGCGTTGCGAAAGCAAGCAATGTCGTCCCCGCCTGGTGGGCTGTGCTGCGACGAGCCCCGCAGCCCTCAACCGCTCACCGGAATCGAAAAGGTCCAGAAGTTGACGATGAGGTGGGCGACGATGCTCGCCACGAAGCCGAGGGCAATGTACTTGGTCCACTTCAGGTGCTCGAAGAAGGTGTAGATCCCCTTCGCCTGGCCCATCAGCGCCACGCCTGCGGCGGAGCCGATGGAGAGCATGCTGCCCCCCACGCCGGCCGTCAGCGTCGCCAGCAGCCACTGGCCCTGGGACATGTCTGGATTCATCGTGAGCACTGCGAACATCACCGGGATGTTGTCGACGATGGCCGACAGCACGCCCACCATGGTGTTGGCGAAGGTCGGGCCTACGTCCACATAGGCAAACTGCGACACCAGCTCCAGGTAGCCGATGAAGCCCAGGCCGCCGACGCAGAGGATGACGCCGTAGAAGAAGAGCAGGGTGTCCCACTCTGCCCGCGCCACCTTGTTGAAGATGTCGAAAGGCATGCTGTCTTCGAGGGTGCCCGCCCGCACCGTCGACAGCTCATGCGTTTTGTACAGGTAGTACGAGAAGAACTTCAGATACGCGAGCCCGGTCATCATGCCGAGCACGGGTGGCAGGTGGAAGAAGTTGTGCGCGCTGACCGCGGTGGCGATGGTGAGCAGGAAGAGCAGCACAATGCGCTTGGCCCCGCGCTTCATCTTGACCACCTCGTCGCTGGGCGGCGGCGTCTCGTCCGGGATGGCCTTGTGCATGAAGTAGGCGGGGACGAGGTAGTTCACCAGGGAGGGGATGAACAGCAGGAAGAAGGTCTGGAACTCGATGATGCCGTTCTGCCAGACCATCAGCGTGGTGATGTCGCCGAAGGGGCTGAAGGCGCCGCCGGCGTTGGCAGCGACGACGATGTTGATGCAGCCGATGGCCACGAAGCGCGGGTTGTCCGCACCCACCGCCATCACCACCGCACACATGAGCAGCGCCGTGGTCAGATTGTCCGCCACCGGCGAAATGGCGAAGGCCAGGAACCCGGTCATCCAGAACAGCTTGCGGTAGCCCCAGCCGCTGCGCACCAGCCAGGCCCGCAGCCATTCGAAGACCAGCCGCTCTTCCATGGCGTTGATGTAGGTCATCGCCGCGAGCAGGAACAGAAAGAGCTCGGCGAACTCCATGATGTTGTGATGCACCGCGTCTGCGACGAGGTGGTGGTCGCCGTGGTGCCCGGTGTAGTAGTAGGCAATGATGAGCCAGATGACACCCGCCGCCAGCATCACCGGCTTGGACTTGCGCAGGTGCGTGAACTCCTCCGCCATCACCAGCCCGTAGGCGACGGCGAAGATGCCGAGCGCAGTGAAGCCGACCCAGGTGGCGGTCAAGTCGAGGCGCTCACCGCCCTCTGACGCGAACGCCAGGCTCGGCACCAGGACAAACAACAGGGCCAGCATCGTCTTCACTGCCGGATGATGCATGGGAGCTCCTTCGGGAATCGGCTTGGTGGGAAGTCGTGACCGAACGGCAGGTCGATGCCGGGTGTGCAGCGTGTCAGGCATGCCGCCGCGGCGCCTGCGAAGGGCGCAATTGTAGTGGTTTTCTCGGGCGTCGCCGAGTGGGTACCGAGTGTCGGACCGGGGTCAGCGGATGGCGGCGAAGAAACCGGGCTCTGCTGCCGGCCTGCTGGGGCGCCGGCCTGTTGGGGCGTCGGCGGGAGGCCACCGGCGCCCGCGAGTCAGGAGCCCGCGGGTCGGCGCCCTGTAGGTCGGCGGAATGGTTGGGCTCAGTTGGAGTGCTTGCGGCTGCCGGCGGCCGGTGCGGCGCCGGCAAGGTTCTCGATGGTGGGCAGGTTCAGGATCTCGACGTGCTTGCGGTCCACCTTCACCAAGCCCTCATCCTGGAAGCGGGTGAAGAGCCGGCTCACGGTTTCCACGGCGAGCCCGAGGTAGTTGCCGATCTCGTGCCGCGACATGCTGAGGTAGAAGTCCGTGGGGGACAGACCGCGCTTGCTGAGCCGCTGCGACATGCTCACCAGGAAGGCCGCGAGCCGCTCCTCCGCGTTCTTCTTACCCAGCAGCAGCAGCATTTCGGCGTCGTGCCCGATCTCCTTGCTGAGCAGCCGATACATGGAGTGCTGAAGGCTCGGGATGGACGCCGCGAGCTCCTCGAAGCGCTGGAAGGGCACCTCGCAGATGGCCGAGGTCTCCAGCACCTTGGCCGAGCAGGCGTGGGCGTCCTGATCGATGGCGTCGAGGCCGATGATCTCGCCCGGCAGGTGGAAGCCGAGCACCTGCTCCCCGCCTTCCTCGCTCGGCGTGTAGGTCTTCACCGAGCCGGTCTTGACGACGTAGAGCGAGCGGAAGCGCTCACCGCTGCGGAAGAGGTGGTCGCCTCGGTGGAGGGGCCGCGAGCGCTTCACGATGCTGTCCAGCCGGTCCACATCCTCCGGCGACATGCCCATGGGTAGGCACAGCTGAGACAGCGTGCAGTTCTTGCAGGCGACCCGGATGGTCTCGAAGGAAATTACTTTGCGTTGAGTCAAGGCAGTGTACCTGGCTGGTTGACGTTCTCATTTTGCAACCCAGGTTGACATGCATCAAGGCCGATTCCCGCCGCTTTCACGCGTCTGTATTGGTGAAATTACTGAGGGGGCTGCGACGAAGCCGGATTGTGTGCTGCCGTAACGGCGGCTGGGACCGTCGGGCGACACGGCGCAGATGGCAGCGGCTCCGAAGGAGCGGACGCGGGGCGAGATGCGCGAGCGGGTGGCCGTCACCCATGCCTGCCAAACAAAAACCGCGCCCGAAGGCGCGGCTCCTGCGGCCGCCGGCGGGCGGCCCGAGGCAGGCGAGACCCGCCCTTACTTGGCCTGTTCGCCGGCCGGAGCGGCGGGCGCAGCCGGCGCGCCATAGGGAGCGCCGTAGGGCATGGGCGGTGCACCATAGCCGTAGCCCGGGTAGCCGTAGCCCGGATAGCCGCCGTAGCCGCCGTAGGGATAGCCGTAGCCGTACCCGCGCCCATAACCGTAGCCGCGACCGTAGCCACGACCATAGCCGCGGCCGCCGCCGGACATGCTCATGTTGAAGTCGCCGTAGCCGTCGCCGAACATGTCGCCGAGCATGTCGCCCATGCCGTCACCCCAGCCGGAACCGTAGCCGGGGCCGCCGTAGCCCGGGCCCCACCAGGCCTGCGCGGCGCTCATGGAGAAGGTGGCCGCACCGGCGATGGCGGCGATGCCGAAGATCTTGGCAAGCTTTTGCATGATCTGACGCTCCAAAGGGATCTCGTGTGAATTCAGCGTGCCGGGGCGGCGACGGCCGTGCAGGCCGACGGTCGGCCCCGGTGGTCCGTAGGATACGAACGCGGCGCAGTATACGTGTCCGGTTTCGGCTTGTGAAGTGCGCTAAAAGGCGGTTTCTTGGGGCAATTCGCCGCAAGTGGGGATGCCGCGGACGCTTTTTCGGCGCGAATTGAGGACGGGGGGCTAATTTGCTAACGTCCTGCCTGCGCTCGTGCTCTCACCCGCGGGTCGGCCCCGTCGTTGTCGGGTTTTCAGGAAGCCATGACCAAGCTTATTTTCGTCACCGGCGGCGTTGTGTCGTCCCTCGGTAAAGGCATCGCGTCCGCGTCCCTGGGCGCGCTGCTGGAGGCCCGCGGGCTGCGGGTCACTATGATCAAGCTGGACCCGTACATCAATGTGGACCCGGGCACCATGAGCCCGTTCCAGCACGGCGAGGTCTACGTCACCGACGACGGCGCCGAGACCGACCTGGACCTGGGCCACTACGAGCGGTTCCTGCGCACCCGCATGGGCCGCAACAACAACTACACCACGGGCCAGATCTACGAGAGCGTCATCCGCAAGGAGCGCCGCGGGGACTACCTCGGCCGCACCGTGCAGGTGATCCCGCACATCACCGACGAGATCAAGTCCAGCATCCTGCTCGGCGCCGACGACGCCGACGTGGCCCTGGTGGAGATCGGCGGCACCGTGGGCGACATCGAGTCGCTGCCGTTCCTGGAGGCCATCCGCCAGATGCGCGTGGAGCTCGGGCCCCGGGCGGCCATGTTCATCCATCTCACGCTGGTGCCTTACATCCGCACCGCCGGCGAGATCAAGACCAAGCCCACCCAGCACTCGGTGAAGGAGCTGCGCTCCATCGGCATTCAGCCCGACGTGCTGCTGTGCCGCGCCGAGCACGACCTGCCGGACGACGAGCGCCGCAAGATCGCGCTGTTCACCAATGTGCCGGAGAACGCAGTTATCTCTGCGGTGGACGCCGACAACATCTACCGGATTCCCATGCTGCTGCACGCCCAGGGGCTGGACGCACTGGTGGTGGAGCAGTTCGGGCTCGAGGTGCCGGCGGCGGACCTGGCTGAGTGGCAGCGGGTGCTGGACGGCTTCGAGCACCCGCACCAAACCGTCACCGTCGGTATGGTGGGCAAGTACATGGACCTGACCGAGGCCTACAAGTCGCTGTCGGAGGCGCTGGCCCACGCCGGTGTGCACACGGGCACGCGCGTGCGCATCCACTATCTGGACTCCGAGGAGATCGAGCGCACCGGCACCGAGTGCCTGGTCGGCGTGGATGCGGTACTGGTGCCGGGCGGCTTCGGCGAGCGCGGCATCGAGGGCAAGATCGCCGCCGCGCGCTTCGCCCGCGAGCACCGGCTGCCCTACCTCGGCATCTGTCTCGGCATGCAGGTGGCCGTCATCGAATACGCCCGCGACGTCGCCGGGCTCGCGGGCGCCCACAGCACCGAGCTCGACCCCGAGACCCCGCACCCGGTCATCGCCCTCATCACGGAGTGGCAGACCGAAACCGGCCAGCGCGAGACCCGCGCGGCGGACGCCGACAAGGGCGGCACCATGCGCCTGGGCGGGCAGAACTGCCGGCTGGAGCCGGGCAGCCTGGCGCGGCGGACCTACGGCCGCCACCAGATCCGTGAGCGCCACCGGCACCGCTACGAGTTCAACAACAGGTATTGCGACCTCATGAAAGACGCCGGCCTGCGCTTCTCCGGATGGTCACTGGATTCCAAGCTGGTGGAGATCGTCGAAATACCGGATCATCCCTGGTTCGTGGGCTGCCAATTCCACCCCGAGTTCACGTCCACGCCGCGCGACGGTCATCCGTTGTTCCGGGGCTTCATCGAGGCCGCCCTGGCGGAGCGGGGTCGCCGTGCGGCGGCGCCGTCGGCGGACAAGGTGGCCTGACGGCACCGTCGGCATCCAGCGTCGCCGGCGACCATGCCGGGCGCCGGTGCGCCGGCCCGCAAACAACTTCCTGCACCGCAAACGGCCCTCACCACATCGTCTCAAGCTCAACGACAGGCTCCCCATCGGGCGATTGCCCCTGCTGTAACCGCGACCCCTAGCCGGAGAACCGAACCATGTCCGAGATCGTCGATGTCCGCGCCCGCGAGGTGCTCGACTCCCGTGGCAACCCGACTGTCGAAGTCGATGTCATCACCGCCGACGGCGCCATCGGCCGCGCCGCGGTCCCTTCCGGCGCCTCCACCGGCTCGCGCGAGGCGCTGGAGCTCCGCGACGGCGACAAGGCCCGCTACGGCGGCAAGGGCGTGCTCAAGGCCTGCGCCAATGTCAACGGCGAGCTGAAGGACGCCGTGACGGGCATGGAGGTCACCGAGCAGGAGGCCGTCGATCGCAAGATGATCGACCTGGACGGCACCGACAACAAAGGCCGGCTGGGCGCAAACGCCATCCTCGGCGTCTCCATGGCCACCGCGCACGCCGCGGCGCAGGAGCGCTCCCTGCCGCTGTACCAGTACCTGGGCGACGACGCCGTCACCCTGCCGGTGCCCATGATGAACATCATCAACGGCGGCGAGCACGCGGACAACAGCGTGGACTTCCAGGAGTTCATGATCCTGCCCGTGGGGGCGTCGAGCATCCGCGAGGCGGTGCGCTACGGCGCCGAGGTCTTCCATGCCCTCAAGGCCGTGCTGAATGGCCGCGGGCTCGCCACCGGCGTCGGCGACGAGGGCGGTTTCGCGCCGGACCTGCCGAGCAACGAGGCCGCCATCGAGGTGATCCTGGAGGCCATCGACAAGGCCGGGTTCAAAGCCGGCCAGGACGTCTTCCTCGGCATGGACGTGGCGGCGTCCGAGTTCTACGAGGACGGCACCTACAACCTCAAGGGCGAGGGCCGCAAGCTCGACGCCGCCGGCATGACCGACCTGCTCATCGAGTGGTGCGACAAATACCCCATCCTCAGCATCGAGGACGGCCTCGCCGAGGGCGACTGGGACGGCTGGAAGGACCACACCGACCGCCTCGGCGGCAAGGTGCAGCTGGTGGGCGACGACCTCTTCGTCACCAACACCAAGATCCTTCAGGAGGGCATCGACAAGGGCATCGCCAACTCCATCCTCATCAAGGTCAACCAGATCGGCAGCCTCACCGAGACCCTGGAAGCCATCAAAATGGCCGAGGACGCGGGCTACACCGCCGTGGTCTCGCACCGCTCCGGCGAGACCGAGGACACCACCATCGCCGACCTGGTGGTCGCCGCCGGCACCGGGCAGATCAAGACGGGCAGCCTGTCGCGCTCGGACCGCGTCGCCAAGTACAACCAGCTCATGCGCATCGAAGACCAGCTCGGCGACGCCGCCGTCTACCCCGGGCGCGCCGCCTTCAAGCACCTCTGAGCGCCCACCGCTGAGCCCCCCCTTTTTCAGCTTGGGACCCCACAGGCCATGGACACGCAGCACAGGACCGGGACATGACACGCTGGGTCATCCTCGGACTCCTGCTGCTGCTGGGTCTGCTCCAGTACCGGCTCTGGGTGGGCGACGGAAGCCTTGCCGAGCTGCATGCCCTGCGCGCCCAGATCGACGAGTATCGCCAGGAGCTGGAGCGCCTGGAAGCCCGCAACCTCGCCCTGGCCGCTGAGGTCGAGGACCTGCGCAGCGGCCTCGAGGCCATCGAGGACCGCGCCCGCAGCGAGCTCGGCATGATCCAGCGCGGCGAGGTCTTCCTTCAGGTCATCGAAAAGCCCGAGCAGGAGGGCGGCCAATGAGGCATGGCGCCGACTTGAGCCGGGCGTGCCGCCGGGTGGGTCGCAAGTGAGCACCGGCGTGCGCTGCTGGGGCCTGATCCCTGCCGCCGGCGTCGGCCGGCGCTTCGGTGCCGAGGTGCCCAAGCAATACCTGGCCCTGGCCGGTCGGCCCGTCATCGACCACGCCATCGGCGCCTTCGTGGCGCATCCCGGCATCGCCGGCTGCGCCGTGGTGCTGGGGGCCGAGGACGGCTGGTGGGCGGATGTCAGCGCCTACGCCGGCCATCCCAGGGTGCTGCGGGCGCCGGGCGGCGCCGAGCGCTGCCATTCCGTGCGCAACGGCCTGGAGGCGCTGGCGCAGCGCGCCGCCGACGAGGACTGGGTGCTGGTGCACGACGCCGCGCGCCCCTGCCTGCGCCGCACCGACCTGGACCGGCTGCTGGAAGCCCTGCAAGATGAGCCCGTGGGCGCCCTCCTTGCCGTCCCCATCGCCGACACCGTCAAGCGCGCTGACGCCGGCCAGGTGGCAGAGACCCTGCCGCGCAGCGCCCTGTGGCGTGCCTACACCCCGCAGGCCTTCAGGCTCGGGCTGCTGCGCCGCGCCCTGGATCATGCCGCAACCAAGGACCTCATCGTCACCGACGACGCCAGCGCCGTGGAGCTTCTGGGCTTAAGGCCGGCACTCGTCGAGTGCAGCGCCGACAACATCAAGATCACCCGGCCGGAGGACCTGCCCTTGGCGGCCTTCTACCTGGAACAACAACGGGAGACGCCATGCTGATCGGGCAGGGTATCGATGCCCACCGCTTCGCACCCGGCCGCCGCTTGGTGCTGGGCGGCGTGACCATCCCCCACGACCAGGGCCTCGCCGCCCACTCGGACGGCGACGTGGTGGTGCACGCCCTCTGTGACGCCCTGCTCGGCGCCGCCGGGCTCGGCGACATCGGCCACCACTTTCCGGACACCGACGCGGCCTATGCCGGCATCGACAGCCGCATCCTCCTCGGGCGCGTCATGGAGGCACTGGCCGAGCGGGGTTTAACCGTGCACAACGCGGACCTCACCATCGCCGCGCAGCAGCCCAAGCTCGCCCCACACATCGCCGCCATGCGCCAGATCCTGGCGGCGGATCTCGGCTGCCCGCCCGAGCGGGTCAACGTCAAGGCCACCACCACCGAGCGCATGGGCTTCACCGGCCGCGGCGAAGGCATCGCGGCCTTTGCCGTGGTGCTCCTCGAACAGTCGTGAGCGCCCAGGACCCGCCCCCCGGCGCCGACACCGCAGTGGCGCCTCAGCCAGGCGACAGCGCCATCGGCACCCCGCCCTGGCGCAGCTTCCGCACGCTGCCGCACGCCCACGGCGCCCCCCTGATCCGCTTTCGGTTGCGCTCGCAGCCGGCGGACTTCGTCGTGGACGAAGTGCTCGCCTTCGGCCCCGACGGCGACGGCGAGCACCGCCTGCTGCGGGTCCGCAAGACCGACGCCAACACCGACTGGGTGGCGCGGCGCCTCGCGGGTCTCGCCGGTGTGCCGCATAAGGCCGTCGGCTATGCCGGGCTCAAGGACCGCTTCGCCGTCACCACCCAGTGGTTCTCCGTGCATCTCGGCAAGCGGCCCGAGCCGGACTGGACGCTGCTCGCCGGCGACGGCATCGAAGTGCTGGAGGCCCATGCCCACAAGCGCAAGCTCCGCCGCGGCGTGCTCGCCGGCAACGCCTTCGATCTGGTGCTGCGAGACGTGCACGGCGACACCGAGGCCCTGGCCGCACGGATCGACACCCTGGCCCGCGAGGGCGTGCCGAACTACTTCGGCCCGCAGCGCTTCGGCCGCGACGAAGGCAATCTGCACCGCGCCGCCGCCATGCTCACCGGTGCCCCGGCCGAGGACGACCGCGGTCGCCGCGCCGACCGTCACCTGATGGGGCTGTACCTCTCCGCCGCGCGCTCGCAGCTCTTCAACGAGGTACTTGCGGCGCGCGTGGAGCGCGGCGACTGGCACAGCGCCCTGCCCGGGGAGCGGCTGCAGCTGCGGGGCAGCCATTCCCACTTCCTCGCCGAGACCATCGACGAGCGCATCCACGCGCGCGTGGCCAGTGGCGATGCCCAGCCCACCGGGCCACTGCTCGGCGCCGGCGAGCCCCTCACCGCCGCCGAGGTGGCGGCACTGGAGGCCCACATCACCGCGCCCTTCGCGCAGTGGCAGCAGGGCCTCGCCCACGCCGGCCTCAAGCAGGAGCGCCGGCCCCTGGTGCTCTACCCCGAGGCCCTGCGCCTGCACTGGACCGCGCCGGATCGGCTGCGTATCCAGTTCAGCCTGCCCGCCGGCAGCTATGCCACCGCCCTGCTGCGGGAGCTCGGGGACTGGGAATAAGATCATCATCGCCCGGAGCGAGCCGCCGGAGCGGAGCCTGCGGGTGATCGAAGAAACACCTGGCGCCTCGGTCGACGCCAGGCCTGCGCGACAGCTTTCTCCCGCAGAGCAGACGCTGGGCGCTTGACGACGGTGGGCAGCAATCGGCCAGAAGCCGACATTGACGGCCCCAGCCTCCCGCGGCAGCATGCAGCTTTGAGCGGACCAAACCTGACCTAAGCTAAGGTCGCACGAGACGCCGCCACCTCCGCCGGGGTCGGTGATCGTCTATCGCTCGCCGAGGGTCTCGTACTTCTGGATAACTGGCGGTTCAGAGGAGTTATCCGGAAACGGGATGATCACTTGTTGGGCATGGAACCAAGAGAGACGATGCAAGAGAAAGTATATCTCGACTCCACCATCCCCAGTTATTACTTTGATAATCGTGAATCCGTAGCTGCCTTTACAGCGGTTACAAGAAAATGGTGGACAGAAATGTCCACCAGCTACGATCTTTTCATATCTGACGCAGTGCTCCAGGAGTTGAATGCCGGCGATTACCCGCGAAAAGATGAAATCATCGAATTCGTGTCAACGATTCCGTTGCTGCCGCTAACCGCGGATCTTGAGCATATCGTCGAGTTCTATGTGGCCAACTACGTTATGCCGAAATCTCTGGTCGGAGATGCACTGCACCTGGCCTGTGCGAGTTATTATGATATGCAGTATCTCCTTACATGGAACTGCAATCACCTCGCTAACGCGAACAAGAAGCGGCACATCCGAGTGATCAATGGCCGTCTTGGTTTATCAACACCTGAAATAATCACACCGCTTGAGCTATTTGCAGAGGAAGAGAATCAATGATTGAGTCAGAAATACTCCAGGAAAAGTATCGCGTGCAGAAGCGGCTATCTGAAGAAAACACTTCTATCCACGATTATCTCCTACGTTCACATCTAGCCGCAGAGCAGGTTGCCACGTCACACGGGTTTCGCCTCCAATACGCAAAATTGCCCCACAAAAGGCTCCAGCCGACTGCCGAAAGTGCCGCTCGCTCCGCTCGCGCCACTTTCGGCAGCGGTTGAGCCAATCGTTATTGAGCCTGCCCCCAGGTAGTTCAATCTGGGGAAAAGGGGCCAGGGGGAAAAGGGGCCAGGGTCAATTAAATGTCGTTCTCCGCTCGCGTAATTGACCCTGACCCCTTTTCCATCGGGACTCTCCACAGTCGTGTGCTTGGCGGCTCACGAACGGAGTTTCTCCGATGGACTCCTGCAAATGTCAAACTGCTACTGTCACTCCGGCAAAGCCGGGGGATTACCTTTTCCATTTATTGGGGGATAGCTCAGGGGCCGACCACCTTCGCCGAGGAGTGACGCGGCGGCAACGAAAATGGTGAAAATGGTAAAGCGTCACCGTAACTCCTGGTCCCAATCCGATTATGCGTGTGCGCATCGGTCCCGAGTTGTTGCGCAGGCTTTCGGCTTCAACTGGTGCATTATTTTCATGAGACATCTTGACAACCTTATCCTCGGAGTTGTTTTGCTCGTCGTAATTGATGTTGCTCATGCTGACACCTATCGTTGCTTAGGAAGTGAGGTCGTCACCGAACCGTTTACCTACGATCTCAGCATCGAGCATGATCATATCGATGTCCATATAACCATCAACGATCAATTGCCGACGAGAAGATACTTCGTGGTCGGAAAGGAACAGAGAACGATCTTCGCCAGCAATGTCCGAGCTACCCCCTCAGGCGCGACATCTGAGAGCGTTATATCGGTCGGTACGATCGTTTTCGACGTTAAGCGCAAGGTACTTTGGGATCTTAATATAAATTACTGGCCTGATCGACCAGGGGTCGTAGACAAATGGGGTCCGTTTGGAAAGAACGCGCCAGTGTTCTTTAACGGGCCATTTAAATGTACTGAGAGATAGTTTTTTCGCCAGATTAAGCAATAACGTTATGCGCCTTGTCGGCACTAGAGACTGCCGTTCCACGCCCCCTGTGTCAGGCTAGTTGTCGCCTCCACCTTGTAGGACTGTAACCGCAACAGGGGGCGAAGACGAGAGACCCGTGCCGAGATACTCCGACG
>NZ_CAJXYK010000018.1 GCF_913063425.1 uncultured Thiohalocapsa sp.
GCTCCCAGGTGGCCGAGTGGAACTCGGCGCTCCCAGGTGGCCGAGTGGAACTCGGCGCTCCCAGGTGGCCGAGTGGAACTCGGCGCTCCCAGGTGGCCGAGTGGAGCTCGGCGGCCCCGGGTGGCGGACTGGAAGTCGGGGCTTCGGCGGCACGGGGTTGGTGCGGCCGGTCTGCGCTGATCGGCTCAGCGCATCAGGTAGGGCTTGGCCTTGACGGTTCCGAAGGCGTCTTCGCGGTTCACCAGCACGGGTCTGATCCAGCCGAGGCGGCTTTCGCTCAGCTGCTCGCCGTAGCGGATGCGGCGGAAGTGGCCGCGGCGCCAGTGGGGGCGGACGCTGCGGGCGGTGCCGTTCTGGGTTGGGTCCTGGGGCGGCTCCTGCGCGGGGTCGGCGTCGAGGTTGGTGCGCAGGCTGGGGCCGATGACGATGCGGTCGTAGGCGGTGGCCATGCGGCGCTTGATGCGGGCGGCCTTCTTGGGGCCGAGGCCGCGCAGGCGCTGCTCCAGCCTGCTGCGCTCCGGCAGCGGGGCCTGCTCGACATCGGGCAGGTTCAGGTACAGCAGCACCTTGGCGAGCTGGCGAATCACGGCGGCAGCCAGGTCCGTTTCCGTCTGCTCCGGGATCTGGAAGCCGGGCTGGGCGTTGACAGCGCTGGAGCGGTAGTAGGCGATGTGGCGCTCCAGCAGGGTCTCCAGGCAGGCGTCGTCGTCCTGGATGAAGAGCGAGATGTCCACGGAGGCGTCGTCGAGCGGGTTGTCCTTGCCCACCGGTGAGCCGGTGATGGTGAGCTCCATGACGCGCGTCTCGCGGGCGATGTCGAGCCCCAGGTGCTCGACGCGGCCGGCGCCCTTGTGCTGCTCGCTGTGCGGCGGGATGCGGTAGCTGCCGATGTAGGCGCCCTCCACCTCGTGCAGGCCGGAGGCGCGGTTGAAGATCTGCAGGCCGGACGGGCGCGCCAGCTCGATGTAGACCATGGGATAGGGCGAGCGGAAGAAGCCCGCCGGCAGGCCGCTGCCGAGGTCCGTCGCCGCGAGCTGGGCATGCAGGGACTCGGCCACCTGGAGCATGGGATCGCCCTGGGCGCGCAGGCGCCCGCGGGCGAGCATCAGCATCACCAGGCCCGCGTTGAGGCCGGCCGGGGTGCCGACGCTGGCCATGGTGAGCTCCAGCATGCCGGGGACGTTGTTGATGATCCACTCGGTGGAGACCTCGTCCGAGGCCAGGTGCGGGCCGAGCCGCTCGCGCAGGTCGTCGTTGTGGAGCACCACGTCCTCCATGGGGCGGCCGACGGCGGCGTCCACCCGCACCGGGTGGGGCAGGCTCATGAGCTGGGAATCGGGCGGGCGCTGCATGCCGGAGGCTCCGATGACTGCGGGCGATGGCACGCAGTGTATGGGAATTCGGCATCGCAGGGAGCGGGCAAAAGAAACCCCGGTGCTCGGGGGAAGCCACCGGGGTAACGTTTCCCGTTGACTCGGGAAATGATCCGCCGGGAGGGGGAAAGCCCGACGGACCCGCGCCGATCAGCGCCTGACTTATCAGACTGCGGTGCCGGGGATTTGTTCCGCGAAATTCAAACGTTCGCTTGAAATTTTTGGCCGCTCGTCTGTCTTTATCGTCCGCTTGTCATGGTTTGCGGGCTCGGATGGCGGATGCGCTGCGCCCAACTTCTGATCAAGGTCTGTCCTAAGGCGCACGCCGACACTGCGTTGCGAGCCGGGCGGTTGGCTGGGTCGGTCGGGTTGGCGCCAGCGTAATTCGACGGTCGATGGGGTACGCCTGCATGCTGTCGGGTCGCGCTTCGCTGACCCGGCCTACGGGGGACGGCTCACCACCCTGACGGCCGGCGCGGGGCCGGGCCGCTCGCCGTCAGGGCAGCACCACCTGCACGAGCTCGGAGGGCCGCAGGATCTCGTCGGGACGGGCGTCGAAGATGACATCCAGCTCGTAGACGGCGCCGCCGGGGTCGATGCGCACGGCCTCCACACCAAGGCTGTAGACCTCCGCCCCCCGGCGCTCGCCGCGGACGATGACGCCGGCGGACTGCCCCGGGCGGTAGCGGCGCAGCACCTCGGAGGTCACCAGCGCGCGGGCGAGCATGCGGTCGGTGGGTGCCACGGCCACCAGCGGGGCCTGCTGCAGACTGGTGTAGATGACGGCGCCGTCGTAGGCGTTGCGCTCCACGACGATGCCGGCGAAGGGCGCCCGCAGCTCCGTGCGCTCCAGCATGACTTCAGCGGCGGCCACGGCGGCGCGCTCCGATTCCTGCGCGGCGAGGGCGGCGGCGTGGCCGAGCTCCGCGTCCTTCAGCTCCTCCATGGCGATGAGGCCGCGGTCGAACAGCTCCTGCGCGCGGTCGAGCTCGCGCTGGGCGTCGTCCACGGCCACCGCGCTGCGGGCGAGCCGGGCCTTGGCCTCCAGCAGCTTGGCTTTGGACTCGCGCTGGTCCATGCGCAGCAGCAGCTCGTCGGCCTCCACATGCTGTCCGGTGGTGACGAAGACTTTGTCGACGACGCCGTTGGCCACCGCGCGCATCTCCACCCGGTCCACCCACTCCAGCCGCCCGCTCAGCTCGGCCCCCGCCGCGCCCGACGCGGCGAGACACAAGAGCAGCACCAGCGCGGCGCGGGTGGCCTGCCTGTTCCGGTGCCGCCCGCTCATCCGCCCTGCTCCGTGCCGGCACTGTCAGCGCCCGGGCCAAGGGCCGTGACGGGCTTGCCCTGGAGGGCGTCGAGCTGCGCCTGGGTCAGGGTGCGGCACAGGTCCACGGCCATGCGGTCGCGGCGGGCCTTGGTCTGTCGGCTCATGGAGTAGCCGAGGTCTGCGGTCACTTCCATCTCGTACATGGTGCGGCTTTGGTCCAGCTTGAGGTCGCGCCAGTCGGCCTCGACCCGGGTCTGCTCGGCGGCGACGTCGAGGAGCGCCTGGCGCTCCAGCAGCTCCAGCGCCTCCTGGCGGACGGCCATGGCCACCAGGGCGTCTTGAGCAGGGTCCGTGCCATCGCGCAGCGCCTGCACGCGCGGGTTGTCGCTGAGCGCGGCGGCCACCACGGCGTCCAGCTCCTGCGGCGGCAGGTCTGCGGCGGGGGGCGGGTCCACCAGGTTCTTCGGCAGGTCCTCGGGCGTGCCCAGCGCCTGCGCCAGCAGGGAGCGCGTCACCCGCCGGGCGGCGTCGCTCGCGGCGCGGCGGCGGCGGATCAGCTGGTAGGCCGCCTCCAGCTCCGCCACCGTAAGCGCCGAGGTCTGCCCCAGCTCGCGCCGGTTCTCCGCCCGGTCGAACTGGATATAGGCCACCGCCATGGCCTCGTTGTCGCGCATATAGCTCAGGTCCGCGAGCAGCACGTCGAAGAAGCGCTGCATGATGGCGAGCCGTTGTGCGTCCACCGCCGGCAGCAGCGGGCTCCAGGCGACATCGCGGGCCGCATCCCCGGGTCGGGCGTTGTCGAAGGCCAGGGTGTGGCAACCTAGGAACAGCGGTTGCGACCGGGGCGGCAGCACCGCATCGGCGCCGAGCTGCACCCGCGGGTGGTCGTCGGCGAAGCCGAGGGCGTCTGCGAGCCTGAGCGGGTCCGGCGGCGGCGCCGCGACGGCGGCGCCGGCCGCGAGCCCCAGCAGTGCCGCCAGCAGACAGGGCAGCCGGGGGACGGAGCAGCGGCTGCGGGCGGAGCGGCTCGACAGGTGCATCGGCGTGCGGCGCTGAGTCACGAGTTGCGGGCAACGGGCAGATGGGTGAAACGACGGCTGGCCACATGGGGCATGGACAGGGCGCGAATCTCAGCACCGCGGGCGCTGTAGTGCAAGCGAGACGGAGCGCGTCTCCGGGTCCTTGCGCGAAGCGGCCACCTTGGGCGGTCAGGGTTGGTGGGGTGAGGGACCGCCTGAGCCGATGTTGTTCGCGTCTCTGATAACCGGTGTTGTCGGGGTGTCGGGTTACGCGCCAGTGGGCTGAGCCGACTACGTTGGTCCCACCACCTTGTTGTCGGGTTACGCCCTGGCGGGCTGACCCGACCTACGTCGATCCCTGCATCTTGCTGTCGGGTTACGCCTTGCGGGCTGACCCGACCGACGTTGGATGCATTGTCCGAAAAGCGCCGATGATCCGCGGCGGCACCTGCTGGGGCGGCGCGGCGGGCGCTGCCCACCCAACGGGGTTGCGCTATCATGCCGGCGTTTATCTGAAGTGATTTCCAGCACATGGCAACGGACCCAGGCCAGCTGCACCATGCCCGGCTCGAGGTGCGGGTGTACTTCGAGGACACCGACGCCGGCGGCGTTGTGTATCACGCCCGCTATCTGCATTTCATGGAGCGCGCGCGCACCGAGTGGCTGCGCGCGCTGGGCTTCGAGCAGCACCGCGTGCGCGCCGAGCACGGCGTACTCTTCGCCGTGCGGCGCATGGACATCGCCTTTCTGCACCCGGCGCGGTTCGATGACCTGCTGCGGGTGGAAAGCGCAGTCACCGGGCATGGCCGCGCCAGCCTGGACTTCGCGCAGCAGGTGCTGCGCGCGGACGACGGACAGCCCTGCTGCCGGGCCGCCGTGAACATTGCCTGCGTGGACGCCGAGCGCCTGCGCCCGGCCCGCATCCCCGAGGACATCATGACCGCTATTCTGTCGGAGAACGCCGCCCATGGGCGCTGAGCTGTCACTGCTGGATCTGGTGCTTCAGGCGAGCCTGATGGTGCAGCTCGTGCTGCTGGTGCTGGTGCTCGCCTCCGTGCTGTCCTGGGCGGCCATTTTTGATCGCTCGCGGGTGCTGAAGCGCGCCCGGGACGCCGCCGACGACTTCGAAGGCCGCTTCTGGTCCGGCGGCGACCTGAGCGCCCTGTACCGGGAGCTGGGCCAGGAGGAGCAGCGGGGGCTCACCGGCCTCGCCGCCATCTTCCGCAACGGCTTCCGCGAGTACGCCCGCCTGCGCAAGAACGACCCGGACGACACCATGGCCGTCATCATGGGCGCCGAGCGCTCCATGCGCGTGGCCCTGAGCCGGGAGATGGACCGGCTGGAGAACAACCTGCCCTTCCTCGCCACCGTCGGCTCCGTCAGCCCCTACATCGGGCTGTTCGGCACCGTCTGGGGCATCATGCACGCCTTCCACGCCCTGGGTAACGTCCAGCAGGCGACCCTCGCCCTGGTGGCCCCCGGCATCTCAGAGGCGCTGGTGGCTACGGCCATCGGCCTGTTCGCGGCCATTCCCGCCGTGGTGGCCTACAACCGCTATTCCAACCAGGTGGAGCGGCTCAACAACCGCTACGAAGAGTTCATGGAGGAGTTCTCCACGCTGCTTCAGCGCCAGGGCCGCGGCACCACCGCCACGGGCGCCGCGGGGCAGGCGGCATGAAGCGCAAAGAGCGCCGCGAGCGCCGCAAGCCCATGGCAGAGATCAACGTCGTCCCCTACATCGACGTGATGCTGGTGCTGCTGGTGATCTTCATGGTTACGGCCCCGCTCATCACGCAGGGGGTCAAGGTGGACCTGCCGCAGGCGGCCGCGGAGCCGCAGCTGGGCGAGGGCGCACTGCCGGTGGTGATCCACATCGACCAGTTCGGCGACACCTATCTGGACCTGGGCGACAACGAGCTGCTGCCCGTGGACCAGCAGCTGCTGTTCGAGCGCCTGGTGGACGTGCTGGACGCGGCACCGACGACGCCCATCATGGTGCGCGCGGACCAGTCCATCGACTACGGCCTGGTGGTGGACGCCATGGTGGCGGCACAGGCGGCGGGCGCCCCGAGCGTCGGGCTGGTGACCCAGCCGCCGCCGGGTGCGGGCGCGTCCGCCGGCCCGGGCTGACCCGGCGCCATGTGGCAGATCTGGACCCAGTATCCGAAGGCCTTCCTGTGGTCGATCCTGCTGCACCTGAGCCTGATCGCGATCATGCTCTTCGGCATCGACTGGCTGGTGCGCAACCAGGAGGTGGGCGGCTTCGACAACATGGTGCAGGCGCAGATGCGCCTGACACCGGACATCGAGCAGCGCATGGACGCCCTGCGCGCCGCGGCCGCCCAGGCGCCGGCGCCCCAGCCGCCCACGGTGCCGACAGAGGAGCCCCCACCGACGCCGACACCGGCACCTGAGCCGCCGGATACCGAGGCGGCGGCGGAGGCCGAGCGGCAGGCCGCCATGGCGCGGGCGGCAGAGCAGGCGCGCCAACTTGAGCGGGAGCGGGAGCGTCAGGCCGAGCTTGAGCGCGCACGCCAGGCCGAGCTTGAGCGCGCACGCCAGGCCGAGCTTGAGCGCGAGCGCCAGGCTGAGCTTGAGCGCGAGCGCCAACGCCAGGCCGAAGCCGAGGCCCGCCGGCAGGCCGAGGAAGAGATCCGCCGCAAGGTCGCCGCGGAGGCCGCCCGCCGCGCCGAAGAGGAGGCGCGCCGCCGCGCCGAGCAGGAGGCCCGGCGTCAGGCCGCCGAGGCCGAGGCCGCCGCCCGCGCCGAGCGCGAGCGCCAGGAGGCCGAGCGCCGCGCCGCGGAGCTGGCGGCCCAGCGCGAGGCGGAGGAGCGCGCCCGGCGGGAGGCGGAAGCACGCGCCCGCCGCGAGGCCGAGGCCGCCCTACAGGCGGAGCGCGAGGCCCGGCGTCGGGCCGAGGAGCAGGCCAGACGCGAGGCACAGGAGATCGCCCGCCGCGAGCGCGAGCTGCAGGCAGCGCTGGCAGCCGAAATGGAAGCGGAGCTGGGCGGCGCCGCGCGCACCGAACGGGCCAGCGCACCCCCGGCCGAGCGGGAAGCCGCACAACAGGCCGGGCAGCGCCGCAGCGGGGACGCGCTGGCGGCGGCGCAGGCCGCCGCCGCCCGCAAGCAGATCGCAAACCGCTGGGTGCCGGCCATCCAAAGCCGCATCAAGAGCTTCTGGGTGCGGCCCGCGGGCAGCCCCCGCGGCATCGAGACCGTGGTCAACCTGCGCCTGGAGCCGGGCGGGCAGGTGATCCCGGGCAGCGTCAAGGTGGTGCGCAGCAGCGGCCACGGCGCCTTCGATCAGTCCGTGATCTCCGCGGTGTACAAGGCCTCACCGCTGCCGGTGCCCGACGGCGCGGAGTTCGAGGACCTGTTCCAGGACTTCAATTTCCGATTCGTTCCGTGACCACCCAGCCATGCCAGTGAAAGCCCTGCTCATGTCGGTCCTGCTCGCCGCGGCACTGCTCGCGGCCGAAGCCCAGGCCAAGCTCACCATCGAGATCACCGGCGGCGTCGAGGGCGCGCAGCCCATCGCCGTCGTGCCCTTCGGCAACGTCGACGGCGCCAAGCCCGACGTGGACATCGCCGCGGTGGTCGCCGCAGACCTCGCGCGCAGCGGCAAGTTCAAGCCCATGCCGCGCCGCGAAATGCTGATGACCCCGCACCGCGAGCAGGACGTGGACATGCGCGAGTGGCAGCTGCTCGCCATGAACAGTCTGGTGGTGGGCGAGGTCACGCCCCGGGCCACCGGCGGCTACGACATCCGCTACGCGCTGATGGACGTCTTCAGCGGCAAGACCCTGCTCGCGGACACCGTGACCTCCACCACCAAGGGCCTGCGCAATGCGGCGCATCGCATTGCCGATGCCATCTACGAGGACCTCACCGGCGAGCCCGGCATCTTCGCCACGCGCATCGCCTATGTCACCTCCCGCGGGCACCGCGGCCGGGTGGCCCTGCGCGTGGCGGACGCCGACGGCTTCAACGCACAGACCATCGTCGACTCGGCGGAGCCCATCCTGGCGCCGGCCTGGTCGCCGGACGGGCGGCGGCTGGCCTATGTCTCCTTCGAAGGGCGGCAGTCGGCCATTTATGTGCAGGACCTCGCCAGCGGCCGGCGCGAGCGCGTGGCCAGCTACCAGGGCATCAACGGCTCCCCGGCCTTCTCGCCGGACGGGCGGCGGCTCGCCATGAGCCTGTCCAAGGACGGCAACCCGGACGTCTATGTGCTGGATTTGAGCACCCGTCAGCTCACCCGGCTCACGGACCACTACGCCATCGACACCGAGCCTGCCTGGTCGCCGGCGGGCGACCACCTGGTCTTCACATCGGACCGCGGCGGCAAGCCGCAGATCTACCGGGTGGCGGCCACCGGCGGGCCGGCGCAGCGGGTGACCTTCCAGGGCGACTACAACGCCGCGGCGTCCTACTCGCCGGACGGCAGGTGGCTGGTGATGGTGACGCGCGAGGGCGGGCGCTTCCGGGTGGTGATGACAGATGCCCAGGGCGGCGCCCGGCGCTGGGTCAGCAACGGCAGCCTGGACGAATCCCCGAGTTTCGCCCCCAACGGCAACATGATAATTTACGCCACCCAGAACAACGGCCGCGGCGTGCTGGCGGCAACACCGCTGTCCTCGGGCGCGAGCCACAGGCTCTCGCGGGATGCGGGCGAGGTCCGCGAGCCCGCCTGGTCACCGTTGGCCCGCTAGCGCAGCCCGACATGATCGGGCCGCAGCGCCGCACCCGCGCTCCCGTGCACCCCGTCCCGCAACAGCCGCAGCCGGCCCTCCCCGGGTATGCAGAGCTCAGTCGGCCGCACCCGGGCACGCGGACTTCATGCGGCCCCCTCGGCCGCCGCCGGCCGAGCCGTCCTGACCCGGCCCGCCCCCTTCAGCAGGAGACCACCGTGTACCCGTGTCCTCGCACCGTCGCCGCGCTCGTGCTCGCAGCGGCCGCTCTCACGGGCTGTGCCACACAGCCGCCACCGCCGCAGCCGACGCCGCCGAGCGCCGCAGAGCTGGATGCGATGACGCAGCAGCCTGAGGTCGTCGCTGAAGTCCCGCCGGCACCACCGGAGCCGGTGGCGCCCGTATCCCCGCTGGATGACCCGAACAGCCCCCTATACAACAAGGTCGTCTACTTCGACTACGACACCGCCGAGATCCGCCCGGAAGGCGTGGCGCTGCTGCGCACCCATGCGGGCTACATCTACAACACCCCAGGTGTGCGGGTGACCCTGGAGGGCCACACGGACGAGCGCGGCACCCGCGGCTACAACCTGGCCCTGGGCGACCGTCGCGCGGACGCCGTACAGCGCTTTCTCGTCGCCGAGGGGGTCCCGGCGGACCGGCTCGCACGCCTGAGCTACGGCGAGGAGCGCCCCGCGGAGCCCGGCAGCTCCGAGCGCGCCTGGTCCCTGAACCGCCGCGTGGAATTGGTGTACTGACATGACCTGCTGCCGCCCCCGCTCCACCGCGCCCGGTACGCCCCGGGCGCTCTCTGTGCTGCTGCTGGCCGCCGTACTCGCGGGCACCACCCTCAGCGCCACCGCGCAGGTGCGCCGGGACCAGCTGCTGGCGCCCGCGGCCGCCGCCGGCACCGGCACCGAGGCCCTCTCCAATGCCGAGCTGGCCCAACGCCTGGAGCGCCTGGAGCGCATGCTGAACGACAAGAGCCTGTCGGACTTCGTGCTCCAGCTCCAGCAGCTCCAGCAGGAGGTGCAGGAGCTGCGCGGCCAGGTGGAGCTGCACCAATACCACCTGCGTCAGGTGCGCCCGGGGCTGCCGCAGCTCGGCGACTCCTACGCCGAGCGCATGCGCGCGGAGCAGGCGGGCGCGGACGGCGCCGCCGCAGCCGAAGACACAGCGGCAGGGGGCACGGACGCCGGAACCGGTGAGGCGGCGCCGGAGGCGGGACAGGTTGCAGATCAGACGACCGATCCGGCCGGGGAGCAGGCCGCGGAGGGCACCGACGCGGATGCCGGCGTACCCGTGGCCCCGCCGCCCAAGACCGGCGTCGGCGCCCTCGGTGGTGGCGGCGATGCCGGCGGTACCCTGGCGCTGCCCTCCCCGGAGACCCTGGAGGGCGGCGAGCGCGACGCCTACCGGCGCGCCTTCGAGCTGCTGAAGGAGCGCGACTACGACGCCGCCCAGCAGGAATTCGCCGCCATGCTGGTGCGCTATCCGGACGGGCAGTTTGCGGACAACGGCGTCTACTGGCTCGGCGAGATCGGCTATGTCACCAAGGACTATCCCGCGGCCCTGACCCACTTCAACCGCCTCGTCAGCGACTACACCGGCAGCCCAAAGCTGCCGAGCGCCATGCTCAAGCTCGGCTATATCTACCACGACCAGCAGGAGCTGACGCAGGCGCGCAGCATGCTGGAGGCGGTGGTGGAGCGCTTCCCGGACACCACCGAAGGCCGCCTCGCGCAGGGCCGGCTGGAGCAGATGACCCGCGACGGGGGCTGACGCCGAGAGGGATCTCCAGACAGGCCGCCTGCACGGCGGGCCGGCCCGCACTGGGGCCGCCGGCTTGCAGCCGGCACGCCCGGCGGCCGACGCCGGCCCCGATCAGGCGCGCGTGAGCAGATCGGGCAGCAGCACGTCCAGCACCAGCGCCGCCGCGAGCCCCCAGAGACCGAGCCGCAGCAGGCGGCGATAGTGCTCGGGGCGGATGCGCCGGCGCAGCCGAATGCCGAGCCACAGCGCCAGCAGCACCCCCGGCAGCGCCCAGAGGCTCTGGAGCATCAGCCCCGGGTCCAGGGCATCGCGCCAGGCAAAGCCCAGCAGCTGCCCGCTCTTGCTGGTGACGAAGCTCAGGTTGAAGGCCGCCACCATCAGCTGTGCCGGCATCCGTGTGTAGAGCGCGAAGACGATGACGATGGGCGCGAAGATGTTCACGACGCCGGCCATGAGCCCCATGCCGAGCCCGAGCAGCGCGAGCCCCCAGCCCGGCACCCGCCGCTCCCGGCTGCCGCCGTGCAGACGCTCGGTCAGCAGGTAGGCCACCAGCACCAGCCCCAACAGCAGGCGAAAGGGCTCCGGGTCCACCGCGAGCAGCACCTGGGTGCCGGCGAAGCTGCCGACGGCGGTGAAGACGGGAATCGGCCAGAAGCGCCGCAGCGCCTCGCCGCGGCCGCGCTCGCCGGCGATGCTGCCGAGGTTGGTGGCGATGGTGGGCAGCAGGGTCAGCTGCACCGCGGCACGCAGGTCCATGCCGAGCGCGAGCAGCGGTGTCGCGAGCATCGGGAACCCGAAGCCGAACACGCCGTGCACGAAGGCCGACGCGAGCAGCACCAGAGCCACCGGGATCAGGCCGGCGTCGGGCACGGGGCTGCGACCGCCCGCTCAGCAGACGCCGAGCCGGACCCAGGCGACGGCGCCGCCGCGGGCGCAGACCCTAAGCTGCACCAATGCCGGCGCCCGCGGGATTGGCGGATAATACCCACCCAGACTAAGATCTGGCCTAACATCGGACCAAGAAAACCACCAAAGCGCGTTCCCCGAGGTGCCCCGGAGCGGAGGACCTGCCATGACCCATCGTCTGTTGATTCTCGGCTGCAAGACCATGCGCGAGGGCGTCGTCATCTCCGCCCTGTTCTTCGCCGCCGCCGTGCTGCTGTTCCTCGCCGCCGCGCATGTGGTGCCGGCGGTGGGACCGCTGCAGCCCATTGTGCTGTTCCTGGCGCTGGTGCTGATCGTACTCGCCCCGGTGGTGCTGATCTCGACCTTTCTCATCTCGGTCCTTCCGGGGGCAAGGGAGAAGCTGGAGCAGTGCAATCATTAGGGCAGCGCCGCTGCTTCGGCGTCGCCCCGGGAGCGGCGGCAGCTGACCGCGCGACCGGTCCCGGCTCCGATCCTGCGCCCTCCCGCGGCTGACCTGCAAGCGGATTCCGCCAACCATGCTCGGGGCACACTCCGCCGGGCGTATTGGGCTGGCGCAGCCATGCTGCGGGCCGGGCCGGCCTGCTGCGCGGGCACGCCGACGCAGCCTGTGACCGTCCGCCGGCATTCTGCTGCGGCCGGTCACTTTTCTGCCCACGGGATATCTGCAATGCTCCCGGTTCCGGGCGCCGGCCGGAGCCGGCCTTACACGCGCCACGCCGATGCCCGCCCCGCCGGCGCG
This sequence comes from uncultured Thiohalocapsa sp., assembly GCF_913063425.1. Classification (GTDB taxonomy): domain Bacteria; phylum Pseudomonadota; class Gammaproteobacteria; order Chromatiales; family Chromatiaceae; genus Thiohalocapsa. Next base: position 11,795 of record NZ_CAJXYK010000018.1, read on the forward strand.
CGCGCCGGCGACCTGCGCCGTTGCGGCGGCACGGCAGCAGACCCCGGCGGAGCCCGCAGCGGCAGCCAACCGCGGAGACAGCATGATCGACCTCACCGTGAACCAAGCGCGCCGGGAGCTGGACCTGCCCGGCGATACGCCGCTGCTGTGGGCACTGCGGGATCGCCTGGGGCTCACCGGGACCAAATTCGGCTGCGGCATCGGCAGCTGCGGTGCCTGCATCGTGCACCTGGACGGCGACCCGGTGAACGCCTGTATGACATCGCTGAGCGCCGCCGCAGGCAAGTCCGTCACCACCATCGAGGGGCTGAACGACGATATCGCGCTCGCCCTGCGCAGCGCCTGGATCAGCGAGCAGGTGCCGCAGTGCGGCTACTGCCAACCCGGTCAGATCATGGCCGCGGCGGCGCTGCTCGCGCGGCATCCACGCCCGACCGATGCACAGATTACCGCCGCAATGGATCGGGTGCTCTGCCGCTGCGGCACCTACAACCGCGTGCGGCGCGCCATTCACCGGGCCGCCAGCCCGACGCTGGAGGCGACCTGAGGTGGCGCGGCGGCTGCGGCTCGACCGGCGCGCATTCCTGCTCGGGACCGCCGCCGGCGGCGGCCTGCTGCTGGGCCTGCACCTGCCCCTGGAGACCCGCGCAGAGGCCACCCCCGGCGCCGGGCCGCGGCCCGGACACAAGACGCCCTTCGCACCCAACGCCTGGATCCGCATCGAGCCGGACGGCGACATCGCCTTCATCGTCGCCCGCTCCGAGATGGGCCAGGGGGTGATGACGGCCCTGCCCATGCTGCTCGCCGAGGAGCTGGACCTGGGGCTGGACCAGATCAGGGTGCGCTTCGCGCCGGTGGCGCCGGCGTACGCCAACCGTCTGCTGGGTCGCCAGGCCACCGGCGGCAGCACCTCGGTGCGCGACGCCTGGACCAAGCTGCGCGCGGCGGGCGCCCTCACGCGCCGGCTGCTGGTGCAGGCCGCCGCCGCGCGCTGGGGGGTCGAGGCCGACGCCTGCAGCGTCCACCGCGGCGAGGTCATCCATCCCGGCGGCGACCGCCGCCTCGGCTACGGCGAGCTCGCAGGCGCCGCGGCCCGGATGCCGCCGCCGGTCAGCGTGTCCCTGAAGGCGCCGGAAGCCTGGACCCTCATCGGCACGCCGGCACCGCGCCTGGACGCCCCGGACAAGGTCACCGGCCGCGCGCGCTTCGGCATCGATGTGCGCCTGACCGACATGGTGGTGGCGAGCATCGAGCGCTGTCCGGTGCCGGGCGGCAAGGTCCAGTCCTTCGATGCCGCAGCTGCCGAAGCCATACCAGGCGTCAAGCGGGTGCTGGCGGTGGCCGCCGGCGTCGCCGTGGTGGCGGCGGATACCCATGCCGCGCTCGCCGGGCGCCGCGCGCTGCGGGTGCAATGGGACCTGGGCCCGCATGCCGAGACCTCCAGCGCCGGCATTCGGGCGCAATTCGAGCGCCGCTTCGCCGACAGCGGTGTGAGCGTGCGCCGCGAGGGCGACCCGGACGCCGCCTGGTCCGCAGCCGCCCGCACCCTGGAGGCCGTCTACGAGGTGCCCTTCCAGGCCCACGCCTGCATGGAGCCCATGAACTGCACCGCGGATGTGCGCGCCGACGGCTGCGACATCTATGTGCCCACCCAGGCGCAGAGCCGTTGTCAGCACACGGCCATGGCCATCACCGGTCTTTCGGCGCAGCAGGTGCGCGTGCACACCACCTTCCTCGGCGGCGGCTTCGGGCGCCGCGGCGAGCAGGACTTCGTGCGCGATGCCGTGAGCCTGTCCAAGGCGCTCGGCCGGCCGGTACAGGTGATCTGGACCCGCGAGGACGACATCCGCCACGACTTCTACCGCCCGGCGGGGCTGCACCGGCTGCGCGGCGGATTGGACCTGGACGGCATGCCGGTGCTGTGGAAGCATCACATCGTCTGCCCGTCCATCCTTGCACGGGTGCGCCCGGCGGCCGTCGCCGACGGCATTGACCGCACCGCCGTGGAAGGCGCCGTGAATCTGCCCTACAGCATTGCGAACATTGCGCTCGCCTGCAGCCTTGAGCACACACCGGTGCCGGTGGGCTTCTGGCGCGCCGTCGGCAGCTCCCAGAACACCTGGGTCACGGAGTGTTTCCTCGACGAGCTCGCCGCCGCCGGCGGTCAGGACCCGCTCGCCCTGCGCCGCGGCCTCCTCGCCGACGCACCGCGCCACCTGGGCGTGCTGAACCTCGCCGCCGAGCGCGCCGGCTGGGACACCCCGAGCGGCGCCGGGCGCCACCGCGGCATCGCCGTGGCCGCGTCCTACGGCAGCTATGTGGCGCAGGTGGCGGAGGTCTCCGTCAGTGCCGGCCAGGTGCGTGTGCACCGCGTGGTCTGTGCCGTCGACTGCGGGCTTGTCGTCAACCCGGACATCGTCATCGCCCAGATGGAGAGCTGCATCGCCTTCGGGCTCACGGCCACGCTGAAGAGCGCCATCACCGTGTCCCAGGGGCGCGTGCAGCAGGGCAACTTCGACGACTTTCCGCTGCTGCGCATGAGCGACATGCCGGAGATCAGTGTGCACATCCTGCCGTCCAACGCGGCGCCGGGCGGCGTCGGCGAGCCGGGCCTGCCGCCCATCGCACCCGCCGTCTGCAACGCCGTGCTCGCCGCCACCGGCACACCGGTGCGCAGCCTGCCCATCCGCCTCGAAGCGGCGCCGCCGCAGCGGCCCGCGCCGCAGGCAGATCGATCGTGACCGACCCTTCCTCGCACCCGCTCCCACAGACCGCGGCGGAGCCCGTGAGCGACGACGAGCGGCTGCTCGCGGCCATCGTCGCGCTCGGCGAGCGCCCGGGGTGGCTCTTCACCGTCGCCGCCACCTGGGGCGCCTCGCCGCGTCCGCCGGGCTCGCTGCTGCTGCTGGACGCGGACGGCCGCGAGACCGGCTCGGTGTCCGGCGGCTGCGTGGAGGCGGACCTGCTGCGGCGGGTCCGGGACGGCGAATTCGACGCCGCGCCCCTGCCGCGGCTCATCAGCTATGGCGTGGACAGCGACGAGGCGCTGCGCTTCGGCATCCCCTGCGGCGGCCGGCTCGATCTGCTGGTGGAGCGCATCGAGGACCCGGCCCCGTGGCGGCTGCTGGAGGAGCGGGTCATCGCCCGCGCCAGCCTGCGCCGCCGGCTCTGTCTTACCACGGGCGAGGCCAGCCTGCACCTTGCCGCGTCGACGGGCGCTGACGATGCCATCTTCCACTTCGACGGCAGCACGGCGGAGCGCACCTTCGGGCCCTGTCTGCGGCTGGTCGTCATCGGCGCCGTGCACATCACCCGCCATCTCGTGCCCATGGCGCGGGCGCTGGGGTACCGGGTCATCGTCTGCGACCCGCGTCGGGAGCGGCTGGCGGAGCTGGCGGGCCTGGGCGCGGAGCTCGACCCCCGCATGCCGGATGACTGCGTGCGCGATCTCGCAGACGATCCCCGCAGCGCCGTGGTCACCCTGACCCACGACCCGAAGCTCGATGAGATGGCACTGATGGAAGCCCTGGGCGGCGAGGCCTTCTACGTGGGCGCCCTGGGCTCGCAGCGTACCCAGGCGGCACGCCGACAGCGGCTCGAGGACCTTGGCGTGACGCCTGCCCAGGCGCTGCGGCTGCGCGGCCCGGTGGGCCTGCCCCTGGGGGGCCGGCGCCCGGCGGAAATCGCCGTGTCCATTGCCGCAGAGCTGGTGGCCGTACGCCATGGCGCCGCGCTGGCAGGCCGGGAAGAAGCGCTGGCGGGGTGAGCGATCTGACGCAGCGGCGGGGGCCGTGAGCCTGAGGAAAAGCTGGAGGGGGAAGAGCCTGTTAAGCAAGCAGGCCGGGGTTGAGGACCGCGCTGCGCAGCAGCAAAATCAGGGCCGCAGCCGCCGCGGCGGGAGCGACGCTCCAGCGGGGCACGGCGGTTGCGGCGGCATGGGCTCCGGCGTCAGGCGCTTCACCCGCGCCCGGCCAGTACCCCAAGCACGTTACTGCGGGCTGATGGGGCGCGGACTGCGGTCGGCGTCATCATTCGTGGCGGCCCAGGTGAAGCCCGCCGCGGCCGCGACGCCGAGGCCGATGAGGCCGGCCTGATCGACACCCTGGGCGGTCGCCGCCCGCGTCAGCAGCATCGCATCGGGGCTTGCTGCGGCGTCGGCCGCCGCCGTCTCCAGATCCGTGGCGGCGGGTGTCCGGCAGGTGTCATCGGCCATCAGGGTCCGCAGGCTGGGGCCCTGGATTTCCTCCCGGCAGCCGTCGGCAAAGGTGAGGGTGGCCTGGCTCTCTTCCAGCACGAACAGCCGGGCGGAGGCATGCAGCGGCGTGCCCGCATCCACGGCGACATACCCGTCACCCTGCTCCACGAGAACCGTCCCTTTGAGCGCGGCGAGCTCAGCGACGGGCTGGTCGGCGGCGACGGCGGTGGCGCTGCCGAGCACGGCGCAGAGGGCCGCCACGGCGGCGAGGGCTTGCTTTGGATTGGACATCACTGTGACTCCAGTTGAGGTGCAGAGCGGAAAACCATTGTGGGCAACGCTCGCCGAAGCGCAGTGGCCTGGTCAAACGCGTGGCGCTGAGATGTCGAATCCAGCGGACGGGCTGGAGCGGGCGGGGGATGAGTCGTCGGGAGGAAAGTCCATGCCTTAGCGGACAGTCAATGTTTCACTTGTTGATGGATGAGGTAATCACCCATTCTCCTCTGCGGCGCAGGTCGGCGCGCGGCAGGGTGCGCGGCCGTGGCTTGGGGCCAGGGCCACGCGCCGTCCCTGACGCGCCGGCGGCTCAGCTGCGCTCGTTGAGCCAGTTGCCGATGGCGGGGGTGACCTCTTTCTGCGCCTTGCCGCTCACATAGATGCCGATGTGCCCGCCGGGGAAGGCGAGCTCGGTGTAGTCCTCGGAGCCGGTCATGCCGTTCAGGGCCTTGGACGACGCCGGCGGCACCAGGTGGTCCTGCTGCGCAAAGATGTTCAGGACCGGGCAGGTGATCTGCTTGAGATCCACCGGCCGGTCGCCGACGCGGGCGGTGCCTTCCATGAAGGCGTTGTTCTGATAGTAGTCCTTGATGAACTGCCGGAAGGTCTCACCCGCCTGGTCCGGGCTGTCGAAGATCCACTTCTCCATGCGCAGGAAGTTCTTGACCTTGTCCGGGTCGTCCAGCAGGTCGACCATGTTGACGTATTTCTGCCCCGTGAGGCTGAAGGGCTTGAGGCTCAGGAAGGTCCAGTTCAGGAGCTCCCCCGGCACATTGCCCATGGTGTCCACGGCCAGGTCGACGTCGATGTTCTGCACCCAGCTGGAGAGCAGGTTATCCGGGGTCTTGAAGTCCACCGGCGTGACCATGGTCACGAGGTTCTGCACCTTGCTCGGATGCAGCGCCGTATACATGAGGCTGAAGGTGCCGCCCTGGCAGATACCCAGGATGTTGATCCTGTCCAGGCCGTGCTTGTCGCAGATGTGGTCCACGCAGCCGTCGAGGTAGCCGTTGATGTAGTCGTCCAGGGTCAGGGAGCGGTCGGCCTGGTCCGGGTAGCCCCAGTCGATGAGGTAGACGTCCTGACCGGTGCCGAGCAGACCCTTGATGGTGGAGCGGTTCTCCTGGATGTCGGTCATGTAGGGGCGGTTCACCAGCGCGTAGACCACCAGCAGGGGCACCTTCTGCTGCGCCACGTCTGACGGGCGGCGATAGCGATAGAGAGTGAGCTTATCGTCGTGGTAGACGGCGTCTTTGGGTGTGACGCCGGTGTCGATCTCGCCGGCATTGATCAGGTTCTCCATGCCCTGACCCAGCTTGCGGCTGTAGTCGAGCATCTCGTCGCCAAGCTTGTCAGGGCGAATGTCGATTGGAAACATGGGGGCGGTGTCCTCAGCGGTGGTGCTTTGATAGGGAGTGACGAGGGGGAGGGGCGGTAGCCCCAGCGCTCAGCGCTCAGTCCTCAGCCCGGCCCTGTTTTTACGGCCGTCTTCTTCCGCGCAACGGCCTTCTTCTTGGGTGCCGCGGGTGCCGCAGCCGAGGCGGCGATCGCCGGACGCTCGCCGATCTGGCGGCGAATGCCATCGAGCTCGCGACGCAGGCGCTTGTTCTCGCGGCGGGTCTCCTGCATGCGGTCCTGGAGCGTGCGCAGCTCGCTGCGGGTGGGCATGTTCAAAGCCCCCAGGGTCTCGTCCACCATCAGGGACATGCGCTTCTTGAGCGCCATCTGGGCGTTCACGAGGCGGCCGTGGATGCGGGCATATTCCGGCGTGCTGACCTGCTCCGCGTAGGCCGTCTCGCAGCAGGCCACCCAGCTGTCGTAGAGCTCGCGGGCGGAGCCGATTGGCTTGCCTTCCTCGGCCCGCGACTGCACCAGCTCCCGCAGTTCCTGCACCGCCTGGACACCGAGCTTGGCGAAGAAGGCCATGTACTCCTGGAAGGCCCGCTGGTAGTCCAGCGAGCGGCGCGTCAGATCCTGATACTGCGCCTGCTCTTCGCGGGTGTAGCCGAGACCGGGGGCGGAGAGCATACGGTCGAAGCTCTCCTTGACCTGCTCATGCGGCATGTTGCGGAGCATGTCGCCCGGCATCATCGGCGAGAGCGACGACATCATGCGCTGCCAGTTGTCGAGCGGCATTTCCCAGAAGCCCAGCATGCGGTGCATGGCGTCCTCGGCTGCGCCGCCCGGGTCGCTGCCGGGCATGCCGAAATTGCCCTGGAGCGCATCGGTGAAGGCGCGCTGCATGTCGTCGAAGGTCTTGTTCAGGGCATCCCAGCCGTTGCCCGTGGCGTCGGCGCCGGCGAGGCCGCGGGTGAAGCGCTCCACGGTGGCGAAGTAGGCCTTGCCCTGGTCCATGAGCCGGTCCATGAACTGCCTGGAGGGGTCGCTCGCGGCGGGCGAGACGGCCCGCCACCACTGGTCCATGGCCGCTTCCCAGGGATTCTGTTTCGGGGCCTCGAGGCCCATGGCCTTGCGGCTCATGTCCGTGAGGCCTTCCCAATACTGCTGCTGGAGCTTGAGCCAGTTATCGCCGAACAGGGTGTTGTCTGCCATGCTTTTTGCGGTCGCTGCCGCCCTCCTCTCAGTGGTATTGAAGTCACGCTAGCACGGAAATTTGTGCACTGCAACAAAACGCCTTAGACTTGCGCGCGCAGGCGCCCCGGGGGCCGCAAGGCTGGCAGCCGGCCGGTATCCCGCCGCGGCGGATGCCCGGACCGCTTTCGACACCGGCCGCACGCCCCGTTCCACAGATGCTGCATGGTTGCCTGGCCCGAGCTCCCGCCCATGCACCGAGGGCATCCGGACAGCGGACGTAGTAGGCTTCCCACCCGGGCCCGCGGCCTTCGGCCGGCAGGCGCTCGCCCGCCCAGATCAGACCCATTCCACCAAACCCGAGGAGATCGGTCTTATGTCCCAAACCGCCGTCATCGTCGCCGCAGCACGTACCCCCGTCGGAAGCTTCGGTGGCAGCCTCGCGTCGCTGCCCGCCACGGCGCTCGGGAGCGTCGTCGTCAAGGCGCTGCTGGAGCGCACCGGCCTCAAGCCCGAGCAGATCGACGAGGTCATCCTGGGCCAGGTGCTCACCGCAGGCGTCGGCCAAAACGCGGCGCGCCAGACCACCCTGCACGCGGGCCTGCCGCACAGCGTGCCGGCCATGACCATCAACCAGGTCTGCGGCAGCGGACTGCGCGCTGTGCATCTTGCCATGCAGGCCGTCCTGTGCGGCGACGCCGAGGTGGTCATCGCCGGCGGCCAGGAGAGCATGAGCCAATCCGCGCACGTCCTGCCCGGCTCACGGGATGGCAAGCGCATGGGCGACTGGAAGATGACCGACAGCATGATCGTCGATGGTCTCTGGGACGCCTTCAACAACTGCCACATGGGTGTCACCGCAGAGAATATCGCAAAGAAGTACGATTTCTCCCGCGACCTTCAGGACGCCTTCGCGGCCGACTCCCAGCAGAAGACCGAGGCCGCCCAGGCTGCGGGACGCTTCGATGACGAGATCGTCCCGGTGGAAATCCCGCAGCGCAAGGGTGACCCGGTGATCTTCGACAAGGACGAGTTCCCCCGCGCCGGCGTCACTGCGGACAAGCTCGCCAAGCTGCGCCCGGCCTTCGACAAGGCAGGCACGGTCACCGCCGGCAACGCGTCGGGCATCAACGACGGCGCCGCCGCCGTGGTGGTCATGAGCGAGGCCAAGGCGCAGGCGCTGGGCCTGACGCCGCTTGCGCGCATCAAGGCCTTCGCCACCGCCGGCGTGGACCCGGCCATCATGGGCACCGGCCCCATCCCCGCCTCCACCAAGTGCCTGGAGAGGGCCGGCTGGAGCGTCGCCGACCTGGACCTGATCGAGGCCAACGAGGCCTTCGCCGCCCAGGCCCTGTCCGTCAACAAGGACATGGGCTGGGACGCCGACAAGGTGAACGTCAACGGCGGCGCCATCTCCATCGGCCATCCCATCGGCGCCTCCGGCGCCCGGGTGCTGGTGACCCTGCTGCACGAGATGCAGAAGCGCGACGCCAAGAAGGGCCTCGCGACGCTTTGCATCGGCGGTGGTCAGGGCGTGGCACTGGCGGTGGAGCGGGGCTGAGGCGGCCCCGCGGCGGGGAGCAGAGCCGGCCCGCGGCGGCGATCCGATCATGCCGAGCCGTCGCCGTTGATCCCCGCCGGCTCAACCCCGTCGCACGTAGGTTAGACTGGGGGGACCATCCCGCTGTCCCCCGCCCGCCATGCCCACCGAGCGCATCATCAAGAAGTACCCGAACCGGCGTCTCTACGACACCGAGCTCAGCCGTTACATCACCATCGCCGATGTGCGGGATCTGGTGATGCGGGGCGTCCCCTTCCGGGTGCTGGACACGGCCAACGACGCGGACCTGACCCGCTCCATCCTCCTGCAGATCATGCTGGAGGAGGAGGCGGGCGGCGAGCCGCTCTTCTCCGCGAACATGCTGGCGCAGATCATCCGCTTCTACGGCGGCACCCTCCAGGGCGTGTTCGCACGCTATCTGGAGCACTCCCTGGACGCCTTCGCCGAGCAGCAGAAGCAGCTGACGGAGACCTGGGGCGAGACCCCCTTCGACGCGATCAACCGCATGACCCAGCGCAACATGGAGCTGTGGGTGGATGCCCATAAGACCTTCCTGCGCGCGGCGGGCCTTGAGTCCGACGAGGCCTCACGCAAGGATGACGGCGACCCGCCCGACGGCGCGGAGAGCGGCGAGCGGGGCTGAGCCGGCACAGCACTCAGCCGATGCCGAGGTAAGCGCGCGCCGCTGCGGCATCCCGAGCGATCTGCGTCTTCAGCGCCTCGAACGACGCGAAGCGCTGCTCAGCCCGCAGCTTGAGCCGAAATGCCACCTCCAGGTGGGCCCCGTAGAGGTCGCCGTCGAAATCGAGCAGGTGCACCTCAAGCCGCGTGTCCCGGCCATCCACGGTGGGTCTGTGCCCGACATTGGCCACCGCGGGCCAGAGCGCCGGCCACGGCTCGGCCCAGGCGGCGGGCCGCGCCGCCGGCAGCCGACTGCCGTCGAGGTCCCGCACCGTCACGGCATAGACGCCGGAGAGCGGGCTCACCCGCCGGTGCAGCGGCAGATTGGCGGTCGGGAAGCCGATGCTGCGCCCGCGCTTGTCGCCATGGGCCACCCGCCCGCGCATGGCGTAATGACGGCCCAGCAGGTGGCGGGCCTGATCCAGCTCGCCGCGGGCCAGGGCCTCGCGCACCCGGGTGCTGCTGATGCGCTCCTCGCCATGGGTGATGGTGTGCAGGTTCTCCACCTCGAAGCCGCGCTGGGCACCGGCGGCCTGGAGCAGCCGGAAGTCGCCGCCGCGGTTGCGCCCGAAGCGGAAGTCGTCCCCCACCAGCAGGAAGCGCACACCGAGGCCCTGCACCAGGAGCTGCTCGATGAAGGCGTCCGCCGGCATGGCCGCGAGCCGGGGGCCGAACTCCAGGAGCATCACCCGGTGGATGCCGTCGGCGCGGATGGCGGCGAGCTTCTCGCGCAGCCGGGTGAGCCTCGCCGGCGCCGCGTCCGGCTGGAAGTACTCCATCGGCTGGGGCTCGAAGGTGATCACGGTCGCCGGCAGGCCAAGGGCCTGGCCGCGCTGGAGCAGGCGGCGGAACACGGCGCGATGGCCCAGGTGCACGCCGTCGAAGTTGCCGATGGTGGCGACACAGCCGCGGTCTTGCGCGCGCAGATTGTGCAGGCCCCGGATCAGTCTCATCGCGCTCGGTTGCTCGGGCTGGGGTCTGTGGCGGAATCAAGCCGCGGATTATAGACCGCCCGCGCCGCCGGCCACTGCATGATCATGCGCCGCCCGCCTCCGGCGGCTCACGCAAATCCCGCGCCCGCACCCCGAGCAGCAGCAGCGTCGCACCGTAAGCGGCGGCGCCGGCGGCGATGACCAGGGCAAGGCGCAGCACCCGCCCGAGGCCATCCGCGGTCAGCCAGCCCGCCGTCGGCCCCGCGAGCCACCAGAGCCCAAGCGCCATAACCAGGTTTGCCGCCAGCGCCCGCAGCAGCAGCGCCGGCCAGCCCGGTGCCGGCCGGTAGACGCCGGCGCGCACCAGCACGGCCAGCAGCAGCCCGCCGTTCAGCAGCGCCGCAAGGGATGTCGCCGCGGCGAGCCCGGCGTGGCCGAAGGGGAACATCAGCACCAGGCTCAGCACCAGGTTCACGACCATGGCCAGCAGCGCGATGCGCACCGGCGTGCGTACGTCCTGGCGGCCGTAATAGCCGGGCACCAGGGCCTTCACGGCCATGAAGCCCGTGAGGCCGACCGCATAGGCCACCAGGCTCTGCCGCGACATGGCGACATCGCCCGCGCCGAAGCTGCCGGACAGAAACAGCGTCGCCAGCACCGGCCCCGCCAGCAGCATCAGGCCGAGGCTCGCCGGCACGCCCAGCAGCAGCACCCAGCGCAGCGCCCAGTCCAGGATGCGGGAGAAGTCGGCGCCGGCACCCGACACGGCACCCAATGCGCCGCCGCGCGCCAGCCGGGGCAGAATCACCGTGCCGAGCGCCGCGCCGAGGATGCCGAGCGGAAACTCCACCAGCCGGTCGGAGTAGTAGAGCCAGGAGATGCTGCCGGTGGCAAGGAAAGACGCCAGCAGGGTGTCGATGAGCAGCGCCAGCTGCGCCACCGACACGCCGAACAGCGCCGGCCCCATGAGCCGGCCGATGCGCCGCACCCCCGGATGCCGGAAGCCGAGCCGCGGGCGCGGCAGCAGCCCCAGCCGCGCCAGGAAAGGCAGCTGGAAGGCGAGCTGCACCAGCCCCGCCAGCAGCACCCCCCAGGCCAACGCCATGACGGGCTCATGGAGCCGCGGCGCGAGCCACAGCGCGCAGGCGATGAGCACCAGGTTCAGCAGCACCGGCGTGAAGGCCGGCACGCCGAAGCGCTCGTAGGTGTTCAGAATGCTGCCGGCGAAGGCCGTCAGCCCGATGAAAAAGGCATACGGCAGGGTCAGCCGCAGCATGGCCGCGGACAGGACATAAGTCTCGGCATCCGCCGCGAAGCCCGGGGCGAAGGCCAGCACCAGCAGCGGCGCCGCCAGCACGCCGAGCGCAGTGAGCGCGAACAGCACGAGCGCCAGACTGCCCGCGGCGCGATCCACGAAGTCCTTCAGGTCCGCCGCCGGGCGCGCTTGCCGATACTCTTCCAGCACGGGCACCAGCGCCGCCGCGAAGGCGCCCTCCGCAAACAGCCGCCGCAGCAGATTCGGCACCTTGAAGGCGACGAAGAAGGCATCGGTGGCGGCATCCGCACCGAACAGCCGCGCGACGAGCAGGTCGCGCACGAAGCCGAGCACGCGCGAGAGCAGCGTCGTGCTGCCCACCTTGGCGATGGCGGCGGCGAGCTTGGGCACTGGGGCTTGGAACCGGGGCTCCGAGAAAAGCCCGGGATTATAGGCGGCTGCGGCGACGCGACCCAGAGGCGGCCGGGATCCGGGCCAGTGCAGCGCCCTGCCGGGCCCTGTTGTCTCCCGCCCGTGCGGTGCTCAGAAGCACCCGGTGTGAGCCATGGTCCTGCGGGATAATCGTCGTTGCTGCCGGCGCGTGCAGCGGGCCGCCGCGCCGCGTCGATTTCAGGAGTATCAGACCTTGGCCGAGACCCCAGAGGCAACCAGCCGCGAAGGCGCGATGCGGCAAGCCCCTGCTGCCCGCGGGCGCATGGTCGAGTGGCTCGGCGTCGTGGCGCTGGTGCTGTGCGCGGCCGGACTCTTCGTCGCGAGCAATGACTTCTCCCGGTACTACCACAGCGACGAGTCCAAGAAGGCGGGCTTCACGGCGGACTTCGTCCAGGATTTCAAGCATCCCTTGCTGCTGCTGCAGGCGACGCGACTGGTCAACGCGCGCGTGCAGGCCGAGGACCTACAGGCCGTCACGCGGCTCGGGCGCTCGGTCTCCGCCATGGCGGCAGCAGGCCTGGTGCTGCTCATGTATCTGCTGGCCAGGCCCCGTCTCGGGGTGGCGGCGGGGTTTGCGGTGGCCGCGGGCGTGGCGCTGTCGCCCATCATCCTCATCCATGCGCATTATTTCAAAGAGGACCTGCTGCTGACCTTCTTCTGCTACCTCTCGCTGCTGGCGCTCGCACGCTTCCTGGCGGAGCCGACGCAGCACTTGGCCCTGCTGCTCGGCCTGGCCACCGGACTGGCCTTCTCCTCGCACTACAAGTCACTGCTGCTCGGCGTCGTCTATCTGCTGGCGCTGTTGCTGGTGGCACCGAGGCCGGCGCGGGCGTATGTCAGGCTGGGCCTCGATGCCGCCGCAGCCGCGGCCGTCGTGTTCCTGATCGTGAATTACCCAATACTCTGGGACCCCGCAGGCTTCCTGAAAGGCTTCTTGTTCGAGGGCGAGCATGCGCTGAGCGGGCATGGGCTCAGCATCAGGCCGCTGGAGCACCTGTTCAGCTTCCATCTGGTGAACAGCCTGATCCCAGGCATGACCCTGCCGCTGGCGCTTGCCGCCGTGGCGGCCTCGCTGTGGGCCGCGGTCAATTTTGACAAGCTCGACCGGCTGGAGCGTGTGCTGCTGTTGTTCATCGCGGTGGCCTATTTCGTGGTCGAGCTCTCACCCACCAAGCCGTTTCCGGATTTCCAGCGCTACGTGATCCCGGCGGTGCCGGGATTGATCTACTTCTTCGTGAAGCTGCTCTCCCGCCTCGCCGCCGCTGCGTCGGCGCACAAGCAGCTCTTGCTGGGTCTGGGTGCGCTGACGCTGTTGGGCTACCCAGGCTATGTCTCGCTCAATCTGCTCTATGACCTGAACCGAGACACGCGGGAAGCCGTGGCGGCCTTCGTAGAGCAGCATCCGGGCAATTATGTGTTCGAGTCATATACCCGCGACGCGTGGGCCACCGTGCACGACATCTCCGGGCTCGCTGCCGACGCGCCAGGCCATGAGCCCGACTTCTATGTCGCGAGCAGCTTCATGTACGGGCGCTATTTCGCCGGCCTGAACATGCAGGACCAGGTGCCGGAGGTCTACGACAAGGCTGGCCGGTACGCCCGGCTGTTCTCAGGCTTCCACTGCGTGGAGATCAGACCGCGTTTCCGCTCCTTCGCCTTCAGCAACCCAGTGCTGCGCATCGTCGACCTGCGCCGGCCGACAGGGCGCGCGTCCATGTGTGAGGTCAGGTTCCATGGCGGCGCGATGGACTGACCCACACACACTCAGGGATCTGCGGCAGTGCCAGGCGCCGCCACCCCAAGCGTCCGCCCGCCCATCTGCCGCCACCCTGTCAGCGGCCCCGGCGGATCACCGCTCACCTGCCGCCAGGGCCATGGGCGGCGCCACATCCTCGAACACCGGCTGAATGAAGCGTGGATCGGCGGCGATGGACGCCGGTAAGCCCAGCAGCTGCGAAGCACCCTCGGTCCGGTAGCGCTCCCGCGCCACCTCGACGATCCGACAGATGATATCCGTAAAGGAATAACCCGCCGTCTTTGCAGCCGTGACGAAGGACCCGGTCCAGCCCAAGGTCGCCATGGAATTGATCTCCAGCACATAAGGCTCGCCCGACTCCGAGATACGGATATCGACCCGTGCATAGTCGCGGCAGAAACAGGCGAGGAAACAGGCGATGGAGATGTCGCGGCAACGCTGCGCAAGCCCTTCTTCAAGCGGTGCAGGGCAGATCTTCCCGGGCTCATCCGCCTTGGTCTTGAACTTGTCCTCATGGGTCAGGGCTGTGTCCGCTCGACCGTGGAAGTCGATTTCCACAATCGGCAGGCATTCCACCGGGTTATTGCCGATCAACCCCACGTTGACCTCCCGTCCCTCGATGAACTCCTCGACCAGCGCACCTTGCTTATACGTCGTGATGATGTTGCTCACCGCCGCTTCCAGCTCGCTGCGATCCTTGACCACCGCCAGCCCGAAGCTCGATGACTCGTGGCGCGGCTTGACGATGAGCGGATAGCGCAGCCCACCGGTGTCGTCTTTCGGGTCCGCCATGACACAAAATGCCGGCGTCGGGATACCCGCCGACTGCATGAGCACCTTCGCAACCACTTTATCCAGCGCGAGGGCATGCCCCAGGGGACTGGCACTCGTGTACGCAATCCCCGCCATCTCCAGCATCGCCGGCACATGCGTATAGCGCGCATCGCCCTGTATGCCATAGCCGAGATTGAACACCAAGCCGCTGGGCTCGCCGGTACGCGAATTCGCAGGCAGGTACTCACGCAGACTGGGCAACAGCGACATATCCCCCTCGAACAGCTGTACCTCATGGCCACCCTCACGCAGCGCATCGACGATGCGCTGAACCGACCGCCGACCGTACTTCTCCGGGCAACGCTGCCCCAGACGCGCGATGACATTCCTGAACGAGCGATTCCGCACCACGGCCACCTTCAATGCAGCCTTGTTCGAGAACAAGCGGGGCAGTGCCAAGCCGCTTCGCTTCGCTTCCCACTCCTGCAGCAGGCGCAGGTCCAGAAACTCCGCGATCAGCAGGATCGCTGCGATCTGCGCCAGCACGAGCTCCGGAAACTCGAGCAGCAACGCCGTGACCACCGGCAGATAGCCGATGGCCGCCATGACCAGGGCGAGCGTGATAGTGGTGAACAAGCGCCATTGCGCCGCCTGAAGCCCCTCGCGGTCCGCCGTGCGCGCAACGCCCTCCGCCAGCAGTGCCAGCACGACCACCGGGAAGAAGGCCACGCTCCACATGGTCTCCTGCTTGAGCCAGGGGCCGGCGATCAGCGCGACCACCATGAGCCCCGCCACCAGACCCAGAATCGTCGACACGCGGGCGAAGTAGGGCAGCCCCATGCGCTTCAAACGCGGTCGCGCCAAGGCAATGAGGCCGAAGGTCAAAAATATGAGTACCAGGCTGGGCACGATGCCGGCAATATAGAAGCTCAGCGCAATCAGAATGGCGCGAATGCCGAGCACACGAATACCCAGGGTCAGCCGTGCGAGCACCGCCAAGAGCGCGCAAGCGGGGATGAAAAGCAGACTGAAAATGGGCCTTTGCATCTCCTCGTGCGCATTGCCGAGCGACAGGACGTCGGTGAGCGAGGCGCCAAGGACGCGAACCGTGTCCAGCGGCGTTCCCGTTGCGATGAAGCCCGGCAGCGCCAGGATGCGCAGCGATACCACAGCGAACGGCAGCATCACCAGCAGCACGAGCAGCGTGATCTGAAGCTGCGTGAGATTGCCCTTCGGGCGCCAGAAGACCGTGGCGCCGCGGCCGGCGAGACCGGCAGCATCCGGCTGCGGTGGGCGCTTGATGCGTAACAGGGACGCCCCTGCTTCCGAAATGCCGATACCCGGGGATTCCCGGCCGGCGCCGGCCTGATCATCACCCACCAGAGAAATGTAGCCTGTGCTCATAACGCATATACCCCGTGTAAATCGATTGCAAGATCTTCCCTAGCGGGAGCACTGCGTAAATCACGCTTGGCGCCATTCGCCGGCGCTCCCTCAGGCCAATGCAGATGGAACGGCATGTGCCGGCCGGGGCACGCCGCCCCGCCATCCCCGGCGAGCACACTCGCCGGTAATGCACGAAAGCGCACACCGCGCCCCCGCGTGCCGTGCCGGTGCTGCCCGGCACGGCTGCTGTTGGACACATTCATTACTGCGAAACGGTGCGCTTCGCTGACGCGGACGCCAGCTGTGGCAACCGCTCGTCGGCAATCCTGATGCCGACCACCGCGGAGAGCCCCGGCACCAGATGCGCTGCTGCATCATCCATGGCGATGCGGACCAGAAACACGGGCGTATTGCGCATCCGCGCGTGAAAGGGCTGAGGAATATCGGACTCGGGCACCGTGAAGTCGGGCGCGGCACTCACGGCCTCCACCACACCGGTCAGGACCCGGCCCGGCAAGGATTTGACGGTGACGCTCGCCGTGCTGCCGACCTTGACATCCGACAGATCGGCCTCGTCGACCCAGGCTTCGATCCAGACGCCATCACCGAGCCAGAGCGACAGGACTGGGTCGCCCAAATCCAAGGACGTGCCGGGCTCCGCGAGTCGCCGCACCACGCGCCCGTTCTCCGGGGCGCGGATCAGGCGTTTTTCCAGCGCCGCCTGCCGCTCCGCGACCTCGGCGCGCGCCGAGGCCATCCGCGACTCGAAGACAGCAATACCGGACTCCCGGACACTCAGGCCCTCCTGATCCACCATGGCGGAGTGATGCGCCGCCTTGGCGGCTTCCCACTCAGCGGCGGCGGCGCGGCGCTCGGTTGCGGCTTCCCGAATGCCTTCGCGCGAGGTCGCACCCGCGTCTGCCAGCGAGGCCAGGACTTCGTGGCGCTCCTTGGCGTTATCGGCCCGGGCTTCTGCCGCTGCGAGCTGTGCGCTCGCCTTGGCCGCCACGCTCTGCAAGCGCCGCCGCTCCTGCGCAATGGCCAGGCGCTCCACTTCGAGCTCCCGACCGGCCTGTTCCAGCCGCGCATGCGCGGACGCCAGCTGGGCCTGAAGGTCGCGGTCCCAAAGGCGCGCGATCACCTGGCCGTTCCGCACAGGCTCACCGTCCATCACCAGGACATCGGCAACGACGCCTTCCACGGGGACACCCATGTACGCAATGCGCCCGCGCACCCACGCATTGCTCGACACGACGTTGTTCTGGCGGTAGTCGAGCCATAGCCACAGCGGCACGCTGACCGCCACCAGCAGTACGCCAATGAGCAGCGACAGAAGCAATCGGCGCCAACCGCGTCGAGTGTCTCCGTCACCAGTGATGCCCGCGCTGTTCTTAAACGGTTCTTCCACGACCCTCAGCTCACTCATCAGATTCTCCGAAACCTAAATGGATTGACAGTGTCCCTTGCCCAGCCGGCTTGGCCGAGCACATCGACAGCTCCCCAGCAGCAGAGCCGACCGGCCTGCAGCAGGCGTTGATAGAACGGCCGGCGGCATTCATCGCGTATGCAGCGCGTCACCATCCCTGCGGGAGACGAGCCCGCCAAGGGCTGGAAAACGCGTGGTCGGAAGCATAATGGAGGCCACAATGCTACTCGCTCTGGAGCAACAACCTGACCCCGGTCAAAGGGAAAATGAACCGCGGAATCACTTTCATCATTTTGCGGACCTCTGACTGCGCTTTCTCCTGATGGACAAGCCGATCCGGAAGACGGTGATGGCTAGTGGGAAACAGGCAGTGCGCACAGGGGTTGAGCGCGGCCGGCTGTTTCGGCGGGGACCCGCCGGCAGTCTTCACCGCCGCCGCCGCTGCGTCGGCGCCATCTCGATGCGATCCTGTCCACACATCCCTGCAGTGCGCTCGCGCCTGGCGCAGGACGCTGGTTTACACTGCTCGCGCTGACCGTTTTCGCCGGTCCCGGCAGGGTCCGGCGCCCACCGACAGGTGACCCATGCATACACGCCTCGGCATCCGCGCCGCGCTGCTCGCGGCCCTGACCCTCATCGGCACGGAGACGACCATGGCCCAACCGCCGCAAGCGCCGCCGCCCCAACCGCCCGTCTATCCCCCCGCGTCCATGGCGGGCACGGCAGAGTCAGAGTCCGGGCGCAAGGATGCGGGCGAGGTCGGGGCCGATCTCGCCGCCGGCGTGCCGGAGCAGCGCAGCACGCTCGCGGAGCAGACGGCCGTCGCCGTGACCATCTACAACCAGGATCTGGCACTCATCAAGGACCGCCGCCGGCTCACCTTGCCCGCGGGCCGCCTGGACCTGGCCTTTCGCGATGTGAGCGCCCGCATCCGCCCGGAGACGGCCCTGCTGCGCGACACCGCCGGTGCGGCGGGTGTGACGGTGCTGGAGCAGAACTTCGATTTCGACCTGCTCACCCCGGACAAGCTGCTGGAGAAGTACGTCGGCCGCGAGGTGGGCGTGGTGCGCACCCACCCCACCACCGGCGAGGAGACCGAAGAGACCGCCACCGTGCTTGCCGCCAGCGACGGCGTGGTGCTGCGCATCGGCAGCGGTGCCGAGCAGCGCATCGAGGCGAGCCGCAACGGCGTGCTGCCCGGGCGCATCGTCTACCGCGACATCCCGCCCAACCTGCGCGACCGTCCGACCCTGGTGCTGGCGCTGGACAATGCCGCCGCCGGCGAGCGGGAGCTGGAGCTGTCGTACCTCAGCGGTGGTCTCAGCTGGGAGGCGGACTACGTCGGCGAGCTGGCACCGGATGAGACGAGCCTGGATCTTACCGGCTGGGTCACACTCACCAACCAGAGCGGCACGGCGTACCGCGATGCCAAGCTCCAGCTGGTGGCCGGCGAGGTCAACATCGCCGACGAGCCGCAGGCGGACATGATGATGATGGAGGCCATGCCGCGCGCCGCCGCCGCGCCGCCGATGCGCGAGGAGAGCCTGTTCGAGTATCACCTCTACACCCTCCAGCGACCGACCACCATCGCGGACAACCAGACCAAGCAGGTGTCGCTGCTCGACGCCCCGGGCGTGACCGTCGGCAAGGAGCTCCTGGTCCGCGGCAACCCGGGCAGCTACCGCGGTGCCCGCGGCCGGTTGACCGAGGAGATGGACGTGAGCGTGTTCCTGGAGCTCACCAACGACGAGACCTCCAACCTCGGCATGCCCCTGCCGGCGGGCACGGTGCGCATCTACAAGCGCGATGCCGCCGGCAACGCCCAGTTCGTCGGCGAGGACCGCATCGACCACACGCCGAAGAACGAGACCGTGCGCCTCAAGCTCGGCGAGTCCTTCGACGTGACGGCAGAGCGCAAGCAGACCGCCTTCGACAAGCGCTCCGGCACCGGCCCCTGGCAGTACGAATTCGACAGCGCCTACGAGATCCGCATCCGCAACGCCAAGCCCGAGCCCCAGCCCGTGACCGTGCAGGAACGCATCCCGGGCGACTGGAAGATGCTGGAGGAGAGCGCCCCGCACGCCGTCGGCAACGCCAACACCGCGGTCTGGAAGCTCACCGTGCCCGCGGAGGGCGAGACGGTGCTGACCTATCGGGTGCGGGTGCGGTTCTGAGCCCGCGCTTCGGCTATCCTGCCCGGAGCCGAGCATCGGATTCACTGCCATGTCCAGCGTCGCCGTCCAATTCCCCGAGCGCCACCGGATCTCCGTGTGTGAGTACTTCCGCATGGGCGAGACCGGCGTGTTGGATCCCGAGGCGCGGATCGAGCTGATCGACGGAGAGCTTTTCGACATGCCGCCCATCGGTCCCGCCCACGCCAGCCGGGTCAAGCGCTTTGTTCGGCTCTTCTCCCGGGCAGTCGGCGACGCGGCCATCGTCTCCGCCCAGGATCCCGTGTTGCTTGGCGATTTCTCCGCCCCGCAACCAGACCTTGCCCTGCTGCGCTGGCGCGAAGACTTCTACGAGCAGGCCCACCCCGGACCGCAGGACATCCTCGTCGTCGTCGAGGTGGCGGACCGCACCCTGGCCCACGACCGCGACCGCAAGCTGCCGCTCTACGCCCGCTTCGCCGTGGCCGAGGTTTGGCTGGTGGACATCGTGGGCAGGCACCTGGACGTCTATCGCGACCCCGAGGACGGGGCCTACACCACCCGGTTCCGCGTGCACGACCTCTCGCGCGTGGGCATCAGCGCCCTGCCGGAGACGGAGCTGGACTTGCGGTCGCTGTTCTGACGCGGGCTGGCTCGCACTCGGGATCACTCCCCCAGCATCTCCTGCTCCAGCGACAAATAGATGCCGTAGGCGTTGCGCCGGTGCGCGGCATCGAAGGCCGGCAGCTTCTGGAAGCGTGACCAGTCCGCGGCCTCGTAGGCCTCGGCAAAGGGCATCATCTCGTCCACCGCCGCCGCCATCTGCTCGCGCGTGTACTTGAGATAGTCCAGCGTGCGGGAGACGGCCGCCGCGGGCTCGCTGGCCGCCGGCCCGTGGCCCGGGATCAGCGCCTTGATGCCGGTGTCGTCCAGGGATTCCAGCACTTCCAACCAGCGCTTGGTGTCGGCACTGCCGGTGAAGGGCACACGGCCCTCGAAGATGATGTCGCCGGAGATCAGCACGTTGTCAGGCTGCACCAGCACGGCGAGGTCGCCGTCGGAATGGGCCGGGCCGAGATAGCGGATATCGAGGGTCACATCGCCCAGGCCGAGCTCGGTCTGCTCCACGATCACCACGTCCGGGCGCACCAGCCGGGTGTCGTCATTGACCCAGGGGTCGAGCGAGAAGCGCCGCTCCGTCAGCCGCTCCTCGGCCGCCGGCGAGCTCAGATAGTCCTGGAAGCCGCCGGGGGCGATGATCCGGGCGCCCAGGTCCTGGAACACCTGCAGACCGTAGATGTGGTCGGCGTGGTAGTGGGTGACGATGACGGTCTTGATGGGCGCATCCGAGACCCTGCGGATCTCCTCGATGAAGCGCTTGGCGAGCGAGGGCGAGCCGAGCGCGTCCACCACGGCAATGCCGTCGTCGGTGACGATGGCGGCCGCGTTGGAGATGAAGCCCTTATTGTCGGTGGCAATGCCCGGCACCCCGCGCACGTAGTAGACGTGCTCGGAGACCTTATGCAGCGGCATGTCGATCTCGATGGGGGCGACTTCGGCGGCGGTCACAGCGCTCGGCGCGAGCAGCATGAGCTGGACGGCCATCAGCCATGCGGCAAGTAACGAGACAGGCATCGCGGGTCTCCGGTGGTCTGGCGGCCCAGCGCAAGCACCTGTGCGCGGGGCGGTTGTTTCGATCAGCTTGCAGGCGGCGATGCTAACCCGGGCTGGCGTCCCGCGTCGGCTCGCTTTTCTTTGGGATGATCCCCGCACTGCGATGCAGCACCCGTCGACGGTGCGCAAGCACGTGCAGAACCAGCTGGCCAAGCCCCACCGCGAGAACCGCGGCGCCGCTCTACACGCTCCAGCGGCCCGTGGCCGAGGACGCCCGACCCCCGCCGACCCCGCGCTCAGCCACGCGCCGCTGGAGCGGCGCCGGATGCGTCGCGACGCTGGAGCGCCGTGGCGATCAAAAAACGTGGTAGGTCCCTGGTTTTCCGCGCAATCGCGGCGGCTTGGGCTCCGACAACGACTACGAGCGGGGCGTTGGAGTGACGCGCCTGGTGCCGGGCCTTGCGGGTGAAGGCTCGACGGCTGCGTGCGCCCCCGGAGGCTAGGACACGGGTACCTCGTCGGCGGAGCCGAAGACCTCGATGCCCAGGCGCTCCGCCACCGGCCGCGCCTCTGGCCGGACCATCGGCGAGATGACGATTTTGCGGCTGGCGGTGCGGCCGTGGCGACGCTGGTAGTACTGGACCTTGCGCTCGAAGGTGTAGATGTCCGCTTTCGACATGGACGACTTCAGCTCGCAGAGGATCAGCTCGCCGTTGCGCACGATGATGTCGATCTCGACCTGATCCGGCACGCCGAAGACGGTCCCCTCGTCGTCGAATTCGTTGACGTTGATCACCTCGACACCGAAGGACTCCTCCAGAATGCCCTTCAGCGCAGCACGGAAGCTGGCCTCTGAGGCGAGACCCCAGCGTGCGCCGAGCGCCCCGATCACCTGCTCTTGGCGGACGCGGCTTTTCCGGATCTCCTCCAGCGTCTTCATGTTGAGTTGGTGCTGCTCGTGCCACTTGCGGTTCTGCTCTTCCTGGCGTTCCTGGTCGGCGCGGTGCTGCTCGTGCCACTTGCGGTTCTGCTCTTCCCAGCGTTCCTGGTCGGCGCGGTGCTGCTCGTGCCACTTGCGGTTCTGCTCTTCCCAGCGTTCCTGGTCGGCCCGTTTCTGCTCGTCCCACTTGCGGTTGTGCGCTTCCTGGCGTTCCTGGTCGGCCCGCTTCTGCTCGTCCCACTTGCGGTTCTGCGCTTCCTGGCGTTCCTGGTCGGCCCGCTTCTGCTCGTCCCACTTGCGTGCCTGTTCCTCCCGCTCGGCCGCAAACTCCCTCAGGACCCGGTCGAAGCGGGCGTCGAAGCTCTCGACGCTGACCGCCGTGCTGCGAATGAGGTCTTCCAGCCACGCACGAAAGCCCGCATCCTGCCGCAGCAGCTCGGGCAGCTCGGCTTGCAGCTTGGCCTTGATTTCTTCGACGGACATCCTGGCAATCCCACAGAACGGCTGTTGACAGCAATGCGGTAACGAATCTATCCCGATACTCTAGCGCAGCGCGGCAGCTGTCACGAAGCCGTTCGTGCTCCGCATGGTCGTATCGGATTGCGCAAAGCCGCTGCCCCAACCACCAGGGGCCTGCACGCTGCTGTCGCTGGTGTAACCCCAGGCCAGCAGACTGCCCGATACGGCAGACAAAGCCAGAAGCGGGCTAGGATGGTGCGCCTATGGCCCGGGAAATCCTCCAACACCATCGCCGGCGTGTCACCGCCGCCTCTGCCGCGGCCTGAGCCATGGGAGACGCGCGCGAACCCGCCGGGACCTTCGCGCCGATCGATGCCCTCGTCGATCAGGCGTTGCTGCTGGATCTGGAAACCGGGGCGGACGGCGCCGTGCACAAGATCGGCGCGCTCGTCGCCGACGGGCGGGACGGACAGGGCGGCGAGCGGGCCTTCCGGCGCGAGGGCCGGTTCGACCTCAGCCGCGCGCTGGCGGAGCTGACGGCGTTTGCCGGCGACGCGGAGACGGTCATCGGGCACAACCTGCTGGGGCACGACCTGCCGACGCTGCGGGCGCTGGCCCCGGCCCTGGCGCTGCTCCGGCGGCCCATCGTCGACACGCTCTACCTCTCGCCGCTGGCCTTCCCGCAAAACCCTTATCACCGGCTGGTGAAGGACTACAAGCTGGTGCGCGACAGCCTCGCCGACCCGGTGGCGGACTGCCGGCTGGCGGCACAGGTGCTGCGCGAGCAGGGCGGGGAATTCGTCCGGCGCCTGGCGGCCGATGCGAGCGAGGCGGACCTGCTGGCGGTCTACCGCTTCTGCTTCCAGGGCGCGACGCTGCTGGACGACAACCCCACGGGGGGCGACGGCCTCGCGGCCGTGTTCCGGCTGCTCGGGGCGCCGCTGGCCTCGGTGCAGCAGGTGCGCGACACCCTGCTCGCGCGCTGGGCCGGCCGCGCCTGCACCACGGCCGCACCCCGGCTGATCCTGGACCACATCGCGGACATCCGGCTGCGCCCGGTGCTCGCCTATGCCGCCGCCTGGCTCACCGTGGCCGGCGGCAACTCGGTGCTGCCGCCCTGGGTGCGGCAGCGCTTCCCGGCCACCGCAAGCCTGCTGACGGCGCTGCGCGAGGTGCCCTGCGGCGAGCCGGACTGCGCCTGGTGCCGCGAGGCCCACGACCCCGAGCTGAGCCTGAGGCGCTGGTTCGCTTTCGACGCCTTCCGTCCGCAGCCGGCCAGCGTGGACGGCGCGAGCCTGCAACAGGCGGTGGTGACGGACGGCATCGCCGGGCACCCGCTGCTCGCCATCCTGCCCACCGGTGGCGGCAAGTCGCTCTGCTTCCAGCTGCCGGCGCTGGTGCGCTATACGCGCCGCGGCACGCTGACGGTGGTGATCTCGCCGCTTCAGGCGCTGATGAAGGATCAGGTGGACAACCTGGTCCGCAAGACCGGCGCCACCAACGCCGCGGCCCTGCACGGCCTGCTGACCCCGCCCGAGCGCGGCGACGTGATGGAGCGGGTGCGCCTGGGCGACATCGCCATCCTGTACCTGTCGCCGGAGCAGCTGCGCAACCGCTCGGTGGCGGACATGCTGGCGAGCCGGGAGATCGGCTGCTGGGTGTTCGACGAGGCGCACTGCCTGTCCAAGTGGGGCCACGACTTCCGCCCGGATTATCTCTACGCCAGCCGCTTCATCCGCACCCTGGCGGAGCGCCAGCGGCTGCCCACCCCGCCGGTGGCCTGCTTCACGGCCACCGCCAAGCAGGACGTCACCCACGAGATCCTCGCGCACTTTCGCGACGAGCTGGGGCTGCAACTGGCCCTGTTCGAGGGCGGCGTCGAGCGGGACAACCTGGCCTTCGAGGTCCAGCTCGCCGGCAAGCACGAGAAGGACGCCCGCATCCATGCCATCCTCACCGAGCACCTGGGCAAGCCGACAGCGCGAGCGGACGACCTGGGCGGCGCCGCCATCGTCTACGCGTCCCGGCGCCGGCGCACCGAAGAGCTGGCGGAGCGGCTGCAACGCGAGGGCTGGGCGGTGGAGGCCTTCCACGCGGGCCTCGACGCACCGCAGAAGAAGCGCATCCAGGACGCCTTCGTCAGCGGCGAGCTGACGGTCATCTGCGCCACCAACGCCTTCGGCATGGGGGTGGACAAGGAGGACGTCCGCCTGGTCATCCACGCCGACATCCCGGCCTCGCTGGAGAACTACATCCAGGAGGCCGGCCGCGCCGGGCGCGACCGCGAGCCGGCGCTCTGCGTGCTGCTGTACGACCAACAGGACATCGAGGCCCAGTTCGGCATGGAGGCCATGTCGGAGCTCACCCAACGGGACATTGCCGAGATCCTGCGGGGGCTCAGGCGCGCCAGGCCGAACCGCGACGGCGACGTGGTGGTCACCGCCGGCGAGCTGCTGCGCGACGAGGCGCTGCGCGTGGGCTTCGACCCCGAGGCGCGCGACGCCGACACCCGCGTGCGCATCGCCATCTCCTGGCTGGAGCGCGCCGGGCTGGTGCAGCGCGACGAGAACCGCACCGGCGTCTTCCAGGGCCGCCCCGCGGTCCCGGACCTGGCCACCGCGGAGCGGATGATCGCCGGGCTGCACCTGTCTGCGGCGCAGCGCACGCGCTGGCTCGCCATCCTGGAGGTGCTGCTGAACGCCGAGCCGGACGACAGCTTCACCACGGACGAGCTGGCGCTGCTGCCCGCCTGCCGGGAAGAGCCCGGCGCCGACTGGGACCGCGGCCAGACGGCGGCGCAGCGGGTGCTGCGCACCCTGCACGACATGGCCCGCGCCGGGCTGGTGGACGCGGGGCCGCAGCTCACGGCCTTCGTCCGCCATAAGGTCCGGGACAGCTCCCAGGCCATCCTCCAGCGCATCGTGTCGCTGGAGCGCGCCATGCTGGAGGCCCTGCGCGAGCAGCAACCGGACACGGACCCCGGGGACTGGCTGCACCTGTCCCTGCGCCGGCTGAACCAGCATCTGCTGGACCAGGGCCAAGGCGACAGCAACCCCGAGACCCTGCGCGCCCTGCTCAAGGGCCTGTCCCTGGACGGGCGCGGCCTGGCCGGCGCCCGCGGCAGCCTGGACCTGCGCCAGCTCGACCGCGACCACTACCGCGTGCGCCTGCACCGGGACTGGCCGACCCTGACGCGCACCGCCGAGCGCCGCCGCGCCGTGGCGCAGCTGATCCTGAACACCCTGCTCGCCAGGCTGCCGGCGGACGCCCCGGCAGGCGCCGACCTGCTGCTGCGCTTCGGCACCGACGAGCTGACCCGCGCCATCGCGAACGACCTGGTGCTCGCCGGCGAGGTGCGCGACCCGCTCGCCGCCGTGGACCGCGGGCTCATGTTCCTGCACGAGCACGGCGCCATCATCCTGCACGGCGGGCTCGCGGTGTTCCGCTCCGCGATGACCGTGCGTGTGCTGCCGGAAGCCAAGGGCCGGCGCTACACCAAGGCCCAGTACCAGCCGCTGGCGCAGCACTACGGCGAGCGGGTGTTCCAGATCCACGTGATGGACCGCTACGCGCGGCTCGGCGCCGAGCAGATCCGCCAGGCGCTGGGCCTGGTGGCGGGCTACTTCTCGCTGGGCAAGGAGGCCTTCGTGCGCCGCTTCTTCGGCGACCAGCGTGAGATGCTCACCCGCGCCACCACCGCGGAGTCCTTCGCGCGCATCGTCGATGCCCTGCGCAACCCGGCGCAGACCGAGATCGTCGCCGCACCCGAGGACCGCAACCGCCTGGTGCTGGCGGGCCCCGGCGCCGGCAAGACCCGGGTCATCGTGCACCGATGCGCCTACCTGCTGCGGGCGCTGCGGGTGCCGGCGCACCGCATCCTGGTGCTCTGCTTCAACCGCGCGGCGGCGCTGGAGCTGCGCCGGCGGCTCACGGACCTGGTGGGCGACGACGCCCGGCGCGTCACGGTG
Source organism: uncultured Thiohalocapsa sp. (assembly GCF_913063425.1). Classification (GTDB taxonomy): domain Bacteria; phylum Pseudomonadota; class Gammaproteobacteria; order Chromatiales; family Chromatiaceae; genus Thiohalocapsa. Next base: position 38,153 of record NZ_CAJXYK010000018.1, read on the forward strand.
CAGACCTACCACGGCTTCGCGATGCGGCTGACCGGTCACAGCTACGCAGAGGCCGCTGATCGGCCGTCCTGGCCGCCAGCGGCACGGCGCCCGACAACGCGGTTTCCGAGCGCCTCCATTTCCGGCGCCTTGGGGGCGCCGGAAATGCCGGGGCATCCTGCCCCGGGCGAGCGCGCCGCCGACGGTGCCGACAATACCCCGGACTTCGAAGGGGTACTCACAGAGGCGGTGGAGCTGCTGGAGGGACGCACGGCGCTGCCGGGCCTCGCCTCCGACACGACCCGGGAGCGCCTGCTCGCCGGCTATCGGCACATCCTGGTGGACGAGTACCAGGACATCGATGCCCTGCAGTACCGACTGGTGAGCGCCATCGCCGGCCGCACGCTGGACCGCGACCGCGATGACGCCCGCCTCACGCTGCTCGCGGTGGGCGACGACGACCAGAACATCTACGCCTTCCGCGGCGCCAGCGTGGAGTACATCCACAGATTCCGGCAGGACTACGACGCCGAGCTGCACTATCTGGTGGAGAACTACCGCAGCAGCGCGCACATCGTCCAAGCCGCCAACGCGCTCATCGCCCACAACCGCGAGCGCATGAAGCTGGACCACCCCATCCGCATCGACCGCGGCCGGGCGCAGGCCCCCGCCGGCGGGCGCTGGGCCGCGCTGGACCGGCACGCCCGCGGCCGGGTGCTGGTGCTGCGGGTGCCTGACCCGGGCCGGCAGGCCGCGGCCATCGTCGCACGCATGCAGGCGCTGCACCGGCTCGGCGGCGGCAGCTGGCAGGACTTCGCCATCCTCGCCCGCCGGCACGAGGTGCTGGCGCCGGTGCGGGCGCTCTGCGAGCACGCCGGCATCCCGGTGCGCGTCAGCGCCGACCTGCCGGGCCTGCATCGCATCCGCGAGGTCCACGCCTTCCTGGCCGCCCTGAAGGCGCACGGGCAGGCACACGGGCAGGCGCACGGGCAGGCGCACGGGCAGGCGCCGCTGACGCCGGCACAGCTGGAAGGGCTGCTGCCCGAACGACCGGGGCCCTGGCGCGACCTGCTCACTGGGCTGATTGCCGATTGGCGTGCCGAGCTGGGCGGCGCTGCGGCGGCGACCAAGACCGATGCCGCAGACAGCGGGGCCGAAGCCGCCGATCCGGCGTCAACGGGCGAAGCCCCGGACGCTTGCGGCCCAGCCGTCCCCGCCGCCGACATCGCGGAGTTTTGCTGGGAGAGCCTCGCCGAGCAGCGCCGCGAGCGGCGCGGGCAGCAGCATGGGGGCGACGGCGTGCTGCTCAGCACCCTGCACGCCGCCAAGGGCCTGGAGTTTTCCCATGTACTGATCGCCGACGGTGGCTGGCATCGCGGCAGCAGCAGCGCACAGCTGGAAGACGAGCGCCGCACCTTCTACGTCGGCATGACCCGCGCCCGGGAGACCCTGACGCTGCTGGAGGTCGCAGGCTCCGGCCACCCCCATCTGCCGCTGCTGGACGCGACCGCCAGCGGGGCGTCCGAGCAACCGCAGCGCGCCGTTGGCGACTGGCTGCTGCGGGAAGCGCCGACCCTGGAGCCGCCGTCGCCCGAGGTCATCGCCCGCCGCTGCACCCAGCTCACCCCCGCCGACCTGGACCTGGGCTACGCCGGCCGCCAGCCGCCGGACGCCCCCATCCACCGCCACCTCGCCGCCCTGCACACAGGCGACGCACTCCATTGGCACGCCCTGGGGGTGCCGGCCTCCGGCGCGCCCCCCGCGAGCCATTCGATGACAGCCAACGCAAGCCGGCCCGGCACCGGCCAGGTCCTGCTCACGACGTCCGCAGGCCACCCGGTCGCCCGCCTCTCCAAACGCGCCGCAAGCCGCTGGCTGCCCGACACCGACCGCATCGAGGCCATCCGCATCGTCGCCATGCTGCGCCGCGAGCGCAGCCAAACCGAGCCCCCATATGTCGCAACCCTGCGCTGCGACGCCTGGGAGGTACCCCTGGTGGAGATTCGGTGGCAGGATGGGTGACCAACCGGACGCAGGCCGCCTCCGACCCGTGCCCCCCCGGCGGTACGGAATCGGCAAGACAGCCTGCCGACACTGTGGCACGATAGCCGCAGCACCCTCAGGGTTGAGCCCCCCTTCCACCGAACCCCTCACGCCTTCCGGAGTATCATGTTGCACCTTGAGAGCTGGGCTTGGGGCCTGGTCTTCCTACTGGCACTTGTTGTTTTTCTGCATGCTGCCTTCGAGCTGACGCGTAGACTCCTCGCGCGCTTTGCATTGCGGGTTTGCCAGATGCGAGAAGCCCGCGAAGGCGGCTTCATCTGCGAGCTCAAGCAGAGGCTGCACGGATTCGCGACCCGCTCGCTGTTGCCGCGCGTGCTGGTGTTGATAATCTCCTTCGCCGTCATGTCTTTCGTGATCATGGAGCATTCGGCAAAGCTCTGATCATGTCCTCGCCGCACTGCCGGTAACCGTCCGCGGCGCGCGCTCGCGTGACTGCCGCGGGCTGGACCGTGACGGGCGAGCTGACCCTCGTTTGCACCGCAGCCATGATCGGCCTGGACGTCGAACAGGTATTCTTTCCATGTCCATCACGATGTCGCAATTCCTGAAGTCGCATGGGCTTCAGCGCAATCCTTTCATCGAGGAGGAGGCGCAGAACGACAAGGTGTTCGAGGATCTCGTCAACGAGGCAGGCTACGCCTTCAACCATCAGGCGTGGGACAAGTTCTTCGGCGAGCCTCCGGGCCGCGGCACCTCGATGATCTTCGGCGTCAAGGGCAGCGGCAAGTCCGCCCTGCGTCTCGCGCTCGAGAAGAACATCGCACACTTCAATCGCGAGCATGCCGAGCGCATCCTGCTCATCAAATACGACGACTTCAACAGCTTTCTGGATGCTTTCAAGCGCCGGGGCGATCAGGACCGCAAGCGCGAGACGGCGATTACGCTCAAGGAGTTCGGTCTCGCCCAGCATCTCGACGCCATTCTGGTCTGCGGTATGGAGGCGCTGCTGGCCGAGCTCGACGCCGGACACATCACCCTGGAGCAGCTGCAAACCCATCAGCGACATGACCTGATGCTGCTGATGGCCTTCTACCTCAGCGGGCCACCGGACCGGTACAACCGCATCATGGATGACCTCGGCGATCAACTCCTGCCGCGAAGCATGTTCGGGCGCATGGGACGTGGCGTCAAGGCCAATGTCGTCGGCCTGTTGACGCTCGGCATCGTCCCGCTGTTGCGCCAGTCCTTCTACGCGGGGGTCGCCCGCGCTGCCGCGCGGGAGATCGTGGTGCGACCACGCAATTCAAAAGATGTGAAGCGGGCGCTGCGCCGGGTTCCACTCGATTTTCTGCATGACCAGGACATCAAGCGCCGCGGCTGGCGCGATAACGAGGACGTTCGGCGTTTGTTCGTCACCAAGCTCATCGATGTCGCGCTGAGCCTCGGCTATCAGCAGATCGTGGTGGTGATGGACAAGATCGATGAGCCCTCGCTGATCAATGGCGACCGCGAGCGCATGGAGGCCTTCGTCTGGCCGCTGTGGAATAACCGCATCCTGCAGTTGCATCCGAATCTGAGCTTCAAGATGCTGCTGCCGCGCCAGCTCTACGAAGTGGTGCGCAGGGCGGGCTCGGAGAAAGCGAACGAGGCCCGCTTCGACAAGCAGAAAATCATCTATCCGTTTCGCTGGGGTGACAAACAGCTCTACGACATGATGTCGGATCGACTGCGCATCTGTCGGGCCGATCCGAGCCAGCCATACCCGCTGAACAACCTGTTCGACGAGGCGATGCCGACGCGGGAGATACTCACGGCGCTTGATCGGCTGCGCCAGCCGCGCTTCGTGCTGAATTATCTGTACCGGCTGATCGCCGAGACCTGCGCCCAGACCGACCGGGCGGACGACAACCCGGTGCGCATCCCGCACGAGGTCTTCTACCAGATCACCGCGACCATCGGCGAGGACATCAAGCAGTACTACCAGACCCTCGGAGAGAGTCCGGAGTAGCCCGGCCTCCCGCCATCTCCACCCTCACCGCCACCACCCGCAACAGCGCCACCCGCCCGTGCGCCGCAGGCGTCCTGCCTGCGCGGACCTGCTTGCGAAAGCAGGCGCCGTGTGGATGCCCACCCACTGCAGCGCAGTACAGCACGCCCGCGCGCGCCAAACGCTCACCCGGAGCTGAGCGAACCGGTGCCGGTGGCGGCGCTGGCCGGCAAGGATGGCATACGGCGTCGAACATGCCAGAATGCCCGTTGATCCCGGACGGCGCGCAGCCGCCCTCAACGCCGTTGCTTGAGCCGAAGGCAGGATACGCATGAGCACCACCGATCAACTCATCATCTTCGACACCACGCTGCGCGACGGCGAGCAGAGCCCGGGCGCGTCCATGACCAAGGATGAGAAGCTGCGCATCGCCAAGGCGCTGGAGAAGCTGCGGGTGGATGTGATCGAGGCCGGCTTTCCCATCGCAAGCCATGGCGACTTCGACGCCGTCAAGGCCGTCGCCGAGAACATCCAGGACAGCACCGTCTGCGGCCTTGCGCGGGCGCTGGACAAGGATATCGTCTGCGCCGGCGAGGCCCTGGCGGGGGCTGCACGCGGGCGCATCCACACCTTCATCGCCACCAGCCCCATCCACATGGAGAAGAAGCTCCACATGACGCCGGATCAGGTGGTGGAGCAGGCGGTGCGCGCCGTGCGCCTGGCACGCAAGTACACCGACGACGTGGAGTTCTCGCCGGAAGACGCCGGGCGCTCCGACATCGACTTCCTGTGCCGGGTGCTGGAGGCGGTGATCGATGCCGGCGCCGGCACCCTGAACATCCCGGACACCGTCGGCTACGCCATGCCGCACCAGTTCGGCAGCCTGATCGCACAGCTGCGCGAGCGCATTCCGAACGCCGACAAGGCGGTGTTCTCCGTGCACTGCCACAACGACCTCGGGCTTGCGGTGGCCAACTCGCTGGCGGCCGTGCGCAACGGCGCCCGCCAGGTGGAGTGCACCATCAACGGCCTGGGGGAGCGTGCCGGCAACGCGGCGCTGGAAGAGGTGGTCATGGCCGTGCGCACCCGCCAGGACCTGTTCGGTTGCGACACACGGCTCGACAGCACGCAGATCATGAACTGCTCGCGGCTGGTGTCCGGCATCACCGGCTTTCCGGTGCAGCCCAACAAGGCCATCGTCGGCGCCAACGCCTTCGCGCACGAGTCCGGCATCCACCAGGACGGCGTCCTCAAGCACCGCGAGACCTACGAGATCATGCGCGCCCAGGACGTGGGCTGGACCCACAACCGCATGGTGCTCGGCAAGCACTCGGGCCGCAACGCGTTCCGTGTGCGCCTGAAGGAGCTCGGCATCGGCTTCGACAGCGAGGAAGAGCTGAACGCCGCCTTCAGCCGCTTCAAAGACCTCGCGGACAAGAAGCACGAGATCTTCGACGAAGACCTCCAGGCCCTGGTGACGGTGGCCACCCAGGACGCTGCCAACGAGCGCATCAAGCTGCTCTCGCTGCGCGTCTGCTCGGAGACCGGCGAGACGCCCCAGGCACAGGTGGTGCTGAGCGTGGACGGCGCCGAGCGCCGCGGCAGCGCCCTCGGCAGCGGCCCGGTGGACGCCACCTTTCGCGCCATCGAGTCCATCGTCGCCTCCGGCACCACCTTGAAGCTCTACTCGGTGAATGCCATCACCAGCGGTACGGACGCCCAGGGCGAGGTGACGGTCCGGCTGGAACAGGGCGGGCGCGTGGTCAATGGTGCCGGCGCCGACACGGATATCGTTATCGCCTCCGCCAAGGCGTACCTCAACGCCATCAACAAGATCACCGAGCCGCGCGCCCGGGCGCATCCACAGCTGGGGGATGTCTAGCCCGGCGTACGCGGTGCGGGAGCGGCGCCCGGCCGGTGCGCTATGATCACCGCCATAAAAATGGGGACGGTATACTTAACCTGCCTGCTCGGTGAAGCTCCAGGCCCTTTGGCATACCATGAACGAAGCCAGGCGAATTGCATACCTGAATGCCATGGGCATCGACGTCTGGCGGCTGCGGCGCACAGCGTCCGACCTGGTATCGGCGACGCGCGAGGTGGCGACGGGCGCCGATGCAGCGCCGGCGCCAGGCCCAGCGCCGGAAGACCCCGTATCGGCGGCAAGCGCGCCCGCAACGACGCCGCCGGCAGCTGCACCCGAGACCACCGGGCCGGCAAGCCAGGCTGCGGCCACGGCACCGCAGACGGCACCACAGCCCGCCGGCGACGAGCCGCCGCCTTGGACGGACGCCGACCTCGCCGGCCTACCGAGCGATGACGACGGCGCCGCGCCGGCGCCGGAGGCTCCCCAGGACGATGCCGTCGCCGCCATGGACTGGCCGGAGTTGGAGGCGGCGGTGGCGGGCTGCCGTGCCTGCGGGCTCTGCGAGCGACGCACCAACACCGTCTTCGGCGTCGGTGATCGCAATGCAACGGTGATGTTCGTCGGCGAGGGGCCAGGCGCCGACGAAGACCGCAAGGGCGAGCCCTTCGTCGGTCGTGCCGGGCAGCTCCTGAACCGGATGCTTGCCGCCGCGGGCTTCAGGCGCGAGCAGGTCTACATCGCCAACGTCGTCAAGTGCCGGCCGCCGAACAACCGCGATCCGAGCCCGGATGAAGCCGCCGCCTGCCGGGCCTATCTGCAGCGGCAGATCGCGCTGGTGCAGCCGCGGCTCATCGTCTGTCTGGGGCGGGTGCCGTCCTGCAACCTGCTGGACACCACGGAGTCCCTCGGCCGGCTGCGTGGTCGGCTGCATCGATACGGGCCAACCGGGACCCCGCTGCTCGTGACCTACCACCCGTCCTATTACCTGCGCTCACCCGAGCAGAAGGCGAAGGGCTGGCAGGACCTTCAGCGGATGCTGGAGCTGCTGGATGCGGGCACCGCGCCTGCGCCGTGATGGCGGGCGCGAACGCCGCGGCGGGGTCTGCCACCGAGGGCAAGTCAGATGCTGAAAGTCATTGCTGTCATCATCGCCGCCGGCATCGTGCTCGCGGTGGCCGCGCTGTTGGTGTTCGTCTACGTCGTGCAGAACGTCGAGCAGCCGGATTACACGCTGGTGCGGCAGGACGGGGACTTCGAGCTGCGGGACTACCCAAAGCTCACCGTCGCCGAGGTACGCCGGCGCGGAGACCGCAAAGAGGCGCTCGGCGCAGGCTTTGGACCGCTCGCCCGTTACATCTTCGCCAAGGAGCGCAGCGGCGATAAGATCGCCATGACGGCACCGGTCATCCAACAGTCGGACGCAGCAACCCCGAGCGCGGCGTCCGCGGCCGGGGCCGGGGCCGGGGAATGGAGCGTCGGGTTCATCATGCCCAAAGACGCCGTCGCCGCCGGCCTGCCGGCGCCGGCCAATGCCGAGGTTCGGCTCACGGAGCTGCCGCCGCGGCGCGTGGCCGCCGTACGCTTCAGCGGACGCACCACCGACGCCCACACCGCCGCACAGCGCAAGCGCCTGCTGGACTGGGTTGCTGCACAAGGCCTCGGCGCAGGCTCGGAGCCCATTTACGCCTACTACAATGATCCGCTGACACCCGGCCCGCTGCGGCGTAACGAGATCCTGCTGGTGGTGACCGACCATCAGCCCGACACGGCTGAGTAAACGAACGGCCTCACGGCGGCCAAGCCGCACCGGCGCGTCATGGAGCCATACCGGAAGCGAACGACATGCCCGAGGTCACGAGCCAAAGCCACCCGATTGACGAAACCCACCTGGAATTGGTGCAGGGGGTCATCAACCGACTCGCCGGCAACTCCTTTGTGCTGAAGGGATGGTCGGTGACCCTGGTCGCCGCGGTGCTCGCGCTGAATGTCAAGGAGGCCCATGTCCTGATGGTGGCCATCGGCCTGTTGCCGGCGCTGACCTTTTGGGGCCTCGATGGTTATTTCCTTGCGCAGGAGCGGCTGTTCCGCGACCTGTACAACGCACTCATCGACCCGGATGTGCCACGCGAGGCGCGTCCGGCGCGCTTCTCCATGCGCACGGAGGCATTGACGTTCGGGCATTGGGCACGGGCAACCCTTTGGGGCACGCTCCTCACGTTCCACGGTCCGGTCGTCGCCGTCATTCTGGCCGTGCTGCTGTACATGGGCATTGCCGGTGCGGCACTAACGCCCTGAAGAGACGCCGACTGCTCGGGCATCCTGCTCAAGAATCGAACGGAGCCCGACAACGCGGTTGTCCGGGCTTCTTCATGTTAAGCACCTCAGGCTGCCGAACACGGCGGAGCGTCCTGCCCCGCCCGGGACATACCGACGACCTCGGCGTTTCCCTGGCCATGGCGCTGGACCTCAGTGCGGAGCGCCGGCGGGCCACTTTTCCATGTGCCTGCGCAACACATCCCGAACCGCCTCCGGCACGTTCTGAAATGCGGCTTGCCGCATGCCGTCGGCGAGGAAGCCCGGCATATCTGCGGGCAGCCGCCGCTCCATCTTGGCGAACGTCCGCTCCATCAGCTCTGGGTCGAGCGACCGGGTCGCGGCCACGCCTGCGTTCAGGTTGATGACACGCCAGGGCCGCCAGGCGTCACCGCGGTCCTCGTCGAGCTGCAATCGCAACGAGGCCGCCTCGATCACCTCGTCCATGCGCTCACACAGGTCCCGCAAACCCTCCGTCGCGCTGGTGGCATTGACGATCCGACCGAAGCCGTCAGCGGTGCCCGCCAGATTGTCGATGGTCGCACCCCGGCGTGCGACCCAGACCCCCATGGACGCAAACATGCGAGCGACCACATCCTGCTTGTCCATGATCTCCAGCTTACGCACCAGAAACGCCAGGCGATCCATTAAGTCCAGCCCGTAGGCGCAGAACTCGTCGAGCTGATCCTGCTCCAACCGGGCGGCTTCCTGCTCCAGAGCGCCCGCGATCTGAAAGCAGTCGGACAATGCCCGTGCCAGGGCCAGAGGCCCGGAGGGGTCCTCCATGATCGACTCCGCTTCCTCGCTCTGCGCGAGGACGGACTGCGTCACCTCCAACGCGAGGTCGGAGATGGCATCGATTTCGATCTTGAGTACATGCGTCGACACAGGGCATCACCTACTGGTAAAACTGGACTCACATACGGCCTGGACATCACGCCGGCACAGACGACTGCCGTTGGATATGACCGCGGAGATTGGGCACAAGCACCGCTCTCGCAACGGGAGAGAACCTGCTGAGCCGTGCGGCGCGCGCCCGATGTTCGCCCGCAGCCCGACGCGTGCGGCGCCCACCCCGAGGGCGAGCGGGCGGCACAGACTGCATGAAGGCCCCCGACTGCTCCCTGACCACCAGCGCAGTGAGCCATCTCGACGCGCTGATACCAGTCCTGATCCTCATTCCTGACGGAGACTCCATGACCGCAACCGATCCGAACACCATTGCAGACGGCAAGTATGTCGAGCTCACCTACCTCGTCCGCGACAGCAAGACCGGCGATGTCCTGACGGAAGTCTCCCGCCCCCTCAACTATGTTCACGGCGTGAACGAGATACTGGCGCCGATGATCACCCGGGAGCTGGAAGGCAAACAGCAGGGCGAGCGCGTCGACCTGCTCGTGGACTGCAACGAAGTCTATGGTCCCCGCGACGAATCACTCGTCATCACCGAAAAGCTCGCAGTGGTGCCGCGCGAGTACCGCCAGCTGGGCAGCCAGATCCTGATGGAGAACAATCTCGGTCAAATGAAGAGCTTCCTGGTGACCAAGATCGAGGGCGATACCATCACCTTCGACGGCAACAACCCGCTCGCAGGCAGAGAGGTGATCTACCAGGTTCGCATCCTGCTGGTGCGCGAGGCCACGCCTGAAGAGCAAGCGTACGGCGGCAGAGTGGAGGACCGACCCGAAGAGTGAGTGCGAGCGCCGCCTGGGTCGGCGGTGCGGTCAGCCCCGTGGGACTTTGTGGTCCACGTGCGCTGCTCGAGATCGCGCCGCGCTGCCTGCCCACTGAGGGCATCTGACAGAGCCCGTAAAGCGCATCCCCGGTCAGCGCAGGGGCATGCCGCAGGATGCCGGCAGCTGGGCGGACCGGCGCGGCGGCCCGGGGCGCGAGCCCGGGGCCACCAGGCGTGTCACGGACGCTTCGGCGTTTTGTACTCGACCTCTTTCTGGAGCGTATCCCAAATGGTTTGATATCCAACGAAACCCTTCTCGTTGGGCTCCATCTGCTTGGTCTTGTAGAACCGCGCCTTGCCTTCAGGCACCTTCGGTCTGCTCTTGGGTTGCTGGCTCATAAGTCACCTTCTCTGCACAAGCCATTCTCGGGTGAATGGAGCACGCCCGTCAGGGCCGGCGGCTCCGCTAGGGTCATCAACTCACACATGCGCCCCATGTAATCAGCGGATGCCGAATGTCCGCTCCGCGATGTCAAGACGGCGCATCCGGCTCACTGATGCAACCGCGCAGGGTGCGAGGCTCATCATTCCTTTGATTCCTGATCCAACTGCCGGAGAACCTCGTAGACGAACTCATGCATGTACGAGTTCTCGCCGCAGTGCGTCAAGGCATCGTCCGCGGTGCGGAACGTCAGGTATGGGTGCACCTCCGTGCCATCGACTTCGATCGCGGCGGTGTCATCCAGCATGCTGGCAACACTGAAAGCGATGCCCGCCGTCGTGTCTTCAAGCTGGCTGCCGGCCAAGCCAACCTCCTGAAGCTTGACTCTGATGCTCTGTACCAGCTCACGCACCAGCAGCGCCTGCTGCTCTTCGAACACCGTGGTATCCAGGTTCAGCCGCATCAGTCTCTACCCTTGCTGGAAGCTGTGCCCGCGTCACTACTCGTGAGCTGTTAAAGCGGCACCGGCTTGACGCCCTTCAGATCGGGCCGTTTCTCCACCGGCCCACCGGCCGCGATCTCCGCTTCTGTTGCGTCGCGGACGGTCAGCACCTCCAGCTCGAATACGACCTGCCGACCGCACAACGGATTGTTACCATCGATGGTCAGCGTCTTCTCGTCCATGCGCGTGACCAGAAAGGTTCGCGTCTTGCCCTGCTCGTTCTCCATCACGATGGTCGTGCCGACCTCGCGATACTCCTCCGGAACATTCTCGATATAGTCCGTAATCACGAGGGATTCGTCCCGGGGTCCGAACAGCTTGTTGCAGTCGAGCTCGACGGACATCGTCTCGCCCGCCGCTTTACCCTCCAGCTCCATCATGACCTGGGAAGAGAGAACGTCGTTGACGCCGTGGACATAGCCCAACGGGAAGTCCACGGCGGTCAGGACCTGTCCGGACTTCGTATCGACCACTCTGTACTTGAGCTCGACGTACTTATTGTGCGTGATCGTGTCTGTCATGATGCTAGAAGATGGATGCCGCGAAGATACGAACTTCTCCCTTCTCGTAGCCGAGCACCATTCGCCCCAGCCACTCCCCCTCTTTGGCCTTGCTGCGCACGCGGTAGAGCGCCGTCACGTGCTCGCCGCGCCGAATGAGTCCGAGGAAATCCCGCTCTTCCACCAGGTTCCGCGACAGTTCGCTGTGCGCAAACTGCTTACCAAGCTCGACTTCGTTCAGGCCAAGCAGCAGCTCATACGAGAATTTGCGAATAAACTTACCGTACTGGCCCTTATTGGAGTACTGGATCAGCTCGTCCCAGAGCTGATGTGCGATTTCGAGTATTTCTTCGTCTGAGAGGTCATTGATATTCATTTTACATCGCCATCTTCAAGCGTCTTCAGCTCATGTCCGCACGGACCCACCCGGCAGCGCTCAGGGGTGCGCCGCGAGATCCGCGCAACAGACGTCTTCCCATGGCTTGCAGACAGCCCAGCGAAATTTCCACAGGGCCGCATCCCGCTTGCGTCATCGTAGTTACCGCGAAGGGTTGTTGGGGCCCCGGCTCGGGGCCCCTTCCTCAGGCAGCGCTTAGGCGGCGGCCGCCTCCGGCTTGTCCTCCACCAGATGGTAGCAGGGCGCCTTCTCCATCGTGTACTCGCCGGTCTCGGGGTCGCGGCGGGACACCGTCAGCACGTGCCAGTTCTCGTCGTCCACCTTCATCGCATCACCCCGGTAGTAGTAACCGGGCCAGCGCGTCTCCTTGCGGAACAGGGTGTGATGCATGACCGCCTCGGACGTGAGGTGACGATGCTTCAGCTCCCAGGCCCGCAGCAGCTCGTGGATGTTCTCGGCCGCGACCTTCTCGAGGTCCTCCTCCAGCAGCTTGAGCTTCTTCAGGCCGATGTGCAGGAGCTTCTCGTTGGTCATGTAATTGACCGTCACACCGCCGCAATACTCGTCCATCAGCTTCTGCAGACGGTCCAGGCCCTGGCGCGGATTGATGTAGTTCGGGTTGACCGAGCCAGCGGTGATCTCGTTCCGATAGATCTTGTAATGCTCCATCGGCTTGTAGATCTCTTCCTTGCGGCGGTTGATCTGCTCGTCGGAGACCCGAATCCCCTCGGCCTTACCGTCGTCGATGTACTGGCAGGCGGCCTTGGCCGCGAGACGGCCTTCGGTGAAGGAGCCGGACGAGAACGCGTGCGGCGTGCCGCCCACCGCGTCGCCGGCACCGAACAGGCCTTCCACCGTGGTCATACGGTTGTAGCCCCAGAAGTAGTCGGGCGGAGACACGTCTTCCGGCCCCGAGCACCAGGCGCCGCAGCCGGTGGCGTGGGAGCCCATCACATAGGGCTCGGACGTGGTCAGCTCCGGGTTCTCGTACTTGGGGTTCACGTCGGTCGCCGCCCACAGCACGGCCTGGCCCACGGTCATGCCCAGGAAGTTGTGCCAGCCGATCTCTTCGAGATGCGGATCCTGGAACGCCTCCATGGTCACCATATGGATCGGGCCGCGACCGGCGTTCACCTCATTGATAAAGGCATGGTTACGCAGGCAGGTGGGGATCGGGCGATGCGTGCGGTGCGACGCCTCCACATCCAGATAGCGCTTGCCGACCATCTTCTCCAGGTCGGGGAACCACTTGGACTCGTACTCTTCACCCAGGCCGTTCTGGGTGTAGGTCTTCAGGTGGAGGAAGTAGGCACCGACGGGACCATAGCCGTCCTTGAATCGGGCGAGGACGATGCGGTTCTCCATCTGGGTCATCTTGGCACCGGCACCGATCAGCAGGCCGTAAGCGGAGCCGGACGACCAGGGGGCGTACCACACACGCCCTGCACCCTCACCAACGGAGCGGGGCTTGAAGATGTTGGACGCGCCACCGGCGGCGACGACCACCGCCTTCGACTTGAAGACGTGATAGTTGCCGGTGCGGACATTGAACCCGACGGCACCGGCGACGCGGTTGTCTTTGGATTCGTCCATCAGCAGGTGGGTCACGCAGACACGGTTGAAGACCTTGTCGGCAGACTTCTTGGCGGCCTCCGCCACGATGGGCTTGTAGGACTCGCCGTGAATCATGATCTGCCAGCGCCCCTCGCGCTGGTACGCGCCGGTCTTCGGGTTGCGCATCAACGGCAGGCCCCACTCCTCGAACTGGTGCACGGTGGAGTCCACATGCCGGGCCATATCGAACAGCAGGTCCTCGCGGACCATTCCCATCAGATCGATGCGCGCATAACGCACATGGTCCTCCGGGTTGTTTTCGCCGAACCGGGTGCCCATGTAGCAGTTGATGGCGTAGAGACCCTGGGCAACAGCACCCGAGCGGTCGATGTTCGCCTTCTCAGCGACCACGATTTTCTTGTCCTTGCCCCAGTAGCGGGCCTCGAACGCCGCACCTGTTCCACCCAGGCCTGCACCGCACACCAGGATGTCGATACCGTCCTCAACGATTGTCTTGTAGCCCATTATTCGTACACCCCTGTTTTCAGTGTGAGCCCGGCCGCATCGAGCGTGTGCAGGCCGCCGTCATCGAAGCGAATGTATTTCGGCTCGTTGTACAAGTACTGACTCTCGCGCATTTCCTGGCTTGGCGGCGGCGCGTCTGCGAGCTGCGGAATGTGCTTGCCCCACGGCTTGGTCGTGATGGGCGCCAGCAGGTTCATGTCCTTCTCGCCGTTGCGGAAGATGATGCGCCAGGCGACCACACCCTTCTCTTCGTCGCGACGCACCCGCACGGAATGTCCCAGCGGAGCGAAATCGGCATAGCCGCGCACGTCGATGGCATTGTGCGGACAGGCCTTCACGCAGGAGTAGCACTCCCAGCACATGTTCGGCTCGATGTTGTACGCGCGGCGGACCTTCGGGTCGATGTGCATGATATCCGACGGGCAGATATCGACACACTGGCCGCAACCGTCACAGCGAGTCATATAGACGAATGTTGGCATATTGGTTTCCTCTTTCCGACCTGCGTCAACGACTCAGGCTCAATAGTGATTCGGCGCTTCGCGCTTGATACCCAGGCCCATGTAAGGGGGATTGTCGCCCATGTACTCCGGAATGTCCGGGTAACGCTCCTTGCACTCAGCACTGGCGAGGTCCGGAATCTCCGGCAGCTTGTCGCGCGAGCCGTCCGCCACGGCGATCTTCTTCTGGAAGGCGGCCGCCGGCTTGAAGAACATGTGCGCGAACTTCGACCACAGGATGGTGCTGAAGAGCGTAGTGGCCGCGGCGATGAACACCACGAAGGCGAGGATGCTCAGCATGGAGGTGGCACCCGTGACCGCCTGCAGGATCGACCAGATCAGCGCGAAGGTCGCCATCAGCAGCAGGGACACGACGAACAGGTCGGACTGATGGACGTTGTACCACTCGTTGCCCTCGGAGCGGACATCGGCACGGATCTTGAACCAGAACCAGTAACCCCCAAAGCACATGGACAGGGCGCCGGCGTGCCAGAGCAGCGCCGACAGGCCGCCGCTGCCGCCTTCAGCGGCCGGCAGACCGAAGATCAGGATGGCCGTGGTGACCACGAAGAAGATGAAGCCGTACATCGTGAAGAGGTGCGAGATGCGACGATCGCGGTTCTCGAACTCGCTCGAGGTCAGCACCTCGTTCGTCAGGGTGCTCACGGCGATGCCGACCTTCTCGCCGCCGCCGACTTCGCGCCTGGCGAGCTTCTTGAGCGACTGTCCCTTTTCGAAGAAGTACTTCGCGCTCTTCTTGTGAACGACGTCGAGCAGGGTGCCGCCGATGACCAGAAGGACCATCAGGACGACGTACGCCTGCATGACCCCCGGCTCAAGCGGAAGGTTCGCGGACAGAACCTCGAAAGGGTTAGTTGTGATCATTGGCTAACGACTCCACTTTGCGATGTTGTCCTCGACTATCTCAAGGAAACGAGTTCCGATCCGCCCTCGCGTCGGGCCGATCGGCCGGGCCGATGGAACGGGTGTCCAACCGTTCGACTGAGAAATCGGCGGTGCTTTGGCGCCTCCCGGCGACAACGGCCCCACAGTATATGCACCGAAGCTGATATTCGGCGACTTATACATTTTTCGGGGATCATAACCGTTGCTAATGGCGTCCCCACCCTGCCGACGCCGCATAACCGGTTGCCGGACTAAGGGTTTTCCCCGGGGCCGCGCGAGTCCCCGGCGGCCTCCCACGGGGCAGCATGCGCCGGGCAACCGACTTGACTCAGGTGCTTTGAGGTGGTAAGTGGCCGACGGTCGGCAGCGGCCCAGCGGGATGGGGTCCGGCGAGACGCGCCCTCAGACCAGACGCTTCGCAGATGCGCGACCAGCGCCCGGGGCTCTGAAGCGCGCCCAGCTCAAACCTGCTGCGCGCGGGCGGAAACTGCGCGTCCCACCACTCTCAACTCGTCGCGAGCAAGGCGTGTGGCAGCTGGGCTGTGCGGCTTGGTCTAAGCGTCGTCGGCGAAGGGGTCATCTGACAGCAAGCCGGCAATCACCGGCGCATAGGTCAATACTGCGCCCTGTAGAATGCCGCGGCTGTCCACAGCCTCTGCCAGCCGTGCCAGCAAGGCATCGTCGTCCGGCCGCTCCGATAACTCCCGCAGCACACTTGTCACCGGAAGGATATCCTCGGGTGGCAGGTATCGCTCAAGCATCGCGAGGGATTCCTGGATGCTCGGCGGATCGAAGCTGTGATCCGGCTCGCTCATATCACGGCGTTGCGACTGTGGGTTAAGCTTGACAGCGGTTGCAGACAGGTCGTCGGGCGTTGGACGGAACGGTCATGCGCGGCTTGCATCACTGGTACAGAACGCCATCCCGGCGACCCATTGAATACGCCCTCTCCCCAGCCGCCATGCGCAGCCGGGCCTCGACCCGGATCTTGTCCACCACCTCGTGATCGGCGATCTCCGGGTACAGCGGATAAAAGCGTGCGACATCGAGCGCATTCGCCTTTGCCGCCAGCTCCATGCGCCGCCGGTCTTCGAGACCCACGCCGTGCAGCATCAGCAGACGCGGGGCCTGGCGATGCAGATAGCGCTGACAAAGCTCCCGGTGCTCATCGTTGTCCCAGTCCTCGCGCACCAGGAACGGCGGGAATTCCTCCGCCTCATGGTACCGCCGCGTAAACCACTGCGCCCTCGGCTTGCCGCCGGCACGCTCGGCGACACAGCGCTCCAGGCGATAGTTCACGGGGCCATAGGCTCTGCTGCGCTCGGCCTCCGTCGTGTCGATGGGCATGACGGCGGCGGGGAGCGCGGCCCAGTCGGTGAGCTTCGGGAACGACGCCATCTCTGAGGCATCGACGCAGGAGAAAATCAGGGCCAGCGGCGAATCGTCGGCGGGATCGAGCAGCCAGTATTCGTAGCGATCGGCGGCCTCGAACGGGAGCCGCGCCCCAAGCAGGAAGCGCGCGAGGTCGAGGATGCGCTGATCGACCTGGCCTTCATCCGTCACCGGGTTGTCGATGACGCGCGCGAGATCGCGGTGCCTGATGTGCGCCGCCCTGGTGAAGCGGCCCTGCTGCGGACCGCTGTTGCCCCGTGCGCTGCGCGCGTTGGCATAGATGAACTGGAACTCCCACAGGTCACCATCGATGGACAACGCGCGCGCCTGCTCGGATTCCGCGATCTGTACCTGCGCGGAGTACGGCTGCAGGATGCGCTGGGAGTGGGCTCTGATCATCGACGCTGGATCGCAGGCAGAAAGGGCTGTGGAGCAATGGGTGATGGGGCTTCGCGAGCAGTCTACCCAAGTCTGCCGAGCGCGCCCCGGGCGTCGGCGCGGCAGGCAGCGAGGCTCGGGACGCGCTTGCGCGGCCAGTGCCGGAAGCCGCTCGGCATCGGCGCGCGTGCAGACACCCTCGGCTTGAAGGTCGTGGCGGTAACGCTACAGGGGAAGGTGATGCTTGTCGAGCGTCGGCGCGGACGGCGAAGCTTCGCTGAGGCTGGCGTGGGCCTTGCTTCAGGTCGTAAGAGAGCGGTGGCCGGGTGCGTGCGCGGGACCACCGGCAGCCGGGCCACGCAGCGCTGATGCAAAGCCCCGGCAGGCCGGCGCCGTGCGCAGGCGGGCCAGCCACCGAGCCGACCACCGGACCGGACTCAGGCCCGTTCCTTGAAGGCGGGGCTGATGATCCGGTCCTCCAACCGGAGGAACCGACGATGCAAACGCGCACCAAGCAAACCCCCATGCGCCGCGCAGCCCTGGCCGCCGCCGTGGCGACCGCGCTGGCAATGCCCCTGGCCGCGAACGCCGAGCGAGGCGATGCCGTCTACTACGAGCCCGCCGACTTTCCGGATATGGATATCGACAACAGCGGCACGCTGACCCCAGGCGAGGTGCAGGGCCGCTCGCCGCTGGCCGGTCAGTGGGATCGCTTCGACACGAACGGCGACGGCCGCATCGATCGCGAGGAGTTCGACGAATTCCAGGTCTATGAGGGCGCGACCCCCGAGGTGCTCCCAGCGATGCCGCAGACGGAGCCGGGCCCGACGGCACCGCCGTTGGGACCCGAGATCGGGGCACCGGATTTCGATGAGCTGGACATCAACCGCGATGGCGTCCTGTCCAAGGGCGAGGCCGGCGGCCGCAAGGGGCTGTTGGATGAGTTCTGGCAAGCGGATCAGAACCGCAACAACGTCATCGATCGGGCCGAGTTCTCCGCTTTCGAGGCCAAGGGACCGACCCTGCCGCCGTCAGAACCGCAATCCCGCTGAAAATGCCCCGCACCCGGGGTACGGACACCGCCAAGCCCCAACAGCCGCGCAGGGAAGCGCGGCGCGACGCTTGAGCCCGCTGCGCTGTCGCGGGAGCGCTTCCCGCCGGCCGGCGCGACTGCCCCATAGGTCCACACCAGAGGTCCACATCAGCGCCGGCCGATCTCCCGGCCACAGCCACCCGCAGACATCATCGAGACCCGTCTCCTGCATCGCCGCCTGACCGCCGATGGCGACCAAAGGCACGATAGGCGAGAAGCCAGAAGGTGGCGAACATGAGCACGGCCACGGCGAGGAGAATCCCTCCCACCACGGCGAGATCCGGATCGAGCACCGGCGCCGCCAGCAGGAAGCCGGCCCCGACCAGGCCGAACAGCAGGCTGTAAGCGAAGGTGGGCTGGGCGCAGCAGAGGCGGGCCTTGCGCCACCATGGCAGTGTCCGCCAGCCGGGAATGGGCCGCAGGCGGCGGGCATAGTCGGGTTCCGTCATTGCTCACTCCGTCGTCGTGTCGTCGGTTTCCATGTTCTCCATGTAAACGCGCGCCTCCTCGCCGGGGTCCGGCAGCCCCGCGACCTTCCAGGCCTCGATGAGACCGCCGAAGAGCTTGTCGATGCAGCCCGCGGTCAGGTCGAGCTCCCGACACAGGTGTCGCTGCAACGGCAGATCCCCCGCCTCCAGCCAGTTCGTGCGCAGGCGCTCGATAATCCGCCAGTGCGCAACGGCCAGCTCGCCGATGCCCAGGCTGCGGGCCGTACGCTGGGCGAGGTGTGCGTCCCAGAGCGCCGGGTCGGTGAGGAACCCCTTGCTGTCCAGGGCGTTCGGGCGTTTTTCATCTCGCTGGATCATGGCGTGACTCCAATTGACGTTGCTCCCCGTCGGCTCTACAGGGCTTTGCACTGCGTCATGCAACCGTCACACCAGCGGCCCGTCACTGGCCCGCCAGTAGCTCGCCACCGGCCCACCGACACCGCCATCTGACCGCGGCGCGCTGCCACCCGAAGGCAAGGCCCATCGCCCAGCCAAGCCAAGCCAAGCCAAGCCAAGCCAAGCCAAGCACAGCACAGCACAGCACAGCACAGCAGCGGACCACCCGACGGCTGCGGGGCATCTCCACCGCGCTCGGGGCATAGGACCCCTTGCCGTTGCAGCAAGCAGGCTGTTTGGGAAGCAGGTGCGCCGGCGCACTCCACCGCCGCGACCGTCGCCCCCTTCACCCTGTCCTGCGCCGGACCACCGACTGCGACGCGGTCTGCGCAAGCCACCGGCACCTGGCACCCGCATTGCTCGCAGCGGGGTACGCAGCAACAACAGACGGCAACGCCGGGCGGGGATACACCGCCCCGCGTCACCGCAGCGCCCCGGAGGTTCCCATGGCCCACCAAGCCACACTGCTCATGCGCCAGTTCGTTACCCACGACGTGCAGCGCCTGCTGCTGACGCGTCCGGACGGTCTCAGCTGGCAGCCGGGACAGGGCCTGGAGCTCGCCATCGACCAGGACGCATGGCGCGACCAGGGGAGACCCTTCACGCCCACCTCCCTGCTGGAGGACCGCATCCTGGAGCTGACCGTCAAGCGCTACCCGGAGGAGGACGGCGTCACCGAGGCCCTGCACGCGCTGGAGCCCGGCGCGGCGCTGCTGCTGAGCGACCCCTTCGGCACCATCACCTATCAGGGTCCGGGCACCTTCATCGCCGCCGGCACCGGCCTGACCCCCTTCCTCGCCATGCTGCGGCGACTGGCGAAGGACGAGGCCCTGGCGGGCCACCGGTTGTTGCTGTCCAACAAGGGCGAGCGGGACGTGATCTGCGCCAAGGAGCTTTCCCACTATCTCGGCGACGACTTGGTGCTCACCTTCACCCGCGAGGACGACGCCGGGCGGCAGGGCCGACGCATCGACACCGCCTTCCTCGACGCCAACATCGCCGACCGCGAGGGCCATTGCTACGTCTGCGGGCCGGACCCGTTCGTCCAAAGCATCAACGATGGGCTGCTGAGCCTCGGCATAGATCCGGACCAGCTGGTGTATGAGCGCTGACCCGCTGACCCGGCCTCCCCAGACCACCCTGGTGCCGCGCCGGTACGTCCTATGCCGCCCGTGCCGGTGCACCACACCACCAACCGCCACCACACGCCATCGACAGGAGGACCCATGTCCCAGCACCGCCTACCCGATCTCCCGTACGCGGAAGACGCGCTCGCGCCGCACATCTCCGCGGAGACCCTCGGGCTCCATCACGGCAAGCACCACGCCACCTATGTGGACAAGCTGAACAACCTCATCGAGGGCACCGACTTCGCCGACAAGCCCCTCACCAACATCATCGTCGAAGCCGACGGCGGCATCTTCAACAACGGTGCCCAGGCCTGGAATCACGCGTTCTACTGGCACTGCCTGAGCCCCGACGGCGGCGGCAACCCGGAGGGCGAGCTGGCCACCCGGATCGGCCGGGATTTCGGCACCACCGATGCGCTGCGCGAGCAGTTCTCCAAGGCCCTGACCACCTTGTTCGGGTCCGGCTGGGTGTGGCTCGCGTTGGACCCGAGCGGCAAGCTCGTCATCGAGAGCCGCAGCAACGCCGGCAACCCGTTGCGCGACGGCCTGCTGCCCATCCTCACCTGCGACATGTGGGAGCACGCCTATTACGTGGACTACCGCAACCGCAAGCAGGCCTATGTCGACGCCTTCTGGAAGCTCGTGAACTGGCGCTTCGCGGCGGAGAACGTGGCCCGTGGCAAGCCGTTCCAGGTGCAGTGACGGCGTGCAGCGGGGCAAATCCCCCCGAGCGGCGCATTTCGACCAGTGCCCGGCCCGGGGGCGCCGCGGCTGAGGCGCCGGCAGCGCGCCGCAGCCGCGGCAGTACCGGCAGGACCGCTTCTTGCTTCACAAGGGATGGAGTCACGCGCGTCGGCGAGCCCCGGTCCATGCCGCCGTCGGCCATCGCCGCGCCAGCAGAACGGCCAAAGATGCAGGAGACACAGCCATGGCAGACAAGAGCAATCACACCGAGACCACCGAGACCGAGCGTGTGGTCAAGGCCCTCCACGAGGCACTCGACCGCGTTGCCGAGCAGGCCGGCGGTGCCGAGCAGAACATGCGAGAAAGCGCCGCCGGCATGCAGGAGCGGGTGCGCAGCACCGGCCGGCAAGTGCGTGCCAAGGGCAATGAGGCCGCGAACGTGGTGGAAGACTACGTAGACGACCACCCCTGGGCTGCGGTGGGACTCGCCTTCGGGGCAGGGATCATCCTTTCCTCGATGCTGCGGCGCTGACGCCATGTCGGTGACTGCCAATCATGCTGCCGATGATGCCGCACAGGCAGCGCCGCCCACCGGCGACGATGAGTCCGTGCGCGCAGCCCGGCTCGGCGACGCCATCACGGACCTCGCCGCCAGCTGGCGCGCCACCACCGCCGCCGTCGCCGATCTCGCCAGCGCTGAGGCCCGCCTCGCGCTGGCCGCGGCGCTGCGCATCGCCTTGCTCGGGGCGCTGGCGGCGATTGCCGTCGGCAGCGCCTGGCTGCTCGCGATGCTCGCCGCCGGCGTGCTGCTGGCGAACGCCCTGGGCTGGCCGCTGGCCTTGGGCCTTCTCGCCGCCGCCAACCTGCTCGCCGCCGGCATCTGCATCGCATTGACGGGCATGCTCACCCGCCATCTGACCTTCCCGGCGCTGCGCATGGCCTTGGCGCCACGCAGGTCAGTGGGTGCTGATGCCCCCTGAGGCCGCGCCACGCGAGCCCCGGCCGTCCATCCCAGCATCCCGCCGGAGGAGAGTCCGAACATGCTGCTGCGCGCACTCCGCCCCTCCCTGGCCGCGCATCGCCGCGACGTGCGCCGCGCTGTCCTGAGGCTCGCCGCCTGTCGCCGCGATGCGGTCCGCCAGCGCCGCCACACCGCGGCACTGATCCATGATCGCCTGACCAGCCAGGAGACGCTCATCCTGACCTTCGACGCCGGCCTCACCCTCGGCATGCTCGCTCCCCAGAGCCGCCGCGACGCGGCGCCGGCAGCACGCCGGCCCGTCACCCACAACCGGGCGCTCCAATCGCTGCTGAAGGCGGCACGGCGGCTCGCCGTCCGCCAGGCCCTCGGCGTCATGGCGCCGTAAGCCCACAACGTCCGCGAGGAGGAGATCCCATGCAAGCAGGCACTCCCGCCCACACTGGCGACACCGCCGGCGGCTTCGCGCCCGGCCGGGATGCCATCTCGCCCATGGTCATGCCGGGCCGGGGCTGGTGGCAGATCCTGCGGCGTGTGCTGCGCCGCTTCATGCAGGAGAACCTGGGCCTGGTGGCGGCCGGAGTCGGCTTCTACAGCCTGCTCGGGCTGTTCCCGGCCATCGCCGCCCTGGTGACGACCTATGACCTGATCTTCGATCCTACGCAGATCCAGGCGCAGTTCGATGCGCTGCAGGGCGTGCTGCCGGCTCCGGTGCACCAGCTCATCGCCACGCGGATCGAGGCTGCGTCGGATACGGGCTCGGAGGCCCTCGGCTTCGGCCTTGCAGGTGCGGTGCTCCTGTCGCTTTGGGGTGCGACCCGCGGCACCCGGGCGCTGATCATCGCGCTCAACATCGCCTACGACGAGCCGGAGGACCGAAGCTTCTTCGGCCTGAATCTGATGGCCTTCGGGCTCACGCTGTTTCTGGTGCTGGTGGTGGCAGCGGCCATCGTCGCCACCGTCGCCGTGCCCATCATCATCAACCTGGTGAGCCTCGGCACCGTGCCGGAGGTGCTGGCGGCCTGGCTGCGCTGGCCCCTGCTGGCCCTGGTGGGCCTGACGGCGCTGGCGGTGCTGTATCGCTACGGACCCTCGCGGCGCGCCGCCCGCTGGCGCTGGCTGCCCGTCGGGTCCCTGTTGGCGGGGATCCTGTGGCTCGGCGCCTCCGCCCTGTTCTCGGTGTACGTGGCCAACTTCGGCGCCTATAACGCCACCTACGGCTCTCTCGGCGCTGTCATCGTGCTGTTGCTCTGGCTCTACCTGTCCGCGGCGGCGGTGATCATCGGCGCGGTGGTCAACGCCGAGACCGAGCGCCAGACCGCCCGCGACAGCACCGTGGGTGCGCCCCGACCACGGGGCGAGCGGGGCGCGGAGGTGGCGGACCGGCTACCGGGGGAGCAGCAGGACCCCGAGCGACAGCGCGAGCGGGCCACCACATCCAGTGATACCACGGGAAGCGGGGCGGGGCGCTGAGCTTGCTCGCGATGCCGAGTCGCCGCCGGTGGGCCCCGGGAGCATCGGCTCCATCACCCCGGCTGGTCCCCGCTGTGCAGCAGGTCGCCGGCGGGGCCGTCCCCCGCCACCTCGTCCGTGTCCGCGCAGCGGCTCAAAATCAGCGCAGGCGGGTCCACCGAGAAGATGAAAGGCGCGGCACGGCGGAGCGCACTCAAGCCCAGAATCTGGCGGGAATCACCCGGAAACACCGCCGCTTCCACGTCCGTGAGCCAGCAGCGGGCGCCGATGCGCAGGCGGGCGATGGCGTAGACCGGAACCTCGATCTCGGACCCATCGGCAAGCACCCCGCGCAGTTGTTTCACATACCGGGCAGCGTCGCGCTGGCGCAGCGCCGCAAGGGTGTGCTCGTTGATGGTCATGTAGCCGGACCCGGTGTCCACCATCAGCTCCACCGGCCCGTAGCCGTGGATGTCACCGCTGACGTAGAAGGTCGCGGCGGACTTCTCCTGCATGGCGATACGAAACCCGAAGTCTTCGAGACCAGTGTCGGCCGCGGCGGCGACTTGCCAGCACAGCAGACATGCCACCAGGGGAGCCGACAGCCGCCTGGGCCGCAGCCGCAACCGGGGCCGGCATCGGAATGGACGCCGCAGCGGCGACGAGGAGAAGCCCGCAAAAAGGGCCGGAACAAGGCACAGGGCGGCGCGTCGCATGATGCTGGCGGGGCGGTCGTGCGTCAGCGGTGGTCGGGGAAGTGGCGTGTGCTGCGGATCGCTGGCTGCGGATCGCTGGCTGCGGATCGCTGGCTGCGGATCGCTGGCTGCGGATCGCTGGCTGCGGATCGCTGGGCAGCAGATCGCTGGGCAGCAGATCGCTGGGCAGCAGATTGCCGGGCTGCGGATTGCCCGGTCGATGCGCGCGGCAACCGGCAGCCGGAGGGTGGAAGTTACACCGAATCCGGACCTCAGCACAAACCCGTACAGCGCAGGGGAGATCTGATGCTCGATTTTCTTGGCTACGCCCTGCTCGCGGCCTTGCTCGGCATGCTCGGCGCCTATCTGACCCGCACCACCGCCATTCGGCGGGTGCGCCCCCTTGGCATCGAGGAGCACACTCTGGACGCCCGTGGGGAGCGCTTCAACATCTACCTCGGGCTGCTGACCACCACGCAGATCGTCGGCGGCAACCGCATCGAGGTGCTGTTCAACGGCGAGGCGACCTTCCCGCGGCTCTGGGGAGCACTCGCGAGCGCCGAGCACGTCATCTGCGTGCATGTCTACGAGTTCCACCCCGGCGCCGTGGCGGACGCGCTGCTGCGCGTGCTGAGCGAGCGCGCCCAGGCGGGTGTCAAAGTCCTGCTGCTGCTGGACGCCGTTGGCGGCAGTCGCATCTCCCGCGATTACCGCGAGCGGCTCACCGCCGCCGGCGCCAATGTGGCCACCTATCGGCCCCTGCGCTTCAAGGAGCTCTACAAGTACCAACAGCGCATGCACATGCGTGCCGTGGTGGTGGACGGGCGCATCGGCTTCACCGGCGGCTTCGGCATCGCCGACGAATGGCAGGGTGACGGTCACAGCCCCGGGCAGTGGCGCGACACCAATGTGCGCGTGGAGGGCGTCGCCGCGATGCAGCTCCAGGTGGCTTTCTCCACCAACTGGGCCGAAGCCACCGGCGATCTGCTGGTGGGTGATGCCATCACCCCCTACTCGGAATCACCGCCGCCGAAGACGCCCCAGGCGGCGGGCATCATGACCTGCTCGCCGTCGCTCGGCACCACCAATGCCGAGCGCTTCTTCTTTCTGGCCATCACCTCGGCCCGGGAGCGCATCCACATCGCGAGCGCCTATTTCGCGCCTACACGGGACATGCGCTGGCTGCTCATGAACGCCGCAGACCGCGGTGTGGAGGTACACATCCTGATCCCCGGCGCCAACACCGACCAGCCGCTGGTCTGGCACGCGGGCCGCGCCCTGTATGGCCGGCTCATCGACGCCGGGGTGCATATCTACGCCTACCAGCCGGCGATGATGCATGCCAAGACCTTCGTCGCCGACGGCTGCTGGGCCACCGTCGGCACCTTTAATCTCGACAACCGCTCCATGAAGCTCAACGACGAGGTGGCGCTGGTCATCCGCGACGAGAGCATCGCGCAATGCCTCGATGCCCAATTCGCCGATGACCTCAAACACGCGCGCGAGCTCACCCATGCGGACCTGAAACCGGACGGCCGGGTGGACTGGGCCAAGATTCACGCGTCCCGCCTGCTCACACCCCTACTGTAGGCATTCACCAATGCAGACACCCACGCCCAACCCATGCCGCCGCAGCGGGCAGATCGCTGCCGCCGAGAAACCCACCGCAACAGCCCCGGGGAGCCGCACATGAGCGAGCACGCCATCGCCGACTATGCACTGCTCTCCGACCGCCACGGCGCCGCGCTGGTGCACAGGCACGGCAGCGTGGACTGGCTCTGCCTGCCGCGCTTCGATGCACCGGCCCAGCTGGCGCGGGTGCTGGACCCGGACGGCGGCCACTTCGCCGTCACCCCGCTGGACATCGCCGCCAGCCAGCGCAAATACCTCCCGCAATCCCTGGTGCTGGAGACGCATTTTCACTGCAGCGGCGGTGACGCCGTGCTGCGGGACGCGCTGGCCACCGGCAACGACGCTGCCGAAGACCAGCCACCGCAGTCCGAAGCGCTGGGCCGTGGTGCACCGCACATGCTCCTGCGCGAGCTGCGCTGTACCAACGGCGAGGTGGTGGTGGACCTGGACTATCGGCCGCGGCCGGAATACGGCCTGATCCGCCCACTGCTGGAGCCGGCCCCGGGCGGACTCGTCACCCGGGGTGGTGCCGGCATTCTGCGCCTCTCGGGCACGCTGGAGTGGTCGCTGACGGATTGCGCCGCAACAGCCCGGGTGCGGCTGCGGGCGGGCGAGCGGCTGCGCGTCGCGCTGCAGCACGGCCCGCTCACCGCCGGCAGCCCGCCGCCCCTGGCGCCCGAGGCCATCGGCGAGGCCCTGCGGCGCACCCTCACCGCCTGGCAGGCCTGGTCCGACGTACACCAGCAGTACGAGGGCCCCTGGCGCGAGCTGGTGCGCCACAGCGGCCGGGTGCTGCAGGGCCTTGGCTATCAGCCCACGGGCGCCATGGTCGCCGCCCCCACCACCTCGCTTGCCACCTGCATCGGCGGCAGCCGCAACTGGGACTACCGCTATAGCTGGGTGCGCGATGCGAGCCTCACCCTGGATGCGCTCTGGGTGGCGGCCTGCCCCGAGGAGGCCCATCGCTTCTTCGATTTTCTCGCCGCCACCGCGCTGATTCAGGTGCGCGAGCACGGCGAGCTGCAGTGCGTCTTCGGTATCGAAGGCGAGCACGACCTCGCCGAGCGCGAGCTGCCCTGGCTCGCCGGCTGGCGGGCGAGCCGGCCGGTGCGGGTCGGCAACGCCGCCTGGTCCCAGCGCCAGCTCGACGGCTACGGCAATGTACTGCTCGCAGCGCACCGCCTGCGCGACCAGCTCACGCGGCTCTCCGCCAGCGCGCGGCGCTTCCTCGCCGAGATCGCCGACGCCGCCGCCACGCGCTGGCAGGAGCCGGACCAGGGCATTTGGGAGATGCGCGCCGAGCCCCGGCACTACCTGCACTCCAAGCTCATGTGCTGGGCGGCGCTGGACCGGGCCCTCGACCTGGCACCGGTGCTCTTCCCGCAGGGCGCAGACGAGCAGCGGCTGGCGCGCTGGCGGGACACACGCGCCGCCATCCGTCAGGCCATCCTGACCCGCGGCTGGAGCGAGCACGCGGGCGCCTTCACCCAGGCCTTCGGCAATGCGGAGCTTGACGCCGCCACGCTGCTGCTGCCCGTGGTGGGCTTTCTGCCCGCGGACGACCGCCGCGTGCTGGCGACGCTCGATGCAGTGGAGGACCGGCTCACGGACGCCGCCGGCTTCGTCTACCGCTACCGCATGGACGACGGCCTGCCCGGCGGCGAGGGCCCGTTTCTGATCTGCACCTTCTGGCTCGCCCAGGCACGGGCCATGTCCGGGCAAATCGACCACGCCGAGCGCCTGTTCGAGCGCGCCGCCGGCTGCGCCAACGATCTCGGCCTCTTGTCCGAGCAGCTGGACCCCGACAGCGGCGAGCTGCTCGGCAATTTCCCGCAAGCCTTCAGCCATATCGGGCTCGTCAACGCCGCCCAGGCCATCGGCGCAGCCCGCGCCCGGGCGGGCAGCGCCGTCGCGACCGCAGCCGCTGGCCCAAAGGCAGGCAGCTGAGCCGCGGGAGTCGCGGCCCACCGCCGCGGTGGCCCGCAGTCTCAGGCCGCGATGGCCCGGGCCTCACGCTCGATCTGCTCACCGGAGAGGCGGTGGCGCTCCAGGAGCTCGTCCGGGGTACCGGAGTGCGGCTCGCCGGTCACACCGAGCCGGAACACCCGCCCGAGGCGGCCCACCTGCGCGGCCACGGCGTCGCCGAGCCCGCCGTCGCGGTTGTGGTCCTCCACCACCAGCAGCGTGCCCGTGGCTTCGATGGCGGCCTTGAGCGCCGGCACGTCCAGGGGCTTCACGCTGTAGGCGTCGATGACGCGGGTGGCGAGCCCCTGCTCACGCAGCCGCCTGGCGGCCGCCAGCGCCGTGTGCACCGTGATGCCTGCGGCCACCAGCGTGAGCTCGTCCTCGTCCGAGGCCAGCAGTGTCTTGCTGCTGCCGATGGCGAACGGCTCGTCCGGCGGGTAGATGACAGGCGTCTTGCCGCGGGTGGTGCGCATGTACAGGATGCCGTCGTGGTCGGCCGCCGCTGCCGTCAGGCGCGCGGCGCTCACGGCATCGCAGGGATAGACCACAGTGGCCGCATCCAGGGCGCGGAACATGGCGAGGTCCTCGAGCCCCATCTGCGAGGCGCCGTCCTCGCCGATGGACACCCCGGCGTGGCTGCCGCAGATGAGCATGCGCGGGCCGTGGGAGTGCACGGCCATGCGGATCATGTCGTAGGCGCGGGTGATGAAGGCGGCGAAGGTGGCGACACAGGGCCACTTGCCGCCGGCGGCGAGCCCGAGGGCCGCACCGAACAGGTTCTGCTCGGCGATCTGCCCCTCCACGAAGCGCGCCGGAAAGCGCTCGGCGAAGGCCTCGGTCTTGGTGGAGTTCTTCACATCGCCATCCAGCACCACCAGGTCGGGGTGCCCCACGCCGAGCTGCGCCAGGGCCTCGCCGAAGGCGCTGCGGGTGGCGACCTCATCGCCGATGGACCAGGGTAGATCGAGCTGCAACGCTGCCTGCGGCCCCTCTGCACCCACCTCGGACTGACCACCGATGCGCATGGTCTCCCCGGCCTGCGGCACCCGGGCGGGCACGCGGCGGGGCTCCACCGCCGCCTGGCCCTCGGGCGGGTCGATCTCCTTCAGCGCATCGGCGAGCTGATCCGTGCCGAGCGCCTTGCCGTGCCAGCCCTCCGCGCCCTCCAGGAAGGAGACGCCTTTGCCCTTGACGGTGCGTGCGACGATGGCCGTCGGCCCGGGCTCGCGGGTGGCGGCGAGCGCCGCCAGGATGTCCGCCGGATCATGGCCGTCGATCTCCATGGTGCGCCAGCCGAAGGCGCTGAACCGCGCCGCCAGCACGGCGCTGTCATGCCCGTAGGGCGCGGGGCCGCTCTGCTCCAGGCCGTTCATGTCCACGATGGCCACCACCCGCTCCAGGGCATGGTCGGCGGCGAACTGGGCGGCCTCCCAGACACTGCCCTCGGAGCATTCACCGTCGCCGAGCAGGCAGAACAGCCGGGCGTCGATGCCGTCCAGGCGATCCGCGAGCGCCATGCCGTTCACCGCGGCGAGGCCCTGGCCCAGGGAGCCCGTCGCCACCGGCACCCAGGGGTTGGCGGGTGTCGGATGGCCCTCCAGGTCGCTGTCGAGCCGACGCAGGTGCAGCGGGTCTTCGCTGATGGCGCCGGCCTCGTGCAGCACCGCCCACAGGATGGGCGCCGCATGCCCCTTGGAGAGCAGGAACCGGTCCTGGTCCCGCGCCGGCTCCGGACCGGCCCAGGGCCGCTGTGGGTCCCAGCGCATCTCGTGGAAGAAAAGCGCCGCCACCAGGTCCGCGCAGGACAGGCTGGAGGTGGCGTGACCGGAGCCGGCGGCGGTGGTCATACGCAGCACCCGGGCGCGCAGCCGCGCGGCGATGTCGGCGAGGGGTGCGGCGTCATCCACGGCCTTGAGCTGGCGGGCGCGCTCGGCGAGGCCCGCCAGCAGGCGCTCGTAGGGCGCGTTGAACTTCTGCACGCCCTCGCCCACCAGCTCGTCGGCGACGGAATCGAAGGTGATACCCAGCACCCGCTCCGCCTGCTCCAGGATCGCCTGGGCCTCGGGCGCGGTGTCGGACAGGGTGGCGGCGACGCGGCCGTGATCGTCGAAGGCATCGGCGGTGGCCGCCGGCATGGTGGAGACGGTGTAGGGACCGATGAGCGGCTCGACATAGTGCACGTCCGGCAGGCTCGGGTCCTTGGTGCCTGTACTGGCCCAGAGCAGGCGCTGCGGCTGGGCGCCGTGCTCGGCGAGGTGCGCCCAGCGCTCGCTGGCGAGCACCTCGCGGAAGCGCCGGTAGGCGAGGCGGGCCGCGGCGACGGCGGTCTGGCCCAGCAGCGCCTGGGCCTCGGTGCGGATGTCCTCGGCCACCTCCGGATGGGCGCGGCGGCGCAGGCGTGCGTCCACGGCCGTGTCGATGCGGCTCAGGAAGAAGCTCGCCACCGAGCCCACGCCGCGCACGTCCCGACCGTCGCGCAGGCGCCGCTCCAGCGCGCGCAGGTGGGCCTGTACCGTCGCCTCGTACGCCTCCAGGCCGAACAACAGGGTGATGTTCACATTGATGCCGTCGGCGAGCAGGGCCTCGATGGCCGGGATGCCCTGGGGCGTGCCCGGCACCTTGATGAGCAGGTTCGGCCGGCCCACAGCATCCCACAGGCGGCGCGCCTCGGCGATGGTGCCCGCGGTATCGTGCGCGAGGTGCGGCGAGACCTCCAGGCTCACGCAGCCGTCCACGCCCACGCCGTCCGTCATGCTCTCTTCCCAGCGCGGCAGGAACAGGTCGCAGGCGTCACGCACGTCATCCACCGCCAGGCGCTCGTAAATGGCGGCGGCATCGATCTCCGCATCGCCCGGGCTGGTGGTCTGGCGGGCGACGCGGATGCGCTCGTCATAGGCGGCGCGGTCCGCGGTGGTGTCGCCGAGCATGGCCTTGGCGAAGATGGCCGGGTTGGACGTCACCCCCGAGAGCCCCTGCTCGCGAATACGGC
Organism: uncultured Thiohalocapsa sp.; assembly: GCF_913063425.1. Lineage (GTDB taxonomy): Bacteria > Pseudomonadota > Gammaproteobacteria > Chromatiales > Chromatiaceae > Thiohalocapsa. The sequence goes on from NZ_CAJXYK010000018.1 coordinate 68,577, forward strand.
GAGCCAGGCTGCCGTCGTCGAGCATCCGGCGCGACAGGCTGTCCAGCCAGAAGCACTGGCCGTGGTTGTGGAGTCGGGCGAGTGGGCTGGTGGACATGTGGCGACCTCCTGTTGGGTAGCGTGCAGCGCGAGCGGGACCAGCGCAGATCAGCAGGGGATCGAGCCCCAGCGGCGCACCCGCAGCGCGTGTGAATTCCAAACAAGCGTCAGCAAGCCCCGGACCAAGCCGCCCGACACCGGGGCGACTGTCTCCGGGGCATCTGTCTCCGGGGCGACTGCCTCCGGCCCCGTCCCGGCGCTGCTGGTCAGGGAGACGGCCGGCGCCGCAGTGCGCCGCTGCTCGCCGAGCTTGCGCACAGCCCGGTGCCAATGCCCCGCGCGCCGGGGTATATGCCCCGGGGCGAGCGGCCTGGTCCGAGTGCATGGGCGCACACTCCTCGGCGTCCGCAGCTCAGATGGGGCCGCAGGCGCCCCATGTGCGAGGCCGCAAGCGACCGATGCGCCTGATGCGCCCACGCTGGCATCGCCTTTGCTCCAGGGCTGGAAGCAATCTGTCGTACACCCGACCCCGGAGGAGGCAAGTCCATGCCAGGCGCATCCAAGACCCTGCACGAGGCCCGCACCGACCTGAGCGGTGAGACGCTCGACCTGCACCGGGCGCTCACGTCCCTGCAGGAGGAGCTGGAAGCGGTGGACTGGTACCGCCAGCGCGCCGACGCCTGCGACGACACCGCTCTGCGGGACGTCCTGCTGCACAACATGCGCGAGGAGATCGAGCACGCGGCCATGGTGCTGGAATGGCTGCGTCGCAACGACAACAGCTTCGATGAGCACCTGCGCACCTACCTCTTCACCGAGGTGCCCATCACCGAGGCGGAGGAGGCGGCCACCGATGCCGGCGGCGAAACCCCGACGGCACCGAAGCCCAGAGCACCGGCGCCGCCGGGCCTGACGCTGGGCAGCCTGAAAGCCGGTTAGGAGGTCATCGTGATGTCGGACTTGAATCGTGATGCCGCCGGTTTGGATGACGGTATTTGGGAACGCATCGACGCTGCTGCCCTGGAGGCCGCCGCCGAGCGGCTCACTGCGCGCCGGTTCCTGGAGGTGGACGGCCCCTACGGACTCGGCCTCACCAGCCTGGAGAGCGGGCCGGAGGCGCGCATCGCCGACCCCGACGCGGCATCCGCCGACGCGGAGCTGGCAGCCACCGTCGGCAGTCGCGCGCTGCCGGTGCCGATGCTGCAGCAGCCCTGCGCGCTCAGCGTGCGGCGTGTGGAAGGTCACCGCCAGCTCTCCCTGCCGCTGGACCTGCGGCCCGTGGAAGACGCCGCCGAGGCCGTCGCCCGGCGCGAAGAGCGGATGATCTACCACGGCGTGCCGCAGCTCGGCCTGGATGGACTCACCACCGTGGAAGGCCGCGCCGAGGCCCCCTGCGGCGACTGGAGCGACCTGTCCCGTGCGCTGGGCGATGTGCTCGAAGCCGTGAACCGCCTGGACGCCAACGGCTTCGGCGGCCCCTACGCCCTGGCGCTGGCCCCGGCGCGCTACAACGCGCTGTTCCGGCGTCTGGAGGGCAGCGACATGCTGCAGGTGGACCACCTGCGCCGCCTCTGCGAAGCGGGGCTGTACAAGGCCCCGGTGGACGGCGGTGTGCTCGTGGACACCCGCGCGGGGACGCTCACCGTCGGGCAGGACCTGCGGGTGGGCTTCTCAGCCAACGACGGCGTGCACCTCAAGCTCTTCGTGTCCGAGAGCCTGGTGCTGCTGCTGGACGACCCTGCCGCCATCTGCACCCTGACGCCGAGCTCGACGCGTTGACACGCGGGCGGCCGTGGTCGGCGCCGCGACAGTCGCGCGCCGACACAGCAATTGAGGCGGGAGAGGCTCAAGGCCAGCCCCGGCGCCCGACGGGCGGTGTTGGCGCAGGGCACGTGCCTGCCACCGCCCGGTTGCATCATCCGCGTGGTGATCGGCCGGGCCTGGATCTGGCCTGCGCCGAGGCTTACGGACCGGCGCTGCCGCGGTCGGCCGCGTCCGTGCGATGCGCCTGCTCCCAGGCGGCGTGGCATTCCGGCGAGCAGAAATAGACGATGTAGTCCTGCCCCTCGGCGGCGAGGGCCTCGTCCGCGGGGATCTGCACCCGGCATTCGGCGCACTCGAGGGTCTCGGGTAGCGCCTCCCGGTGCTGCTCCGCCGGCGCAGTGGGCGCGCCGGGGGCTGCTTGCGGCGCGTCTGCCGTGTCAGCGGCTGCTTCAGTGTCCGGCGGCGCATCCGGCCCGGCACCCTGCTCGGGGTGCTCTTGGGCGGGCGCTTGGTCGTGGGCCTTGCGGCTGCGGTCGTGCTGCGTGGTCATGCTGGTGGCTCGTGGTCATCGTTATGGGCATTTCCAGCAAATGCCGGACCAGCCGCGCCTGAGCAGCCGCCGCAGCCCGCGCGGGTGCGGCAACGGCCTGCGCCATTGAACGCGCGGCAGGATCGCCGAGGCACGCCGCAGTCCCGGCAGAAACACGCCTTGCACGCGCTTTGCAGACTCCCGGCGAGCCGCAGCCACGGGCACAGCCGAGGGCACCCCGCCGGTCCTCGCGGCGCCACCCACCACCAGTCACCCACGACCAGCCACAGGGACATCCCATGCGCAAGACATCCTTAGCCAAGTTGAGCCTGCCCGCCGCCGCACTGCTGCCCGCCGCACTGCTGGCCGCAGGGCCCAACGCAGTGCCAGAGGATTGCCGCTTCGACGCCGCCGCGGCCCAGGGCGCCACCGCCACCATGGCCTGTTACGCCGCGCTGGACACCAACGGCGACGGCAGCCTCTCGCAACAGGAAGCCCAGGTCCTGCCCCGGTTGGACGGGCGCTTCGACACGCTGGACGCCGATGGCTCCGGCCTGCTGAGTCCGGATGAGTTCCAGGGTGGCGTGCACAGCCCGAGCCAACGCGGTGGCGGCAAGGGCGTCTGACCTGCAGCCGCCCTCAGCGCAGCCACCGGAAGCTTGGCCACGCCGGGTGCTTTGCCCCGCGGCTGCGGCAAATCCACCCGCCGGCGGCGCAGATCCATGGCTCTGCGCGGCCCTAGATCGGCCGTTCCAACGGCGCCCTTGACGCGCCGCGCCCGTGCAGCGCATCACCGGGTCGGTCTGCGCCTGTCCGCCCCAGCTGCCCTGGCGTCAGCCTTGCTTGGGAGGAGTAACGAATGAGCAACTGCGTCCACGGAGGCCCAGCAGCACCATGAACGACGACACCACCACCGCGCCCAGCGCCGCAGACGATCAGGCCTGCGCCGACGCCGCAGCCGACGCCGACACCACCCGCGTCGCACTGGTGGCCTTCTACGCCGACGCCGAGGCCGCCCACCGCCGCCTGGACCTGCTCATGCGCAACGAGGCACCCATGGACCGCATCTCGGTGCTCGGGCGCGCCGATGCCAGCGGCGACGACCCACTCGGCATCTACTACGCCGGCACCGGGGAGCGCATGCGCGGCTGGGGCGGGCTGGGTGCCTTCTGGGGCGGCATCTTCGGGCTCCTGAGCGGCGCCGCGGGGATGTTCGTGCTGCCGGGCGTGGGCCCGATGGTGGCCGCGGGGCCCCTGGTGGGCTCCCTCACCGGCGCCGCCGTGGGTGCCGGCGCCGGCGCTGCGGTGATGGCCGGCGCCGGTGCCGGGCAGCAGCTCGCCGTCGCCATTCACCGCATGGGCATCCCCGAGTCCTGCATCGACGACATGCAGACGCGCCTGACCCAGGGCGAGACCATGCTCATGCTGATCCTCGCACCGGACGAGGCCGAGCGCTGGCGCCCACTGCTGGACGCGCGCACGCCACCGGCGGACGCGAACGGCGCCGCGGCGGACCTGCCCCGGCCCGCGGCGCTCTGGAAGCTCCCCTTCACCGGCGTCGCCGAGGCGGTCCGCGAAACCCTGTGAGGCCGAGCGCGACGGCCCCGCGGCAGCGCACACCGGGCAGGCCCCGCCCGCCGCAGCGCCCGACCTGCGCATCCCGCCCGCCACGGCCGGCGCCGCGCAGTGAGCCCCTGCCGGCCGCGCGCCGCGCCTGACGCATGTCCGGCGCGACCTTTGCTTCATCGCCAGGCAGAGCGGATCCGCCAAGGGTCCGCACGCAACCCCAAGCCACAGCCCACACGGGAGACCAACATGTCCACAACCCTGTACATCCGCGCCGGCGAGCCCACCGCGGGCCGCCGGCTTATCGACGAGCTCCTCGGCCAGGGCTTCGAGCCCGGGCAGCTGCACGCCTACGGCAAGCAGCTCCCGGGCGGCCTGCCGGTGGAAGGGACCCACTGGCGCAACGCCTTCATGGCCTTCCTGCCCGGCGCCGTGGTGGGCGCCGTGGCGCTGCCCTTCCTGTGGCCCGTGCTCTTCAAGACGCCGGGCACGGTCGAGGTGCTGCTGCTGGCCGGTATCGGCGCCGTTATCGCCGGCGGCTGGTCGCTGCTGCACGAGCGTCGCAAGGCATCGCCGATGAACGCCCAACGGCAGGCCATGCGCCGCGGCGAGCTGATGGTCGCCGCGGCTGTGGACGAGGACCGGCGCGGGGATGTCGAGCAGCGCATCCGCCAGGAGCACCCGGAGATGGACCTGCTCGGGTCGGACCCGGCAGGCCAGGGCCGCAGCGGCTGAGCGCGAGCAGGCGCCCGGCAGAACGGCATCCCGGAGCCGGAGCAGCTCCCCTGCGAGGTCTACGTCAAGGACGGCGACACCTGCGTCGCCGTCAAGGTGGTCAACGAGCCGGAATGGGCGGATTGGTGCGCTGGCTGCGTGCCAAGCACCCCAAGGCCCCGGCCGCGGAGCCCGTCGTCCGCCGCACCCGCCAGCGCATCGCCCGCGAAGAGACCGGCAAGCAGATGGAGCGGCTGCGCGGCGGCGGCCGCGCCGTCATCCACGCCACCTTCACCGTTGAGCGCCCATCACCCGGCATGGTGCGCCTGTCCCTGTTCTGCCCCGCCACCCCCGCCTTCCCCGAGGCCCTGCACATCGAGGTCAACCTGCGCGCCGAGCGCATTGCAGAAAGCTGGCGTGACCAATACGCCATGGAATCGGCCATGACCGCCTACGTCATGGGCACCCCCCTCAACTGGCAGAAGCAGCGCATCGGCGAAGAAGACGCCGCCCAGGAGATCTGGGTGGTCTCCCTCAAGCCGTTTGCCATTTACAGCTGACGCTGGACATTGAGCGAAGGCTTTAAGCGGCGATTGCCTTGCCAACAGCCGGGCTGCCCGGCGGCGCAGATGTCGCTGTTGTTGGTTTCTGGTGCTGCGCACATGCGCATCGCGAAATGCCCGCAACACCGCGTCCGTCCGGGTTTGGTACCCGGCGCCTTGGGCCTCGAGCCACGTCAGAACGTCGGCCTCGATCAGGATTCCATCCGAACGTGAGCGCACCTGCGTAGTCAGGGCTTCCAGCCCTGATTGTGTCAGGCCAGGATGGCCTGACTACGCAGTCAGCCGCCCGGGTGGTCGAAGTTACGATCAAGGCCAGAACGTCGTCATCGACGCCGAGCGCGAGCTGTGTCTTGGGTGTCGGCACCGGCAAGCCCTGATGAGCCAGCGCGTCCGCCCAGTCTTCCGGAGACGTCTCCGGGGCGTCTTCGGTGAGCAGGACGGCCGACTCTGGCTGGGGGCGAAGTCCGTCCCAGTCGGTGTTGCCGTCAGCGCCCTTTTCGGTAGCGCTGCGACCAAGCTTTTTGCTCATGAGCTGCTGCCTTACGAGCTGAAATGAGTTGAGACTGGTCGCCCGCTGCGCCGCGGGGCATCCACACGACGAACAGGGCGACACCGTAGATCACTCCCATCGTTCACGGGCACCACATGGACCGATCCGCCGTTCTGTGCGCCGGTGTGAAGGTCCGCCGTCCCGTCAGGCGCGCAGACAGGGGTCGAATCGGGCTCGCCAAGCGGCCCTTGCGGCGTGTTCAATAGCGTCCCGGCCCCTGAGCAGCACGACCCCAACACGAGGCAGGGATGGACGACCTCTACTTTCCACCCGTGGCGCGGTTTCGCTTCAGCGTCACCGCCACCACCGCCGTCGAGCTGCCGCCCTACACCGGCTCCATGTGGCGCGGTGTACTGGCGACGGCGCTGCGCCAAAGCGTCTGCGTGCCGCGACAGCCCACCTGCGAGGGCTGTCTCATCACCGGCTTCTGCGCCTTCTATCGCTTCTTCGAGCAGGGCGCGCGTACCGACCCCGCCGAGCCGCGCTACGCGGACAACAGCCCGCCCTTCGTGCTGACGCCGCCGCCGGGCGACCGGACCCTGGCGCCGGGAGAGCCCCTTGCACTGTGCCTCACCATCATCGGCGACAGCATCGACTGGCTGCCCTACTGGATCTATGCCTTCCAGCGCGCCGGCGCGCTTGGCATCGGCCGCGGGCGCGGGCGCTTCGTGCTCACGCAGGTGGCGCAGGAGACCGCGCTCGGCACCGATGCCTGGCGGCCCATCTGGCACCCCGGTGCCGACGACTGCACGCTGCTGGAGCCCGCCGCCGTACCCATCCCGGAGCCCCCCGCCGCCGCCGACATCGCGCTGCTGACACCGCTGCGCATCAAGCGCCGGGGCGACTGGGTGACGCCGGCGGACTTCACCGCCGCCGAATTTCTGTATCACCTCTGCCGGCGTCTGGAGCGCTTGGAGGCCCAGTTCGGTCAGGGACAGCCAGGCAGGCTCTGGGACGCCCAGCGTGAGCGAATCCGCGCCCTGCCGCCCGCAACCACCGCGCTCACCTGGCACGACTGGACCCGCTGGTCCTCACGCCAACAGCAGCACATGAAGCTCGGCGGCCTCATGGGCCGGTTCCGGCTGCCGAATGGCGCACTGGCGGACCTGTGGCCGCTCATCTGGCTCGGCCAGTACCTGCACATCGGCAAGAACACCAGCTTCGGCCTTGGTGCATACCGTATTGCGGCGGAGTAACCTAGCCCTGTCGTGCCCGGATGCAGACGCCGGGGCGAGCCGCCAAGGCGCCGCCGGTGCGCCGAACGGAGACACGGGAGACGCACATGGGACACATGTTGCTGCTGGCCCCGCGGGAGACACGGGACGCAATCCGAGACGCAGTGGGCGAGGCTTTCCATGAGCCCGGCCTCACAATCCCGGACCTGAGCCGGGACGGATACCCGGACCTGGAGCCCGGCGACGCCCTGCCGCCGCAACAAGCCCTGGCGCTCGCCGGGCAGCACCCCAAGGCCGCACGCATCCTGATCGCAGCACTGCGCTGCACCGCGGCCCTCGCCCGGCTGCGGGACGCGGGCTATGCCGCCGAGCGCGCGGGCAACCGGGTCTACGGCGGCGATGCGAGCGCGCAAGAGATCGCCGCCCTGCCCGGTGACACCTTACTGGAGCAGCTGGTGGGCTGGGCCAGGGCAGACCCGCAGGCCGATCAGCTCGCCGACGCCCTCCACATCGAGGCCTGGCAACGCGATGGCTGGGCCGGGCTCTCGGCCAAGGGTGTCGCCCCGCATGCCGCGATGCGGCTCGCGCCGACCCGGCCGCACCGCCAAATCATCGCCGCCGACGGCCCGCTCGTCATACGCCATGAGCTGGATGACCTCACCCTCGCGGTCATCGAAGCCGCGTCCCCGGCCCCATTGAGCAAGCCCGACGTTGCCGAGCTGATCCGCCTGCTCCAGCTCCCCACGGATACACTCGGCGACACGGGACAGCACACCGACAACTGCCCGGCCGCCGCGAACCCGGGCGACTATGCGTGGGCGCAGTGCCGCCACCAGCCCGTGCAACTGCGGCCCGTGCTGCTGCTGCACCAGCGCGGCGGCGAGGCGGGCCCCGCCAACACCGGCGCCATCGAATATCTCGGCGGTCGCGAGCATCTGCCTTGGCTCGCCCGGCTGCTCGCCGACCCGGCGCTGAGCCCGGCCTTCGACCTCTGCCTGACCGCTGGCCGCCACCGCGTTCGGCTGTGGGCGCAGCCCGCCGCCGGCACCGACGCCGCACAGGTGGACGCCCTGATCTCGCGCCTGCTGCAGGTGGTGCTGGTCACCGGCCGCCCGCTGCGGGAGTACAGCTGTACCTTCTACCTGCCGCTGGACCTGTATCTCGACGACGAGCTGCTGCGCCCCGAGCAGTCCCCACCGGCGAGCCTGACACCGCCGGCACCGATCGAGCGGCACCGCATCGCCGGCGGCGCGCAGGCGGCGATGCGGCTGCGGGACGTCATCGATGCGGCGGACCACAGCGATAACCACCGCGCGCTCGCGTGCCGGCTGTCGCGGCTGCAATTCGCACCGCACGAGAAGGTCGTGCCGGATGGCGTCACGGGCGAGCAGCTCGCCGAGGCCCAGGCCATCCTCTATTTTCTGCCGGCGCTTCAGGCCCGGGTCTTCGACACCGCCGACGAAGCCCGCGCGGAGGCCGACCACGGCGACCAGTCCCACCACGACGGCATCCGCCACTGGCGCCTGCCGCAGGATGCGGTCCGGGGCGCCGAGCTGAAGGTCTTGTTCGACGCCGACCCGCGCGCAGCACCGCACCACGGCATCGACGAGATCACCGCCGCCGTGCAGGACATCTCTCTGTTCGGCTACACCAACGGCCTGCATGTGCTCGCCGTGCGGGTGGGCTTTGCGGATGCCGAGGCCCGGCAGGCCCGCTGCTTCGCCGGCACCGGTGCGGACTGGTGGCATCCGCTGCTCGGCTGGCGGTCCGCGCCGGTGTCGGCGCCGGGGCAAGGCTGGGACACCCTCGACCAGGACCACCAGACCTGCCGCGCGCCGAACCCGGAGCGGCTCCAGGCCGAGCGCTGGCTCACCTTCACCAAAGGCGCACGCCTGCTGCGCCCAGCCTTCGCCCAGCAGGGTCTGGAGAAGAAGATCCAGCGCGTGCGTCTGCGGCTCGGCGACGCCGACCCCGAATTCCATCGCGAGGCCCTGTCGCCGGTACTGCTGCACCTGCTGACCCGGCTCACGGGCTGGGACTTCTCGTCCCCGTCCTCGGAGCAGCACAGGCGCCTCCTTCAGATCCGCGACGACCGCATGGTGGTGAACGTCGCCTACGCCCTTGCCGGACCACCGCCGTCCGCAGACCCTGCCGCACGCGACGCCCTGGAGCGGCTGTTCAGCCTGGCGTTGTTCGTGGACCAAGCCGCGGACGGCGTCGCCTCCCAGGGTGGCTATGCCTACGACCGCGACTTCACGCGCGCGCAGCTCGCCGCATGCGTCAATCGGCGCTGGGCCGGGCTCGGCAGCCTCTACGGCTCCACCCAATACTCACAGGCGGCGCTCGGCGTCGGCGACTACTTCGCAGGCCCCGTGGCCCGGCTACACGTACCCGACATCCACGGCCGCCTGCTCCTGCTGGTGCTCTGCCACGACCTGACGCTCACCTGGCTGGACCGCTGCATCACCCGCATCACCCACAACCTGGGCGGGCTGGAGCCGGCGCCCGTCACCGAGCCCGAGCCGCTGGACGCAGTCGCGGCCCAGCTCGCCGGCTTCCAGCAGCGCTTCATCCGCTTCACCAACGACCACTGGTTCCGCACCGTCACGGCCCAGACCCAGGGCCTGGAGACCCACCGGCTCATGACCCGCGCCTTCGGGCTCGACGCGAAATACGAGCTGGTAAAGGACAAGATCGAGCGCTCCCACGACAGCATCGGCCAGCTCCGCGACCGCGTGCGGGACGACGAATCCCACCACCAGACGCGGCTCGCCACGGCGCTCGGCCGCTGGGGACCACCGCTCGCCCTCGCGGCGCTGCTGCTCGCCCTGCTTCAGATCCCAGCCCACACCGCGGACACCCTGAACGCCCTCGAGACCTACCACCTGGTGCGTACCAAGCTCCGCGCCCTGGAGCTGGGGGCTTTCCTGCGGGCCAACTGGAACTTCGTCGCCGCAGCCGGCGTGCTCGCTTTTGCCGTCATTGTCTGGCTGGTGAAGCGCCCCGGCCACGCCGACCGTCACCGCGGCCGCCGGCGCCGCTGAGGAGACCTGCCCATGACGGCACATCTGCTGCGCATCGAGGCCATTAACCTGGACCAGGTGCTGGCCGACACCGACCAGCTGAGCGTTATCCGCGGCGGCGGCCTGCTTGCGCTGCACGCCGTGCAACTGCGCGACCCCGCCGGCACCCGGCCCCTCCCGGTCCGCATCGACAGCGACGCCGGCCCCCTCGACGTGGCGCTGGAGTCCATCTCCCTCGGCGCCTCCGTCGGCCTTTACCGCTTTGCGCTGCCCGCCGGCCGGGCGGCCCTCGCGGCACGCGTGGTGGACAGCGTCGCCGAACAGCTCGGCAGCCATTACCCCCACCACAACTGCGTCGTCGACAGCGAGCCCTTGGGCGACGACCCCGCCGATTTCCGCAAGGCCCGGGAGCGGCTCATCGCCCGGCAGCGCCTGCGCCAGCTCCGCCAGCCGACGCCGGTGCTGGTCGCCGAGCCCGGCCCATGCCCCTGCGCCTGGGACGACCTGCGCCCGGCCGCCGTCGAGCAGCCGCGCAAGCCGGGCGCCGACGGCGATGCGCGCTCGGCCTGGCTCAGCGCCTCCGTGCACCACCGCTATGCCTATGGTCGGGAGCAGAAACAGGGCTTTCTCAACGACACCACCGGGCTCGACCTCCAGTACACCGAGGATTTCGAGACCCTCGCCGGTCGCTTCCACGACCGTCGGCTCCAGCACAAGCTCGCGGTGCTCTACTTCGACGGCAATGATTTCGGCAAGCTGCAAGCCGGCTGCCACAGCCGGGCGTCGCTGAAGGCGTTCGACGACCAGCTCCGCGCGGCACGCAAACTGCTGCTGCGCCGGCTGCTGAATCACCTGGCCGGCAATGACGACGCCTTCTACCGGCCCCCGGACCAGCCCGACACGGAGCCGCGCCTGCGCTTCGAGCTGCTGCTCTGGGGCGGCGACGAGCTGCTGTTCGTGGTGCCCGCCTGGCTCGGGCTCGACGCCCTGTTCTGCACCTACCGCGCCATGGCCGACTGGACCTGGCAGGACCCGCAGGCGTGCGCGCCCTCCGGCAAGCCCCCGCCTCCCAAACACCTCACCCATGCCGGTGCGCTCATCTTCTGCGACCGCAAGACCCCCATCGACCGCATGACCCAGCTCGCCCGCGACCTCGCCGAGCAGGGCGTCAAGGCGGCCCCGCACGGCGGCCGTGACCACAACCTGTTCGAATACCTGATCCTGGAGTCCATCGACTTCCCCGCCGAGCCGCCGGCGACCTATTTCAGGCGCCGCTATCGCCACCTGAGCAGCGAGCGCCGCCCCCTGTCGCCGCTGCCCGAGGCCGCCGCCTGCATCGCCGAGCTGGCCCGGCTGCGCGACGCCGGTCGCATCCCCCACGGCCCCCTGCACGAGGGCGCCCTGCGCATCGCCCGCGGCGACGACTGCGCGGCGCCGGCCGACGCCGCCGGAGCGCTGATGGCGGACCTGGAGCGCCGCGTCGCCGCCGCCGGCGACGACGCCGAGCGCGACCTGACACAGCTCACGGCCACGCTCAAGCGGCTCTTCCCGCAGGAGCGGCAGACGGATGCCTGGCGCTGGGTGCACCTGGCGGAGCTCTGGGACTACCTCGGCCCGCGCCGGCCCGCACGCGCGGAAGGCGGCGCATGACCCGTCACCGCTTCACCGTCACACTGGACGTGCAGGGGCCGGTGCTGAGCCGCGCCGTCGCCACCGGCGGCCTCGGCATCGACGCCCTGGCGCTGCGCGACCGCCACGGCCGGCCCGCCCTGCCGGGCACGCTGCTGCGCGGCATGCTGCGCCACGCCTGGGGCGACATCGGCGTGGCGCCGAGCCTGGTGCAACAGTACCTGGGCGGCGACGTCGAGAGCGCGCTGAAGCCCGACAAGGAGCCGGACGCCTATCGCCTGCCGCGCGCCCCACTGCGCTTCGCGGAGCACTTCATCGCCGACCCCGCCGACGCCCGCGCGGGCTTCCGCCACCGCATCCGTGTGGAGCCGGACACCGGCGCCGTCACCGGCGGCGGGCTGGTGCTCATCGAGAGCCTGTTCGCCCCCGGGCAGCGCGTGCGCTTTACGGGCTGGGTGGAGCTGCGCCTGCCCGCCGATGCCGATGCCGATGCCGCCGCCGGCGCAACGACGGACGCCCACCGGGAGGTCGATGCCGACCATCTCCGCCGGCTCCGCCGCCTGCTGGAGAAGGGCTTCGCCTGGCTGCCGGCGGTGGGGGCGCACAAGGGCGTCGGCTTCGGCCGGGTGCTCGGGGCGCAGGTGGCGGTCGCCTGCGCCCATACACCCGCCCCGGCCGCGGGCCGCCCGGCGGCACCGAGCATCCTCCCGGCCGCGCTGCGCGCTGTGCCGGAGGGGGCCGCCAGCGCCCCCTTTGCCGTCGGCCTCAAGCTGCTGCCGGAGGCGCCGTTCTGCTTTCCGCTGCCGGGGCCCAAGGGCAGCCTCGGCAACCGTTTCCGCAGCGCCGACGCCATCCCCGGCGCCGCACTCAAGGCCGCGCTGGCGGCGGTGTGGCCGGCGGGCCGGCTGCGCGCGCGCTACTTCGACAGCATGCGCATCACCCAGGCCCTGCCCGCGCAAGGCGAGCAGCGCCCACTGGCCGTCCCGGCGAGCCTCGCCGTGGTGGGCGCGACCAGCCACGCACAGTTGGCGGACTTCGCCCTGCACCCGGCAAGCGCGCTGAAGCAGGACCCGGCGCCGCGCTTCGCCCCCGACTGGAAGGCGCCCGAGCGGCGCCGTGCCCGGAGCCGCTGCGGCTGGCCGGACCCACCGCCCGAGCGGGCGCTGGTGGTGCGCAACGCCATCGACCCCGAGCGCGGCACCGTGCGCTTCAACCGCGCCGCCGACGGCGGCCTGCTCTTCTCTATGGAAACCGTGGTGCCGGACGGCTGCCTCTGGCTCGCCAACCTGAGCATCCCCGATGTCGCCGCCGCGGATCGCGTGCCCCTGCTGGACCTGCTGGAGTCGCTGCTGAAGCCCGGCCTCGGCCCCCTCGGCAAGACCAGGGTCTTCGCCGCCGTGGAGGCGGCGGCGGCGCCCTGGCGCCTGCGCGGCACCGGCGTGCACGACCGGTTGCTGCTGGACGACGGCCGCTGCGTGCTGAGCCTGCAATCCCGGGCCCTGCTGCTGCCGCGCGGGCTGGCCATCCCGTGCGTCAACGGCGGGGCGGCCCTGGCCCAAGCCTATGCCGCAGCCTTTCATGACCTCTCCGGCGGCAGCCTGGCGCTTCAGGACCATTTCGCCACCGAGGCCTTCGGCGGCGGCAACTACTGGTGGCACGACGCGCGCCGCCGCGCCGAGCCCTACCAGCCCGTGCTCCTCACCGAGCCCGGCAGCGTGTTCGTGCTCCAGGCCGCCGCCGGCCGGCACGCGCAGGCCCGGCAATGCCTGGCGGAGTGGCTCGACCGCGGCATTCCACCCCGCGGGCTGCCGCTGCTCGGCGGTGCGCAGGCGGCGCCGCCCGCGTGGCGCCAGAACCCCTGGCTGCGCGAGAACGGCTGCGGCGAGGTGGCCCTGAACAGCAGCCTGCACCTGGACGCGCCGCCACCGGCCACTGGTGTCTTTGCAGAGACGGAGCAGCCATGACCGACGCCACCGAAGTCCCTCCAGCGCAAGCGAGCCCGTGCGGCGACGCCGCCGAAGCCTACCCCCGCGTGCGCATCCGCGGGCGCCTGCTGTGCGTCAGCCAGCTGCACATCGGCGACGGCGGTGAGCCCCAGTCCTGGCAGGCGCGCACCGACGCCGGCCTGCCCGCGCATCGCGAGCCGCCGGCGCTGAAGCAGCCCAAGGCCGCCGGCGAAGACGCCGCCGAGTCCCGCCCCTCAACCTACCACGGCGTCGCCCGTGGCTACCTGGGCTCGCCCCCCAATGCGGATGCTGCCCGCACCGATGAGGGCGTGGAGTTGGCTGGGAGCGTCGATGGCTCTGCTGGGCACGCGGACGGTTCCGGCAGGGAGGATGCCGGCGACTGCGGCGACGGCGCAGCCAGCGGCTATGATCGCCGCGACGCTGCTGCGGGCGATTGCGTCAGCGCGTGCGGTCATGACAACGATGACGACAACGAAGGGGATGCTGGGGCGCGCCGTGACAACGGCGCCGACCCCGCGGAGCTGCCCTACATCCCCGGCAGCACCCTGCGCGGCGCCCTGCGCCGGCTGCTGGACCTGCCCGACCTGGACCAGCCGGGCGCGCGGCCACTGGACCCGCTGGTGCGGTGCCTGTTCGGCTACGTCGAGGCCGCTCCCGAGCCCGGCGCAGGCACCAGGGGCGCCGACCCGGATGTCGGCGGCTTCGCCGGCAGGCTGCGCTGCTGCGACGCCCCCCTCTGCACCCTGCCGGCGGCGTCCACTGGGGCGGAGCCACCGCCCTTCTGGTGCGCGGCTCGCCACACCGCCGCCGTCCAGGGCATCGCCATCGACGCCCGCACCGGCACCGCGAGCCACCGCTTGCTCTACAGCCACGAGATCGTGCCCGCCGGCAGCGCCTTCCGCGTGGAGCTGGAAGCGGACGGCCTCACCCGCGAGCAGCTGCAAAAACTGCTCGGCCTGCTGCGACGCCTGGACGGCACCCTCGCCGCCGCCATCGGCAGCAAGGCCGGCAAGGGCTGGGGGCGGGTGCGCTGGGACGAAGGCGCGGAGGACGTGCAAGTGATCACCCCCGCGGGCCTCGCCGACTGGCTGACGGCGGATGGCGCTGAGCTGCCCTTCCGCCGCCTTGCAGACCTGGACCCGGGCGCTGCCACCGCCGTCGCGCCGGACACGGACCCGCGTCCGCTGCGCCTGTCGCTCCAGATCCTCGCCGATGGCCCCGTGCTGGTGAACGAGCCCGGCTACCGGCGCAAGCCCGACCGGCAGACCAATGCGCAACAGCCGGCTGCCGCGGCGGAGGCCGGGGCCGCTGCCAAGTCCGCTGCCGCTGAGGACGAAGACAAGGAGCATCCGCCGCAGCTGGAGCACAGCCGCCGCCCGGACGGCACGGCCATTATCCCCGGCAAGAGCCTGGTGGGCGCCCTGCGCGCCCGCGCTGAGCGTATCCTTGCCACGATGGCGCACCGGCATTTCGACGCCGCACCGGGTCCTGCGCGACAGGCGGCGCAGCGCCTCGCGCAACGCCTGTTCGGCAGCGAGAGCCGTCGCGGCGCCCTCTGGCTCGCGGACGCCGTGGACAACGGTGACACCGCTGAGCACGACCAGCGCTTTATCGCCATTGACCGCTTCAGCGGCGCCGTCAAGGGTAGTCACGGCGAGGGCGCGCTGTTCCGCGCCAAGGCCCGCAGCGACGGCAGCTACAGCACCGAGGTGCTGCTGGAGACGCACCGGCTGCGCCACCTGGAAGGCCCGCCGCCCGCCGGCGACTGGTGGAAGGGCCTGCTCTGGCTGCTGGCCCAGGACGCCGCCGACGGCGAGCTGCGCGTCGGCTGGGGCAAGGCCAAGGGCTATGGCACGCTGCGGTTGGCGCAGTCCCCCGAAGCACTGTGGGTCGCGGCCGGTGCAGCGCCTGCGGACCCGACAGACTGGCTCGCCGCCCTCTGCCGGGCGCTGCACGAGACGCTGGACGCCCTGCCGCCGCAGGCGGCACTGGACACGGCCGCTGCCGCGCAGACCGACCCGGCGCCCGCACCCAAGGCTCCTGCGCCAGCGACGTCCGACACCGAGACAGCGCCGGGCACAGACGCGCCGCCGGCCGCCGCAGTATCAGACCTCGAGCCGATCACCCCCGGGTCGCTCCCGGCCGCTGAGACACCCCCACGCGGCAAGTTCTTCCACCCACCCTACGTCTTCCTGCCCGCGACGGGCCTGGTGAACGGCGCACCCGTGCGGACCCTGGCCTGGGACGCCGCGCGCAGCCAAGACACCGACGGCGGCGCCCCCGTGCCCACCCGGCACGACCTCTGGCTCACGGGCCACCACAGCGGCCACATCGACTGCCGGCTTGAGCTGAAGACGCCGGCCTTTGTCGGTGCCCGCCAGCACGGCGGCAAGAACGAGTCCAAGCGCGCCGAGCCCTACATGCGCGGCTGCGAGCGCGCCATCCCCGGCAACAGCCTGCGCGGCATGATCGCCAGCATCGCCGAGGCCATCAGCCAGTCCGCGCTGCGGGTGCTGGAAGACAGGTATTACTCGGTGCGCAAGGACTACGACGAGGTGCAAGCTCAATCCGCGGGCGATGATCCAAGCTGGCACAAGGGCAAGCTGTACGGGTGCGGCGATGACTGGCGGGTCACGCCGCATCCAGGCAACGGCCAAGCCCCCCGGGTTCAGCTCGCCGCCATGCAACGCCTCTCGCGCCTTTGGGTGGAGCGCGTGCGCAAGAAGGAGGTCCACAAGCAGAGCGCGCCGTGGCAGGTGCGCGAGCACGCACAGAAGCACGCGGACCACACCAAGCCGAACGCTTGGCGGCCGCCGTCGCCCGGCAACGACGGCTGGAGCGTCTGGTTCGCCACCACCGCCGACGGCGCGGAGGTCGCCGAGCTCAGCTTCTCCAAGGTCTGGCGACAGGAGGTCCCCGGCACGCTGTTCGACTTCGTCACCGACCCGCCCGGCACCGACGCGGATGCCCCGGGCGCGGGGCAGGACCTGCTGCCCTGGGGCAGCCCCAATGCCGAGCGCACCGGCCTCACACCCGCAGAAGCCCTCTTCGGCGTTGTCGAGGCGGAAAAGCAGGGCGAGCAGGCCGCGGCCTTGGCCTCCCGCGTGCGCTTCTATGACGCCCTGGCTCCCACGCCTGGCGCCGTGCCCTGCTATCAGGAGGATCACGTCCTGCGCATCCTCTCCACGCCGAAGCCGCCGAGCCCCATGCTCTACTTTCACCCCAGGAACAAGCCGGGCAAGCCCGTGCACAAGCGCGATCTGCATCCGCAGCACCATCGCATCAACGGGCGCAAGCGCTACGTGCCGCACCCCAAGGCGCAGACCCATGCCGAGTTCTGGCGCTCCCGCGACACCGGGAACAAGAAAACTACTGCCAAGCAAAAGATCATCTGCCGGCCCATGAAGGCGGGCGCTGAGCTCTGGTTCCGGGTGGAATTCGATAACCTGCGCGACGACGAGCTGACGCTGCTCTGCACCGCGCTCGCCCCTGGTCAGGGCTTCCGCCATGGCCTCGGGCTCGGCAAGCCCCTCGGGCTCGGCGCCGCCGCGGTGGACATCGCCGCCGTCATGCTCACCGACCATGGCGAGCGCTATGGCACTGATGCCTGCCGCGACGGCCGCCGCTGGTACTGCGAGGAACCGGCGCGCCCGCCCGACTTGCCGGCGCGGCTGCATCCGGGCCTCCAGCCGCCGCAACAGGGCGGCTGGCGCCCCCTCGCCGACATCCTGCCCGCCGACCCCCTGACCGACCCCCACGGGCGCCTCATCGACGCCGAAACCCTGCGCCAGCTCCGCCACATCGGCAACCCAGGCGCCCTGCTCACGGACACATGGGTGCTCTACCCGCTGCTTGCGCAGCAGCTCCCGGCCTATGACGTGTCGGCGCCCAACTCGAAGAATGACCAATCCCTCAGATACTCCGAGCACAAGACCTACCAATGGTTCGTGCACAACGACCAGGCCAGCGCGCCGCAGTGCATGCATCCGGTCTTGCCCGACCGCCCCCTGCCGACGCTGCGGGCACCGGCGCCGTCCGGAGACGAGCCGGACAGCGCCGGCACACCCGGCTCCGGACCGCCCCATAAAGACGGCAACGGCAAGCAGGGCCAGACCGACCGCCAACACCCCCAAACCCAGCAAGACGCAGGCAACCGCAATGCGCGTGCGCCGAACAACCGCCGCCCGAAACAGCAGAAACGCGCTGATCTTTACCGACGCGGACGCCGAAACAACCGGTGAGCGACCGCCCAGCGCCATCCCCGCACGGCAAAGCCCGGCGCCGACAACACAGCACCCGCGGCGGGCCTGATCCACTGTCCATTTGTGCAGTCAAAATCGCCACCCTGCAAGCTAACTCTGCGGCACCCAAACCGTGTCGAAAATGAGACACCCCAAGCCATTGATCGGCGAGACGAATCCCGAAGGAACAGGGTCCGAACGACGCCCCGAATTAGAGGGGGTTACGACTTCAGCACAACTTTTTCCTTTTTATGAAATAACGTCCGAACGACGCCCCGAATTAGAGGGGGTTACGACTCTTGCATGACGATGATTTTGCTCCACCCTCCAGGTCCGAACGACGCCCCGAATTAGAGGGGGTTACGACCCAGGAATTCCGATGTACATGATCAGGGTGTTTTGTCCGAACGACGCCCCGAATTAGAGGGGGTTACGACATGTGGTCGTGGATGGGCATGACGGGTCTCCCGTGGTCCGAACGACGCCCCGAATTAGAGGGGGTTACGACACGCGCAATCGCAGCTTGTGTTTGGCGCAGTTGGGTCCGAACGACGCCCCGAATTAGAGGGGGTTACGACTTGGGCAGAATATACTTCAAAAATCCTGACGGCGTGTCCGAACGACGCCCCGAATTAGAGGGGGTTACGACAAGACTGTGCCGAACCAGATTGACGGCTTTCGTAGTCCGAACGACGCCCCGAATTAGAGGGGGTTACGACTTGTGAGGAGCATTCTTCTGGCAAAATTTACAGTGTCCGAACGACGCCCCGAATTAGAGGGGGTTACGACCCCACCATGCGGTGGAGCGAGACACATCGAAGCGTCCGAACGACGCCCCGAATTAGAGGGGGTTACGACGGCGCGGAAGACGTATCTTGACGTCTCCGCACGTCCGAACGACGCCCCGAATTAGAGGGGGTTACGACTCCACATGTAGAACGACCTTTGCGGTAAATACTGGTCCGAACGACGCCCCGAATTAGAGGGGGTTACGACCCGTTGGTCATGGTGCAAGTGTCCTAATGGTTGGTCCGAACGACGCCCCGAATTAGAGGGGGTTACGACAAGTGAATTTTGAGGTAGTTGGTCGGCCGGTTGGTCCGAACGACGCCCCGAATTAGAGGGGGTTACGACCTCGCGAGCAAGAACATCTTTCTCCTGCTCCAGTCCGAACGACGCCCCGAATTAGAGGGGGTTACGACGCGCTAAGGCCGGCGAACATCACGAGATCACCAGCGTCCGAACGACGCCCCGAATTAGAGGGGGTTACGACAAGTCTCAGGCGGCTATTGTGTAGCGTTGTCGTGTCCGAACGACGCCCCGAATTAGAGGGGGTTACGACCCGGAGTTCTTCGGCATCTGCTCGGTGTCACCGGGTCCGAACGACGCCCCGAATTAGAGGGGGTTACGACATGAATCGGAACCCGTAGGCAGCACCGATCTCCAGTCCGAACGACGCCCCGAATTAGAGGGGGTTACGACCACGCCGTGATATGAAGCGCGGCCAGAGGTGCCGTCCGAACGACGCCCCGAATTAGAGGGGGTTACGACGACGGTTATTGATGGCCATCGCCACGTCTTCCGTCCGAACGACGCCCCGAATTAGAGGGGGTTACGACACCTCGAGGAGGTTCATCTCGGTCGGCGGTCCTGTCCGAACGACGCCCCGAATTAGAGGGGGTTACGACCTTGTTACGCACCATACCTCACCTTCGGCGATTTGTCCGAACGACGCCCCGAATTAGAGGGGGTTACGACTCGCGAAGAATAGCGCGTGCAACATCTGCTCGGGTCCGAACGACGCCCCGAATTAGAGGGGGTTACGACGCACCTCACCTGCACACAGGTACGCAATGCAGAGTCCGAACGACGCCCCGAATTAGAGGGGGTTACGACGTCATCTTGCCGTCCGTGTCGTACCCAATTACGATGTCCGAACGACGCCCCGAATTAGAGGGGGTTACGACAAACCTCGAATGACACCATGTCAAGAAACGCCGGTCCGAACGACGCCCCGAATTAGAGGGGGTTACGACGCTCATTCCACGCGAGGTAGATCACTGTTGCAGGGTCCGAACGACGCCCCGAATTAGAGGGGGTTACGACTCTGGCACGTCCCGCATCCGTGCGTCCGTCAGTGGTCCGAACGACGCCCCGAATTAGAGGGGGTTACGACTGCTTGCCGAAAGCAGCCTTGTCGCAGTGCTGCGTCCGAACGACGCCCCGAATTAGAGGGGGTTACGACCGTAGAAGAATGCGTGGATGGTCAGGAGAACCGTGTCCGAACGACGCCACGAATTAGAGCGGTTACGACGTATCAAACAGGCGCGGTCGCTCAGGCGCGGCTTATCCTTAGAAAGCGCGCCAGCTCGCGCCGAGTGGAGCTCGGCGCCCCCAGGGGGTGCTGTGACGGGCGCAATGGCGCGCTCGCTTGGGGGGGTTGAGACGATGCAGACGCGCAGGGGCGCCTGGCGCCCGCAGGGCCGAAGGGTGAGGGCCTCGCGGCAGGGAGCCATCGCCTGGGGGCGCCGAGTTTCACTCGGCGTCGCGCGGAGTTCGGCCGGGAGCCGCCAAAGGCTGCGGCGGTATGCGACCCGGGTTGGCGGACACCATCAGGCGCGGCGGTGAGCCGGCTTCTTCCTCGCTCCCCATGGAACGGCGCTCTGGGCGCCATGCGGACTGATTGATGACGCTTGTGGATGCCTCAGTCTGGATCGGTTATGGCCCCTCGCCCCAACGCCACGACACGGTTTCTCCCATCACGACATTGTGCGCGGCAGGACGGTGAGCCGAGAAGGACGCCGCTGGGTTACCGGTGACTCCTCAGTGAACACGGTAGGGCGGACCTTGATCAGCAATTGGGCGTAGCGCATCCGCGTCCGGGCTTGCGGTGGGTGCGCTTCGCTTATCCGCGCTACCGCTCCTCCGTTTCAGTTGTTTTTGAACCACTTCAAAGTAATCGAATCGGCCAAAAACGCCTCCAGGTCGATCACCCTCGGCACCAGCCGCCCGTTCGGCCCATTGCGCATCAATACGATCTGCCGGCTGTGCTCTGGTCCGTGGCTGACGTGGATCGGCCGGTCCGCACCATAGCAATAGAGCCGGTCGAAGGGCGTGTTGGCGGCCACCCAGCGCGCGACCTCCAGCATGTCCTCGTCCTCGATCAAGAAGTCCACCGCGGCCCCCAAGCGCGGGCAGACGGGGTTGCCCAGGCGATTGCGCTCGTGTGCGGCATGCTGATCCCGCTTCGGATCGATGGGGCCGCCCTGGCGCTCGCGGATGGCGCGGGCCAACGCCGGTGAGCAGAAGCCGTAGCTGAGCCGGATCATGCCGAACCAGTCGATCACGGGGTCGAGCACCTGCTCGGCCAGCGCCAGCAGGGCGTCGTAGCTCTCGATCTGCTCCGGCAGGTTGGCGATGCCGGTGGCCGCTTGGGTCTCACCGCAGGCAATCAGGTCGCCATAGCTGAGGAACCGCCCGCAGGGGTCATCCAGGGCGGGCGTCCAGCGCCCGCGCCGAAGGCTGAAGCCGTCGATGGTCCAGCGGTGCCGGCGCAAGGTCGCGTCCAGCGCTTCCGGCGATGGTCCGAATCCGGACAGGTCGAACAGGCCAAGGCCGTCCAGGGCCTCGTCGAAAGCGAGCTGGTCCGGGTAGCTCGGGTCTTCTTCGTTGAGGAAGCGGGACTTCCAGTACAGATACGGCGCCGGGTAGTCGCCGCCGTAGGCATAGAGCTCGACATCCTGCTCGCGCAGCTTGATCTTCACCCGCTCCAGCATCCGCGGCAGCGGCTGGCCCTGGAAGTCGTCGAAGCGCATGAGGGTGAGCTTGCCGCTGGTGATGTGGATCTTGAGCAGGTCGGCGTTCTGGGTGTCGCCGTAGGCGGCTGAGGCGGCGCCGATGTAGGTCCGCAGCAGCGCGGGCAGGCGCTCGACCAGGGCGGCGCTCAGGGTGAGCGAGCGTGCGTACGGGCGCGAGTCGCCTCGCGCGCCGTCGCCAGGTTCGCCATCGAGTGCCTCCCGTCGGTCGGGCGCATCGGCCTCGGCATCGCGCTGATCAAGCCAGCCCAGGCCGTGCTCCGCGGCCCTGAGGCAGGCCTGTTCAATGGCGTCGACGTCGGCGATCCGCATCAGCTGCGCCAAGCCCTGGGCGCGGGCGGTGGCATAGTCGCCGAAGAAGGCCTTGATGTCGCGCTTCAGCCCCGGCTCCAGGTGCTTGTGGGGCTTGCGGCGGCCGAATTGGTCCAGCGCGAAGTACACCAGCAGGTCATCGCGCCGCGCATCGAAGGAGCGCTCCAGGGCGGCCTTGACTGCGCCCTGCCCCAGCTCGTCGGCCTTGCGCGCGGCGATGAAGCGCAGCGCCTTCGGCACGGAGCCGAAGGCCTCGGTGAGCGCCAGTTGGTCCGGGGTCTCGGTCTTGTCCGGGTCGCGGCCCGCGTCCAGGCGTAGCGCCCATAGGCGCTCCAATATCTCCTGATGTGCCTGGTACTTCTCCTGCGTACGGTCGCGCCTCGGGCGTTCCAGGCGCTCGGCAGCCGGTCTCGGCGGCAGTCGCAGCAGGTTGCGCCGGCCGCGGTAGCGGTTCACCAGCAGCCGCTGCTCGGCGTCCTTGTCGCGGAAGATGTAATGCACGCCGGGGGCGATGGGGATCGCCTCCTCGTCCAGCACCTCCTCCAGGAACGCCTTGATCTCCGCCTGGGTGTAATACTTCTGGAAGGTGCCGCGCCGGGTCATCACGCCATCGCGAAAGCGCTCGCCGCGCGGATCGTTCTGGTTCGACAGCATCACCGACACCACCATCAGGGTGCGCGCCAGCGACCAGGCGCGGGTCAGCGCCTCCAGCCGCTCGTCGAAGTCCTCGATGACGTTGATGACGAAGCCGAGATTCACGATATCCGCGGCCACCACCGGCTCGTCCGGCGCGAAGTACGGGTCCCAGCCCTGCGCCTCGATGCCGTTCTCCCGCAAGCCCCGCAGATCGTCCCCGCGCCCGCAGCCGTAGTCGAACAGGCTGTGGGAGCCATCCAGGAGCCCGTTGCGGGCCAGGCTTTGCACCGGGGCCGAGAAGCCGTAGCGGCTCAGCGCCGTGCGATGCCGCGCCGCCGACCAGCCGGCCGGACCGGTCGCAGGCTCTTGCTCCCGATCCGCGGCCTCGTCAGTGGCGTCGTCGTTGCCGATGGGCACCAGCGCATGGTCCACCAGCCGATAGCCGCGCTCACGCACCAGTTGCTCCCACTGGCGCCGATAGCCGATGCGCCGCGGGTCGTCGAACAGCCCCACCGACTCGCAGGCCGCCGTCAGCTCGGCCCAAGCGGCCCGCCGCGGGTCATCCGCCGCCAGCAGCAGCTCCTTGCGGTGCAGGATGGGCGGGTTCAGCGAATCCGCGTAGGTGCGATGGCTCAGGGTGCCGGCGGCCAGGTCCACCCGCCAGCTCTGCGCGAGCGCCGGGAAGGGCTCGCCGACGAGGCCTGGATAATGCAGCAGCGCCAGCTCCGCGCCATCCGCATCGATGCGGACCAGGTTGAAGTGCTCGCCCCGGCGCACACCGGCCAGGGCCTCGGCCCTGGCGACCGCCGCGAGCAGCGCTTCCGCCTCCGGGCCGTCCGCTGCCCCCGGCAACGCATCGACGTGGAGATAGCGCTTGTTGCCGACGGACTTGCCCGGCACACCAGGGGTTGGGGGTTTGAGCTGCACTCGTTGGCCTCGGGTACACTTGCGGAAGTCTGTGTCCTTTGCGGTTGATGGGGTTAAGCCATGCCCGCAGCACTGCGCAGATGCTCCGGGACAAACTAGAATTCCGCCCCATCCCAATGATCGTTGTCACCCATCACCAGCGCGTGAATCCATGAAACTCAAGGTCATTGTCCACGAGGCAGAAGAAGGCGGCTATTGGGCCGAGGTACCGGCCATTCCTGGTTGCGCGACGCAAGGCGATAGCTTTGAAGAGCTGCTGGCCAATCTCTACGATACCGTCGAGGGCTGTATCGCCGTTGATGTCGACGACGCAACGGTAAATGAGAACGGTCAAGTGCTAGAGATCGCGGTATGAAAGCCGTCAGCGGCAAGCACCTTTGCCAGTTGCTGGAAGAACATGGCTGGATACTCAAGCGCACAACCAGCAGTCAGCACATCCATGCGAAGCCGGGCTACCCCACGCGGATCTCGGTGCCCGTTCACGGCAAATCTGCACTCAAGATCCGTCTGCACCGGCACCTGATGAAGCTCGCGGCGATCGATGAATCGGAGCTATAAATCCCCGATCCTGCACCAAGGCACGGCCCTGCTTTGCAATACCGGCCCGAGCTTTCCCGGCCTGCCGCCCGAGCACCATCGGGCGATCGCGCACCAGTTGCTCCCAATGGCGCCTGTCGCCGATGCGCCTCGGGCCATCGAACCGCCCCACCGACTCCCAGGCCGCCGTGAGCTCAGCCCGGACCTCCCGACGCGGGTCATCCGCGTCGGTACGCACCCAACTCGACGCGGGGAGCGCACCGCTACTGATGTCCTGATCGCCGATGGAGATGGCGTTGCTGTGGTGCGGACGTGAGGTCACCGCGCCCGCGAGGAAGTCGCCGTAGCCATCCGGGTCGGCCAACAGCAATACCGGCCGTCGCTTTGCGGACGACAGGTCGGTGAACGGAAAAGGCACCAGGGCCAAGTCGCCGCGCCTATAGATCATTCCACACCTCATCCTCCGGGTTGTCCCAGACGGCGGCGAGCGATGCCGCTTGGGCGCCCATCAGATCATCCCATTCCGCTCGATCGGTCTTTTCCTTGAGATAACCGATGAAATCCAGTACCTCCCGAGCCTGGGTCTCGGTCAGTGTCTTGATCTGCTCGTATGCCAACTCTGCAACGGTCATGGTCCAGTCCCCGTGTCTTATGTTGAGAATGCCAAGTATGTGTTAGATACCAGATGATCACTGGCCATCCGTTTACACGTGTCGGTGTCGCAACCCGATACCTACCCTTCAGACCAACGCTTGCAATCGGTTCAGGAGTTGCCGGCGCAGCTCCGGCGACAACCGCTCGATCCGTTCCAGAAGATCGTCCAGGCTCAGCTCGTCTAGGCGCGCCGTCAACCCGGCGACGACGGTGCGCTGCCAGCATGCCTCATCGGGCGCAAGCGGACATGGCGTTCAAAGTACCCAAAAGTGAAAGACAGGAGGATACTGCTCAACGCACGTCGTTCTGCTTTGTGACGAAGAAAGTCTCAATTTTCCGGATCAATGCTTCGCTTGAGTCTTCCTCCCGCAGCGCGATGGGGCAAGACTTCCGTACCGCGAGAAATTCATCGACCGGTTCCTCCATGCCGCATTCGAAAAACATCCAGAAGATGTACGTATCACCTCCGTTCCCAAACAACGCGTTCCAATCAAGCGCCCAGAACCGGCAAAACCAGAACTGCTTCCAGCGCTCCACAAGACGGGTTTCTTTGGCCTGAGGATGGTCATAAACGGCGGATTGCTCAAATTGCGCTGTTGACCGATCAAGTGTCCAGCATTCAATCGGTTGTTCATCCTGAAGACCAAACCAGATCATGGGCTCCAGGGGTTCTGATCGCTCATGCCAGGTGACGCTGCCTGCCATTGCCAGCGGCACCGGCCACTGCGACGGGTCGGTAAGAATGGTTCCGTCCTGGCGACGCAAGCCAAATTGCCACGACCCCGCGCACAGAAAGTTGCGAAGCATTGCGATGATTGCAGCACCTACGTCAATGCAGCTTTGCTCGCAATCTTGGCGATGATCGATGGCCTTGCTTGCGATATCGATCGCTTGGCTGGAGACAACAGTGCCGTCGTCCTCAATCCTCTTGACGAAGACCTTGCCGCCGAGATGATGCTGCAAGTAGGACTTGGCATATGCGTACAACTCGGCGTCGATCTCCTCCGTGTTCTCGAAAAAGCCTTGAGCTTTTTGCAGAACGGGATGATGCGCACCGCCTAATGCTTCCGCAACCTCGTCGTCAAGGTGGTCCTCAATAAATTCCAGAATATCAGGGTCTTCGAGCGAATCCACTTGCTCCTCGAATTCAATGCCGCGCGCGTTCGAGTAGATGATGTATTTCATGTTCGGATTTTGTGCGGACTTCGACTGAATCAGTGGCTAAAGCAAGGTCTTGATGCGGTCCGCCACCGCCTTCCAGTCCACCGACGGACTGAGATGGCACCAACTGATGCGTACGCAGCGGTTCGCCTCCTCGTCGCTGAGGCCCATTGCGCGCAGCACATGGCTCGGTGTGTAGCTGCTCGAAGTGCAGGCCGAGCCGTTGGAGATCGCGACCAGGTCTTTCAGGGCGACCATCAGGGCCTCGGAATCCAGGCCGGTGAAGGCAAGGCTCAGCACGTGGTCCATGACCCGCGACTGATCGCCGATCAGCGTCGGGTTGAGCGGCATCAGCGCCTCTAACGCGTGCTCGCGCTGCTGGCGGCACACGGCGATGCGCTCGGCATGATCGCGAACGGCCAGTTCGGCGGCGGCGCCGAGTACGGCGATCAGGGCCACCGGGAGTGTGCCGGGGCGTAGGCCGCGCTCCTGGCCGCCGCCGACCATCAGCGGTTGCAGGGGCGGGCGCTCGTAACCTCGTCGGCGAACCACCAGGGCGCCGACGCCCTTGGGTGCGAACAGCTTGTGACCGCTGATGCTGATCAGGTCGAGCCGCGGGTCGCGCAGTGTGTCCAGGTCCTTGCCGAAGCCTTGGGCGGCGTCGGTGTGCAGGTAGGCCGGGTGCCCGTCCAAGATCCGCGCCAGCTCCGCCAACGGCTGGCGCACACCAGTCTCGTTGTTGACCTGCATGATGGAGACCAGCCAGGTGTCCGGGCGCAAGGCGTCGCGCAGCGCCGCCGGGTCCACCGCCCCTGAGGCATCCACCGCCAGGCGGGTCACCTCGAAGCCCGCCGCCTCCAGCAGCTCCATCGGCTCCAGCACCGCCTTGTGCTCAATGGCGGTGGTGATGAGGTGGCGCCTGCCCTGCTGCTCCGCCGCCTCGCGCAGCCCGAGCAGGGCGAGGTTGTTGCTCTCGGTCGCGCCGCTGGTGAAGATGACCTCATCGCGGCGGGCGCCGACCACCGCGGCGACCTGATCCCGAGCGTGCTCAACGACCTGCTTCGCCCGTGCCCCGAAGGCGTGGGTTCGGCTGCCGGCATTGCCGTACTCCTCCGCGGTCAGGTTCAGCAGCAGCTCGCTGAGCGCAGGCTCCAGCGGCGTGGTGGCGTTGCAGTCGAGGTAGATGGCCGACATGGTTTGGCTCCGAGGACTCCGGCTGAGGTGTGGGTTTACGTTTACACTGTAGCGTTGAAATGCAAAAATAACGAACAGCGAGCTCGGGTTTAACAAACAGCGGCCAGGAGTAGACGTAACACCCTGTTTTGAGAGGCTGTCTTAGGTAGCCCGTCGCTCCCTAGGCGCACCGAATCTCTACACGGCACATCGACGAGCACAGTGCGGCTTGAGCAAGGCCCATGGACACAGAACCGACCCTCAGCTTCCCCGTCATCCGCGGCGTGCAGGCACGCAGGGAATACTACGTCGCCCAGTGGACGTTGCGGATGCTGCGGCAGATCGCGGTGTTCGACGAAGACGACCTGCCGCCGGAGCTGCGCGCCCAGCGGGTGCTGAACCGCGCCCGCATCCCGGAAATCAGCGACTACATCTTGGACAACCCGGACGACTACGTCTTCTCCGCGCTCACCGTCTCCATCGACTCCGAGGTGCACTTCGCGCCGCTCCCTGAGCAGGACCGCCTGGGCATCCTGCACGTGCCGATGGATGCCCGCTTCGTCATCAACGACGGCCAACATCGCCGTGCCGCCATCATCGAGGCCCTGAACCAACGCCCTGAGCTGGCCTCCGAGACCATCGCCGTCGTCTTCTTCTTGGACATCGGTCTGGAGCGCTGCCAGCAGATGTTCGCGGACCTCAACCGCTACGCCATCCGGCCGAGCCGATCGCTCGGCCTGCTCTACGACCATCGCGACGACAAGGCGCGACTGGCGCGGCTGGTGGTTGCCCACTCCGCCGCCTTTCGCGACGTCGTCGACATGGAGCATTCGTCGCTTGCCAAGCGCTCGCGCAAGCTGTTCACCCTCTCCGCGTTTTACAACGCCTGCGCGGACCTCGTCGACGGGCTCGCAACCGGCGACCTGGACGCCGACGCCGCCCGCGCGCGCGCCTACTGGGAGGCGCTGGCGGACATCATTCCGGAATGGACCCGCGTCATTGCTGGCCAAATGGCTGCCAGCGAGGTCCGCGAAGACTACATCCACTCCCACGGCATCGCCTTGCAGGCCCTCGGGAAGGCCGGCAATGCCCTGATCAAGGCAGAGCCGGACGCCTGGCGAACGCACCTAATGGCGGTCGGGGCTATGGACTGGTCGCGCAAGAATGCTGCCCTGTGGGAGGGCCGTGCACTCAGCAGCGGGCGCGTCGTCAAGGGCAACAACAACGTCGTCTTGGTGTGCAACGCCATCAAACAGGCGCTGGGGCTGCCGCTGGACGATGACCAGCAGCGCGTGGAGGACGCCTATCTGCGCGGTGGCGAGCGGAGCACACCCAAGCACGCCACCCAATCCTCCGGGCGGAAGCGTAAACCTGCGCGTGTTGTCGAGGCGGAGGCCTAATCGACATGGCGAGGCCCACCGTCTACATCGAGACATCATTCGTCAGCGTGCTGACCGCCAGACCGTCGCGGGACTTGATGGCAGCGGCGAACCAGGCCGCCAGCGCCGAATGGTGGGACAAGAGACGCGGCGCATTCGACTTGGTCGTGTCAGAGTTTGTCGTCGCAGAGGCGGAGCGGGGCAATCCGGACGCGGCCCGCCGTCGACTCGACCTGATCGCCGGGCTGCCGAGTCTCCGAACGGATGCCCAGGCCGCATCTTTGCAAGCCGCCCTCATCGCCGACGGTGCTATGCCCGAGAGCGCGAGCGTCGACGCCTTCCATATCGCGCTGGCGGCGGTCAATGGCATGAACTACATCCTGACCTGGAATTGCCGCCATATCGCCAACGCGGCCATGCGCCCGCACATCGAGCGCGTCTGTCGCGACCACGGCTTCGAGCCGCCGGTTATCTGCACGCCCATCGAGCTGATGGAGGAGTGAAGCATGAACGAAGACCCCATCCTGGCCGAGGTTCACAGGCTCCGCGAGGAGTATGCCGCATCCCTGAACCACGATGCCGCTGCCATCTATCAAGACATCCTGCGCCGTCAGCGCGAGACCACCCGCAAGCTGGTGCGGTTTGCTCCCCGACCTTCAAGCGTCACGGCAAAGCCAGCCAAGTCGGAATCTGAGCCTGCGACGACGGCCTAAAGGCCGGACTCGCCAGCGGCGCGGCAACGATGACCGTATCCAGTTCACCGGCAAGCCGGAGCACGCCACAGCAATGAACGCCCCCAACACGCCCAATCAGCTCGACCTGCTGTCCTCGGAGACGGCGACGCGCAAGCCGCGGGCCTCCGCCTTCGCCGAACGGGGCTTTCGCGCTACCGTCGAGCAGCTCCAGGCGGAGGTCCGCGAGCTGTACTGCGCCGATGACAGCCCGTGGATCGTCGGCTATTCCGGCGGCAAGGACTCGACCGCGACCCTGCAGCTGGTCTGGTCCGCCATCGCCGAGCTGCCGACGGAGCGCCGCCGCAAGCCCATCCACGTCATCAGCACCGACACCCTGGTGGAAAACCCCATCGTCTCCGCCTGGGTCGAGCGCTCCATTCGCACCATGAAAGAGGCCGCCCACGTCCAAGGCGTGCCCATCGAGCCGCGGATGCTGTGGCCGGAGCTACAAGATCGGTTTTGGGTGAATCTGATCGGGCGGGGGTATCCGGCGCCGAGACATAAGTTCCGTTGGTGCACAGAGCGGCTGAAGATTTTGCCGTCGAACAGGTTTATCTCGAAGATCGTTTCTAAGAACGGACAAGCTATCCTTTGTCTTGGAACTCGAAAGGCAGAGAGTTCCCAGCGCTCGGCAGTGATGCAAAAGCATGAAGTCGGGCGGGTCAGGGATCGCCTGAGCCCCAACTCGAAGTTGCCGGGTTCATGGGTCTACACGCCAATCGAAAGCTGGACCAATGATGATGTTTGGTTCTTCTTAATGCAGGAGGCGAACATTTGGGGTTTCGACAATCGCGAGCTGCTTCAGATGTATGCCGGCGCGTCAGAAGATGGAGAATGCCCTCTCGTGGTGGACGACTCAACGCCGAGCTGCGGGGATTCTCGATTTGGCTGCTGGGTATGCACTATGGTGGAACAGGATCGTTCGATGACCGCGATGATCCAGAATGATGTTGAGAAGGAATGGATGCTGCCGCTGCTGGATCTCCGCAATGCCCTCGATTTCCGCGGTGGCCGGCAAGATGCCCTCGGGAATCCGGACACCGATCGCCACCTGAGAGATTTTCGTCGTATGAATGGTTCGGTGCAGATCATGCAAGGAGGGCGACCGATACCAGGCCCCTATGTGCAGGAGGCCAGGGAGAATTGGCTGCGAATGCTGTTAAAAGCACAGTGTCACATTCGCAAGCATGGGCCGGACGAAGTGCGTGACTTGGAGCTGATTAAGCTCGAAGAGCTACAAGAGATCCGCCGCATCTGGGTCATCGACAAGCATGAGCTGGAGGATCGTCTGCCGGGGATCTACGAAGAGGTTACCGGGGAGCCCTACCCCGGCACCCCGCTGGACGACAACCTGAGCCTCGGCGCCGCGGAGATGGCCCTGCTCCGGGAGCTGTGCGGTGAGGACCGGCTGCACTACGAGCTGACCCGGGAGCTGCTCAGCATCACCCGCCAGCAGCGCAGCTCGGCCCGCCGCGCCCGCCTCAACCAGCGTATCGAGCAGGCCTTCGCCCGCCACTATTTCGACGATGCCGACGACGCCATCGCCCGCGCCAGGGCCAGCGCCGAGGCGCGCAAAGCCTTGGACCAGCGCCGCGCCGGGGTGGGCGGTCCGCCGGACCTGGTCGACGCGGCCATGCCCGCG
>NZ_CAJXYK010000019.1 GCF_913063425.1 uncultured Thiohalocapsa sp.
TTCGGCTCCCTGCGCCTTGCCTGGCACGCCCGGAGACGCCCTCGCGACGGCCGGCAGATTTTTCACAACCTCTGAGCCGCCACCAGCGCTCGCCCGTTATCACATCCTCGTTCCTGAACAGCCATTGGGCCCAGCACCATGAGCCGCACCATCAGCATCGAACCGGTCACCCGCATCGAAGGGCATGCCCGCATCACGCTGCAGCTCGCCGACACCGGCGAGGTGGAAGACGCCAAGTTCCACCTGACCCAGTTCCGCGGTTTCGAGAAATTCTGCGAGGGCCGCCCCTACCGCGAGATGCCGGCGCTCACGGCACGCACCTGCGGCATCTGCCCCGTGAGTCATCTGCTGGCCTCGAACAAGGCCTGCGACGACCTGCTCGCGGTGACCATCCCGCCGACGGCAGAGAAGCTCAGGCGGGTCATGAACCTAGCCCAGATCCTGCAAAGCCACGCCCTGAGCTTCTTTCACCTGAGCTCGCCGGACCTGCTGCTGGGCTGGGACTCCGACCCCAGGGATCGGAACATCTTCGGCGTCATGCGCGCCGACCCGCAGCTCGCCAAAAACGGCATCCGGCTGCGGCAGGTGGGCCAGACCATCATCGAGACCCTGGGCGGCAAGAAGATCCACCCCACCTGGGTGGTGCCGGGCGGCGTCAACGAGGCGCTCTCGGTGGAGAAGCGCGACGCCATGCTGGCGATGCTGCCCGAGGCGCTCACCATCGCCAAGGACACCTACGCCTTCTTCAAGACCCTGGTGCCCAAGTTCAAGGACGAGGCCAGCCACTTCGGCACCATGAAGACCATGTTCCTGAGCCTGGTCTCACCCCAGGGCCACCTGGAGCACTACGACGGCTTCCTGCGGCTCAAAGACGCGGCGGGCCGCATCGTCGAGGACAAGGTGCCGCCGCGCGACTATCCGCGCATCATCGGCGAGGCCGTCGAGGACTTCAGCTACATGAAGTTCCCGTACTACAAGCCGCTCGGCTATCCCAGGGGGATCTACCGCGTGGGTCCCCTCGCCCGCCTCAACAACGCCGACGCCTGCGGCACCCCATTCGCCGACGTGGCGCTGGCCGAGTTCCGCACGCTTCAGGAAGACTCAGGCCCCATCACCTCCAGCTTCCACTATCACTACGCCCGGCTGGTGGAGATCCTCTTCGCCATCGAGAGCATGCAGCGGCTGCTGAAGGACCCGGATATCCTGGACACCCGCGTGCGCGCCCGGGCCCGCGGCAACAGAAGCGAAGGCCTCGGCGTCTCGGAGGCCCCCCGCGGCACCCTGATGCACCACTACAAGATCGACGAGGCCGGGCTCATCACCTGGGTGGACCTCATCATCGCCACCGGCCACAACAACCTGGCCATGAATCGCAGCATCAAGGAAGTCGCCGATGCCTATGTGGACGGCACGGACGTGAAAGAGGGCATGCTGAACCGCGTCGAGGCCGTCATCCGCTGCTTCGACCCCTGCCTGTCCTGCGCCTCCCATGCGTTCGGGCAGATGCCGATGGTCGTTGAGCTGACGAATTCGGCTGGAGAGGTCGTGCGCCGTCTGACGCGCGACTGACGCGGAGAGTACGGAGTACGAGGTACGCAGTACGGGGCCACCTGAAGGGCTCGGCGCGCCGTGCGACACACTCAGCTTCGCTGAGGGCAGCCCGGACCGCGGTGAAGACCCCGCCGGCTCCTTCACCGTACTCCGTACCCCGTACTCCGCACTCCGTACTTCCCATGCACACCCTCATCATCGGCTACGGCAGCCCCATCCGCGGCGATGACGCCGTGGGGCCGCTGCTCGCGGATCGCATCGCCGAGCAGCTCGCCCTGGGCCACTGGCCGGCTGGCACGCAAGTCCAGGCCCGCCACATCCTGACGGCCGAGATCGTCGCTGATCTGAAGCAGGCCGGGCGGGTGATCTTCATCGACGCCGCCGCCGACACGCCGGCCGGAGAAGTGCGCACGCTGCCCCTGAAGCCGGACCCCACCGCCCTTTCCACCATGGCCCACTTCCACGACCCGCGGGAGCTGCTCGCCTGGTGCGAGGGGCTCTACGGCAGCGCCCCGGAGGCCTGGCTCGTCTCCGTGGGCGGCGCCGCCTGGGACTACGGGCACTTCGACCTGAGCCCATCGGTGCAGGCGGCGCTGCCGAGCGCCATCCATGCGGTGCGCGACCTCTGCAACCGCGCAACCGCAGCGACAGCCCACTGAGCACAGCGGCGAATCCGGGCGCGAGCGCAAGCGCGCAAGCAACCGTCCCCACTGCTGTCCCCGGTCCCAGCATCAGCGCTGCAGTGCCGCCTGGGAGCCCCGAGCTTCACTCGGCCCAACCTGGGGACGCCGAGTTTCACTCGGCCCAACCTGGGAGCGCCGAGTTTCACTCGGCCCAACCTGGGGACGCCGAGTTCCACTCGGCCCAACCTGGGGACGCCGAGTTCCACTCGGCCCAACGCCTGGGAGCGCCGAGTTCCACTCGGCCCAACCTGGGGGCGCCGAGTTTCACTCGGCCCAACGCCCACGCGGCCGCCTCCCAGCGCTGAAATGCAACAAGTCGAACAGACCGCCTCCGTTCCTCCAAGCCGCCGACTGAAAGTCGGCGCCCCCGGAGTGCGGCCTTTGCACAGCATGAAACGCTCAAGTTTCATATACCGTCCCCGTTATTGTGCTGGATTCTCGTGGCGCAAGGCTGTTGTGACCCCGCCGCAAGGCCGGATCTGCGATCATGAGCGTTTGCTTATCGACAGCAGACAAGCCTCGTGGAGGCACGACCATGACCGACACACAAACCAGCGATGATCCGCTCTTCAAGCCCCTTCAAGCCGGCGAGCTGCACCTGCCGAACCGCATCGTCCTCGGGCCCCTGACCCGCTCCCGGGCACGGCAGCCGGGCAATGTCCCCGGCCCCATGAACGCCGAGTACTACGCCCAGCGCGCGGGCGCCGGGCTCATCGTCTCGGAGGCGACGAACATCTCCCAGGTCGCCATGGGCTATGCGCTCACCCCGGGCATCTTCACCGAAGAGCAGATCGCCGGCTGGCGGCTGGTTACCGAGGCCGTGCACGCCGCCGGCGGCCAGATGTTGCTGCAGCTCTGGCACTGCGGGCGCATGTCCCACGAGGCCCTGCACCCGGGCACGCCGCCCATGGCGCCCTCAGCCATCCACTGCGACCAATGCCAGGTGTTCTACGTGGACGACGAGGGCAAGGGCGGCCTCAGGCCCGTCTCGCCGCCCAAGGCCATGACCCAGGCGGACATCGATGCCACCATCGAGGACTATGCGACGGCCACCCGCAA
The DNA here is from genome assembly GCF_913063425.1 of uncultured Thiohalocapsa sp. GTDB lineage: Bacteria > Pseudomonadota > Gammaproteobacteria > Chromatiales > Chromatiaceae > Thiohalocapsa. Next base: position 3,294 of record NZ_CAJXYK010000019.1, read on the forward strand.
CGCCATGGCGGCGGGCTTCGACGGCGTGGAGGTGCACAGCGCCAACGGCTACCTGCTGCATCAGTTCCTCGCCAGCAACACCAACCAGCGCACCGATGCTTACGGCGGCAGCCTTCCCAACCGCGCACGCATGCTGTTCGACGTGATGGACGCGGTGCTGGGCGAGGTGCCCGCCGGGCGCGTCGGCGTGCGCATCTCACCGTTGTTCAAGCTCAATGGCATCGACGACGCCGACCCGGCAGAGACCTTCGGCTATGTCTCCGAGCACCTGGGCAAGCGTGGCATCGCCTACCTGCATGTGGCCGACACCGACGTCATGCGCGGCGCCGCGCCCAAGATGGAGGCGATCCTGCCCTTCACCCGCACGAAGTTCGACGGCGTGGTGATGCTGAACGGCGCCTATACCCCCGAGCGCGCCCGCCAGGCCATCGAGAACGGCGACGGCGACTGCATCGCCTTCGGCCGCCTCTACCTCGCCAACCCGGACCTGCCCGCGCGCATCCGGCAGAACGGCCCGTACAACGACCCGGACCCGGCCACCTTCTACGGCGGCGGCGCCGAGGGCTACACGGACTATCCCACCCTCGGCTCGGCGACTGATCCGTCATAGCCCCAAAAACGGGGACAGTATACTGAACTTGTGAACCTGCCCTAGGGCTTATTGTTCAGTGTACTGTCCCCTTCTGCATTCAGGGACACCCACTTCCAGTCGACGCGGGCCGTGTCATTCATCCAGCCCGTTGCGCCAGTCCTGGTCCTCCTTGTCGAACAGCCGGTTGGCCTCAGTCGGCCCCCAGCTGCCCGCCTCGTAGGTGTGGATGTAGTCGCGCTCGATGGCCCAGAGCTTGAGCACCGGGTCCACCACCCCCCAGGCATGCTCGACTTCGTCGGCGCGCAGGAACAGCGAATGATCCCCTGACAGCACGTCCAGGATCAGCGCCTCGTAGGCGTCGATCTGGTCACGGCCGATGGAGCAGGTGCTGGCGTCCAGGCGCTCGGTCTGGGTGCGCATGGTGAGCCCCGGCTGCTTCACCAGGAGCTCGAAGCGCATGCACTCGTTGGGCTGGATGTTGAGCAGCAGCCAGTTGGGCTTCAGCTGCTCGATGGGGGTGTCGCTGAACAGCTGCTGCGGCGGATGCCGGAAGCGGATGGCGATGAGCGAGTGCGACGCGCCGAGCCGCTTGCCCGTGCGCAGGTAAAAGGGCACGCCCCGCCAGCGCCAGTTGTCGATGTAGAGCTTGAGCGCGGCGTAGGTCTCCGTGCTGCTGCGCGGGTCCACGCCGTCTTCCTCCAGGTAGCCCGGCACTCTGGCCCCATCGCTCTCGCCGGCGCGGTACTGCGCGCGGAAGGCCTGCGCATGCACCGCCTGCCGGGGGATGGGCCGGATGGAGCGCAGCACCTTGACCTTTTCATCGCGCAGGGCCTCGGCATCCATGCTCGGCGGCGGCTCCATGGCCACCAGGGTCAGCATCTGCAGGAGATGGCTCTGGATCATGTCCCGCAGGGCGCCGACGCCGTCATAGAAGCCGGCGCGGCCGCCGATGCCCTTGGCCTCGGCATGGGTGATCTGGACGTGGTCGATGTAGTTGCGGTTCCACAGGGGCTCCAGCAGCAGGTTCGCGAAGCGGAACACCAGCACGTTCTGCACCGTGCTCTTGCCCAGGTAATGGTCGATCCGGTAGATCTGCGCCTCGCTGAAGTGACGCTGCAGCTGCTCATCCAGAATTTCCGCGCTCTCCAGGTCATAGCCGAAGGGCTTCTCCACCACCAGGCGCGCACAGCCGTGCTCCGGGCGGTTCAGACCCTGCGCCGCCAGCCGATCCGCCACCTCGCCATAGAACGCAGGCGCAATGGCCAGATAGAACACGAGGTTCGGCGAGAAGCCGTCATCGGCATCGCCGCCCTGACGCTCGTTGGACAGGCGTTGCGCTAGCCGCTCGAAGCCTGCACCCTCGGTGAGATCGCCCTCCACGAAGTGAAGCCGCCCCAGCAGCCGCTCCAGCACCTCGCCCTGAAGGCGCCCGCGCAGCTGCCGGTCCAGGGTCTCGCGCACCTCACCGCGCCAGTCGTCGTCCGACCAGTCCCGGCGCCCGAAGCCGATGATGCGCATGGCTGGGGACAGGTGGCCGCCGCGCTCCAGCTGGTACAGCGCGGGCAACAGCTTTATTTGTGAGAGATTGCCGGTGGCGCCGAAGATCACCAGCGTGCAGGATGCGTGCATAGAAGCCCCCTCAGTTTGAATGCGTGTCGAACAAGCCCTGAACTTTGTGCTAGGTTCATTGAACAAAACCTAGCCGTCGTCGCAGGTCGCCGGATGGATAGGTGCAGGGGACGGAAGCTCGGCTGGATACCCCGCCCCGCCGTTGCGCCGGTGCTTGGAGATCCATCGCGCAGTACCCTGTACGGCGTCGTCGGTGCGGGGCTGCCGGCCGTCGCGTGAGGCGATGGGAGCGCCTCGCAGCCCGGGCCAGCAGCCCGAATGTCTTCACTACGCGCCAGCGCCCTGCGGACTCAACCCAGTCATTGCGCCGACCGCCATGGACTACAGCGACTTCCCATCCGATTCAGGCCGCACCGGCCACTGCGTGCTGTTCGCGAGCAGCGAGGCCCACCCACTGGTCAAAACGGGCGGCCTCGGCGACGTCGCCGCGAGCCTGCCGATGGCACTGCGCGATCTCGGCCACGACGCCCGCCTCATCCTGCCGGCGTATCCAAGCGCCAAGAAGCTGGTGCGCGAGCTCAAGCCCCTGATGGAGCTGCGCATGCCGGGCATCGTCGGCACGGTGCAGCTGCTGGGGGGCCTGCTGCCGGACCGGGACCTGCCCGTGTACCTGGTGGATGCCCCCGCCTACTTCTGCCGCGAGGGCAACCCCTACACCGATGTGAGCGGCCGCGACTGGGGCGACAATCCCGAGCGCTTCCTGCTTTTCAGCCGCGTGGTCGCCCATGTGGCCATGGGCCTGCCCCCGCTCAACTGGCGCCCGCACATCCTGCACTGCAACGACTGGCAGACGGGGCTTGCGCCGGCGCTGCTGCGAGAGCAGGACGAGCGCCCGGCGACGGTTTTCACCATCCACAACCTGGCCTATCAGGGCCTGTTCGACCGCGCCACCTTCGACCGGCTGCACCTGCCCCCAGCGCTATGGGCTGTGAGCGGGCTCGAATTCCACCAGCGCATGTCCTTCATCAAGGGCGGCATCGTCTTCTCCGACCGCGTTAACACCGTGAGCCCCCAGTACGCCGACGAGGTTCGCACCCAGCGCTTCGGCTGTGGGCTGGACGGCCTGCTGCGCCAACTGGGCGGGCGCTTCCGCGGCATCCTGAACGGCATCGACTACCGCGTCTGGAACCCCGCCGACGACCCCGCCCTGCCCCAGGGCTATGATGCCGAGCACGTGCACCTGAAGGCCGAGAACAAGCGCGAGCTCCAGACCCTGTTCGGCCTGCCGCGGGACGAGCACGCCTTCGTGCTTGGCCACGTCGGACGGCTGGTGGAGCAGAAGGGCGTAGACCTCATCATCGACATCCTGCCGCGGCTGGTGGAGGCCGGGCAGGTACAACTGGTCATGCAGGGCGCCGGCGACCGCGCCCTGGAGCAGGCCCTGCAGGCGGCCGCCGCCAACACGGAGCGGGTCAGCGTGCACGTGGGCTATGACGAGATCCGCGCCCACCTCATCGAGGCCGGCTGCGACGCCTTCCTGATGCCCTCGCGCTTCGAGCCCTGCGGCCTTAACCAGATGTACAGCCTGCGCTACGGCACCGTGCCCATCGTGCACAACACCGGCGGCCTCGCAGACACCGTGGTGGACGCGAGCGACGCCACCCTCGCCGCCGGCACCGCCAACGGCTTCCTGTTCAACGATCCGAACGCCGACGGCCTTTGGTACGCGGTGGAGAAAGCACTGCGCATGCACCGCGAGCAGCGCGGTCAATGGCGCGCCCTGATGCTCGCCGGCATGCGCCAGGACCTGAGCTGGCAGGCGAGCGCCCGCCACTACGCGGACTTCTACAGCGAGGCCATCGCCGCCCGCACCAGCTTGCACCAAGCGGCGATGGCGTAAAGGCGGCAGCATGGGCTCGCCGTTGACGGCATCACGCCCATCGACGAGCACGCCGGGGCCGACGTCGCGACCCCTCAAAACCGGGGACCAAAAACGGGGACGGTATACCTAACTTCAACGGTGACGGTATACTGAACTTGCAGCCCTGGCCTGGGGCTTGTTATTCCGTGTACTGTCCCCTTGTTCTTGCCCCCTTATTCTCGCTGGATCTCGCTCGCGGCTCAGTATACTGTCGCCGCATCAGTGCCGCATCACGAGGCGCCGTTTAGCACCAGTCCCTCGTCGGCAGCGCCGGCGGCGCTGAGCAGGTCCGCCACATCTGCCTCGATGACCTCGATGCCCTTCTTGTCGCAGAAGCGCAGCTCCTTTTCCGTCGGCTCCGGTATCAGTGCGTAGCCTGCCGGCTCGCCGGCGGCGTAGATGATGTCGGACATCACCATGCGCTCGGTGTCGCGGGTGAAGCGCAGCCCCAGGAACAGGTACTGCCGCCCCACACGATGCTCCTTCAGAAACTTCGGCAGGCCGAAGCCGCCCATGAGCTCGGTGAGGTAGTCCACGAAGTCCGCGTCGGAGGCGATGTAGGTGGGATCGGGTCGCGGGCTGCCGAGCGGCTTGAACAGGATGGGCAGCCGCGGGTCGGCGCTGGACTGGTCGATCTCCCGGTAGGCCTCGCCGTCGTAGGTGTGCAGCTTGAAGCGGTAGTCGGTGCCGCCCACCCGGGCGATGCCGCGGATCAGCAGATGCTCGCGATCCGCGAAGGAGTCCTGGAGCTGGGTGTCGCGGTTGATGTCGATGATATAGCCCGGCGCCGCGGCGGCGAGCCAGTCGTGCAGTGCGGCACGGGTCCATTGCCGCTGGCCGTAGAGCTGGTCCAGAAACCGGTTCACGGCGCTGCGACCGCGCTTGAGCTCGACGTTCATGGCCGCGCGCGGGAACTCCCACATGAGCTTCGGCGCCATGGGCCGGCCATTGTTCATGGCGATGATGAGCTCGTCGCTCTGCGCCGGCATGGGCTCGCCGTTGTCGGCATCTCGCACATCGGCGAGCACGCCGGGGCCGAGGTAGGGCACCAGGTCGCCGCGCTGCGCGGCCTGGGCGAGGTCGGTGAGGGAGAGGGACATGGGCTGGGCTTCCGTCGTTGTCGGGCCGGGGTCTATTCGAGGGCCTCTTAGCAACAGCGGTGCCAGACGGGCGGCGCCAGCGCACCAATGGGAAGATGTCTCACGCGAAGGCGCGAAGGAAGCCCCGCGAGGACGATCAGAAGACGCGAAGAAGCGAGGGCGATGGAGATCCTCGGGTCCGCAGGCTGGATCAGCACCGCGGATACGCCCTCAAAGTGCGAATACACGTCTCTTATCAAAAGACTTTATTCTGCCTGCCAATGGCTCCCGGCAGGACGCCCGAGCCGGGTCGGCGACCCAATGGAACGCGCCATCAGGATCTCCAGCCCTCCGCCAGGCCCCCGCTCAGTCGGTCTTCCCTCGCGTCTTCGCGGCTTCGCGTGCGCCTCTTCGAGACCGACGCGGCAAGCCTGTGCCAAACCCTTCATGCACTGCGGCTTGTCGCATTCCTGACAGGCGCCCCACGTATCACCAGCCGGCGCAGTCCTGTCACGAGGACCACCGCAAAGACAGACACTTAGCGTGACATCCCCACCTGTGCCCGGTGCCCGCCAAAGCGCTGGCACGGCTTCTGCTTTCCGCCCTCCGAACCCCACGCGCAGGATCGAGCATGAAGCAGAAAGACATCGCCGCCCTCCTCGACGAGCCGGCCTGCGAGCACAACAAGAAAGAGAAATCCGGCTGCGCTAAGACCAAGCCGGGCGCCACGGCCGGCGGCTGCGCCTTCGACGGCGCGCAGATCGCACTGCTGCCCATCGTGGACGTCGCGCACATCGTGCACGGCTCCATCGCCTGCGCCGGCAGCGCCTGGGACAACCGCGGCACCCGCTCCACGGGTCCGGAGCTGTTCAAGCTCGGCATGACCACGGATCTGACGGAGCAGGACGTCATCATGGGCCGTGGCGAGAAGCGGCTCTTCCACGGCATCAAGCAGGCCATCGAGACCTATCAGCCCGCGGCGGTGTTCGTCTACAACACCTGCGTGCCGGCGCTCATCGGCGACGACGTGGGTGCCGTCTGCAAGGCGGCCACCGAGCGCTGGGGCACGCCCGTGATTGCCGTGGACGCCGCCGGCTTCTACGGCACCAAGAATCTCGGTAACCGCATCGCTGGCGAGACCATGGTCCGCCAAGTCTGCGGCACCCGCGAGCCGGACCCGGTGCCGGCGGGCGTCGAGCGCGACGGCTTCAAGGTCCACGACATCACGCTGATCGGCGAGTACAACATCGCCGGCGAGCTGTGGCATGTGCTGCCGCTGCTGGACGAGCTGGGACTGCGGGTCCTGTGCACGCTCTCCGGCGATGCGCGGTACCAAGAGGTGCAGACCATGCATCGCTCGCGCGTCAACATGATGGTCTGCTCCAAGGCCATGATCAACGTCGCCCGCCAGCTCAAGGACACCTACGGCACGCCCTGGTTCGAGGGCAGCTTCTACGGCGTCGCGGACATGTCCCAGGCGCTGCGCGACTTCGCCCGGCTCATCGACGACCCGGCACTCACCGCGCGCACCGAGGCCCTCATCGCCCGCGAGGAGGCGCGGCTGCACGACGCGCTGGCCCCCTGGCGGGAGCGACTCCAAGGCAAGCGCGCCCTGCTCTACACCGGCGGCGTGAAGTCCTGGTCCGTCGTGTCAGCCCTCCAGGATCTCGGCATGACGGTCGTGGCCACCGGCACCAAGAAGTCCACCGAGGACGACAAGGCCCGCATCCGCGAGCTCATGGGCGAGGACGCGCCCATGATCGAGGACGGCAACCCGCGCTCCCTGCTGGACCTTTACCGGCGCTACGACGCCGACGTGATGATCGCCGGCGGGCGCAACATGTACACGGCGCTCAAGGCCCGCATCCCGTTTCTGGACATCAACCAGGAGCGCGAATTCGGCTATGCCGGCTACGACGGCATGCTGGAGCTGGCGCGACAGCTCTGCGTCACCGTGGAGAGCCCAATCTGGACCGCCGTGCGCAGCGCACCGCCCTGGGCCGTGCGCGCCGCACCCGCTGCCGACGCCACATCCACCCCCGTCGGAGCGCCGTCCCCGACGCAATCCACTGCGCCGGAGCGCTCGGAGCAAGAGGCCGCCAGCCATGCCTGAGACGACCATGCCCCCGATCACTCCTCCGATCACTCCCCCAATCACTCCCCCGGAGATCGTCAAGCGCAACAAGGCCCTGGCGGTGAGCCCGCTCAAGGCCAGCTCGACCCTGGGCGCCACCCTCGCATTCCTGGGCATGGACCGCTGCCTGCCCATGCTGCACGGCAGTCAGGGCTGCACAGCCTTCGGCAAGATCTTCTTCATCCAGCACTTCCGTGAGCCGATGCCGATGCAGACCACGGCGCTGGACCAGGTCAGCACCATCATGGGCAGCGACGACGCCGTGGTGGAGGGGCTCGCCACCATCGCCGGCAAGCATGCACCCGACCTCATCGGCCTGCCCACCACCGGGCTCACGGAGACCCAGGGCGCCGACATCGAGCGCGCGGTGGCCATGTTCCGGGCGAAGCACCCGGAGTACGACCACATCGCCGTGGTGCCCGTGAGCACGCCGGACTACGCCGGCAGCCTGGAATCCGGCTTCAACGCCGCGCTCAAGGCCATGATCGAGCGCCTGGTGCCCAAGGCCAGCGTCGCCGGCACAAGGCCCGGCCGCCGCCGGCGCCAGGTGAACGTGCTGGCGGGCGCACATCTGACGGTGGGCGACCTGGAGCACATCAAGGATCTGCTGGAGCGCTTCCGGCTGCGCCCGGTGCTGTTGCCGGACCTCTCCGACTCCCTGGACGGCCACCTGGCGGACACGGACTACAGCGCCCTCACCATCGGCGGCACGCGCCTGGAAGAGCTTGCGCACCTCGGCGACGCGGTGGCGACCCTGGTCATCGGCAAGTCCCTGGACGGCGCCGCGGACGCGCTGGCCGCCCGCACCGGCGTGCCGGACCATCGCTTCGCGCACCTGATGGGCATGGAGGCCATGGACGCCTTCATCACGACCCTCGCCGAGATCAGCGCCGAGCCGGTGCCGGACCGTATCACCCGCCAGCGCAGCCAGCTGCAGGACGCCATGCTGGATGCCCATTTCTCCTTGGGCCAGGCGCGCTTCGCGGTGGCCGGCGACGGCGACCTGCTGGCCGCACTGACCCAGCTGCTGGCCGCCATGGGCGCCGAGACCGTGGCCGCCGTCGCGCCCACCAACGGCCCGACGCTGAAACAGGTGGCGGCGGGCTCCGTGAAGATCGGCGACCTCGAAGACCTGGAGCAGCTGGCCCGGGCGAACGGCGCCGAAGTGCTCATCACCAACAGCCACGGCGTGCACACCGCCGAGCGCCTGGGTATCCCGCTGCTGCGGGCCGGGTTCCCGCAGTTCGACATCCTGGGCGGCTATCAGCGCCAGTGGATCGGCTACACCGGCACCCGCGCGACCCTGTTCGAGCTGGCCAATATCCTGCTCGGGCTGCACAAGGGCGAGATCCACGCCTACCGCTCCAGCCTCAAACAGTGGCCGGACGCCGAGCGCGGTGCCACCGCCGCAGCCTGACGAGCGACCGGCCAAGCAATCGGCTGATCACCGACGAACCGGCAGCGCGGAGACGACCATGACCTTCGAACGCAAGCTCAGGATCATCGACGGCGGCACAACACCCGCCCAAGAGGCCGGCGTCGGCGCCGACCACGCGGACGAGCAGGTGTGCGTGGCCTTCGCCAGCGCCGACCGCAAGCACGTGGACCAGCACTTCGGCGCCGCCGAGGGCTTCGTCATCTACCGCGTCGGACCGCACCGCGGTGAGCTGATGGAAGCCGCCCAGTTCGGCCGCCTCGACATGGACGGCAACGAGGACAAGCTCGCCGCCAAAATCGACGCCCTCGCCGACTGTGTCGCCGTTTACTGCCAGGCCGTGGGCGCCTCCGCCATCGGCCAGCTCAAGACCCGCGGCATCCAGCCCATCAAGGTCGCCCCGGAGACGCTCATCAGCGGCCTGCTGCGGGAGCTGCAGCAGGAGCTGCGCGAGGGGCCGAGCGCCTGGCTGGCCCGGGCGATGGAGCGGCGCGCACCGAGCCGTGCGGACCGGTTCGATGCGATGGAGGCGGAGGGCTGGAGCGAATGAAGCTTGAACTGAGAAGCTTGAAGCCCGGTAGGGCGGATAAGCGCAGCGCATCCGCCGTCCTGGGCTGAGGGCTGAGGGCATCACGCGAACCCTGACCTCCGCCCTGCTCAAGGACCTACGTGAACGAACCGGACGACAACTTTTAGATAATGATCGAGCAAGAAGCCTCCGTCGTTGCCGTCGCTGACGGCGCCGCGCTCGTGGAGGTGCCGCGGCGCAGCAGCTGCTCCGGCTGCGGGCACGGCGCGAGCTGCGGCACCGCCACCGTTGCGAAGCTGTTCGGCAACGGCAGTGCCACGCGGCTGCGGATCATCGACCATCTGAACCTCGCCGCCGGCGACCGTGTGGTCATCGGCATCCGCAGTCCGCTCCTGGTGCGGGCGTCGCTGGCCGCCTATCTGCTGCCGCTGCTGGCCCTGGTGGCCGCCGCCGGCGGTGCCGAGGCCGCGGGCCTGGGCGATGTCGCCGGCGCCGCGAGCGGCCTGGGCGGCCTGCTCGCCGGGCTCTGGCTCGCCGGACTCATCACCGGCGGCAGCGGCGCGCGGGCGCGCTTCCGGCCCGTGCTGCTGCGCCGCGCCACGAGCACTGCCAGCGTCACCATCGAGCCAATGCATCCGACGGTGGCGGGGTGATCTACGGGGAGCGTGCAAGAGTGCAACAGTGGGATGGAGAGCTGCCGCGCTGCACCCGGCCTGCGATGACGCTCGCTGCACTGATGCGCTTCCTGCACTTCTGCACACCATTCGCGCAACACGCAATCTGCACCACAGACCCACAGGAGACCTGAGACAGCCATGACGATGACAGCCACCCCCAAGATCGCCCAAGACGACCCCGTCCTCGAAACCGCTTTCGGCCAGGAGATGGTGCGCCAGATGCGCGCCATCGACGCCTACGGCACCACCGACAACCAGTCCGCGGCGGAGATCCTGGAGCCCTTCATCCTCACCAAGGAGGAGAAGCGCGAGCTGCCCATCGTCGGTGATCCGGACGAGATCGTCATCGCCCGCATCAAGGTCTTCTACAACGCCATCGCGGCGCTCATCGAGCAGGAATGCGGCCTGATGGCCGTGCCGCTGGTGAACCTGACCCACGAGGGCTTCGGCCGCGTGCTCATCACCGTCGGCAAGCTCGTGGTGCTGGACCGCAGCCTGCGCGACGTGCACCGCTTCGGCTTCGCGAGCCTCGGCAAGATGAAGGACGAGGCGGACAAGTATCTGTCCGTGGCCATCGAGCTGGTGGGGGAGCATTCGGACGTGGCGGGCCTGTAGAAGGGTGCAAAGTGCGCGGTGCATCGTGCGGTTGCTTGGCGCATGAGCCGGGTGCAGGAGTGCAAAAGTGCACGGCGAATGCTCAGCGCCAGTCCCCTGCCGCCAGCCGCCAGCCGCTGGCCACTAGCTACTGGAGCAAATCGACCATGACCGACGAAGACCTGAAAGCCCTGGAGAAGGCCGTGAAGAAGGCCAAGCGCATCGCCAGCGAGCGTGCCAGTGAGCTGCACGATCTGGTGGAGGACCGCTTGCCGGCGGCCTACGAGGAGATTCCGGCCACGGCGCAGGCCACGTACGACGCCTGCCAGGCCTGGGCGGAGGCCAGCGCCAAGCTGAAGGCCGCCGAAGCCACCACCTGAACCCCGAAATCGCGGCAATACCGGCCGACCCGACCGACGCCGCCCCAAGCCCATCACCGGAGAGCGACATGAGTACCATCACCGGCCTGACCCGCGGCGGCGTCGAGTGGACGCCCGCCTTCGTGACGTCACTCAATCAAGCCAACTGCATCGGATGCGGGCGCTGCTTCAAGGTGTGCCCGCGGGACGTCTTCGAGCTCATCGACCGGGACGACCTGGAGCTGGATGACGATGACGACTTCGACGACGACTTCGACGAAGCTCCCGGCATGGTCATGAACCTGAAGAACGTCATGGACTGCATCGGCTGCGAGTCCTGTTCGCGCGTCTGTCCCAAGAACTGTCTCACGCACGAGCCGGTGGCCATGGCGGCCTAGACCGACAGGGCGCAGCCTACCCCGTCGGTCGAGGCTGTCGAGCACCTGCCCCGCCGGGGGTCGCACCAGGCCTCAGGCGTCGCCCTCGGACTCGGCCTGCTGCGCCGCCGTCTTCTTGGCGGCGGTCTTCTTGCCGGCGGTCTTCTTTGCGGCGGCCGTGGTCTTGGCGACGGCCTTCTTCGCTGCGGTCTTCTTGGCGGGGGCCTTCTTCGTGGCTGCCTTCTTCGCGGGCGCCTTCTGAGCCGCTGCCTTCTTGGTGGCGGTCTTGTTCGCGGCCGTCCTCTTCGCAGCCGCCTTCTTGGCTGAAGCCTTCTTGGCAGCCGATGCCGGTGCATCGCCATGAGACGCCGTCCCGGCGTCGGCGGCAGCGGATGCAGCCGCCGGCACCGGCGCTGGAGTCGGCTCCGGGGTCGTCGGCTCAGGAGTCGGCTCCGGAGCCCGCCCCGGAGCCCGCTCAGGCGCCGCCGGTGCAGTGGGGGCCGCCCGCGGCGCCGCTGCTGCGCTGTCGCCATCGGCAGCCGGCGAACCGGCGGCAGCCTCCCGCTGTGGCCTTTTCTTGGGCCCGAGTCCGAACAGCCCTTCCACCGCCGCCTTGACCTGCTTGAACATGCTCTCCCCCCGGAACTGCATCGCCGACCATCCGGCACCAAAGAGATCTGGTCATCCGCCCGGCCGAAGTCGCCGGGCCGCCGTTGCGCCGCGCCGGGAGCTGCGGCAGCACGCGCCCGGGTCGGTCGGCGCGCATGCTAACACCGCTGAACATCGCCGCGGCGCAGCAACTCAGGAAGCCTGTCACAGCAATGCGGGGGACCATGCTGCATGCTTGCAACTGCGCGTGACGCCTGTCGCGGGGCGTCCAGGGCAGCACCGACAGACGTGCCGTCGCGACCGATGAGCAGGGTTCCCGTTTTCCGCCACGTCGGACTAACCTTTAACCACAGTTTACGAGGGCCTGCCGGACACCGACTTCACCGTTTCGCCGCGATCAAGGCGTGACCCAATCCGGCGGCTCCCGGGCAAAGTACGTGAGAGGACTCCGAAACACAGATCATCTCGAAATACCGCGCCCAATCTTCACCGCGCTGTCTGTCCAAGAGATCTTGACCCGACAAGGGTCGAGCGCTCAGGCGAATCGACAGACAGCGTCACCGGTCCCTAGCTGTGCGTCCTTTGGCGGCCAACATTGGCCGCTTTTTTTTGTCCGCTGCAACGTCCCTGGCGGCTGAGCGTCCGCCGGCTCGGGCTCGGCGCCCGCAGAACGGCGTCAGCGCCCGGAGGCCGGTGCCTGCGTTTTGCTCAACGCACCGCCGTCGGGCACCGGCGTGGCCTCGGCGCAGACATGCTGCGCCAGGCCGGCCCCCGCCTCCGCGTACAGATTGAACACCTGGTGCACGCCCGCCGCGCGCAGCGCCGCCTCGTCGTCCGGGAACTTGGCAATGGCACCCATGGTGCCCTCGAACCCCTCCTTCAGCAGGTGCTCGGCCGCGAAGACGTTCTCGGATGCCTGGGGCATGGCCAGCAGCACCAGCTTGATATGGCCGTCGTCCAGGTGCAGGCGATGCCAGAAGTCGGCGTCCGTGGCCGAGCCCTGAACGACGTTGCGCCCGGCGGCCTTCTGCTTGGCCACCGCGTCCGGGTCGGCGTCGATGCCCACCGGCTTGAGCCCCCGCTCCCGCACCAGGAAGTCATAGGCGCCACCACCGATGCGGCCCATGCCGACGATCATCGCATTCGCATCCCCCGGGTCGATCTCAAGCTCCGCCGGGATGCGCTGCCGACGCTCCTGGCGGCGCAGCCGGCGGCTGAAGAGCTCGTAGATCACATGGGACTGGCTGTTGAGCGGTGCCGCGATGACGAAGGACAGCGCCAGGGTGATGGCGACGACGGCGAGCCAGTCCTCCGACAGCCAGCCGTTCTTCGCGGCGACGGCGGCGACGATGAGGCCGAACTCGCTGTAATTGAACAGCGCCAGCGCGCCCAGCAGGGCGGTGCGGGCGCGCAGCCGGAAGGCCAGCAGCAGCTGCTCGAACAGAAACCCCTTGAGCGGCAGCGCCACCAGCAGCAGGATCACGGCGGGCGCCATGTCCAGGCTCGGCGTCGCCGCGAGCCCGATGCTCAAGAAGAACCCCACCAGAAAAAGGTCCTTGAGCCCCAGCAGCGCCTTGGCGAGCTCGCCGGACTTCGGGTGCGAGGCCACCAAGACGCCGAGCAGCAGCGCGCCCAGATCGCCCTTGACGTCGAACAGCTTGAACAGCTCCGCGCCGCCCAGGCCCAGCGTCAGTCCGAACAGCAGCAGCAGCTCGCCATGACCCGCACGCTCCAGCAGCCAGTCCAGCACCGGGCGGGCGAAGAAGAGCCCGAGCAGCAGCACCGCCCAGGGCGAGGGCACCTTGCCGGCGGAGAACACGAGAAAGAGCACCGCCGCCAGATCCTGCATGATCAGGATGCCGATGGCGATGGTGCCGTAGAGGGCGGTCATTTCGCCCTTGTCCTCCAGCACCTTCACCGCGAACACAGTGCTGGAGAAGCTGAGCGCAAAGGCCAGCACCAGCGCCGGCCCCAGGTCCAGCCCCGCGAGGTAGGGCACGCCGAGCCCCCCTTCGGCGAGCAGCAGCGGCACCAGCACGGCGACGATGCCCACCATGTGCACCAGGGCGACCCCCCACACCTGCGGCGCCGCAAGGCTCTTCAGCTTGAGCTTGAGGCCGATGGTGAAGAGCAGCAGCGTAACACCGAGCTCCGACAGTGCCGCGATGACCGGCCCCTCTTCGGCGCCCAGTCCATTCAGCACAAAGCCCGCCACCAGATAGCCCACCAGCGGCGGCAGTCCGTACTGCTTGGCGAGAACACCGGCGGCGAAGGCCACCGCGAGCCAGGTGATGGCGTCGAACATCGAGGGAGCTCCGGGTTGAACACGAGTGAGGCCGCCGCACCCCAACGAGCGCTGCCGGGCGCATGCTACAGGCCGAATTGACGCAAAGCACGACCTATGCCGATTCGCCGGAGCCGCCCGACCCGCGTGACGAGACCGTTACGATATACTCGACACACCTGAATGCCTGTGCTGGACAACGCCCGCCGGCTTCCCTGAAAACCGCTCAACGATCAAGGGTCAATCCATGTCCGAATACAACGCGGAGGACGTCCGCAACGTCGCCCTCGTCGGTCAGGCCGGCGCCGGCAAGACCACGCTGGTGGAGGCCATTCTCGCCGCCGCCGGGGCCATCAATGAGCCGGGCAGCGTGGACAAGGGCACCGCAGTCTGCGACTGGGACGACATGGAGAAGGAGCTGAAGCACTCCCTGGATGTCGGCATCACCGGCTTCACCACCCACGGCAAGCACATCAACCTGCTGGACGCCCCGGGCTATCCGGACTTTCTCGGACGCGCCCTGTCGGTGCTGAGCGCGGTGGAAACCACCGCCATCGTGGTGAACGCAGAGAACGGCATCGAGCCCCTGACCCAGCGCATGTGGAAGGCGGCGGACCAGCGCAACCACTGCCGCCTGTTCATCGTCAACCGCATCGATGCGGACGGCGTGGACCTGGGCGAGCTGACGGCACAGATCCGCGAGGCCTTCGGCGCCGAGTGCCTGCCCATCAACCTGCCGGCGGACGGGGGCAAGCGGGTCATCGACTGCTTCTTCAACCCGTCCGGCGACGGCGCCGACTTCTCCAGCGTCGAAGAGGCCCACAGCCAGATCATCGACCAGGTGGTGGAGGTGGACGAGGCGCTGATGGAGCGCTACCTGGAGCAGGGGCAGGCCCTGCAGCCGGAGCAGCTGCACGACGCCTTCGAGGAGGCCCTGCGCGAGGCCCATCTGGTGCCCATCTGCTTCTGCTCGGCCGAGACCGGCGCCGGCATCCCGGAGCTGCTCGAGGTCCTGGTGCGGCTGATGCCGAATCCCGCGGAGGGCAACCCGCCGCCCTTCATGAAGGGCGAAGGCGCCAACATGCAGCCGGTGCGCGTCGTGCCGGAGCCGGACCAGCACGCCGTGGCGCATGTCTTCAAGGTCATCAATGACCCGTTTCGGGGCAAGATCGGGATCTTCCGCATCCATCAGGGGCGCATCACCACCAACGCCCAGCTCTTCATCGGCGATGCGCGCAAGCCCTTCAAAGTGACCCACCTGTACCGGGTGCACGGCGCCGAGCTCATCGAGGTGGGCGAAGGCGTGCCCGGCGACATTCTCGCCGTCACGCGCGTGGACGACATCCACTTCGACGCGGTGCTGCACGACTCCCACGACGAGGACCACTACCACCTCACCAGCGTGGAGTGCCCGGTGCCGCTGTTCGGCCTCGCCGTCAACGTCGCCAAGCGCGGCGACGAGCAGAAGCTCACCGACGCCCTGCACAAGCTCGAATCCGAAGACCCCTGCTTCCACGTGGAGCACAACGCCGCCGCCAACGAAACCGTCATGCGCGGCCTGGGCGAGCTGCACCTGAAGGTGCTGATGCGCCGGCTCTCGGACCAGTTCCACGTGGACATCGAGACCAAGCCGCCGAGCATCCCGTATCGCGAGACCATCACCGCCAAGGCGGAGGGCCATCACCGCCACAAGAAGCAGACCGGCGGCGCGGGCCAGTTCGGCGAGGTGTACCTGCGCATCGAGCCGCGGGACCAGGGGGCGGGCTTCGAGTTCGTGGACGAGACCGTCGGCGGCTGCATCCCGAACCAGTTCATCCCCTCCATCGAGAAGGGCGTGCGCCAGGTGCTGGAAGAAGGTGCCATCGCCGGCTATCCCATCCAGGACGTGCGCGTGGCGGTCTACGACGGCAAGTCCCACCCGGTGGACTCCAAGGACATCGCCTT
Organism: uncultured Thiohalocapsa sp.; assembly: GCF_913063425.1. Classification (GTDB taxonomy): domain Bacteria; phylum Pseudomonadota; class Gammaproteobacteria; order Chromatiales; family Chromatiaceae; genus Thiohalocapsa. Next base: position 19,397 of record NZ_CAJXYK010000019.1, read on the forward strand.
TGCCACCGCCGGCAAGAAGGCCTTTCTGGAGGCGGTGGACAAGGCCAAGCCCGCCATCCTGGAGCCCATCGTCAAGATCCGCATCACCGCGTCCGACTCCCACATGGGCGATCTCGCCGGCGACCTCTCCAGCCGCCGCGGACGCATCCAGGGCAGCGAGTCCAAGAGTCGAGGACGCATCGTCATCGAAGGCGAGGTGCCGCTGGCGGAGCTGGAGGGCTATGAATCCCGGCTCAAGTCCATCACCGGCGGCGAGGGCAGCTACACCATCGAGCTCAGCCACTACGAGGCGGTGCCGGGCAATATCCAGAAGCAGCTGGCGGATGCGTTCCAGAGATCCACTGACGAGTAACGAGTGACGAGGGGCGAGGCGTCGATGGCGCAGGCCGGCATGGCGGCGGGCGCCTCGATGCTCGAAACCAGCCACGCGAACCTCGGCTTGGCCCTCGGCGGCGGCGCCGCACTGGGGCTTGCCCACATCGGCGCGCTGCGCGTCCTGGAGCGCGCGGGCCTGGCCCCGGCCGTCGTCACCGGCACCTCCATGGGGGCGGTGGTGGGTGCCGCCTATGCCGCCGGCAAGCTGGACCTGCTGGAAGCACTGGCGCGCCAGATCAACTGGCGCCGGGTACTGCGGCTCACGGACTTCCGGCTCGGCGGCAGCGGTGTGCTGGAGGGCCGCGCCATTGAGCGCGAGCTGCGTCGCCATTTCGGTCACCAGCGCATCGAAGACCTGCCCATCCCCTTCGCCGCCGTGGCCACGGACCTCGGCACGGGCACGGCCTGGACCGCCAGCACGGGCGACCTCGTCACCGCGGTGCGGGCGTCCATCTCACTGCCCGCGGTGTTTGCGCCGGTGCGGCTTCAGACGCCATCGGGCGCCTGCCTGCTGGTGGACGGCGGCCTGGTGGCCAACGTACCCGTCGCCGCCGCCCGCACCCTCGGCGCCGATCTGGTGGTCGGTGTGGATGTCACCGCGGACTTCGAGAGCGTCGCCACCACCGTCGGCCTGCGCGACCAACTGCTGCCGGAAGCGCAGCGGCGCGGCATCCGCGCCCGCCTGTGGTCCGCCGTTCCCGCCTTCATGCGCGGCTGGCCGCTGCTGCGCCGGCTGCGTGCCTGGGCCGACGAGCCGAGCCTGCTCGCCGTCGCCCTGGCCTCCAGTGCGCTGGCGCTGCGCCAGCTCTCCCTGCAACAGAACGCCGCCGCCCCCGCCGCCCTCACGGTCACGCCGCGGGTGGGACACATCTTTCACGGTGAGTTCGATCGGGCGGAAGAGCTGATCCGCATCGGGGAGACGGCCATGGAAGAGTCCCTCGGGGCCCTGCGCAGACTGGTGGGCGCTGCCGAAGGTCGCTCGCTGTAGCGCGGGCGCTCCAGTCAGCGGCACAGTCAGCGGCAGGGCGCCGTTGCCCAGTCCTCGTGCCCGCGCCCGGGCCAGCATTGCACCTGACGGCCGGCCCAGGTGAGCGCCCAGTCGGCACCCTGTGGCAAGAATTCCAGTCGATGGCGCTGCCCGCGAACGGAATCGTCCGGCAGCCCCACCTGGGTGAACAGGACCACCTGCTGGTCGGCGGTCTCAGACAGCAGCTCGACGCTCTCGGAGTAGTTGCCCTCCACGGGTCCGGGAATGCCATACAGGTTCCGGGCCAGCGCCAGCGGGTCGGCACCGGTCGTTCCGGCAGCCGGCAGGGGGACGGGCGTGAAGGCGGAACGGCCCGGGTCGGCGTTCAGGACCTCGCTCTGCGCGTCCTCGGGCGGCGTCGCACAGGCGGCGAGCAGCGCGGCGCCAAGGCCGCAGGCGAGCACTGCGGTTCTGATGAGCGCAGGCCTTTGCCCGCGCATCGCGGTGGGCTTGAGGACGGCGGTGGGCCGGCGGCGTCTGCCATGGATCATGGGGCTGTCTCCGTGGAGTGCTTGGGCGCGGATCATACCGCAGCGCCCAAGCCCCAGCCCCGGCCGGCTCCTGTGCGCGGTGTCGCAGACGCGGCACTCAGCTCGCGGTGCTGTACTCGCTCTTGGAGCCGGTGAGGTCCCAGGCGAAGGTGCAGTCCAGGTGGGAGAGCACGGAGATGAGACCGCTCTCGCCGTCTTCGACCATCACGGCGATTGGGGAGCGCTTGCCGAACTGCTTGTTGCCGCGCTTGACCCACATGTCGCGCATCTCCGGGTTGCGCGGGAAGTAGGTGTGCAGCGCCTCCTCGATGCGCAGCAGGTAGGCGACGCGGCGGTCCACGGTCGCGTCCACGGGAAAGGGCTCGTCATCGCGGAAGCGGGCCATGTTGCGCGCCTTGACGCTGTCGGGCAGCTGCAGCAGCCGGATCATGTCCTGGGCGCTCAGGTTCCAGCTTTCCAGCATGCTCATGACCTTGCGCGTCATGGTGTGGCGTTCTTCGGCAGTGAGCTCTGACATGGGTCTTGACCTAGGGTTGCGGGGAGATATCTGGGGCGGCACACCGAACGGGCGGCAGCGGGAGTGGCCGGCATCGGCTTGGCTTGATGGCATCCCTGGTTTGCGCACCGGCGGGCGTCGTCCTCGCCGTCGCCGGTGGTCCTGCCTCGGGGCCATGGCTGTGGTTTCATGCTTACCACGGGAGGTGCAGGCGAAAACCCAGTATACAACCCGGAAATGGCCTGCGGCCCGCCGCGCGGCGGGCACTTGTCTCCTCCAGCATCAGCCCCCCGGCGGCACCCGCGTGGCATCCAGGCCGATGCCGATGGGGCCGCGCGGCAGCCACACGTCCAGGATCTCCTCGCCCCGGCGCACCGCAACCGGCACCAGCTCACCGCGCTCACCGGCGCTGGTAGCTTCCCGCAGGTCCCGGAAGTCCAGCACCGGCGAATCGCCATAGCGCTCGATGACGTCCCCCGGCAGCAGGCCACCTTCCTCACCCGCGGAGCCCGGAATCACCGAGTCCACAGCGACCCGGTTCGGCTGCCCGGTCTCGTAGAGATAGCGGTCGTAAGCATCGAGCCCGATCTCGTCCTCGATGGAGACCCGCTCCTCGTTGATACGGCGCAGCTCTTCGCGGTAGCGCGAGCTGTTGAGCCAGCCGTCGCGGGCGGCCTCGTCGCGCAGCTCGAGCCGCGCCAGTGACACCTGCGAGCGCCGCCAGATGAGATCGTCCGCCACCTCCGGCGTCACACCGGCGCGCAGCAGGGCGTCGCGCTGCTCGGCTGGTGTCGCCGGGCGCCGGCGCTGGGTGTCGCCGGCGTCGTCCGCGGCCGGCTCCGGCTCCTGGCGCTCGATGAGGGCCACGCGCTGGCGCAGCTCGGCGAGCTCCGCCTGCATGCGGCCCCAGCCGTCGGTGAGCTCTTGGACCCGGGCGGCCAGCGCATCGGTCACCTCCGGTGACACCGCCGGCGGCTCGGGCTCGGCAACGGGCTCTGGTGCCGGCTCGGGCTCGACCTCGGGCTCCGGCGTGGTCACCGCGGCGGCATCCAGCGGCGGCGGCGCCGGCGACTCCGGCTCGGCCTGCGGCGCAGGCACCGGCTCGGGCGCGTCGCGCAGCACATCGGAGAGGACGGTGGCGCCGGTGAGCAGGCCGGCGAAGAAGGTGGCTGTGGCAGTGAGAATCAGTTGCGTGCGTTGCTGCATGGTATCTGGCGGCTGGCGCCGTGGCGGACGTCTCGATCCGGATGCGGATTAGGCTGCCCGGGTTGCGGCATGTTCCGCAACCCCGTTGACGTGCTCAACCCGAGGGCGTGTGGTCAGTCGCCTGCGCCGCCGCGGCGCCGTGCCGAAAGCAGCTGGTGAGGTGATCGTCCACCAGCCCGGCGGACTGCATCAGCGCGTAGCAGACGGTCGGACCGACGAAGCGGAAGCCCAGGCGCTTCAGGGCGCGGCTCATGGCCTCGGACTCCGGCGTCGCCGCCGGCACCTGGTCCATGGTCGCGAAGGCGTTGCGCCTGGGCTCGCCGTCCACGTGGCGCCAGAGGGTGTCGGCGAGCGTTCCCCCGCTGTCCCAGAGCGCCAGCAGCGCCCGGGCGTTGTCCACCGCCGCCGCGACTTTGGCGCGGTTGCGCACGATGCCGGGGTCCGCCAGCAGGCGATCCATGTCCGCGGCACCATAGGCCGCCATGCGCTCGGGGTCGAAGCCCTCGAAGACGCGGCGGTAACCCTCCCGCTTGCGCAGGATGGTGAGCCAGCTGAGGCCCGCCTGGGCGCCCTCCAGGATCAACAGCTCGAACAGCCGGCGTTCGTCGCGCAGCGGCACGCCCCATTCCTCGTCGTGGTAGGCGACATAGAGCGGGTCGGTGCCGCACCAGGGGCAGCGGGTGGTCGGGTCCGGCGAGGCCATGGACGCGTCTTACGATCAGCAGCCGGCGGCTCAAGCAGGCAGGCGGTCCAGCAACAGTTCCAGCGTGCGGCCGATGCCGGCGTAGAGCTCCGGTTCGGCGGCACGCATCTCGGCGGCGCTCTGCACCCAGCGGCCCGGGACGATCTCGTCGGCACAGTGCTCGCAGAGGGCCGCCACGCTCGCCGGCGTGGACTCAAGGTGGAACTGCAGCCCCAGCACCCGGCCGCCCACCAGGAACGCCTGGTTGGCGCAGGCCTCGCTCTGCGCCAGATGCACCGCACCCGCCGGCAGATCGAAGGTGTCGCCGTGCCAGTGGAACACCGTCTGCTCCGCGGGCAGACCGTCGCAGAGATCCAGCGCCCGGCCCCGCGCCGCCAGCCGCACCGGAACCCAGCCGATCTCCTTGTGCGCGTGGCGATACACACGCGCCCCCAGCGCCGCCGCGATCAGCTGCGCGCCCAGGCAGACGCCCACCACGGACTTGCCGGAGGCAATGGCGTCCGCGATGAACCGAAGCTCATCCGCAAGCCACGGATATGCGTGCGCATCGCCGACACTCATGGGCCCGCCCATGACCACCAGCCGGTCGAACTCGCCCGGCGCCGGCAGCGCATCCCCCGCATACAGCTGGCTCACCGCAAGCGCATGCCCGCGGCGCTGCGCCCAGTCCGCGATGCCCGCCGGGCCTTCGAAGGGGACATGCTGAAGAACGTGGATCTGCATGACTCGCTCACTGCTGTTTGCGGTTAACTGGAATCGGCCCCGCCTGACACAGGGGGGCTCGAAGCTGCCCTGATCCGGACGAGGCGCACTTCAAGGGTGCGCGACCACCCCTACGGCCGACAGGATTCTCTGTGTACGCTTGCCCGGCTTTCTGTTCGCAGGGCACAAAGCTCCGCAACCGGACCAACACTCGATACGGGTGGGTGGCTAGCCCTTACCCGACCGGGACTTTCACCCGGCAAGAGACGCCGCTCTTTGCTCGGCGCTACAACGTTACGCACAGCGCGCGCCTTGGAGCAGCCTGAGCGAGAGCGAAGGCTGCTCCAAGGCGTCGCTGCTGGTGCGCTTGTTCGGCTCGTTCATCCAACGCGATAGATGACCGGGCGGTACTCTGGTACCGGAATTGGCTTACCGTTCGCCTCTGCGGATGCCAACCAACTCTCCTTGGCCTTCAGAACTTCCGCCAAAGCCTCGTTCGGCGTTTCGCCGAATGCAGAACACGCTCTCAAATCTGGAATGTCAGCAATGTAGCCTTCATCTTCTTCGCTATAGAAGATGTTGACGTGATAATCTCTCATGATTCGTCTTCCAGTTGAAGGTTGTGAATCTCGGCCAATTGGAGTAGTTGCTTGACTTGATAGGGCTTCGCCTTCCCCTTCAAATCCTGCAGATTCAACAATTCCGGAATCTTCGGATGAACGAAAATATGATGGCTTCCGTTCACTCGGTCCAATCGGAATCCGAAAGCCTCAGCTATCGCTACTGCTTCCGAAAACCGGACATTCCTGGAGCCGGAGAGCAGTTTCAGGAGTAGCTTGCGCTTTTTCATGAGTCAAAGACGAACCGAGCTTCGCAACGCCTCTTGCTTGTTTGGAGCCGAACGTTTAGGGCAGCGCGCGCAAGACTGCGCTAGCACTGCCTTGGTGTTCTGCTACGAGGCCGGTGCGCAGTCTTGCGTCGCAGCTTGCCCGCTTGTTAGGGGCTTGACGAACCGTCGTATTAATGAGTGGAGCGCGTGCATGTGATCTTCGAACTTTAGCTGCGAAGTTACAGCAACAACCCCAGATCCACGGCTACGCCGGTCACTGGTGTCAAATCTGAATTCGAAGTAGTCTTGCGATCCGGAATTCTTATCGAATACGGACACTTTGAATTTCAGTTCATCCAAGACACATTTATAAATAAAGTCTTCTTGGCACCTCGTGGGGCCATCAAGCGGCTTGTCTGCCATTTTAAACCCAAGGTCGTTCTCGATATCTTCCGATATAAAGCTATTCATCTCGTCTGAAAGAAGCCGCATAGGGTTGAAGCCCAAGTCCAACATAGACGTACTTAGATAACCTATCCCGCCTATTCTCTTCCGAAAGTTCGACCAAGACGAATGCAAGCCTTGGTTTTCCAACATGTCGGCTGCGATTTTTTGCGCTACGACTTCGGCTTCATCCGTTGTCCCGTCCAAGGCCACCGTGATATTTTGACCATGCACATTCACTCGGCGTAATACTATTTGTTGGTTATCGCCTTTTTGCTCGTAGCTGACAAGGCCATGCCTGAAATCTAATCCCTCACGGCTTTCAAACGCTTGGTGATACAGCTGCTTGTCGACTTGGCCGGTTTGCCTCTTTGCCATTTCGATAATTGCCGGAGCTTTGAACTCCAATTGATACTTCTCCGAAAGGCTTTCGATGAGGCCCGGAAAATTTATCGCCTCCGATCTAAACGCAAGAGGATCGAAATTAAGCTGGATTTGGCCAAAGACATGTCGCAGTTTGTGCTCGCTTTCTAGCTCGGATAATATGTGCTGAAGTTCACCTTTGGGTTTGTTGACTGATATTTTCTGACTGTTCTTAATGTTGGACAACTGTTCAAAGTCATTCATAGGCATTCTCCTCATGAAAGCCTTAGGGCAAGCTCTTCTTGAAGCCTTGAGATGTCTCTGTTTAGCTTTTCGGCATTGTAATCAGGGTGAGACACGGCTCCGTAGAATTGAATAATCTGTTTGCGCTGCGGTTTTGGCAAGATCGATATATGAGAGACCAGATCATAGTAGTCATTCCTTTCAATGGATGCTCCTCCTTCCAGCTTTAGTCTTTCTAAGAAGATTAACGCGAATTGATACGAGGCTCGAAGTAGCTCCTTCCTTTTTTGGCTTTTGTTGATAATGGAATACCAAAACGTGTGAGATCACAGACCCGAGAATAGCAGCGCCAGCGCCTATGATACCCGAGGTGATCCTTGGGTCTAAATTATCCACGAGCGTCTCTCCACAATCCTAACAGTTCACTAGGCTGGCGACTGCGCATTCGGTGCTAGGCAGTCGACAGCCCAGCCCAATATCAGCAACCCCTCCAAGGGCGCCGAGAGCCGCAGTCCCAGGCGGAGCCGGGCCGGGCTCTGAGGGTACCCAAGCCCGCGGTCACAAGTTCACACCGTCGCCCACGCACCGTCAACCGGCGCGAGGCTGCCCGTTTCCGCCGGTCGCGGACACATGCGTCGTGCGGGTGATCGGGCACGGCCGTCTGCGGCCTCCGTTACACCGGCTGCCGATTTCGTCCGGCGGGTCTCGCTGGAGTCCCCTGAGCCTGGTCCGTCTCGCACGCACCGCCGGCCCAGACGCGCCGTCGCGCCACCTCCCGCCGGCGCCGCGGCAGCACGTGGACATCGAGATTCCCTGGGCCGGTCTGCGCAGGGATCAGGCCCAGTGGCTGAGCCTGCTCCACGGCAACGGACAGCACGTCGTGGTGGTCCCGTCAGTCAGGCCCTGCTCGAACGGGTCTTCGCTTGCCGCGGCGGCGGCAGGCGGCTCGATGCAGGGCTGCGCGACCTCGCGGGATGGACGCCAGCAGGCTGCCGCCTGCACGTGCATCCTGTGGCGAGCGGCCGGATCCTATTGCAGCTGCGCGGGGCTCCGGGCGAAGTCAAAGACGGGCATTTCGAGCACCCGGTCCGGTGGGCTGCCGCCTTGGATCTGCGCCTGGATGCGCTCCACTGTCTCGGGCGCGAAGCGCGCCTCGCCGGTTTCCTGGCAAACGCGCGCCGGAACATGCTCGACAGTGCAGCGCTTCCCTTGGTAGTCGATGCTGTAAGTCACTGTCGTTTCGAGCATTGTCTCATGCATGCGCTGCTCCAAGGCACTCGGGTACGCCTGGTACGACCATCAAGCCGCTGCGTTGAATCCGGCTCATAGAGCATGGCCTCTAACCCGCCGCCGCCAGCGCCTGATCCAGATCCGCAATGATGTCGTCGACATGCTCGATGCCGATGGAGAGCCGCACCAGATCCTCCGACACGCCGGCGCTGGCGAGCTCGTCCGGGCTCAGCTGGCGGTGGGTGGTGGTGGCCGGGTGGCAGGCGAGCGTCTTGGCATCGCCGATGTTCACCAGCCGCACGGCGAGCTGAAGGGCATCGATGAATTGGGCGCCGGCTGCCCGGCCCCCTTTGATGCCGAAGGACAGGATGGAGCTGGCCTTGGCGCCATCCATGTATTGCTGCACCAGCGGATAGTGCGGGCTGTCCGGCAGGCCTGCGTAGCGCACCCATTCCACCTTGTCGTGGGCCTTGAGGTACTCGGCAACAGCGAGTGCATTCTCGCAGTGGCGGTCCATGCGCACGGGCAGGGTCTCGATGCCCTGGAGCACCAGGAAGCTGTTAAAGGGCGAAATGGCGCTGCCCATGTTCCTGAGCGGCACCACGCGGGCGCGGCCGATGTACGCGGCGGGCCCCAGCGCCTCGGTGTAGACCACGCCGTGGTAGGAGACGTCCGGCTCGTTCAGCATGGCGAAGCGCTCCGCGTGCTCCGCCCAGGGGAATTTGCCGGAGTCCACCAGCACGCCGCCGATGGTGGTGCCGTGGCCGCCCATGTACTTGGTGAGCGCGTGCACGACGATGTCGCAGCCGTGCTCGAAGGGCCGGCACAGGTAGGGGCTCGGCACGGTGTTGTCGACGATGACGGGCACGCCGTGGCTGTGGGCCATGTCGGAGACGGCCTTGAGGTCCGCCACGTTGCCGGCCGGGTTGCCGATGGACTCGCAGAAGACCGCCTTGGTCCTGCTGTCGATCTGCGCGGCCATGGCGTCGATGTCGTTGGGCGGCACCATGCGCACCTCGATGCCGAGCCGCGGCAGGGTATGGGCGAAGAGGTTGTAGGTGCCGCCGTAGAGGGTGGTGGTGGCGACGATGTTGTCGCCGGCCTGGGCGATGGTGAAGATCGAGTAGGTCACCGCGGACATGCCCGAGGCCAGCGCCAGCGCGCCGACGCCGCCCTCCATGGCCGCCACGCGCTGCTCCAGCACGTCGCTGGTGGGGTTCATGATGCGGGTGTAGATGTTGCCCTGGACCTTCAGGTCGAACAGGTCCGCGCCGTGCTGGGTGTCGTCGAAGGCGTAGCTGGTGGTCTGGTAGATGGGCGTCGCCACCGCCTTGGTGGTGGGGTCCGGCTGGAAGCCCGCGTGGATGGCCTTGGTCTCGATCTTCATGCTGCACTCCTCGGTTGATGCTCTTGTCGGCCTGCTGCACGCCGTCGGGGAGCGTCCGCAGCTCGCCCCGGCGCAGCGGCTGCTTAGGATAGCGCATGGCGGCCGTCGCGCCGGCGGGATCGCAGGCACAGGGCGCTGTGCTAGATTCAGGGGCGAGGAGGACACAACGAGGACCCGGACGATGATCGACATCAAGCACAAAGACACCGGAGAAGTACTCGCCAGCATCGACGCGGACGGTCTCGTCGGCGCGGATCTGCGTGACATGCGCCTGAACGGCGCCGACCTGGCGGACGCCGATCTCACCGGCGCCAACCTGGAGTTCAGCGATCTCGTGGGCGCCAACCTGGCTGGCGCGCAGCTGAGGGGCGCGGTGCTGCGCAGCGCGCATCTCAACGATGCGGACCTGAACGGCGCCGATCTGTCACGGGTGCGGGCGGGGTCGGACCGTCCGGCGGACGCGGCGGTGCTCTCGGGTGCCAACCTGCACAGCGCCAACCTGGAGGGCGCGGACCTGCGCAACGCCGAGATCCGCGGCGCTGATCTGCAACAGGCCAAGCTCAAAGCGGCGGACATGCGCGGCACGGACTTCTCCGGCAGTAACCTATGCCACGTCTCGGCGACCAAGGGGCTCTTTATCCGGGCCAACCTGCGCGAGGCCAACCTATGCGGGGCGGACCTGCGGGATTCGCATCTGAACGATGCGAGCCTGGTGCGCGTGAGGATGCACGACGCTGACCTCACCAGCGCCGACCCCGGCGGCTTCACGGTGGTCAACCTGGCCAACTTCGAGGGGGCGGACCTGCGCAATGCCCGCTTCACCAATGCCGCGGCCCAGGATGCGAACTTCCGCAACGCCAATCTGACAGGGGTGGATTTCTCCGGCGCCGTGCTCGGCGGTGCCATCCTGCGCGGGGCCAATGTGGCGGGTGCCGACTTCCGCGGTGTGGAGCTCGCGAGCGTCACCATGGAGTTCGCCAACTTCTCCAAGGCGCTGAATGCGACGATCCCGAGCTACAAGAAGAACCTGCGCTAGCGCGCCAGCCGCGTGATACGCATCACCAGCGGGATCTGCCGCAGCCGGCGCATGATCGTCGCCAGATGCGCGCGGCTGTGGACATTGATGGTGAAGTCCAGGGTGGAGGTCATGCCGTCCTTCTCCCGGGAGTTCACGTATTCGATGTTGGAGCCCTGCTCGGCGATGGCTGCGGCGATGGTGGCGAGCGCCCCGCGACGGTTGCCGACCTCCACGCGGATCTCGGTCTGGAACTCCGCCTTCGGTTCGTCCGCCCACTCCACGTCCAGCCACTTGTCGCGCTTGGACTGGAACTCCCCCAGGTTGCGGCATTCGCAGCGGTGCACGACGATGCCCTTGCCGGGGCTGAAGAGCCCGGTGATGGCATCCCCGGGGATGGGCCGGCAACAGCGTGCGAGGTTCACCACCATGCCCTCGGTGCCGCGGATGGCGAGCCGCCGCGGGCTGCCCTCTTCCGGTACCTGCGCCGCCTCACCGCCGGCCTTGTCGGCGCCGGCGAGCCGGCGTGCCACCAGCAGCGGCAGCCGGTTGCCCAGGCCGATCTCGGTGAATAAGGCCTCCGGCGAGTCGAGATGCACCTCCCGGGCGTAGACGGCGATGACCGACTCGCCGACGGCCTCCAGGCTGAGCCCGAAGCGCGCCAGCTCGGCATTCAGCATGCGCCGGCCGAGGGCCTCTGCCTCCTGCGCCTGAAGGTTCTTGAGATAGCTGCGCACATTGGCGCGCGCCTTACCGGTGACGACGAAGTTGAGCCAGGCGGCGTTGGGCTTGGCACCCGGGGCGTTGATGATCTCCACCGTCTGGCCGCTGCGCAACACCGTGCGCAGGGGCGAGAGCCGGCGGTCGATGCGTGCCGCGACGCAGGTGTTGCCCACGTCGGAGTGGATGGCGTAGGCGAAGTCCACGACAGTCGCGCCCTTGGGCAGCACCAGGATGCTGCCCCGCGGCGTGAAGACATAGACTTCGTCCGGAAACAGATCGATCTTGACGTGCTCAAGGAACTCCTGCGAGTCGCCCGAGTCCCGCTGCATCTCCAGCAGGTTCTGCAGCCAGTCGTCCGCCAGGGTCTTGGCGCCGCTGCCCTCGGCGGCATTCTTGTAGAGCCAGTGGGCGGCAATGCCGGCGTCGGCGATGCGATGCATGTCGGCGGTGCGGATCTGCACCTCGATGGGCGTGCCCTGGGGCCCCACCAGGACCGTGTGCAGGGACTGATAGCCGTTCGACTTCGGGATTGCGATGTAGTCCTTGAACTTGCCCGGCACCGGCTTGTAGAGGCTGTGCACCTGCCCGAGCACCCGGTAGCAGGTGTCCACGCGGTCCACCACCACCCGGAACGCGAACACATCCACCAGCTCTTTGAAGGATTTGCCCTTCTCGCGCATCTTGCGGTAGATGCTGAAGAGGTGCTTCTCGCGCCCGCTCACCTCGCCGTCGATGCCCTCCTGCTCCAGGCGCCCGCGCACCGCCGTCTCGACGTTGGCCACCAGCTCGCGCTGGTGCTGCCGGGCCCGGCTCACGGCGGCCTCCAGCACCTGATAGCGCCAGGGCCACAGGTGCCGGAAGCCCAGGTCCTCCAGCTCCAGCCGCAGGCTGTTGATGCCGAGGCGGTTGGCGATGGGGGCGTAGATCTCGATGGTCTCGCGGGAGATGCGCCGGCGCTTCTCCGGCGCCATGACGCCCAGGGTGCGCATGTTGTGGAGCCGATCCGCGAGCTTGATCAGGATGACCCGGATGTCCCGGGTCATGGCCAGCAGCATCTTGCGGAAGTTCGCGGCCTGGGCCTCGGCGCGGGACGGGAAGTCGATCTGCGTGAGCTTGCTCACGCCGTCCACCAGCTCCGCCACCTCGCCGTCGAACTGCGCCGCGAGCTCCGACTTGGGCTTGCCGGTGTCCTCCAGCACGTCGTGCAGGATGGCCGCCACCAGGCATTTGTGGTCCATGCGCAGCTCGGCCAGGATCCGCGCCACGGCGATGGGGTGGTAGATGTAGGGCTCGCCGGACTGGCGCTGCTGGCCCGCATGGGCCTCCGCACCGTAGAGGTAGGCGCGGTACACCTCCGAGACATGCTCCGGCGGCAGATAGCCGTCGAGGTCCGCGCAGAGGTCGCTGATCAGGTAGCGCGGTTTGCCCGCGGTTGCGCCCGGGGCGGCGTTGCGCCGTTGGCCGGCGCCCGCCGGCGCTGCCGGCTCTGGCTTCGGCGCCGGGCGGACGGACGCGTCGCCGTCCCGCCTCTGCTCGACGGCCGCGGCAGGCCCGGCATCCGTCGCGCTTGCCGCGGCCGCGTCTGCGGCTGGGCTGGTGCTGATCCGTGCCGCCGGCGTGCTCACAGACCCCTCCGCGCGGCGGCCTGCGCTCGGATCTGGCGGCTGCGAGCGCCGTGACGGACGCAGGCCCAATCCACCGGCCCGAGGCCGGTGCGCAGGCGAGCGCCGCAGGCAGGCGCCGCGCGCGTGGGAGCTTGGCCCCGGTGCTCGTGCGTCACGACGATTGCGGTGCGGCGGCTACTCTTCGTCGCCGTCGCGCATGCCGAGCTCTTCCGCCAGCGCCTTCTCCAGCGCCTCGGCCGCATCGGCGGCGGCGCGGTCGGCCTCGGCCAGGGTCTCAGGCTTGACGACGCCTTCGGCGACTTCGCGCAGCGCCATGACCGTGGGCTTGTCGTTCTCCCAGGGCAGCATGGGCTCGACGCCGTTGGCGAGCTGGCGGGCGCGCTTGGACGCCAGCAGCACGAGGTCGAAGCGGTTATCGACGTGATCGAGACAGTCCTCGACGGTGATGCGGGCCATGACGGGTCTCCTGATGGCGGGCGCGCCGGCGGCATGGGCACCGGTGCGCTGCGTCTGTAAAGTTGAACATTGTCTTGCGACGGCCGCCCTGCTAGGGCCGTAACCGCCGCACTCGGGAGGCAGGCAGGCGCGGCCGCACCTTTGTGCTCTCACCCCAGTCCAAGGCTGCGGGCGGCTCGGGGCGGGCGATCATGTGCCACCGGCGGACTCAAGGCCGCCTGCCCCGGGGGTGCCGACTGACGTCGGCGCAGCCGGTGGACGACCCAGAGGGAGGCGACCCGGCGACTTCCGCAGCGCTGCAGGGGTGAGTCAAGCCCCGACGGAACTGTTTAAAACATACCAGAAAAGCGGTCCGCCGGCCCGCGCCTGCCGGCGGACGGCCATGCGGACCGCAGCGCCTGTCGCAGCGGCTCAGTCCGCGCCGAGCATCGCCTTCAGCGCCGCGGCATGGCGCTCGGCCTGGCGCGGCTCGCGCAGGCGCTCGGCGGTGACGATGGCGCGCAGGTGGCCCAGGGCCTCGGCGAAGTCGTCATTGACCACCAGGTAGTCGTACTCCGCATGGTGACTCAGCTCATCGCGGGCCTGAGACATGCGCGCGGCAATAACGTCCTCGCTGTCCTTGCCGCGACCCCGCAGGCGCGACTCCAGCGCCGCCAGCGACGGCGGTGCGACGAAGATGCCGATGGCCTCCGGAAAGCGCGCACGCACCTGGCGCGCACCCTGCCAGTCGATCTCCAGCAGCAGATCGGCGCCGGCATCCAGACCCTCGCGCAGCGTCTTCGCCGCCGTGCCGTAGGCGTTGCCGAAGACCCGGGCGAACTCCACGAACTCGCCGGCCTCCGCCATGCGCTCGAAGGTCGGGGCATCGACGAAGTGGTAGTGCACGCCGTCCTCCTCGCCCTGGCGCGGGGCCCGGGTGGTGTAGGACACGGACAGCTGCAACGACGGCTCCACCTCCAGCAGCGCCTTCACCAGGCTGGTCTTGCCGGCACCGGACGGCGCGGAGACAACAAACAGCAGTCCGCGGTCGGCGCCTTGGGCGGCGTCGCGCCGGCGGGCGTCCGGCTGGGGCTTGGCGGTTTCCATCGGCGGCATGTCGGTCACTCCAGATTCTGCACCTGCTCGCGCATCTGCTCGATGAGCACCTTCATCTCCACAGCGGCATGGGTGGTCTCGGCGTCGGCGGATTTGGAGCTCAGGGTGTTGGCCTCGCGGTTGAGCTCCTGCATCAGGAAGTCCAGGCGCCGGCCGACCGGCGCGTCGCCCGCGAGGGTCTTGCGGACCTCCTCCACATGCACCGACAGGCGGTCCATCTCTTCGTCCACATCGAGGCGCTGGGCGAGCAGGGCCATCTCCTGCTCCAGCCGCGCCGGATCGAGCTCGTCGAGCACTTCCGTCAACCGCTCGCGGATGCGCGTGCGCACGCCCTCCAGCACCTGCGGCATGCGCTCGCGCACGTCGGCCACCAGGGCCAGGAGCTTGTCGCAGCGCTCCAGCAGCAGGGCTCTGAGTCGCTCGCCCTCGCGCTCGCGATGGGCCACCAGGCCGTCCAGCGCCTGATCCAGCAGCGCCAGGGCCGCGGCGGCGACGGCGTCCGGGTCCTGCTCCGGCTCTTCCAGCAGCCCGGGCCAGCGCAGCAGGTCGAGCACATGCGGTGTGGCGGGCTCGCCGATGCGCGTGGCAATCTCGTCCGCGGCGTTCAGCACCTGCTCCAGCAGCCGACGGTTGACCTTGAGGCCGCCGGCGCTGTCCTGGCTCGGGACGAAGCGCAGGGTGCAGTCCACCTTGCCGCGGGCCAGGCGCGCACTCAGGCGCTCGCGCACCGGCGTCTCCAGCGCGCGCAGGTCCTCCGGCAGCCGGACATGGGGCTCCAGGAAGCGATGGTTGACGGAGCGCAGCTCCCAGGTCAGCTCCCCCAGGTCCGTGCTGCTGTGCTCGCGGGCGAAGGCGGTCATGCTGCGGGTCATAGGGCGCACCTCAGGTGTCGGCTGTGTGGCACACCCCGTGGGGGCGCGGTGCGGGACTCAAGCCGCTATCATACCGGGGATGCGCCGGCGCCTGCCCGGTCGTGTCCACCGCAATCCGGCGGCGCAGATCACGACCGCGGTGCGGCGGCCAGGCCAGGCCCGCCACAGCGCCCGAATCAGCCCACCACGAGGCCCCGCATGGCACGTGCCCGCGACAGTCTGGAGCCCGGCACCGTCCTCGACTGCTACCGCGTGGTCGACACCATCGGCAAGGGCGGCTTCAGCCTCATCTACCTCGCCGAAAACGAGGAGACCGGCGACGAGGTTGTCATCAAGGAGTTCATGCCCAAGCGGCTCGCGCGCCGCCATGCCGACGGCCGCCTGCTGCCCGTGGACAACAAGCAGCGCGAGGCCCTGTACCGCAGCCGCCGGCTCTTCTTCCAGGAGGCCAAGGTCATGGCCTCGCTGGCACATCCGCACATCGTGGCGGTGCTGAACCTCATCATGCGCAACGACACGGGCTACATCGTGATGCAGCACGAGCGCGGCAGGAACCTGGGCCAGTTCGTGCACGAGCGCGGCGGCGGCCTCAGCACCACGCTGATGAGCCGCATCTTCGTCCCGCTGCTGGACGCGCTCAACACCATGCACGCCAGGGCGATGCTGCATCTCGACGTGAAGCCCGGCAACATCCACCTGCGCAACGGCCACGACCCGCTGCTGCTGGACCTCGGCGCCGCGCAGGTGCTGACCATCGGCGGCAGCACCGCGAGCCATGTCATCACCGCGGGCTATTCGCCGCCGGAGCAGTACCGCCACGGCGGCAAGATCGGCCCCTGGACGGACGTCTACGCCGTCGGCGCCTCGCTGCGCTGCTGTATCGACGGCAAGACACCGCCGCCGGCGCCCGACAGGCTCGCGGACGACACCCTGGTGCCGGCGTTGGAGCAGTATGCCAACACCTATCCGCACTGGCTGCTGGAGCTCATCGACCGCAGCATGTCGCTGGTGCCGGAGGAGCGCCCGCGCGACGCCGGCGAGATGTTGCAGACCATGCGCCACAACGCCGCCGTCGCCCAGGTCACCTGAGCGCACCGCCACCGCCAGCAACCGAGCCCCGGAGGACCCAAGCCATGCGCCCATCCCAGCGCGCGCCCGACGAGATGCGGGCGGTGCAGCTCACCCGCGGCTGGAGCCGGCACGCCGCCGGCTCCGTACTCACCGAATTCGGCGCCACCCGGGTGCTCTGCACCGCAAGCGTGGAGGAGCGCGTGCCGCCCTTCCTGCGCGGTGCGGGGCAGGGCTGGGTGACGGCCGAGTACGGCATGCTGCCGGGCTCCACCCATGAGCGCACCGCCCGCGAGGCGGCCCGCGGCAAGCAAAGCGGGCGCACGCTGGAAATCCAGCGCCTGGTGGGCCGCGCGCTGCGGGCGTCGATGGACCTGACGGCCCTCGGCGAGCGCACCATCACCCTGGACTGCGACGTGCTCCAGGCCGACGGCGGCACCCGCACCGCAGCCATCACCGGTGCCTGGGTGGCACTGCATGACGCGCTGACGACCCTGCGCGACGCGGGTCAGCTGTCCACCTGGCCCCTGCACGGGCAGGTGGCCGCCGTCTCCGTCGGCATCTATGCGGGCACCCCGGTGCTGGACCTGGACTATGCCGAAGACAGCGCCGCCGAGACGGACATGAACGTCGTCATGGACGCCGCCGGCGGCCTGGTCGAGGTGCAGGGCACCGCGGAGGGCGCCGCCTTCTCGCGCGCGGAGCTGAATGCCATGCTGGACCTGGCCGGCGCCGGCATCACCCGGCTGGTGGCCGCGCAGCGGGCCGCGCTGGCCTGATCGACCCTCGCCCTGCACCCCTCGCCCGCCAGCCCGCCGCCCCCGCGTCGCAACCGGAGCCGCACATGACCACCGCCCAACCCGACCGGATCGTGCTCGCCAGCAACAACCCGGGCAAGCTGCGCGAGATCGGCCGCCTGCTCGCCGACGCCGGCATGCAGGTGCTGCCGCAGCGCGATTTCGGCATCGGCGAGGCCGAGGAGACCGGCCTCACCTTCGTCGAGAATGCCATCCTCAAGGCGCGTCACGCCGCCGCCGGCAGCGGCCTGCCGGCCATCGCCGACGACTCCGGCATCGAGGTGGATGCCCTCGACGGCGCCCCGGGCATCTACTCCGCCCGCTTCGCCGGCGCCGGCGCCGACGAGCAGGCCAACAACGACAAGCTGCTGGCGGCGCTGGCGGAGGTGCCGGACGCCGCCCGCACCGCGCGCTATCGCTGCGTCATGGTCTATCTGCGCCATGCACAGGATCCCACGCCCATCATCTGCCTCGGCACCTGGGAGGGGCGTATCCTGCGCGAGCCGCGCGGACACAATGGCTTCGGCTACGACCCGCTGTTCTTCGTGCCCACACAGGGCTGCGCCGCCGCCGAGCTGGACGCGGCCACCAAAGACCGTCTCAGCCACCGCGGCCAGGCGCTGCGGGCGCTGGTGGCGCAGCTGACGGCCGCGGCAGGTTAGCGCGGGCTTGCGCCGGTGTGCCGCCGCGGCGGCCTGCCCGTCGCCATCAGGCCGTCATCAACGCCGGCATGCTCCCAGCCAAGACCCCCGCCACCGACACAGACCCGCCAACCCAAGCCGCCATGCCCCCGCAGACCGACCTCAGTCGCACCATCGCCGACAACCTCGCCCGGGTGCGCGAGCGCATTGCCGACGCCGAGGCCCGCTATGGACGCCCGCCCGGCAGTGTGGCACTGCTCGCTGTCAGCAAGCGCCACGGCGCCGAGCGCATCCAAGCGGCCCACGCCGCCGGTCAGACGCTGTTCGGCGAAAGCTATGTCCAAGAGGCCCTGGACAAGCAGGCCGCACTGTCGGCGCTGCCGCTCGGCTGGCACTTTATCGGCCGGGTGCAGACCAACAAGACCCGGGACATCGCGGCCCATTTCGACTGGGTGCACGGGCTCTGCGAGCTCAAGCATGCACGCCGGCTCGGCGCCCAGCGCCCGGCAACCGCCGGCCCCCTGCCCGTGTGCGTGCAGGTGAACCTGAGCGGCGAGGCGAGCAAGGCCGGACTGCTGCCGGAGCAGGTGAGCGAGCTCCTGGATCAGTGCCGTGACATCGCCGGCATCTCCGTGGCGGGGCTGATGACCCTGCCGGCACCCGCCGACGACCTCGCCGAGCAGCGCCGCCCCTTCGCGGCGCTGCGCGCCCTGCGGGATCGCCTGGCGACGCCGGCGCTGCCGCTCACGACCCTGTCCATGGGCATGACGGCGGACCTGGAAGCCGCCGTCGCCGAGGGCGCTACAATGGTGCGCGTGGGCACCGCCGTCTTCGGCCCCCGGCCGCCGGCGGGCGAGCGCTGAGACGGCGGCAGGCACCGCGGCGCGATTTGCGCGACGCGCACCGGCCGCAGCCAGGGCGCAGAGCGCAGCCGGCCGCCGCGCCCACTGCATCGGAAGATTTCCAAACCCAACCCCGAGCCACCACGCCGGAGGCCCACCACAGCATGTCACTGAGTCAGACCCGCATTGCCTTCATCGGCGGCGGCAACATGGCGCGCAGCCTGGTCGCCGGGCTCATCGCCGACGGCCACGAGCCGGGCGCCCTCACCGTGAGCGACCCGCTCGCCGAGATGCGCAGCAAGCTCGCCGAGTCCTACGGCGTGCACACCAACGATGACAACGCCGCCGCCGTCGCCGCTGCCGACGTGGTGGTCCTGGCGGTGAAGCCGCAGGTGGCGCCCGGCGTCTGCCGGGCGCTGGCACCGCACCTGCCGCGGCCCGCGCCGCTGGTGATCTCGGTGATGGCAGGCGTCACCGAGGCCGCCATCTGCGCCTGGCTCGGCGGCGAGACGGCGCTGGTGCGCAGCATGCCGAATACACCGGTGCTGGTGCAGTCGGGCGCCATCGGGCTGCATGCGAATGCCGCGACCTCGCCGGCACAGCGCAATCTGGCGGAGGAGATCCTGCGCGCCGGCGGCCTCACGCGCTGGGTGGACGCGGAGACGGACCTGGACGCCGTCACCGCCGTCTCCGGCAGCGGCCCGGCCTACTTCTTTCTGGTGATGGAGGCGCTGGAGCAGGCCGCCGTGGCAGAAGGCCTGGACGCGGAAACCGCCCGGCTGCTGGCCATCCAGACGGCGCTCGGCGCCGCGCGCATGGCGGTGGCGAGCGAAGAGTCGCCGGCGGACCTGCGCCGGCGCGTCACCTCACCCGGCGGCACCACCGAGCGCGCGCTGGGCGTGCTCGCCGACGGCGGCCTGGAGCCGCTCATGGCCCGGGCCGTCGCCGCCGCCCGCGCCCGGGCCGAGGAGCTGTCGCAACTGCTGGGAGCCGATGCATGACCGAAGCCTACTTCACCAACCCGCTGATCTTCCTGGTCAAAACCCTGTTCGGGCTGTACATCGCCCTGGTGATGATCCGCTTCCTGCTGCAATGGGCGCGGGCGGATTTCTACAATCCCGTGTCGCAATTCGTCGTCACCCTGACCTCGCCCGTGCTGCGCCCCCTGCGCAAGGTCATCCCGGGTTTCCGCGGGCTCGACATCGCCTCGCTGGTGCTGGCCTGGCTGCTGAAGGCGGTGGAGCTCGCCCTGCTGGCCCTGCTGTTCGGACTCGACCGTAACCTGCTGCTGGCCCTGGCCTGGGCAATCCCGGCGCTGGTGGGGCTCGTCATCAGCATCTTCCTGTTCGCCATCCTCATCCGCGTCATTCTGAGCTGGCTGAATCCGGATCCCTTCAATCCGGCGGTGGAGCTGCTGAACCGACTGACGGACCCCATCCTGGAGCCTGCCCAGCGCCTGGTGCCCCCCATCAGCGGTATCGATCTGTCGCCGATGGTGGCGATGATCGCCCTGGTGCTGCTGCAGATGCTGCTGCTGCCGCCGCTGCGCGCCCTCACGGGCAGTCCGTTCTGATCCTGCGCGCGCCGCCGCCAGCGCGCCAGCCGGCATCGCCGTGAGCTGGTACCGCTGGCAGGGGGACACCCTGCGGCTCGCGCTGCGCGTGCAGCCCCGCGCACGGGAGGATGCCTTCGGCGAGCCCCTGGGCGAGGAGCTGCGGGTGCGCATCAAGGCGCCACCAGTGGACGGCAAGGCCAACGCCCGGCTGCTGGCGTTCCTCGCCCGCAGCTGCGCCGTGCCCAAAGGCCGTGTACGGCTGCTGAGTGGCGCACAGGGCCGCTCCAAGGTCGTGGCCATCGAGGCGCCGGTCGTCCTGCCTCCACCGTTGGCCGATTCTCGCACCGGCTCACGGGATACGGGCTGAAGCCCCGCTACAATACTGGGCAGCCGGCTGTTCGCAGTCGCGCAGACAGCGACGCCGCCGATCGCAGCCGCCTTGCAGGCGTCGGCCGCGCGGCGCCCGGCCATGCACGCAGCGTAGACGGAGGCCGCCCCGATGCCCTCGGGAGCCGCAAGCACAGAGCCCGCATCCTTGAAGGTGCAATTGGCGCTCCACGGCAAGTGGCGCGCTCGCGCCGTCCGTGCCGTGCATGACCTGCGGGCCTGGCTGCGCAGCGCCGGCGCCGGCACGCCCGAGGCGGACGCACGCCTGCGACGCGCGCTCACGGCCATCGAGGCGGACGGGCTGCGCATCGCCGTCGCCGGTGCCGAAGGGCGCGGCAAGACGGAGCTCATCAACGCGCTCTTCTTTGCCGACTTCGGCCGGCGGCTCATGCCGGTCACCGCAACGCGCAGCCTGTGCCCACTGGAGATCCGCTGGCAGCCCGGCGACGGCGATGCCTGTCTGCGCCTGCTGCCCATCGAGTACCAGGCGGACGACCTCTCCCTCGCCGAGCTCAGGGCGTCACCCGAGCGCTGGGTGCGGCTGCCCCTGCATCCGCAGGAGCCGGAGCAGATCAGCGCCACGCTCGCCGAGATCCACCGCACCAAGCCGCTGCCCGCCCCGCAGGCGGCGCGGCTCGGCCTGGCTGGAGATGCCACCGCCGGGGCCACCTGCGAGGTACCCTGCTGGCGCTACGCCGCACTGAGCTTTCCGCATCCCTTGCTGAAGAAGGGCTTGGTGCTGCTGGACCTGCCGGGTCTCGCCGCCACCGCCCGGGACGCGCTCCTGCAGCGCGAGCTGCTGGAGAACATCGATGCACTGGTGCTGACCATCGCCGCGGACCGCGGCGTCGAGGCCGATGACCTGACGCTGTGGCAGGACCATCTGCGGACCCTCGAGCCGCAGCCCGAGGTCACCCTCGTGGCCCTGACCCGCACGGACCTGCTCGGCCCCGACGGGCCCCAACGGGCCACGAAGATCGAGCGTCTGACGCACCATACCGCCACGGCGCTGGCGGTGGCGCGGGATGCAGTGCATGCCATCTCGGCACGGGAGGGTCTCGCCGCGAAGATCGCCGACAAGCCGGCTCGGCGCCGTGCAAGCGGCGTCGATGCGCTGGAGTCCCGGCTCGGCACGCGCATCATCGGCGCCCAGCGCGAACGCTCGCGGGCCGTCGTGGAGGCGAGCATCGGCGAGCTGCTGCGGGCCGCGATGGCGCGCATCGGCGAGCGCTGCGCCCACACGGACGCCCGTGTGCGCGAGCTGGAAGCACTGGAAGCGCGCAGCGCAGACCTCGTTGCCCGCACGCTGGAGCGCACCCGCCGCGACGAGCAGACCTACGTGCAGAGCGTGCAGCAGGTGCAGCGCGCGCAGCGGCGCCTGCGCGAGCGCACTGCGCGCTGCCGCGGCCTCATTGCGAGCGACACCGGCGAGCACCTCATCGGCGGCGCCCAGGCGCGGCTTGCGGCCAGCTGGACCACGCTCGGCCTGCGCCGCGCCGTCTGCGCGCTGTTCACCGAGCTGCGGCTGGTGGTGGCACAGACCAGTACCGAGGCCGCCGCGGCCGCCGAGCAGGTGGATGCCACCTACACGCTGCTGCAGCGGACACTCGGCTTGGACGTGAAGCCGCCGCCCCCCTTCTCGGCGGCACGCTACCGCCACGAGATGGACCTGCTGCACGCAGAGGCGCTGCGCTTCGCCGCCGGCACAGAGCTGCTGTTCACGGAGCAGGGCATGGCCATCCGCCGCCTGCGCCGCGGCCTGGTGCAGCGCGCCGGCGTGCTGCTGGAGCATCTGCGCGAGGACTGCGATGCCTGGCGCCGGGGTGCCCTGGCGCCGCTGGTGGCGGCGGTGGAAGGACGCAAGGTCCGGGCGGAGCGGCGCCTGGAGCGCTACCAGCGCGTCAAGCGCACACGGGAAGAGGCGCGGGCGGAGCGCACCGAGCTGACCCAACAGCGGGCGCGGCTGGCCCGTGAGCTGACGCTGCTGCGCAACATCCGCAATGCCCTCGACGACGACCCCGGCACCACGGCGCAGCGCCCGCCTTCACCCTACCTGGTGCGCAGTGACGGCGAGCCGGTGCGACGCTCCGGCTGACGCGCGACCGGCGCCGGGCGAATGAACGCCGGGACGAGCAGCAGCCCGGGCGTCCAGATGCGCATCTCAGGGTGCGACGACCTGCCACAGCGCCGCCAGCCCGAACCCCATCACCAGCAGGCCCGCCGTACGCCGCAGCCAGACCGCCGCCAGGTAACGCGACGCCAGGCCGGCGAGCAGCCCGATGCCCAGCAGATTCGGCAGCGTGCCGAGGCCGAACGCCAGCATCAGCAGCGCCCCTTGGACCGGCGAGCCGGTGCCGAGCGCGAGGATCAGCACGCTGTAGACGAGCCCGCACGGCAGCCAGGCCCAGACCAGCCCCACCGCCACCGCCTGCGTCCAGCTCCGGATCGGCAGCAGCCGGCGGCCGATGGGCTCGATGCGCCGCCAGAGCCCGGCACCGGCCCGCTCGATGACCGCAAGCCCCCGCCACCAGCCGCCGAGATACAGTCCGAGCGCAATCATCACGCACGCGGCGAGGGCGTAGAGCGCACGCTGCCCCCAGTACAGGAGACCGGCCTGCGCCAGCACCGCCCCGATGCCGCCCGAGATCGCACCGGCGAGGGCGTAGCCCGCCACCCGGCCCAGGTTGTAGCCGAACTGCAGCGGGAGCAGCCCGGCGAGGTCGCCGCGGCGCTCCGGCGCGATACCCAGCGTGAGCATGGACACCACGCCGCCGCACATGCCGACGCAATGCACGCCACCGAGCAGCCCGACGACGAAGGCCGTGGCAAGGGAGGTCAGCAGCACGTCAGGCCCCGTCTCGCGTTAGCATGCTGGCGATGGCCTGGGGTGCAGCGCCGCAGGCGCCGTCTCAGTCCGCGACATCGGGCCGCAAGCCGCTGAGCGGGCCGGCGGGAGCACCAGTACAGCGCAGCCCACCAGCCACCCCTGCGCCACGCACTCCTGCACCGCTCACCCCAATACCGCTCACTCCAACACCACTCACCAGAGAACCTCCGGGACCCACCAGCATGCAAGACTATCAACGGGACTTCCTGCGCTTCGCCGTCGACGTCGGCGTGCTGCGGTTTGGGGATTTCACCCTCAAATCCGGCCGGCACAGCCCCTATTTCTTCAACGCGGGGGCATTCAGCACCGGTGCCCGCCTCGCCCGGCTCGGGGGCTATTATGCCGCAGCGCTTACGCACTCGAAGCTCCCGGTGGACATGCTATTCGGCCCCGCTTACAAGGGTATTCCGCTGGCCGCCTGCACCGCCATCGCACTCGCCGAGCACCACGGCCGGGACTTGCCCTTCGCGTTCAACCGCAAAGAGGCCAAGACTCACGGCGAGGGTGGCAGCATCGTCGGCAGCCCCCTCGACGGACGGGTATTCATCGTGGACGATGTGATCACCGCCGGCACCTCGGTACGCGAATCCGTAGCGCTGATCCGCGCCGCCGGGGCCACACCTGCCGGGGTGCTCATCGCACTGGACCGCTGTGAGCGCGGCACCGGCGAGCAATCGGCCACGGCGGAGATTGCCGCGACCTTCGGCCTCGCCACCGTGAGCATCGTCACCCTGCACGACCTCGTAGACTACCTCGACGCGCATGCAGATCTTGCCGAATTTCATCAGGCCCTCGACGACTACCGCCGGCGCTGGGGCACCGCCACCCCGGGCTGATCACGTCGCGCCCGGGCGGTCCGCAGGAAACATGCGCCGCATCCCAGTCCGCGAACGGCCCGTGTATTACAGTCCCATTATGTTTTGCAGCGCCGCTGACTGCGGGCGCCGCACGAGTCCACCATTCGCCATGCGCCACGTCGATCCCCCCCCGTCGTCGGAGAAGTCGCCGCACCGCAGTGGGCGCGCCCCCGGCCCTGCTGCTGTGATGTCGTGCTGCCTGCTGCTGGCCTGCCTGCTGCTCGGCGCCGCCGCGGAGACGGCGGCCCAGGCGCTCTATCGCTGGGTGGATGACCAGGGCAACATCCAATACTCGGATGTGATTCCCCCCACGGAAGTGGAGAAGGGCCACACGCAGCTCTCGCCTCAGGGCCTGCGGGTGCGCACGGTGCCACCGGCCAAGACGCCCGAAGAGATCCAGCGCGAGCGCGAGCTCGAGCGCCTGCGCGCCCAGCAGCAGCGTATGCTGGAGCAGCAGCGCGCCGATGATCGCGTGCTGCTGAACACCTTCCAGAGCGTCGACGACCTGATCATGACCCGGGACGGGAACCTGTCGGACATCGACACCATGATCCAGTTCAAGAAGGGCAATATCCGCCGCCAGCAGGATTGGCTCATGCAGCTGCGCGCGGAAGCGGCAGACCTGGAGCGCAAGGGCGAGGCAGTACCACCGCAGCTCAAAGAGCGCATCGACGGCACCGAGCGCTCCATCGAGGAGGCGCTGGCGGCCATCGTCGAGCGCGAGCAGCAGAAGCAGGAGATCCGCCGCAAGTTCGACCGCGACCTCAAGCGGCTGCGCCAGCTCAAGAATCTGCCCGCCACCCCGACGCCCAGAGAAGCCGTTGCGACACGCCCGCCGGTGCTCAAGAACCTGGTCGAATGCAGCGACCAGATGAGCTGCGAGCAGCTCTGGCAGCGCGCACTGTCCTATGTGAGACGCCACGCCACCATGCCCATCGAATCGCTCGGCAAGGACGTGGCCATGACCGAGGCGCCGAAGGACCGCAACGATATCGCCCTCACCGTGTCGCGCATCTGGCGCGAGGACGGTCGCAGTGCGTCGATCTTCCTGGACGTACAGTGCCGCAGCTACTCCCCGGGCCAGGAGGAAAGCTGCCGCACGGACGCCCGCGCCGCCGTGCTCGACGGCTTCCGCAGTGCCCTGGAGCGTGGGGAGGACGCCCGCAGCAGCGACGACACCGCCGCCGTGCGCGTGCAGCCCAGGGCGCCTGCGTCCCTCAGCGGGGGCTGATCTTGGTGCCGACGCCCTCGTCGGTGAAGAGGTCGAGCAGCACCGCGTGCTCCACCCGCCCATCCAGGATGTGGGCGGCACGCACCCCGGCCTTCACGGCCTCCACGGCGCAGCCCACTTTAGGCAACATGCCGCCCGCGATGATGCCCGCGCGGATCAGGCCCTCCACCCGCGCCAGCTCCAGCTCCCGGATCAGCTCGCCATCGGCATCCAGCAGGCCGGCGGTGTTGGTGAGAAGAATGAGCTTTTCGGCGCGCAGCACCTCCGCCACCTTGCCGGCCACCAGGTCCGCATTGATGTTGTAGGAGAAGCCGTCGGCACCCACCCCGATGGGGGCGATGACCGGGATGAAATTGCCTCCCACGAGCATGTTGACGACGCTCACGTCGATGCTCTCCACCTCGCCCACGTGACCCAGGTCGATGATCTCCGGCGCCGCGAGCTCCGGCGCGTCCCGGCGCAGCAGCATCTTGCGCGCCCGGATCAGGTCGCCGTCCTTACCGGTGAGACCCACGGCATTGCCGCCGTGGCGGTTGATCAGGTTGACGATCTCTTTGTTGACCAGTCCGCCCAGGACCATCTCCACCACGTCCATGGTCTCACTGTCGGTGACGCGCATGCCGTCCACGAACTCGCTGGCCTTGCCGAGCCGCTCCAGCAGCTCGCCGATCTGCGGACCGCCGCCATGCACGATCACCGGATTCAGGCCCACCAGCTTCATCAGCACCACGTCGCGGGCAAAGCCCTCCTTCAGGCGCTGCTCCACCATGGCGTTGCCGCCGTACTTGATGACCATGGTCTTGCCGGCGAAGCGGCGAATGTAGGGCAGCGCCTCGATGAGGACGCGGGCGATGTTGCGGGCACGGTCTTCCGGCAGTGACATGACGGGGTTTCCTTGGGGCGGGCGGCGCGTGTGGGCGCCTCAGAACGGGATGTCGAGATTCGGCGCCACCAGGTCCATCATGCGCCGGAACAGGTCCTGGATCTTCTCCAGCGCCGTCTGGTCGTCCGCCTCGAAACGGAACACCAGCCCCGGCTGGGTGTTGGAGGCCCGGATCAGGCCCCAGCCCTGGTCGAACTCGGCCCGCAGACCGTCGGTGGTGTTGACCTCCACCCCGTCCAGGCGGTCCGCCATGGCGAGCACCGACTGCATGATGCCCGCATCCTCGCCGGCCGCCAGCGGCACGAACAGCTCCGGTGTGCCGATGCCGACGGGGAAGTCCGCGAAGACCTCTGTGCTGGGACGCGGGTCCAGAGCCAGGACCTCCAGCAGCCGCGCGCCGGCGTAGAAGGCGTCGTCGAAGCCGTTCCAGCGCTCGGCGAGCACGATGTGCCCGGAGAGCTCGCCGCCGAGGGGGGCGCCGAGCTCGCGCACCTTCTGCTTGATGAAGCTGTGCCCGGACTTCCACATCACCGGGCGGCCACCGTGGCGCAGCACGGCCGAGCCGAGGTGATGGCTGCACTTGACGTCGTAGACGATGTCGCTCCCCGGCGCGCGTGCCAGGATATCCGCCGCGAGCAGCATCAGCATGCGATCAGCGGCGATGAACTTGCCGGCGGAGTCGACAATGCCGAGCCGGTCACCGTCGGCATCGAAGGCGAGCCCGAGATCCGCGCCGGCACCGATCACCGCATCGCCCAGGGCATAGAGATTCTTCGGCTGCGACGGGTCGGGCATGTGGGCATCTGCCTGCGCCGGGTCCAGGTCGCAGTCGAGCTCGGTGACCTCGCACTCCAGCGCCCGGAACAGGGCGGGCGCCAGGCGGCTGGCCGTCGCGAAGCCGCAGTCGACGACGATCTTCATGGGCCGCGCCAGGGTAATGTCGTCGCAGAGCTCACGGATGTAGTCGTCTGTGGGGTCGAGCTCGGTGCAGCGGCCCTCGCCGCGCTCGAAGTCGCCGCGTGCGATGCGCTCGCGCAGGCCCTGAATCTGCTCCTCGTTCGCGGCACGGCCGCCGAGGACGACCTTGAGGCCGTTGTAATCCGCGGGGTTGTGGCTCGCGGTGACCACCGCCGCGCTCGCGGCGCCGCGCTGGAAGGTGACGTAGTAGGCGAGCGGCGTGGGCGCGACGCCGAGATCCACCACATCGCAGCCGCTCTCGCACAGCCCGGTGATGAGTGCCTGCGTCAGCTCCGGGCCGGAGGGCCGT
Source organism: uncultured Thiohalocapsa sp. (assembly GCF_913063425.1). Lineage (GTDB taxonomy): Bacteria > Pseudomonadota > Gammaproteobacteria > Chromatiales > Chromatiaceae > Thiohalocapsa. The sequence goes on from NZ_CAJXYK010000019.1 coordinate 47,094, forward strand.
TGATCGCGCGCGACGATGCAGCTGCGCTGGCCCTGTGCCGCCGCCTCGCTGCCCACGGCGCGGCCGAGCAGGCGCATCACCCGCGCATCGATCTCGGTACCCAGGAGGCCGCGAATGTCGTACGCACGAAAGATGTGGTCCGGCACCGTCGTCTGGGACTCGCCGCTCGTGGCGGGCACCTCGGCGGCGGAGGCGGCGGGCGGCGAAGCGGGGTCCTGTGCCGGGTCCGACGGCGGCGTGTCGAGCTCCATGTCGAAGCCCGCCTCCAGGTCGAGTGGCGCATCGTCGTCCGGGGCCGCCGCAGCCAGGGCCGCGAGCTGCTCTGCGGACTTGGGCGACACCGCACGTCCCGGCCCCAGCTCGCGCAGGCGTCTGCGCACCGTATCCGTGGCGGCCACCAGCTCGCGGATGCGCCCCCGGGTATTGCGCAGGGGGCGTTGGGCGGCGGCGTCCTCCACCAGCGCCACCATGCTCGCGAGGTCCGCCCCGACGCCGCGGCGCAGGTAGCGGTAGGGCAGGCCCAGGGCGGCGGCGAGCAGCCCCAGCGCCAGCACATAGAGCCCTGCCAACAGCGGGAGGAGTCCGCCACCGACGAGCCCGGGCATCTCGGCCCAGGCGTCGAGCAACAGCCGCGTGTCCGCGATGGGCAAGGCAACCGACGGGGCGCCCGGGGGCGTGTTGCCCGCGTCCCGCGGCTTGACGGCCACCAGGCTGTCACCGACACGCTGACGGAACACGAAGTGGGTATGCGCATCCGCTTCCGCCGCGGTATGCGGCAGCAGCGAGAGCGGCAGCATGATGTGCACGATGCCCAGCAATTCGCCGCCGTCGGCGTCCGTCACCGGGCCGGCCATGGCGAGATGCTCATCGTCGCGCCGCACCCGATGCGCCTCCAACGGAGAAATGGCGACCTGCTCCTTGACCTGCTGCACCATGTCGAGCCCGGCAAAGCTGAGCCGCTGCGATGCCGCCCCGCCGGCCGAGGTGTCCGCGCTGCGAAAGACCAGCACGTCCAGCGCCCCCGGCACGAGCAGCGCCAGCTCCGCTTCCTTGTCGCGCAGGATATCCGGGCGTCCATCCAGCAGCGCCGCGCGCAGGCCCGGGTCCTCGCGCCAGCGCTTCAGCTGTCCGCGCACGGCCGCGGTGCGGTTGCTCATCTCCTGCGCCAGGGTGGCGGAGTAGGCACGCAGGTGGCGCTCCATCATGCGCGACTCGTTCGCGCCGAAGATCACAGCGGCGCCGAGCAGCGCGAGCAGCAGCACGAGGCCCGCCGCGAGATAGGCGATCCAGCAATAGGTGCCGAGGCCGAAGCCGTCGACACTGTCCGGCACGGCAAGCCCTTCGGCCTCCGCGCTCTTGCCCAGGCGCGCAGGCATCTCAGCGACTCCGGTGATGGCGGGGATGCCGCCGACGCTGCGGCGACGACAGCCGGCGACTGCCGATGGCTGGGGCACGGCTCGCTGGGGCACGGCTCGCTGGGGCACGGCCGGCTGGGGCAGGACTCACCGGGGCAGGGCGGAGGTGCATGGCTCAGAGCCGCCCGCTGTGGCCGAAGCCGCCGGTGCCGCGGGCGCTGGCAGGGAACTCGTCCACCAGCTCCAGGTCCGCGTGCACAACCGGCACCAGCACCAGTTGGGCGATGCGCTCACCCACCTCGATGCGGAAGGGCGCATGCCCGCGATTCCAGCAGGACACCAGCAGCTCGCCCTGATAGTCGGCATCGATGAGGCCCACCAGATTGCCGAGCACGATGCCGTGGCGATGCCCGAGGCCCGAGCGCGGCAGCACCATGGCCGCAAGCCCGGGCTCGGCAATGTGCACGGCCATGCCGGTGGGCAGCAGCTCGGCAGCCCCAGGCGCCAGGTCCAGCGGGGCCTCGGGCAGCGCGCGCAGATCCATGCCGGCCGCGCCCTCGGTGGCGTAGGCCGGCAGCGGGAAGTCCCGCCCGAGCCGGGGGTCCAGCACCTTAACCTGAAGCCGATGCCGCATAGCGTTCCGCAATGAGTTGCGTCAGCGCCGTCGCCAGCGCGGGCTTCGGCATCATGGGGAGGGTGCGGCGCCCGCCGGGCCAGAGCACCAGCAGCGCGTTGTCGTCGGCCTCGAAGCCGCCGGCCGCGGCGCCGACCTCGTTGGCGGCGATCATGTCCAGCCCTTTGCGCCCGAGCTTGTCGCGGGCCGCGGCCTCCAGACCCTCGGTCTCGGCCGCGAAGCCCACGGTGAAGGGCTTGTCGGGACGGGCCGCGACCTCGGCCAGGATATCGGGGTTGCGCACGAGCTGGATGGTCAGGGTGTCGGCGTGCTTCTTGAGCTTGCCCGGCAGGGACTGCGCGGGGCGATAGTCGGCCACGGCGGCGGCGGCGATGAACAGGGCGCAGTCGGCCACACGCGCCATCACCGCGTCATGCATCTCGGCCGCGGATTCCACCACCACGCGCTGCACGCCCGTCGGGCATGGCAGCTGCGCGGGCCCTGAGACGAGTGTCACCCGCGCACCGGCGCCCGCCAGCGCCGCCGCCAATGCATAGCCCATTTTGCCCGAGCTGCGGTTGCCGACATAGCGCACTGCGTCGATGGCCTCACGCGTTGGGCCCGCCGTCAGCAGCACCGGCACCCCCGCGAGCGCGCCAGCCGCCGCCGGTGGCGGCGCGAGCAAGGCGGCGGCGATCGCAGCCGGCTCCAGCATCCGTCCCGGCCCCTGCTCCCCGCAGGCCTGCTCGCCGCTGGCGGGCCCGAGCAGGCGGCAGCCGCGTTCGGTCAGCATTGCAATGTTGGCCATGGTGGCGGGATGCTGCCACATCTGCTGATTCATGGCTGGGGCTATGGTCACAGGTGCAGAGGTCGCCAGCACGAGCGTGGTGAGGAGGTCATCCGCAAGCCCGTGCGCCAGGCGCGCGATCAGGTGCGCCGTGGCCGGTGCCAGGACAACCTGATCCGCCCAGCGCGCGAGGGCGATGTGGTCCATGCCGGCCTCGGCCTCCGGCGCCAGCAGTGCCGTGCGCACCGGCCGCCCGGAGACGGACTGCAGCGACAGGGGCGTCACGAAGGCGGCTGCCGCCGCGGTCATGACCACCTGCACGCAGGCGCCGCGCTCCACCAGGCGCCGCACCAGCTCCGGGGTCTTGTACGCAGCGATGCCGCCGCTCACCCCAAGCAGAATCTTCTGCATCCCGTCGTCGGACACGGTACTCGCGGCGTTGACTGCATGACTCACAGCGGGGAATACGCCGGATTGTAGCGCAGTCGCCATGGTGCCTGGGCCGCGTTGTCCCGCACCACACTTGGCCGGGTGCCCCAGAGCGGTCCGGCATGCCCTGAGCATCCACACTTGGTCGGTCGTGTACGCTCAGGTAAGCTTCTCCCGGGCAGCGTATTCAGGGAGCTCCGCACATGTCCATCAGCGACTGGCCTGAGCAGGACCGCCCCCGCGAGAAGCTCATTCAGCGCGGCGCGGGGGCGTTGAGCGATGCCGAGCTGCTGGCGATCTTCCTGCGCACCGGTGTACCGGGGCGCAGCGCCGTGGATCTGGCCCGGGATCTGCTTGCCGATTTCGGCGGGCTTGTCGGCCTACTGTCCGCGAGCCAGGCCCAGTTCTGCGCCGGCAAGGGGCTCGGCGTGGCCAAATACGTCCAGCTCCGGGCGGTGCTGGAGCTGAGCCGGCGCTACCTGCGCGCGGAGATCGAAAAGCGGGATGTGCTCACCAGCCCGGAGGCTGTGCGCAACTACCTGAAAAGCCGCCTGCGCGTGCTCCCGCACGAGGTCTTCGCCTGCCTCTTCCTCGACAATCGGCACCGGATCATCGAGTACCGCGAGCTCTTCCGCGGCACCATCGACGGCGCCAGCGTGCACCCGCGGGAGGTGGTACGCGAGGCCATGCGCTGGAACGCCGCGGCGGTGATCTTCGCCCACAACCACCCCTCCGGCGTTGCCGAGCCGAGCCAGGCGGACCTGCGCATCACCGAGCGCCTGCGGGACGCCCTCGCCCTGGTGGATGTCCGGGTGCTGGATCACATCGTCATCGGTGAAGGCGGCGGCACCTCCTTCGCCGAGCGCGGGCTGCTCTGACGGCGGGCCCTGTCGGCGCCGCCGGCGAGTCTCAACGCTTGAACCTGCCCCCGCGAGCAGGTATTCTGGCGTGCTTAGCAATTTCCAGTGATCCCGCGCAATCCGACTCGGCACGTCAGCCGCTCTCCCTTGCGGTACGGCCGATGCCGGAGCCCCCTGCAAGAGCAGCGGGCGCCACACCGCCGCGGGTGATGACACACAGGAGCCTGGGCCATGTCCAAAGTCTGCCAGGTGACCGGCAAGCGCCCGGTGACCGGAAACAACGTCTCGCACGCGCACAACAAGACGCGGCGGCGCTTTCTGCCGAACCTGCACTACCATCGCTTCTGGGTCGAGAGCGAAAAGCGCTGGGTGCGGCTGCGCGTCTCCACCAAAGGACTGCGCATCATCGACAAGCTCGGCATCGACGCGGTGCTGGGTGACCTGCGTGCCCGCGGCCAAAAGGTCTGACGCCAACAGGTCTGAACGGGGACAGCCCTAAGCCCCACGCGCCAAAGCCCCACGCTGTCGCCCCCACCCCTACCGTCGCCACCACGCCGCACTACGAGGTACCACGCCCATGGCCAAGGCAGCTCGCGAAAAGATCCGCCTCAACTCGAGCGCGGGAACCGGTCACTTCTACACCACCACCAAGAACAAACGGAACCAGCCCGGCAAGATGGAGATCAAAAAGTTCGATCCCGTCGCCCGTAAGCACGTCATGTACAAGGAAGGCAAGATCAAGTAAGACGTCGCAGCCCACCGGCCGCGCAGCAAAAAGCCCGCAGACGCGGGCTTTTTCTTGCGCGGGTGCCTGGATGCGCCGGCAGCCGCGGCGCCAGCGCTGTCAGTGCGCGCCGGCGAGCGCGAGGCCGCGCAGCTGGCGGGAGAAGCGCTCCAGGGCCTGGATGCCCGTGGCCTCGGCCTGGTGGCACCAATCCTGAAGTTGGGCCAACAGGGCCTCCTGGGTCGGGGCGTTGCGCTCCCAGATCTGCTGCAGCCGCTCGCGGAACTGGTACACCACCGCAAGCTCGCGGCTCTGTGCCAGCAACTGCTCCAGGTTGCGCCGGCCGCTCTCATCGAGCTGACTCCAGGTGCGTGCCAGCATGCGCGCGGCGCGGCGGGGGGAGATGCCGCACTGCGGCTGCTCGGAGGCCAGGGCCTCGCGCGTCACCGGCTTCAGCACATCCAGGCTGAAGCGCCGGACCACGTGCATGCGCGCCACCAGCACCGCCCGCAGCGTGTCAAGGTCGATGGTGCGCTTCCCCTCGATGAACCGCGGCGACGGCGCCAGGCGCTTCACACGTGCAAGGCGCAGCCATGTGAGCAGACGGATGTAGAGCCACCCCAGATCGAGCTCCCAGCGGCGCATGGACAGACGCGCCGAGGACGGAAAGGCATGGTGATTGTTGTGCAGCTCCTCGCCGCCGATGAGGATGCCCCAGGGCGCGATGTTGGTGGCCGCATCCGGTGTCTCGAAGTTGCGATACCCCCAGAAGTGCCCGACACCGTTGATGACACCGGCGGCCAGCAGCGGAATCCAGAGCATCTGCACGGCCCAGACCGTAAGCCCGAAGGCGCCGAACAACAGCAGGTCGAGCACCAGCATGACACCGACGCCGTACCAGCTGAAGCGGCTGTAGAGGTTGCGCTCGATCCAGTCGTCCGGGGTGCCGTGGCCGTAGCGGGCCAAGTCGTCGGCATTCTTGCCGGCTGCCATGTAGAGCTCGGCGCCGCGCCACAGCACGGTGCGCAGACCCAGAACCTGCGGGCTGTGCGGGTCCTGCTCGGTTTCGCAGTGGGCGTGGTGCTTGCGGTGCACCGCCACCCATTGGCGGGTCACCATGCCCGTGGTGAGCCAGAGCCAGAAACGCAAGACATGAGCGATGGCGGGATGCAGGTGCAGCGCCCGGTGCGCCTGGGCGCGGTGCAGGTAGAGCGTCACGGCGATGATGGTCAGGTGCGTCATCGCGAGTGTCGCAAGCACGATCTGCCAAGGGGAAAACTCCAGTAGACCCTGGTACGTCATCAAGCAAAATCCTCGGGCGTGTCCGCGGTGAGCCCCGGTTGTCGTCGTTGTTATCCGGGAGGAGCGTGGGGACTGCACTATAGCCAAGGCCGCTCCGCGACACCAGCGGTGCGGCGGCCCGTCAGCGTCGGTGCAGCAACAGATTGCCGTAGGCGTCGCGCTCCGCCTGCCAGCCGGGCGCAAGCCAGGTGGTGGCCACAGCGTCCAGGATCACCGCCGGACCCTCGACCCGCGCACCGACGGCGAGCCCCTCGCGCCGGTGCAGGGGCACCGGCACCTCGAAGCCGGGCAGGCTCGCCGCGGCCGGCGCGGCGGCGGGCGCCGCCCGCGCTGGCGTGATGGTGGGCAGCGCCGGCGCCCGTGGCGGCGCCGTGAGCCGCACACGCAGATTCACCAGCTCCACCGGCAGGTCCAGTGTGTGGCCGTAGCGCCGGGCGTGCAGGTCCTGGAAGTCCGCAGCCGTCGTCGCCACCCCGCGCCAGGGCAGATTCAGCGTGTACGACTGGCCGCGATAGCGCAGGTCCAGGCTGTCCGCGCGCGTGAGGCTGCCAGGGTCGATGCCGTCTGCCGCCAGTGCCCGCCGGCCCGTGTCGGCGAGCGCCGCCAGGGCCGCGGTGACCTCGGCATCCCCGCGGGCGTCAAGGGGCGCCAGCCAGGCGCGGGTCAGGAGCCGCCCAGGCGGCGCCGCGAGCATGCCGAGCGCCGAGAGCACTCCGGCGCGCTCCGGCACCAGCGCTCGCGTCATACCGAGCGACTCCGCCAGGGCACACACATGCAGGCCGCCGGCGCCGCCGAAACAGCAGAGCCAGCCGCCGGCTGGGTCGATGCCGCGCTGCACGGAGATGACACGCAGCGCCTGCGCCATGTGCTCGTTGACGAGGTCGATGATGCCGCGGGCAGCCCGCTCCGCAGCCTCCATTCCCCCGGAGTCTGTCGCGGCGGCATCCGCAAGACCGAGCTGCTGCGCGAGCCGCGCCAGCGCGCGGCGGGCGGCCCCCAGGTCCAGGGGCATGCGACCGCCGAGGAAGGCCTCCGCCCGCAGCCGCCCAAGCAGCAGATTGGCGTCGGTCACCGTGGGCTCCCGCCCGCCGCGCCCGTAGCAGACGGGTCCTGGGTCGGCGCCTGCGGACTCGGGGCCGACCTTCAGCGCGCCGCCCGCATCCACCCGGGCGATGGAGCCGCCGCCGGCGCCGATGGTGTGCATGTCCACCATGGGCACAGCAACGGGCAGGCCGCCGATGCGGCCCTCCAGCGTGAGCCGGGGGATGAATGGCTGCGCGCCTTCCACCAGCGCCACGTCCGTGGATGTGCCGCCCATGTCGAAGGTCAGCAGCTGCTCGACCCCCGCCGCGGCGGCCACGTGTGCCGCACCCGCGAGCCCACCGGCGGGCCCGGAGAGCAGCAGCCGCACGGCGGCGGCGCCGGCTGCGGCGGCGGCCACGGCTTCGCCGCTCGACTGCATCACAGACACCCGCGCGCCGGGCAGCCCGGCCCGCAGCCGCCCGAGATAGCCCGCCACCACGGGCCCGACCCGGGCATTGAGCCAGGTGGCAATGCCACGCTCGTACTCGCCCATGAGCGGCAGCACCGCCGATGACAGGGAGACGAAGCACCCGGGCGGCACCGCCGCGGCGATGGCGCGCTCGGCGCGGTCGTCCAGATAGGCAAACAGCAGGCTCACCGCAACGGACTCGGCACCGAGCCGCGTCAGCGCTGCCCGCAGCGCGTCGAGGTCCGCCTGCGTCAGGGGCTCCAGCAGCGCACCGTCCGCAGCGAGCCGCCCGCCCGTCTCCAGGCACAGCTCGGGCGGCACCGGCGGCGGTGCCGGCGGCGGCTGAAGATCATAGAGGGCGGTCCGCGCCTGGCGGCCGATGGCGAGCAGATCGCGAAAGCCCCGGTTGGTGACGAAGGCGGTACGCGCGCCCTTGCCCTCCAGCACCGCATTGGTGGCCACCGTGGAGCCGTGCACCACCGTGAGCCCGGCGGGGTCCAGGCCCAGCTCCGCGACGCCTTGCAGAATGGCCCGCTCCGGGGCCGCGGGTGTGGAGGGCACCTTGTGCACGTGCAGGGTGCCGTCCCGCCAGAGCACGAAGTCGGTGAAGGTGCCGCCTGTGTCGATGCCGAGCAGAGCCATGGGCGAGTCCCCGTCGTCTTGCGGACGGCCGGCGTCCGCCGTCGCCGACGAGGGTACACCGCCCGGGCGCCATGCCCAAAAGGTCGCCGCCCGGAGCGCGCAGTTGGCAGGCGCCGGCACCCGCGCTATCGTCGCCGCCATGGACGCATTACTGATGGTGCAGGCCCTGACCCGGCGCTTCGGGCGCACCCCAGCCGTCGCCGGTCTCGACTTCCGCCTGTGCGCCGGCGAGGTGGTCGGCCTGCTCGGCCCAAACGGCGCCGGCAAGACCACTTGTCTGCGCATCCTCGCGGGCCTGCTCGCACCGACGAGCGGGCGGGTGGTGATCGCCGGGCATGACATGCAGCATAGCCCGCAGCGGGCCAAGCGCCACATCGGCTACCTGCCGGAGCGCCCGCCGCTGTATCCGGAGATGCGGGTGGAGGAGTACCTCACCCAGGTCGCCCGGCTGCGCGGTATCCCCCCGGGCGCCGTCACCCGAGCCGTCGGCCGCGCCCTGCGCCGATGCGGGCTCGACGCCGCCCGCCGCCGGCTGCTGGGCCGGCTGTCCAAGGGCTATCGCCAGCGGGCGGGGCTCGCCGCCGCCCTGGTCCACGAGCCGGAGCTGGTGATCCTGGACGAGCCCACCGACGGCCTGGACCCGGTGCAGATGCGCGAGGTCCGCGGGCTCATCGCGGAGCTCGCCGAGCGCAGCGCGGTGCTGGTCTCCAGCCACGCGCTTGCCGAAGTGCAGGCCAGCTGCCGGCGCGTGCTGGTGCTGGACCGCGGCCGGCTGCTGCACGACGGTCCCCTGGATGCCCCACGGGCACTGCGGGTGCGCCTCGCCCGTCCACCTGCACCCGCCGCCCTCGCCGCGCTTACGTCCGTGGCCACGGCGACAGCCGAAGCGGGCGCGCCGGGCACATTCCGTGTCCAGCTCGGCGCGGATGCCGACGCCGAGCAGCTTGCCGCCGGCTTGGTGGCCGCGGGCTGGGGGCTGCTGGAGATGATGCCGGAGCGCACCGACGTGGAACGGCTCTTCTTTCGCAGCGTCGGCATGGAGGCGGCGGCATGATCGCCGCCATTGCCGCCCGCGACTGGCTCGCCGCCTTCCGCACGCCCCTGGGCTGGGTGCTGCTGGCGGCCACGCAGGCCATCCTGGGCTATGTGCTGCTGCGGGTGCTGGACCTGTTCACCGGGGCGGAGCCGCCGGTGCGCAGCGCCGGGCTCAACCTGGAGCTCACGCACAATCTCTTCGGCACTGCGGCGGCGCTGCTGCTGCTGGTGGTACCGCTGCTTGCCGCACGCAGCCTGGGCGGCGAGCTGCGCGACGGCACCTGGCCGCTCTTGGCCGGCGCGCCCATCTCGCTCGGGACCATCCTGCTCGGCAAATTCCTGGGGCTCGCGCTGCTGGTGCTGCCGCTGTGCCTGCTGCCGCTGGGGCTCGGGCTCACGCTCATCGGCGCGGCCCAGGTGGACCCGGGCATGCTGCTGGCGGCGGCCCTCGGGCTCTGGCTCACGGGGCTGCTCTTCGCCGCCGTGGGGCTCTTCGCCGCGACCCTCACCCGCCAGCCGGTGGCCGCCGCCGTTGCCGCCTATGGGCTCCTGGTACTGCTGTCCGTGGTGAACCGTACGGAGCTCCTGGGCGCCCCACAGCTCGGTGTGCTGGACTGGCTCGCCTGGAGCCAGCACCTGTTCTGGTTCCTGGCCGGGGTGGTGCGCACGAGCGATCTGGTCTACTTCGTCGGGCTCATCGCGCTCTTCCTGGCCCTCGCCCACCGCCGGCTGGAGAATGCCGGGCTCGACTGACCGCATGACCGCCCCGCCACGCATCGAGCCGGAAGCCGCCCATCCCGCCGGCCCCGAGGCCGCCGACGCCGACGACGCCGGGCAGGCAGACATGGCACCCCCGGCAGCCGCGCCCGCCGCCGTGTCGCCGCCCGGCTGGCGACGGCTGCACCGGGTCGCCGCCGACGCCGTGTTTGCGCTGCTGCTGCTGGCGCTCGTGCTGACGGCGGGCTGGCTCGCCGCCCGGCACGATCACACCTTCGACTGGAGCAGCAGCGCCCGCAACAGCCTGTCGCCGGAGAGCATCGCCCTGCTGGAGCGCCTGCCGGACGGCGCCGAGGCGCCCCTGCGCATCACCGTCTTCGCACCGCGTGAGCATCGCGTGGGCCGCGCCGTGGAGGCGCTCCTGGCGCGTTACCGCCGCCACCGCCCGGACCTGGACATCCAATGGGTGGACCCGCAGACCGCCCCCGGGCGCGCCCGCAACGCGGACGTCCACCTGCTGGGCCAGCTGGTGCTGGAGCAGCGGGGACGCCGCGAGACCCTGGAAGCGCTGAGCGAGGGCACGCTGTCCAGCGCCATCGCGCGCCTGACCCTGGAACGGGCACCCTGGGTGGCGGTGCTGGAGGGCCACGGCGAGCGCGCCATGGCCGGCGGCGCCGGGGCCGACATCGGCCGCTTCGCGCAGCTGCTGCGCCAGCGCGGCTTCCGGCTGCGGCCGCTGGACCTGGCCAGCGCCGGCCGTGTGCCGGACAACACCGATCTGCTGGTGGTGACGGCACCGTCCATCGCCCTCTTCCCGGGCGAGGCGGAGGCCCTGGTGGACTACCTCGATGCCGGCGGCAATCTGCTCTGGCTGCTGGACCCGGGGGCAAGCACGGACGGGCTCATGGGGCTTGAGCCGCTGGCCGCCTACCTCGGCGTGCGCCCGCTCCCGGGCATGGTGGTGGACGCGCAGGCGTCGGAGCTCGGCTTCGAGGCCCCCACCTTCGCCGTGTTGGACGACTGGCCCGCGCATCCCCTGGGCCGCGACCTGAAGGGCCATGTGGTGCTCCCGGGCAGCCTCGCCTTCGCCCCGGCCGCGGCACCGGGCTGGCTGCTCGACACCACGCTGACCACCGGCGCGGACAGCTGGAACGAAACCGGCCCCATCCGCGGGGAGATCACCCGCAACCCCGCCGCCGGAGAGCAAGCCGGCCCACTGGCGCTGGCACTGGTGCTGACGCGCCCGCGGCCGGCCCCTGCGCGCGCGGCGGACGCCGACGCCGGGGGCGAGCCGGCTGCACCGGCCGAGCAGCGCGTCATCCTCGTCGGCGACGGCGACTTCGCGAGCAATGCCCACCTCGCGACCGCCGGGAACCGCGAGCTGGCGCTGCGCATGGCGCGCTGGCTGACGGGGCTCGAGGATCTCATCACCCCGCCCGCGGCCCCCGACGACCGGGACAACTTCGTGCTCTCGACACCGCGCGCCTGGGCCATCGCCGTGGGCGGCGTGTTCGTGCTGCCGGCGCTGCTGGTGGCGGCGGGGCTCTGGATCACCTGGCGCCGGGGGACGGCATGACGCTGCTCGCGCGCCGCTGGCTCATCAACCTGGCACTGCTGGCACTGCTCGGCGCCCTGGCGCTGCTGGTGCGGCTCGACCTGCGCGAGGCAGCCCGCGACACGCAGCTCACCGACCTCATCCCCGCGGCCATCGAGCGCATCACGCTTCAGCGCGCGGGCGAGCCCCCCATCCGCCTGGAGCGCGAGGGCACGGACTGGCGCATGCTTGCACCGCACGCGGTGCCGGCGGACACCGCTGCCGTCACGCGCCTGCTGCCGGTGGCGCAGGCGCAGGTGGCGCGCACGCTGCCGGCGGCGGGCCTGGATCTTGCCGAGCTGGGGCTCGCGGCGGCGGCGCTCAGCATCACCCTCGACGGCCTTCAGCTGCGCTTCGGCGGCACCGAGCCCGTGGCCGGCCTGCGGTACGTGCAGGTGGGCGACATGGTGCACCTGATCGAAGACCGCTTCCTGCCCCGGCTCATGACGCCTGTCACGGCGCTGGTGAGCCGCCAGCTGCTGCCGCCGGCGTTCAGCCCCGGCTTGGGGGACCTGGATGGCGCCCCCCTTACCGCGGGGCAGCTGGCGCCGCTGGCGGATGCCAGGGCAGTGCGGGTGACCTCCCCCACCGATGGGCTTCCGGCCGATGCGCCCGGCTCGCGCCGGCTGCGCATCGCCTCGGCGGACGGCGGCGACGACCTGGGCTTTCGCATCAGCGACGGCGGCCGGCGCTGGACGCGGCTGGACACGGCGCTCAGCTGGCACTTTGCGACCCCGCCCCTGCCGGCGGCGGCCGAGGCCCCGACCGCGGCCGCATCCGCCCCGCCGCCGGCGCCGCTTGCGCCCAGCACCATGCCGAGGGCTGCGCCGCTGCCCGCAGCAGCTGCGCTCACACCGGCACCCACGACACCGCCCGCGGCCCGCGACGCCCTGCCTGTGCAGCGATTGGCGCCACCGCCACCGGGCAGCGCGACCGACGAGCGACGCCCGACAGCCGCCATTCCGAATCTGCGCGACATGGCTCCGCAGCGCCGCCGCGACCCGTCCGTGCTGCCGCAGACCGGCGCCGACCCCTTCGCGCCGTCGCCAACCCCACCGCCGACTACGTCCGCGTCTGCGCCTGCGGCGCCGGCGCCTGCACCTGCGAGTGGGGCGGACATGCCACTGCGCACGGAGAAGCGCAGCCCATGAGCATCGTCACAGCGGCGCTCAGGGCGGGCGCGCCGATCATGGCCGGTTGAGATGCCGGAGCTGCCCGAGGTCGAAACCTGCCTGCGCGGCCTCGCCCCGCATCTGACGGGCCGGCGCATCCTCAAGCTGGTGGCGCGGGAGCGGCGGCTGCGCTGGCCCGTCACGCAGGCCGTGGACGCCGCCGTCGCCGGCCAGCCCATCGAGGCCGTCGCCCGGCGTGCCAAATACCTGCTGCTGCACCTGCCCCAGGGCGCCCTGATCCTGCACCTCGGCATGTCCGGCAGCCTGCGGGTGCTGCCCGCGGACACGCCGCCGGCAGCGCACGACCACATCGATCTGCTGCTCGATGACGGGCGCTGCCTGCGGCTGCGGGACCCGCGACGCTTCGGCAGCCTGCACTGGGCGCCGCCGCCGGTCACGGCCCATCCGCTGCTGGCGCAGCTGGGTCCGGAGCCCCTGTCGCCCGGCTTCGACGGCGCCTACCTGTACCGGCTGAGCCGCGGTCGCCGGGCCGCCGTCAAGACCTTCATCATGGACAGCCACGTGGTGGTGGGGGTCGGCAACATCTACGCGAGCGAGGCCCTGCACCGCGCCGGCGTGCACCCGCACCGCCCGGCTGGGCGCATCGCACTCGCGCGCTACGAGCGCCTCGCCGCGGCCATCAAGACGGTGCTGGCGGCGGCCATTGCCGAGGGCGGCACCAGCCTGCGGGATTTCGTCCGGGAGGACGGCAATCCAGGGTATTTCGCCCGGGCGCTGCGGGTCTACGGCCGCGCCGGTCTGCCCTGCCCGGGCTGTGGCGAGCCCGTGCGCCAGCAGCGCATCGGCCAGCGCTCCAGCTTCTACTGCCCCAGGTGTCAGCGCTGAGCCGGTCGCGCGCGGCCGTTGCAGTGGCCCTACCGGAAGGCCAGCGCCACAGCATGCGGCCAAATCCGGCCAATGGACGCGTGTGCGCAGCGCGTCCGCGCTCGGGGGCAATCGACCCTGCTGGACCGCGACGACCTTGGTCGCTTGCGACTGACCGCACAGCCCGTCAGCACGGGGTGCGACGCTCCATCGCCTACTCGAACAGTTCCCGTACCGCCAGGGAGAATCCCGGCAGGATGCCCGGCTCCTCGAGCACGTCGTCCTGCCCGTAGGTGCGGGCCTCGCCCGGCGCGCGCCAGCAGGTCACGCGCCGGTTGCGCGGGTCGATGATCCAGACGGCTTCGACGCCACAGGCCAGGTACTCGCTGACCTTCTCATCGATCTCCGTCCGACGGTCGTTGGGCGAGACGACTTCGATGGTCAGCTCCGGGGCGACATCGAGATAACCGTCGGGCTGGGCCCGGGCCAGGCGCTCGTTGGAGATGTAGACGACATCGGCACCGCGAACCGTGTCCGGGTCGTGCTGGGTGATGATGCCGACCTCGCCCGGCATGACCTTGCCGAGCGCCTGTCGCTTGACGAAGCTGCCGAGCTCCCTTGCGATGTTCCCTTCGACACTGGCAAGCGGATGGCCGGTGGGCGGCATCTCGATGAATCTCCCTCTGACGATCTCCCCCGGCGCGGTGGGGCCATGCCGCCAGAGGTCTTCGGCCGTGAGCAGGGACTCGGCTTGCGGTGAGCTTGGAGCCGTAATGGACATTGCGCAGCCTTGGCTTGCCGGTGGCAATCGGTTGCAATGGGTTCAGCTTAGGCGATGTTGGGGACTGCGGATAGGAGCCCCGAGCGCGCGTGCGGCGTCGTCAGCGCTGCCGAAGCGTCGGCCTGGACGCACTTCAAAAAGAGCAGCGCACCACGAAGCACGCGAAGATCGCGAAGCAGCGCACGACGAAATACGGGCAGATGATGCTCAAGGCCCCGTTGAACAGAGTCAGGGCTGCGACCCCGCCATCAGCTCCGCTGCCAGGGCATCCAGGTCCTGCGCCAAACGGGCGATGGCCGCCTCCGGTGTCTCCACGTCGACGTCGCCGATCTCCAGATACTCGATGCGGGTTGCATGCTCCGGGAACAGGGCCTGCATCATCGGCTCGTGCTCGCGGCGGCTGAGCGCGATGATGCGTGGATAGCGGTGAAAGTCCGGCGCCTCCACCCGCGCGGGCCAGCGCGGCTCGCCGCGCGCCGGCACGCCGTGGGCCGCGAGCAGCGCCAGGGCATGGGCGGAAATGGGCCCGCGGTTCCCGGTGCCCCGAAGATCGCGCGCCAGCGCCTTGGAGTCCGCCCGCCAGGGCACGCCGTCGCGCTGGGCGGCGTGATTGAAGTACGCCTCAGCGAAACGGCTGCGGTAGTAGTTGCCGGTGCAGAGGAAGAGGATGCGGCTCATGGGTGCCTGCCCAGGTTTGTCCGACGGCCCGGGGGGCCGACTGAAGTCGGCGAACCCGGTGGGCGGCTTCACGACTTCCGCAGTGGCTCACTCCGGCCGCGTCACTGCGGCTGCTGGATGCCGGTGATGAGCCAGTCACCATCCGCGCTCGCCCAGTCGTGTGCCACGTGCCAGATCTCGTCCAGGGGCTTGGCCGGCGCCTGCTCGTCTTCGCGGATCAGGCCCGTGAAGCGCACGCTCGCCACCACCTGGTCGGCGTCGCGCTGCACACCGAGCAGCTCGGCATTCAGCGTCACCACCTCGGTGAAATTGGGCGCATCGCCCATGGACTCGCGCTCGCGCTTGAGCTCGGCGAAGAGCTGCGGCGCCGTGTACTCGCGGATGTCGCGAAAGTCCGCCTGATCCCAGGCGGCCTGGAGGCGGATGAAATGGGTCTTGGCGCCCTCCGCGAAGCCCTCGGGATCGAACCAGCCGGGCGCGTCGGCAGCGCCCGGCTGCGCCACCACGGCACGCGCCCCGTCCGACCGGGGCGCTGCGACAGCGCCGCCGCCGGGCAAGGGTGTGTCGAAGGGCGAGCCGCCGCCCGGCCCCTGGCCGCCGGGCGTGAAGCCCGCCGGGGCCGGTCTCGGCCCCGCCGGGCGCTGCTGGCGGAGCATCCGGAACAGCAGGATGCCGCCGATGACCAGTGCGGCGATGATCAGGAAGTCGAAGGGCTGAAAGCCCTCGAAGGCGCCGCCGAAGAAGAGCGACGCCAGCAGCCCACCGGCGGCGAGCCCGGCGAGCGGGCCGAGCCAGCCCATGCCGCCGCGGGGCCGCTGCCCTGCGGCCCCGGGCTGGGTGCCGCGCTGGTCGGCCGCCTGCTGGCGCTGCGGTGTCTGCGGGCGCTCGGCCTGGCGCGGCATGCTGTACTGCTTGCCGAGGCTGCGGCCACCGCCGAAGCGGCGTGCATCGGCGTCGTCCGGCAGCACCAGGGCGCCGACGACGAAAAGGCTCAGCATGGCAACGATGAAGGTCTTCATGGTGTCGTTCTCAGTGGCTGTGTCTGTGGTTGTGATCGCTGGACCGACCCGGATGCGTCGGGCAGGCCGTTGCTGACCGCCGCGGCGCCGATGCCGCGCGGATCGCTCGCGGCCTCCACGCGGCCCGCAGCCCGGTCCCAGTGGATGAGCTGCATGTTGCCGTAGGGCCGGTCGGCTGTTTCGAGCGCGTGACCGCGCTGCCGCAGGCGCTCGCGCACGTCGGGGGACAGGGCATCCGGCTCCAGCAGAATCTCATCGGGGAGGTATTGGTGGTGGAAGCGCGGCGCCGCAACCCAGTCCGCGGCGCCGTCGCCCGGGTCCGGATTCAGACCGGTGGCGGCAAGGATGCCGTGCAGCACCATGGTGATGATGCGGCTGCCCCCCGGCGTGCCGAGAATCACCACATGGTCGTCGGACTCGATGAAGGTCGGGCTCATGCTTGAGAGCATGCGCTTGCCGGGCGCGATGGCGTTGGCCTGCCCGCCGATGAGGCCATAGGCATTAGGCACCCCAGGCTGCGCCGCGAAGTCGTCCATCTCGTCGTTCAGCAGCACGCCGGTGCCGGGCGGCACGAAGCCGGAGCCGAACGGGTAGTTGATGCTCAGGGTGGCGGCGACACGGTTGCCGGCGGCGTCCAGGATGGAGAAGTGCGTGGTGTCGGCGCCCTTGGGCCGGCCGAGCAGCGGCGCCTGGCTCGGCGTTGCCCGCTCCATGCGGAAGTCCCGCATGAGTCCGGCGGCGTAGAACGGATGGGTCAGCCGCGCCACCGGCACATCCACCTGATCCGGGTCGCCCAGGAACAGGGCGCGGTCGCGGTAGGCACGCCGCATGGCCTCCACGACGGTGTGGATACGGTCCACCGGGTCCAGCGCTGCGAGGTCGAAGCCGCTCAGCATGTTCAGCATCTGCACCAGCGCGACGCCGCCCGATGACGGGGGCGCTGCGCTCACCAGGCGCCAGCGACCGGCAGGGGTCTCGAACGTGCCGGTGACGGGCGTCCGCTCGACGATGCGATATGCTGCCAGGTCTTCGTGGGTCCAGATGCCTCCGGCGTCACGCACGCCGTCCACCAGCCGCCGGCCAAGCTCACCGCCATAGAAGCCGGCGTGGCCTGCGCGGGCCAGGCGCAGCAGCGTGGCGGCTAGGTCCGGCTGGCGCAGTCTTGTCCCTTCAGCCGGCACGGCGCCGTCCACCAGGAACTGCTCCGCCGCCGCCGGCGACGCGGCGATGACGTCGCGGCGCCACCGCGCCAGGCGCCGGTACACCGGGTCCACCACGAAGCCGTCGCGGGCCAGCTCGATGGCGGGCACCAGGCTCGCCGCCAGCGGCAGCGCGCCATAACGCTCGGCGATGTGCACCAGCGCCGCCGGCGCACCGGGAATGCCCGCGGCGAGTGGGCCGTTCAGCGCCCGCTCCGGGACGAATGCACCGCCGGCATCCAGATACATGTCGGCGGTGGCGGCGAGCGGAGCGCGCTCGCGGCCGTCCACCATGACGTCCCGGCCGGAGTCGGCCAGGTGCAGCAGCCAGAAGCCGCCGCCGCCGAGGCCGGAGCTGTAGGGCTCCACCACGGCCAAGGCCGCGCTCACGGCCACCGCCGCGTCGAAGGCGTTACCGCCGGCACGCAGGATGGCCTGACCTGCTGCCGTGGCTGCCGGATGGGCGCTTGCGACGGCGGCGGCCGGCGGTGTCGGCGCTGCCGCCGACACCGCGGGCAGCACCAGCAGCAGGCTCAGCGCGAGCCCGAGGGTCACGCACCGGGACCGGCTGCGGCCTGCGCGGGGTGCAGCGGGCTCGCCTGTTCGAGCCAGCGGATGCTTCACAGCAAAAAGGCTCCACGCGGGAGCCTCAGTGGGGTTGCGCCCGCGGCGTTGTGGGCCGCGCTCAGCCGCCGGTGTCACCGGTGATGCGCTCGTACTTGGCGCGCAGCTCGTCTTCGGACTCGGTGTTGTCCGGGTCCACGATGATGCAGTCCACCGGGCAGACCTCCACGCACTGGGACGTCTCGTAGTGGCCGACGCACTCGGTGCAGAGATCGGGCTCGATGACGTAGATCTCTTCGCCCTGCGAGATGGCGCCGTTGGGGCACTCGGGCTCGCAGACATCGCAGTTGATGCATTCGTCGGTAATCAGCAGGGCCATGGCGGTACTCCTGTGAGGTAGCTTGGCTGATGGAGCTTGGCTCTCGCGCCGGCACATTGGGATGGCGCGGAGTTTATCCAAACCGGTTTCGCAATGCAGCATGGACAGCGGGCGGCACGAAGGCGGACACGTCGCCGCCGAGGCGGGCGATCTGCGTCACCAGCGACGAGGAAATGTAGGCGTACTGCTCCGCCGGGGTGAGGAACAGGGTCTCGATGTCCGGGGCCATGCGCCGGTTCATGCCGGCCAGCTGGAACTCGTACTCAAAGTCCGACACCGCCCGCAGCCCGCGCATGATCACATGCACCTGCATGTTGCGGGCGAATTCCACCAGCAAGCCGGAGAAGGGCACCACTTCCACGTTGCCCAGGCTGCCGCAGACCTCCCGGGCCAGGGCGACACGCTCGTCGGTGTCGAAGGTGGTGGACTTGCCCGTGTCCCGGGCGACGGCCACGACCACCCGATCGCAGAGCTGTGCGGCGCGCGCCACCAGATCGGTATGCCCGTTGGTGATGGGGTCGAAGGTGCCGGGGTAGACGACGCTTCGCATCATGAGTGCGCGGGCTCCGCGTTAAGCCGGCTGTGCCGGCGCCCGGGGGGACGGCGACGGAAGCCGGCGACAGGGGGCCGGCGGCAGCGCTTGCCGGTCCGGATTGACGACAGAGAATAGCAGACCCGGCCGCCCCAGCGCGCAAGCGCGCCTGCGCCTTGCGTCCCCGCACCCGCATTCGGGTCCGAGCCGGTGTGGGGCTGCCGCAGTGGAGCCGCGCCTTGCGACTATGCCGACACGCGCGCCAGGGCGTAGCGCACCTGACCCGCGGTCCGCTCCCGATCCACATGCCAGTCCTCGGGCAACGCGGGCATGGGCGCGGTGGCCGGCGTTTCCAGGTAGATGGCAGCACCCGCGGCCAGCCAGCCCCGCGTCAGTTGCCCACAGGTCTCGGCGAGGACGGCATCCGCGAAGGGCGGGTCGAGAAAGACGATGTCGAAGGGCGCCGGCGGGCGGGTGGCGAGCCAGCGCAGCACATCCGCCCGTACCACCTCGAGGCGTCCGTTCGGCAGCTGCGGGTCTGCGACGGCCGCCGCGCGCAGGATTTCGGCATTGGCTGCGAGCCTGGCGGCAACCGGGGCCGCACGCTCCACCAGGACCACCTCGGCGGCGCCGCGGGAGTAGGCCTCGAAGCCCAGCGCACCGGAGCCCGCGAAGCAGTCCAGGCAGCGGCTGCCGGGAAGTTCGGCGGCGAGCCAGTTGAACAGCGTCTCCCGGACGCGGTCGGTGGTGGGCCTGAGCCCGGGCTGGTGCGGTACGGCCAGGCGCCGACCGCGCAGGCGCCCGCCGATGATGCGCAGCTGCCCCGGCGCCGCGCGCTGCGCGGGCGCCCGGCCGCGGCGGGCGCCGGCGCCGGTGCGATGCGCGCCGCCGCTAGCCTTCGCCACCGGCGGCCGGCGCCGGGCCGATGCCCGCAGGTACGGGCGCGACCTTGGCCTGGGGGCTGCTGGCTGTGGACCTTGGGGCCATGGGCTCCGGTGCCGCTGCATCTGGGCTCGCTGTACCCGGCGTGGCTGGATCTGGGCTCGCTGCACCCGGCGTCGCTGGATCTGGCGTCGCTGCATCTGGCATCGCTGCGCCTGACCCCGCTGTGCCAGCGCCGGCTTTTGTCGCGGCGACGGGCTCGGCTGCGCCGTCCGCGTCGCCGCCCACCATCACCACCGCGAGGCGCTCAGGGTGCACGCGGCGGCGGTAGGCAGCGCGGATCTGCTCCGCGGTGACGGCGCGCACGCGCTCGGTGAAGCGGTCCAGGTAGTCGAGCGGCAGGTCGTAGAAGCCGATCAGCGACAGGTACTGCACGATCTTGGCGTTGCTCGCGATGCGCAGCGGGAAGCCGCCGGTGATGTTCTTGACCGCCGCCGTAAGCTCCTCCGCTGTCGGCCCCTGCTCGACGAAGCGCTTCAGCGTATCCAACATGACCTGCCTGGCCTCGTCCACCTGCGCGTTCTTGGTCTGAAGACCCATGATCATGGGCCCGCGCTGGGCCATGGGCGCAAAGTAGCTGTAGGCGGAATAGGACAGACCGCGCTGCTCGCGGACCTCGTCCATCAGGATGGACACGAGCCCGCTGCCGCCCAGGATGTGGTTGCCCACGTAGAGCGCGAAGTAGTCCGGGTCGCCCCGGCGCATGCCGGGCTGGCCCATGTACAGATGCGTCTGGCTGGACGGGAAGGCGATGCGCTCCACAGCACCGCGGGCGAGGTCCGCCACCGGTGGCAGGGGCGGCGGCGGCGCACCCTCCGGCAGGCCGGCGGTGAGCACCTCGGCGAGCACCTGCGCCTGCGCCCGGTCCACGGCGCCGACGATGGCGACGGTGGCGTTGGCCGCAGTGTAGTAGCGCTCATGGAAGTCCACCAGGTCGTCCCGCTCGATGGCGGCCACGCTGTCGCGGTTGCCGTCCGGGTCGGTGGCGTAGGGGTGATCGCCATACACTGCTTGGTAAAGCGCCCGGCTCGCGACGCTGCCGGGCTTCTGCTCTTGCTGGCGCAGGCCCACCAGGGTGTTGGCGCGCACCCGCTCAAGGTCCTCGGGCGGGAAGTCCGGTGCGGCGAGGACCTTGGTGAGGATCTCCACCGCGGTGCCCAGGGTATCGGGCTCCGTCAGGCTGCGCAGGCTCGCATACGCCATATCGCGATCAGCGCCGGTGCCGAGCTCGGCGCCGACGGTTTCCACCCGCTCCGCGATGGTGTCGGCATCGAGCCCGCCGGCGCCTTCGGTGAGCATGTTGGCGGTCATGGAGGCAAGCCCGGGCTGCCCGCCGTCGCGGGCGCTGCCGGCATCGAAGGCAATGCGCACATCCACCATGGGCAGGTCGGGGGCGTGCGCGTAGAGCACTTCGGCACCGGAGGCGGTCTGCCAGGTCTCGATGTTCGGGGTGGCCGCGGCAGGCGCACTCAGCGCTGCGGTGAGGCAGGCCGTCGCCAGCGCCGCGGCGGTCAGCAGTCTGTTGCGCTCAGCGGGCATGGGCCAGGGCTCCGGATGTGGCGTTGTTGCGGGCGGTGCGCGGGGCGCCGTCGCCCCCGTCCAGGGGCTGCGGGTCCAGGCGGGCGACGGTGCGCACCTCGGGCACCAGGTATTTGCGGGCGACCGTGCGGATCTGCTCCGGGGTCACGGCAGACAGGCGGTCCACGTACTCATCCACCAGCTCCCAGCCGAGACCGACGGTCTCGAGCTGCCCGAGCTGCATGGCCTGATAGAACACGCTGTCCTTCTCGTAGACCTTGCCGGCGATGAGCTGGGTGCGGATGCGCTCCAGCTCGTCTTCTGCGACCAGCTCGGTCTGCACGCGCTCGATCTGCCCGTGCAGCGCCGCCTCCAGCTCGGCGACGCTGTGGCCCTGCGCCGGAATGCCGCTCAGGCGGAACAGCCCCGGCAGGCGCGAGAAGGCGTTGTAGCCGGCGCCGGCGCTGGCTGCGATGCGCTCGCCGCGCACCAGCTCGCGGCTGAAGCGGGCACTGGCGCCGCCGTCCAGCACGGAGGCCAGCATCTCCAGGGCATAGGGCTCCCAGTCCTGCTCGGCGGTGGCCAGCACCGGCACCTTGTAGCCCATGATGAGATAGGGCTCCTTGGCCGGGGCCTTCACCACCAGCCGGCGCTCGCCGCGCTGCTCGGGCTCGCCGCGGGGCTTGGGCGGGGCGATGGGCTCCGCCTGCAGCGGGCCGAAGTGCTCTTGCGCCAGCGCGAAGACGGCGTCGGGCTCCACGTCGCCCACCACCACAACGGTGGCGTTGTTGGGCGCGTACCATTTCCGGTACCACTGGCGCAGATCGTCTACCTGCATGGCGTCCAAATCGCTGGGCCAGCCGATGATGGGGTTGCGGTACGGGGACGCCTGGTAGGCGACGGCCTGGAACTGCTCGTAGGTCAGGGACTGCGGATTGTCGTCAGTGCGCAGGCGCCGCTCTTCCTTGACCACTTCCAGCTCCTTCAGGAACTCGTCCTCGGGCAGGGTCAGCCGGCGCATGCGCTCGGCCTCCAGCTCGAAGGAGACGGCGAGGCGGTCCGCGGCGAGGGTTTGGAAGTAGGCCGTGTAATCGGTGCCGGTGAAGGCGTTCTCGTCACCGCCGTTGTCGGCGATGATCTGGGAGAACTCGCCCGGCGCGAGATTCTCGGTGCCCTTGAACATCATGTGCTCCAGCACGTGGGAGACACCGGTGATGCCCCCCGGCTCGTAGCTGGAGCCCACCTTGTACCAGACCTGGGACGTGACGATGGGCGCCCGACGGTCCGGCTTCACCAGCACCTTGAGGCCGTTGTCGAGCACCCGCTCGTGCACCTCCGCCGCCGCCGGGCCGGCGAGCCCGAGCAGCAGCGCGAGGCCGAATGGAAGCAGTCGCATTGTCGTGGAAACTCCTGGTTGATGGCTGGGTCTTCACAGCTGGGCCTGTCCATGGCTGGGCCTGTTGTCGCTCGACCGGCACGTGGCGGCCGATTCCTGTTGATACAATGCGGTCCTCAGGCGGCGGCGGCAAAGTGACGGCTTGGTAACCTGCGCCGTCAAGGCCACCTCAGTCAGCTCCGGGCTCGGCCGCCCGGCGGAGCCCGCGGCAACCGCCCCACCCGCGGCCGACAGCCCGAGTCCGCCGCACACCCCAGACGCCCATACTGCACACCATGTTCGGATTCGGAAAGAAGAAGACGCGACCCGAGGCCGGGGGCCAGGCACCTGCTGCCGGGGCCCCGGTTGTGGAGCGCAACGCCTCCGAGCCTCCAGCCCCGGGGCCGGTGGCGACCGATCAACCGCCCGCCGGCGGCCGCCTCGCCCAGGCCATCGCCGAGCGCGCCGACCGGCAACAGGAGGGCGAGGCGGGGCGGAGCTTCTTCCGCGGCCTGCGCAACGGCCTGGCCCGCACCCGTGAGGTGCTGAACGCCGACATCGCCGAGCTGGTCACCGGCCGCAAGGAGATCGACGAAGACCTGCTGGAAGAGCTGGAAATGCTGCTGGTGTCCGCCGACGTGGGCATGCCGGCCACCACGCGCATCATCGAAGACCTGGCCTACCGCGTGAAGCTGCGGGAGGTCTCGGACCCGCAGGGCCTGCTGGAGGCCGTGCGCCGCCAGCTGGCGGACATCCTGCACCGCGCGGACGCCCCGGTGCGCCAGCCGGCCGCCGGCCGCCCGCAGGTGATCCTGATGGTGGGCGTCAACGGCGTCGGCAAGACCACAACCATCGGCAAGCTCACCAAGCAGCTCCAGGCGGAGGGCAACAAGGTCATGCTGGCGGCCGGGGACACCTTCCGGGCGGCCGCCGTGGAGCAGCTCCAGGCCTGGGGCGAGCGCAACGATGTGCCCGTCATTGCCCAGCATACGGGTGCAGACCCGGCCTCGGTGATCTACGACGCCCTGCAGGCGGCCACCGCCCGCGGCTTCGATGTGCTCATCGCCGACACCGCCGGGCGGCTGCACACCAAGTCCAATCTCATGGAGGAGCTCAAGAAAATCGTCCGGGTGATGAAGAAGATCGACCCCGACGCCCCGCATGAAGTCATGCTCGTGGTGGACGCCACCACCGGACAGAACGCGTTGCACCAGGCGGTGCAGTTCAACGCGGCCGTGCCCATCACCGGCATCACCCTCACCAAGCTCGACGGCACCGCCAAGGGCGGCATCCTGTTCGCCATCGCCGAGCGCCTGGAGGTCCCGTTCCGGTTCATCGGCGTCGGCGAGAAGATCGAAGACCTCAAGCACTTCGAGGCGGACATCTTCCTCGATGCACTGATGAAGCCATGAAGTGCGACGGGCGAGGAGCGAGGACATGCAGCCGATCTGTGGCGACGGAATCAGCCTGACTCGTTAAGCGCCCCTCGACCCTTGACCCTCGAAACCAGAAGCTTCCCCGTCTTGATCGAATTCGAGCACGTCAGCAAGCGCTACCCCGAGCGGGGCGATGCGCTCAAGGACCTGAGCTTCCGGCTGGACGCGGGTGAGATGGCCTTTCTCACCGGCCACTCCGGCGCCGGCAAGAGCACGCTGCTGAAGCTCATCGGCCTGCTGGAGCGCCCGAGCCGCGGCAGCGTGCGGGTGGGCGGCGATGACCTGGCGCGCCTGCCGCGGCGGCGCATCCCGGCCCACCGCCGGCGCATCGGCATGGTGTTCCAGGATCACCGCCTGCTCGCCGAGCGCAGCGTATTCGACAACGTGGCCCTGCCCCTGGTGAGCGCCGGTATGCACCGCCAGGAGATCGGCAAGCGGGTGCGCGCGGCGCTCGATCAGGTGGGACTGCTCAAGCTCGAGCGCGCGCTGCCGCTGACCCTCTCCAGCGGCGAGCAGCAGCGCGTCGGCATCGCCCGCGCCGTGGTGGGCCGCCCGGAGGTGATCCTCGCCGACGAGCCCACCGGCAACCTGGACCCGGATCTGTCCCGAGAGATCTTCCGGCTCTTCGAGCGCTTCGTGGAGGTGGGCGTGAGCCTGCTCATCGCCACCCATGACCTGGACCTGATCCAGTCCCTGGGCCACCGCACCCTGGTGCTCAAGCAGGGCCGGCTGGTGGCCGATGCCATTCCGCGCCCGCCGACCCCGGAGCCCGAGCCGGAGCCCGAGCCGGAGCCCGCACCATGATCCGGCCGACGCGACGGCGGCCATGAGCGCGCGCCGGCCCCGCTGGCTGCGTCGCCTCGGCACCTGGGTCGGAGATCACCGCCGCGCGGCGACAGACACCCTGGACCGACTCATTCGCGCGCCCCTGGCGACGCTGATGACCGTCGCGGCCATCGCCATCGCCCTGGCACTGCCGGCGACCCTGCTGGCGATCACCGACAACCTGGAGCGCCTCGCCGGGGACTGGCGCCGCGGGGCAGCGCTGTCGCTGTTCCTGGCGCCGGGGCTCGACGAGGCCGCCGGCGGGCGCCTGGCGGCGGCGCTGCGCACGCGCATCGACATCGGGCGGGTGGACCTGGTCTCCCGTGCCGCCGGGCTCGCGGAGCTGCGCGAGTACAGCGGCCTGGGCGGCGCCCTGGACCAGCTGCCGGACAACCCGCTGCCCGTGGTGCTCGCCGTCTACCCCGCCCCTGACCTGACGGCCGAGGCCGACGTGGACGCACTGCTCACCGGTCTCGCGGCCCTGCCCGGCGTGGACTTCGCCCAGGCCGACGCCCAGTGGGTCAAGCGCCTCCAGGCCATTCTGTCACTGCTGCGCGAAGGCACCTGGCTGCTCGGCGGCATGCTCGCCCTGGGGGTCGTGCTGGTGGTTGGAAACACCATTCGACTGGAGATCGAGAACCGGCGCGACGAGATCCTGGTCATGGACCTGGTGGGGGCCACGGGCGCCTTCATCCGCCGCCCCTTCCTCTACGCCGGCGCCTGGTACGGCCTCCTCGGCGGCATCCTGGCCTGGGCGCTGGTGGACACGGCCGTTTGGCTGCTGCAGCGGCCCGTGGACCGCGTTGCCGCCCTCTATGAAGCGCAACTGCGGCTCATCGGCCTCGACCTGCACCAGTCCGTGGCCCTGCTCGGCCTCGGCACCCTGCTCGGCATGGTCGGCAGCCGCATCGCCGTGGGCCGGCACCTCAAGCGGCTCCGGCCGGTGTGAGGCGGCATCGCCCTCAAGCCCTGCTCAAAACCGCCGGCAGCACCCGGGCAGCATCGGCAACCAAACCGAGCCGCAGCCCCGGCCCATGGGCGCAGGCAAGGCGCTCATGCGCTGCGGCGTGGACGGCAGCACAGCGGGCCGACCCATCGGCGCCGGCCCTGTGCATGGAGCGGGCGCCGGCTGCGGGGCGCAGGCGCTGCCGGCGCGCGTCTGGAATCGACGCGCATGGTGGCTCAGCCAGCGCACCAGCGCTGCATCGGCCGGCGCGGCGACGGCCAGCACCGGCGTGCGCCCAGCTACGACCTGCGCAGGTGCGGCGGCCACCAGCGCGCGGGGAATGACGCTGACCCTGCCCCAGCGCGGCAGCGTGGCATAGTCGATGAATGCGGCCGGCGTCTCCAGCCAGACATGGGGCGCAATGGCGTGTGCAGCGTCACTGCCCGGGCGATACACCACCCGCCCCACCCGAAGCCGCGCCGGGATGCCGTGCTCCGCCAGCAGCGCCTGCCCCGCAAGGGCGTAGTAGAGACAGGCGCGCTTCATGGGCCAGTGCTGCGGGCGTGTCAACGCCACCTGGTCTTCGACGGCCGGCGCCAGGCTGACCACCAGGGACGCCGCGGGTACCTCGCTCGCCCGCACCGCGGCCAGGCTTGCCAACGCCCAGATCAGCGCCCAGAGCAGCAACGCTGCCACCATGACCTTGCGCCACTGCTGCCCCATGTTGGCCTGACCGATACGACGCCATCGCTGTGGGAGCGGAGCCCAGGGCGGATGGCAAACACCTGTGCCCGGTCTTCAGTGTAGCGCCCCGCAGCGTGGCGGAGTCTTCAGTCGGCCGAAACACAAAACCCCGGCAGGGTTGCCGGGGTCTTGGCCGCGCCGGCCCAGGCTGGGCGCGCGTCACTGCAAACGCGTGGCCGGCGTGGGCGACGGCAACCGCGATCAGTTGTTCTGGATGACGATGCGCGGGAACTTGGCGGCGTAGTCCTTGGCCTGGAGGGAGAGCTTGGCCGCGGTCTTGCGGGCGATCTCGCGATACATCTGGGAGATGCGGCCCTCGGGGTCGGCGACGACGCTCGGCTTGCCGGAGTCGGTCTCCTCGCGGATGTGGATGTCGAGCGGCAGCGAGCCCAGGAGCTGGATGCCGTACTGCTCGGCCATGGACGCACCGCCGCCCTCGCCGAAGATGTGCTCCTCGTGGCCGCACTTGGAGCAGATGTGGATGCTCATGTTCTCCACCACACCGAGCACCGGCACCTCCACCTTCTGGAACATCTTGAGGCCCTTGCGGGCGTCCAGCAGGGCGATGTCCTGGGGGGTGGTGACGATGACCGCGCCGGACACGGGCACCTTCTGCGCCAGCGTCAGCTGGGTGTCGCCGGTGCCGGGCGGCAGGTCGATGACCAGATAGTCGAGATCGGACCAGTTGGTGTCGTTCAGCAGCTGCTCCAGGGCCTGGGTGACCATGGGGCCGCGCCAGATCATCGGCGTCTCCTCCTCGATGAGGAAGCCGATGGACATGGTCTGGAGGTCGTAGCTGGTCATGGGCTCCAGGCTGTTGCCGTCCTTGGACTCGGGCTTGCCCGAGACGCCCAGCATGCGCGGCTGCGAGGGGCCGTAGATGTCCGCGTCCAGGATGCCGACCTTGGCGCCCTCGGCAGCGAGGGCGAGTGCCAGGTTCACCGCCGTGGTGGACTTACCGACACCGCCCTTGCCGGAGGCCACTGCGATGATGTTCTTGATGTTGTCGATGGGCTTCAGGGACTTCTGCACGGAGTGGGAGCGGATCTCCCAGTCCACGTCCACCTGCGCTGCGGAGACGCCGTCGATGCCCTCCACCGCCTCCTTCACGGCCGCAGCGACGGCGTCGGCGGCGCCCTTGGCCGGGAAGCCCAGGGTGACCTTGACCTTGACCTGGTCGCCTTCGATGTCGATGGACTTGATGGACTTGGTGCTGACGAGGTCGCGGCCGAGGTGCGGCTCGATGTAGCCTTTGAGGGCGGCCTCGACGGTCTCGTTGGTGGGTGCGGACATGGTTAACTCCGTTGTCTGGGTGGCCGCGCGGCTCAGCGCTCGGCCTTGATCTCTGTGTCTGCGGCGCGCGGCGCCGTCGCTGCGGCGCTGGGCGATGTCGCGGGTGCGCCGTCGGTGCCCGCTCAACTGGTATCAGTGGTTGCTAATTCAAGGCGTCGGCCGGCGCGCCCGGTGCCTGGGGCCGATGGCTTCTGCACTGGGCGTCTGCGAATGCAGCGTTGCCGGGTCACTAGGCCGCCAACGCCTCCCCGAGATTGCCCGGCCTGTTGCATAATGAAGGGCTTGGTCGGTCCCGCTTGCACGCCGGCTTTCGCCATGCCGCCGCACGCGCCGAGCCACTGCCGTATCCCGCCACCACTGCGCAGTCATCATGCCCACCCGTGCTGCCGCCAAGCCGCCCCGAGACGGGCAACCGCCTTTGACCTCGGCAGAGCGCCCGCCGCGGCGCCGTCGTGGCGGCCGGCTGGAGACTGCCGGGCTCTTCGGCGGCAGCGCCCTGCTGGTGGTTCTGGCCTTCTGGCTCGCCGGGCAGTTCGTGCAGCCGGCGCCGCCGCACACCATCACCATGGCGGCGGGCCAGCCGGAAGGCGCCTACATGCGCTATGCGGAGCGCTACCGCGACGCCCTCGCCGCCTACGACATCACCCTGGAGATCGAGGCAACCCAGGGCAGTGTGGACAACCTCGGGCGGCTTCTGCGCGAGGCGGACCCGGTGGACCTCGCGCTGGTGCAGGGCGGTGTCGCCCGGCCCAGGCAGCGCGAGCAGCTGAGCGGCCTCGGCAGCATGTTCTACGAGCCCCTGTGGCTGGTAGTGCCGGCCGCGGCGCCGACCCGCGCGCTGAACGAGCTGGACGGCCTGCGCATCGCCGTCGGTGGCGAGGGCAGCGGCACCCGAGCGCTGGTGCAGCAACTGCTGGCGCTGAACGGCATCGACGCGGATACCGCGACCCTGGTGAGTCAGTCGGCGGAGGACTCGGACCGGGACCTCATCGCCGGCGAGCTGGATCTGCTATTCAACGTCGCTTCGCCGGATTCCCCAATGCTCCAGCAGCTGCTCGACAACCCGGCGGTGCGGCTCCAGACCCTGCCGCGGGCCGCGGCCTATGCGCGCATCAACCGGGCGCTGACCCGGCTTGAGCTGCCGCGCGGTGCGCTGAATCCGGCAGAAGACATCCCGCCGCTGCCGCTCGCCCTGGTGGCACCGACCGCCAATCTGGTGGCCCGCCCGGACATTCACCCGGCGCTGGTGGACCTGCTCATCCAGGCCGCAAAGCAGGTCCACGGCGACGGCTCGCTGCTGGCGGCGCCCGGCAGCTTCCCGACGCCGCAGCACTCGGACTTCCCGCTCAGCGCGGATGCCGAGCGCCACTACGCGCACGGGCCGCCCTTCCTGCAGCGCTATCTGCCGTTCTGGGCGGCCACCTGGATCGACCGCACCAAGGTGATGCTGCTGCCGCTGGTGGCGCTGCTGTTGCCGCTCATCAAGATCCTGCCGCCGGTGTATGCCTGGCGGGTGCGTCGGCGCATCCTGCGCTGGTACGTGCAGCTGCGCCGCATCGACCTGGAGATCGAGACCCGGGACATCGCCCCCGACGAGGCCCCGGCGCTGCGCGAGCGCCTGGCGCAGATCGAAGCCGAGGCGGCGCAGATCGATGTGCCGCTCGGCTACACCGATCAACTGTACAATCTGCGCCTGCACATCCGTCTGCTGGAAGAGAAGCTGGAAAGCGTCGGCAGCGACGCACCGACGCAATGATCAAGCTCCGGACCTACATCTACATCGACTCCCTGCAGCCCCAGCTGGCCGAATACATGGCCACGGTGTCGCAGGGCTTCCTGCCCATCCCCGGTGATGCGTGCCTCTGGGTGGAAGTCTCTCCCGGCATGGCCATCCACCGGCTCACGGACATCGCACTCAAGGCCACCCGCGTGCACCTGGCCCAGCAGGTGGTGGAGCGTGCCTTCGGCTCCATGGTCATCCATCAGCGCGACCAGAGCGATGTGCTGGAAGCAGGCCGCATCCTGCTTGAGAACCTGGGTGCCGAGCAGGACGACCGGCAGAAATGCCGGGTGGCGTGGAAGGAGATCATCCGCGCCATGACGCCGGATCACACCGTGCTCATCAACCGCCAGAACCGGCGCGGCTCCATGATCCTGCCGGGCCAGAGCATGTTCATCCTGGAGACAGAGCCGGCCGGCTACATCGTCTATGCCGCCAATCAGGCGGAGAAGGCGGCCAACATCACCATCATCGACGTCCGCGCCGTCGGCGCCTTCGGGCGGCTGACGCTGTCGGGCACCGAAGCCGACGTGGACGAGGCCGGCGCCGCGGCCGTGGCGGCGGTGGAGAGCCTCTCCGGGCAGGAGCGGCCCGTCATCGCCCACGGCCATTGAGCACGGCAGGGGGCTGCGCTTCGCTCACCTGCTGCCCAGCGCATGCCCACAGCGCATACCTGGCGGCGCGCGGTGGGCAGGGGCGGCGTCGCTCAGCAGGCCTCGCAGAGCTCGATCTCGGCGGCAACGGGCCTGTCGGCGGTCTGCGCCCATTCCATCATGGAGCCGTCGTAGAGCCGGGCCTCTTCGTTGCCCAGCACGGCATAGGCGGCGAACCAGCTGAGCGCCGCCCGGTTGCCGCTGTGGCAGAAATGCACCTGCGCCTTGCCGGGGTCGATGCCCCGGGCCTCGAACAGCTGCGTGAGCGCGCCGGCGCTGCGCAGCCGGGCGCCACCGTCCGCCGCCACCCAGTCATAGGGCAGGTGCTTGGCGCCGGGGATGGTGCCGGGGCGCTCGTCGCGGTCGCCGGTGTAGATGCCGACGTACTCGCCCTCGCTGCGGGCGTCCACCAGCTGCACGCCCTCGGCACGCGCGGCGGCCACGGCTTCGGCATCCGGCACCAGCTCAAGCCGCGGCTCGGCGGTGAAGCTCGCAGCCGGGCGCTGCGACGGCCCACGGGCGAGGCGCCCGCCGGCATCGGCGTAGGCCACCAGACCGCCGTCCAGCACACTCACGGCGTCGTGCCCCAGCACCTTGAAGGTCCAGAACACCCGTGCCGCTGCAGCCATGTCGCCGGCGCCGCGGCCGGTGGCGGTGATGACCACGTGATCGTCGTTGCCGATGCCGGCCTCCCCCAGCATCGCCTCCAGCTCGGCGATGTCGGGCAGCATGGACTCCAGCAGCGCCGGGTCCTTATTATCCTTGGGGGCGTTGGTGCGCCACTTGTCGTAGGGCAGGCTCGCGGCGCCCGGTGCGTGGAAGCGCTGGAAGGCCTTGGGCTCCTGGAGGTCCACCACCACCACCTCGTCGAGATGCGCCTTGAGCCAGGCGGCGTCCACCAGGGCGGGCGCCGGCCCGGTGTCCGTTGCGTCGGCCGCCGGCTTGGCAACGGTTTGGGGTGCCGCGGCAACGACCACGGCGGCGAGCAGCAGGTGTTTCAGCATGAGGGACTCCGGGCCGTGCGGCCGGTGAGGTTCGGATGCCGGCAAGTGGTGGCCGCAACCGCACCGATTCAACCGGGGCACGGGTTTTCCGGGGTGTTGTGCTGCAAGCACGCGCCATCTTGGCCCGCGCTGTCTTGACCCGTGCTGGAGGCGCTTCGCTGGTCCGCCCGACTCCACCCTGGGTCGGCGCGGCCGGCTCGCCATGCTGACCGGGCCGGGTCGCCGGCGCCGACTGCGATCAGCCAGGCGCCGGCGTCAGGCGTCGTCGTCGCCCTTGCCTGTGCCCCTGGGGCTGGCGCCAAGGCCGGCGGCGAAGAGCTGCTGCATCATGTCCATACCCTTGAGGCTGCTGGCCAGGTAGGGCTGGAAGAGCCGGAGCGGGTCATAGCCCTCCGCGCCCGCCTGCATGCGCTCGCGGATGTCGTCCAGCAGCTGCTGCTGGAAGGCCTCCACGTCCGGCAGGCCCATGAGCCTGCGCATTTCCACGGCGCTGATGTCGAGGTCGATGTGGATCTTCATGGCGGCGGTGGCGGCTCCCGGCGGGTGGCGACAGGTGGACGGGGACAGCAGCGCTGCGCTGCTGTTGACGGGTGGGCGGCGCAGGCCTGCACTCAGTGGCGGCTCGCCCTCGGCGGCAGCTCCTGCGGCAGCGGCTCCTCCACGGCGAGGCCCCGGCGCACCCGGCGCCCCAGCAGCACACAGGCGCGCTCAAAGGTGCGCTCGGCCTCCTGCAAATGCCAGTTCCAGTCGAGCGGCGGTGCGTTGGTGCGCACGGAGAAGTGTCCCGTGGTGACCACACGGCCGATGCGCACCTCCACGGCCCAATCGTGCCAGACGGCATCCGGCTCCGCCTCATCGGCAAACTCCTGCTCCACCAGCCGCACCGCGGCACCGCCTGTGTCGTCCATGACCACGAGCTCGGAGAGCAGCGCGGACTCATCCACGCAGCTCTCCCAGCCGGTGTGCACGCCGGAGGCATTCTCCATCAGCGCATGCACCAGCAGGGCCGGCGTAATGCGCAGGCTGAGCGGCATGTCCCAGTCGGGGTCCGCGGTTTCGGAGAAGGCGGCGGGGGTGTTCTCGGTCATCGGCAGGGTTGGATCGTGAGACTCGGGATGCGGCACGCGAGGCCTTAGCTTAAACTGCAATGGGTGGCGCTGTCGTGCACAGGCCGCCCCTGCCGGCCCACAAAGTCGTCCAGCCGCCGCTACCCGCCGACGCATCGTGGCGACCTGCGCGGGCGTTGCCATCGCCGTCTCCGCCACGCCTGCGCTCGGCCCCTCAGACCATCAGCCTCCGGCCATCAACCCATTGGGAGCAGTCGCAATGAAGGTCGCCGTGTTCTCCGACGTGCAGGCGGTGCTGCCCGCACTCGACGCTGTCATCGAGCACATCGACGCCTGGCGCCCGGACCTGGTGGTGATGGCC
Organism: uncultured Thiohalocapsa sp.; assembly: GCF_913063425.1. Classification (GTDB taxonomy): domain Bacteria; phylum Pseudomonadota; class Gammaproteobacteria; order Chromatiales; family Chromatiaceae; genus Thiohalocapsa. The sequence continues at coordinate 79,737 of NZ_CAJXYK010000019.1, forward strand.
GGCGACCTCGTGAACCGGGGTCCGGACAGCGCCGGCTGCCTCGCACGGTTCGACAGTCTGCGCCGCGAGCAGGGCTGGCTGCCCGTCAACGGCAACCACGAGGTCTGGGTGCTGCGCTGCGGGGCGCAGGCGCCGGCCTCCGACGGCGAGCGCGAGATCCGCCGCTTCACGGACTGGGCCTGGCAGCAGGTGGCCGACCAGGCGGAGGGTCTGCGCGGCTGGCCGGATCACCTGTGTCTGCACCCCCCCGGCGCGGACGCCTGGCTGCACGTGACGCACGGCACCATGGCGGGCAACCGCGACGGCATCACCCCGGGCCGCAGCGATGAATCCCTGGTGGGCCGGCTGCCGGAGGGCGTCGCGCTGTTCGTCTCGGGTCACACCCATCGCACGCACCAGCGCCACACGCAGGGCATGGACGTGGTCAACGTCGGCTCCGCGGGCTCGCCCTTCGACGGTGACGTGCGCGGCAGCTACGGCCGCTTCACCTGGCGCGGCGGGCGCTGGCGCACCGAGCTCGTACGCTTTCCCTACGACCGGGTGCGGGCAGCGCACGACTTCGAGGACTCCGGCTTTCTCGACCACGGCGGGCCGCTGGCGCGGCTCGTGTTCGAGGAATGGCGGCGCGCCGAGCTGCTCATGGGCGGCTGGCGGCAGCAGTTCGAGGCCGCCGTGCTGCGCGGCGAGCTGGAGCTGCAGGACTCCGTGGACCGTTACCTGCGTGCGCAGCGCTGACGGTCGGGCGCGGCGCTGCGCACTGCGGTCAATGGGTCAGTTCCAGCCCACCACATCGTAGCCGCGCTCGCGCAGGCAGCGGTTGACGTAGTTCTTGAAGGTGCTGCTCGGCTCGCTGCTGCGGGTGACGCCGCGCACCAGCCCCACCGCGGCACCGGCGGCCGCGCCGGCGGCGGCGCGGTTGCCGACATCGTCGTAGCCGCGCACGGCGCCGTAGATGCCGGTGGCGGCACCGCCCGCGGCGGCACCCACGGCGGTGTCGCGGGCGATGCGGCTGCCGTCCGTACCGGCACCGGCCTCCCGCGCCAGACGCCGACATTCGTCGATGTCCGCCTGGGCGACACGGGTACCGCCGTAGACCACCGGCTGGGAGGTGCAGCCCACGAGCCCCGCGGCGAGCACGAGTGCCAGCCCGAGCAGGATCGGAAGCAGACTGAAAGCAGGCCAATGCAGCGGCGCTGCATTGAGCCACAGCGGGCGCGTTGTCATCATGCGCATGGGAGGTCTCCTGTATCGATCCGCGGTTGCGCCGAGCAGACCCGGCGCGTCGATGTGCTTTGATCATAGCCCGTCCGCGCACCGACTGAGGCACGCCCACCGGCACAATCGCCGGGCGCGCTGCATCCACGGACCAGCTCCATCACAACGGGCAAGCCAGCTCGGGCAGCCCCCTATTGCACCAGCGCGGCCGATGCGTTGTCATCAAACCGCATCCAGAACAGGTCATTCCGGTGCGGGAGCCACGCGCCCATGCCGGCGGCCGTCACCGCAACCATCCGCTGGCCGGGTCTGACCCGGCGGGAGCATCAAGCCCATGGCCACGGCACAGAGTCAGCATCCGCACGCAGGCTCGCCGGCAGGCGACCTCGCCCTGGCGGCCCACGCAGGCGCCGCGTCCACGGCACCACCAAAGCTGTTCGAGCGGCTGCTGGAGCCCACCGACGTGCGCATCAACGGCAGCCGCCCCTGGGACATCCAGGTGCGCGACCCGAGCGTCTACCAGCGTACCCTGCGCGACGGCTCCCTCGGCCTCGGCGAGGCCTACATGGCGGGTGCCTGGGACAGCGCGCAGCTGGACGAGACCTTCGCCCGGCTCCTGCGCCACGACCTCGACACGGCGCTCAACCATGCAGCGAAGCTGCACTTCGCCCTGCACTGGCTCAAAGACCGGCTCATCAACCGCCAGTCGCGCGCGCGCGCCTTCACCGTCGGCGAGCGGCACTACGACATCGGCAACGATGTCTATCGGGCCATGCTGGACCCGACCATGAGCTACAGCTGCGGCTACTGGCGGGATGCCACGACGCTGGAGGAGGCCCAGCTCGCCAAGCTGGAGCTGACCTGCCGCAAGCTGGAGCTCGCCCCCGGACAGCGGCTGCTGGACATCGGCTGCGGCTGGGGCGGCCTTGCGGCCCATGCCGCCCGGCACTACGGGGTCGAGGTGGTGGGTATCACCGTGTCGCGCCGGCAGGCGGAGCTGGCCACGGAGCGCTGCCGCGACCTGCCCGTGGACATCCGGCTGCTGGACTACCGCGACGTGCCGCAAAAGGTCGGCGGGCGCTTCGAGCGCATCGTCTCCATCGGCATGTTCGAGCACGTGGGGGTGCGCAATTACACCAGCTATTTCGATGTCGCCCGCCGGGTGCTCACGGAGGACGGGCTCTTCCTGTTGCATACCATCGGCAACAGCACCACCTCGTCCATTACCGATTCGTGGACCGATGCATACATCTTCCCCAACGGCAAAATCCCTTCGGCGGTGGAAATCAGCCACGCTCTGGAGGGCCGCTTCCTGGTGGAGGACTGGCACAACTTCGGCCCCGACTACGACCCCACGCTGATGGCCTGGTGGCAGCGCTTCGACGCCGCCTGGCCCGAGCTCCGCGGCAATTATGACGATGTCTTCTACCGCATGTGGAAATACTATCTGCACGCGTCGGCGGGCTTTTTCCGCTCGCGGCAGGGTCAGCTGTGGCAGCTCGTGCTGGCCAAGCGCAGCCGCCCCGGGGCCTATCGCTCCGTGCGCTGACGGCGCCGCCGCGTCGAATCCACCGCTGGGGCCGCCGGCGTGAGCGCGCCGGCCGACCCAGGCGATCAGTCCGGGGCTCAGCCCGGGCGCCCGGCGGGATCCCAGCCGGGCCCCCAGCCCGACACCCTGCACCGCTTCCTGTTCGAGCGCCTCGGCGTGCGCGGCGAGCTGGTGTGCCTGGACGCTTCCTTCCAGGCGGTGCTGTCCCGCCATCCCTACCCGGGGCCCGTGCAGCGACCGCTCGGCGAGGCGCTGGCCGCGGTGCTGCTGCTCACGGCGACGCTCAAGTTCGAGGGCAGCCTGACCCTCCAGGCCCAGGGCAGCGGCCCCATCCGAACGCTCGTCGTGCAGGGTACCCACCGCGGCACGGTGCGCGGCCTCGCCCGCTGGGACGGTGACGTGCCCCACGGGGACCTGCAACGCCTGTTCGGCGCCGGCCACCTGGCGCTGACGCTGGACCCCACCCGGGGTGAGCGCTACCAGGGCATCGTGCCGCTGGAGGGCGCCGGCCTCGGCGCCGCCATCGAGACCTATTTCGGCCACTCCGAGCAGTTGCCGACGCGGCTGTGGCTGGCCGTGGACGGCAACCGCGCGGTGGGTCTGATGCTGCAGCGGATGCCGGGCACGGTGGAGGACGCCGACGGCTGGACGCGCACCGTCACCCTCGCCGACACCGTCGAAGAGCGCGAGCTGCTGACCCTGCCGGTGCAGAATCTGCTGCGCCGCCTGTTCCACGAAGAAGACGTGAGACTCTACGACCCGGAGCCCGTGGCCTTCCGCTGCGGCTGCTCGCGCGGGCGCATCGAGCAGACCCTGCGGGCGCTCGGCCGCGCCGAGGTCGACGCCATCCTGGCCGAGCAGGGCGACATCGCCGTCACCTGCGAGTTCTGCAACCGCGGCTATCGCTTCGACGCCGTGGACGCCCGCGAGCTGTTCACCGACAGCGTGGTGCCCGCCGGTGTCAAGGACTCGATGCACTGAGGACGCCCCCTGCCCGGCGCTGGGTCCCGGAGCCGCTCCGGCCCGCGGACGATGCGCTTCGCCGCGCCACCCGACGTTGGCAGCGCCCGGGTTGTCGTGGACGCCCTCCCCGCCTTCAGCCGAGCGTCCGTTACCCGCGGCAGCAGGCGGCCGGCACCGGTATGCTGTACAGACGACGCGGGGCCGATGACGCGAGCCCGCCCGCGGCCACCAACATCAACCCTGGAACCTCACCATGTCCGACGCCACGCCCTATGTCCTGGTCCTGTTCTACAGCCGCTTCGGCGCCACCGCGGAGATGGCGCGCCAGGTGGCCCGCGGCGTCGAGGAGGCGGGCGTGGAGGCGCGGCTGCGCACGGTGCCGGCGGTCTCCACCGTCAGCGAGGCCGTGGCCGACAGCATCCCGGACGCCGGGGCGCCCTATGCGGAGCTGGATGACCTGCGCGACTGTGCGGCACTGGCGCTCGGCAGCCCCACGCGCTTCGGCAACATGGCGGCGGCGATGAAATACTTTCTCGACGGCACCTCGCCGCTGTGGCTGAGCGGCGCGCTGTCCGGCAAGCCGGCCGGGGTGTTCACGTCCACGTCCAGCCTGCACGGGGGCCAGGAGACGACCCTCATCTCGATGATGCTGCCCCTGCTGCACCACGGCATGCTCATCCTGGGCCTGCCCTACAGCGAGACGGACCTGCTGCATACAGACGCCGGCGGCACACCTTACGGCCCCTCGCACGTGGCCGGCATCGACAACGACAACCCCGTCACCGATGCCGAGAAGCGGCTCTGCCAAGCCCTCGGCCGCCGCCTGGCCAACACCGCCCGGGCGCTCGCGGACTGATGCGGCAGCGCATGCGCCGTTGCGCGGCGCCGCCCTGCACACCCGGGCGGTCATGAGCATCGCCGCCCGCCAGCTCTGTCTGCCGCTGCGACTGCCGGGCAGCGGCGGCTTCGACGCCTTCGTGGCCGACGGCAACAGTGCTGTGGTGGCGGCGCTGCGGCACTGGGCGAGCGACCCCGCCGCCGGCCATGTGCTGGTGCACGGCGAGGCGGGCAGCGGCAAGAGCCATCTGCTGCATGCCGCCTTCGAGGCCGCCGTGGGCACCGGTGCTGCGGCGCGCTTCCTGCCGCTCGATCTGGCCGGCCTGGCGCCCTCGGTGCTGGAGGGCCTGGAGCACTGCGACGCGGTGGTCATCGATGCCCTGCAGGCCGTCGCCGGGCAGCGCGAGTGGGAGCTCGGCCTGTTCAACCTGTACAACGCCCTGGGGCAGCGTGGCGGGCGGCTGCTGCTGGCGGCACGGGCGCCGGCGCCGGCCCTGGGCCTGAAGCTGGCTGACCTGACCTCCCGGCTCTGTGCCTGCGCCACCTACGCCCTGAAGCCATTGGACGACGCCGGCCGCGCCCGCCTGCTGGAGCGGGAGGCCGCCACCCGCGGCCTGGCGCTCGACGCCGACACCCTGCGCTATATCCTCACCTACAGCCCGCGCGACACGGCCTCCCTGCTCGCCCTGTTGGAGGCACTGGACCAGACCTCGCTGCGGCTGCGCCGGGCGCCGACACCGCGGCTGGTGGGGCAGCTGCTTCAGCGCAGCCTGGACGCATCCCTCGCCGACGACGGTCTCTGAGCCGCGCGCGCCCCGGGTCTTGCGCTGCCGCCGCGCTGCGCGACAATGGCGACCCGGACCACGACCGCAAACCGTTACCGCCACACCGACGCACAGGACCGCACCCATGGTGCTGATGATCGACAACTACGACTCCTTCACCTACAACCTGGTGCAGTACCTGGGCGAGCTGGGCGCCGAGGTGCGCGTGCTGCGCAACGACGAGGCGAGCGTTGCCGAGGCCCTGGCACTCGGTCCGGAGCGGATCGTCATCTCACCGGGGCCCTGCACCCCGGACGAGGCGGGCATCTCCGTGGCGCTGATCCAGGCCGCCGCCGGCCATGTGCCGGTGCTCGGGGTCTGTCTGGGCCATCAGTCCATCGGCCGCGCCTTCGGCGGCGAAGTCATCAAGGCCCGGGCGGTGATGCACGGCAAGACCTCGCCCATACACCACCAGGGCCAGGGCGTCTTCGCGGGCCTTGAGACACCCTTCGAGGCCACCCGGTATCATTCGCTGGTCATCGACGCCGAGCACCTGCCGCCGGCGCTGGAAGTCACCGCCTGGACCTGCCGCGACGACGGCAGCCGCGACGAGATCATGGGCGTGCGCCACCGCGAGCTGCCGGTGCAGGGGGTGCAGTTCCACCCGGAGTCCATCCTCACCCGTCACGGTCACGATATCCTCCACAACTTCCTGCAGGACCAAACCTGACCGAACCGCCCTCAGCCCTCAGCCCTCAGCCCTGATACGGAAGGGCTGAGGGCTGAGGGGCCTCTGATCGAGCGAACGACGAGAGACAGCGCTATTCCCATGGACATCAAACAAGCCCTGGCCCGCGTCATCGACGGGCACGACCTCAGCGCCGAGGAGATGACCGGCTGCATGCGCGCCATCATGACCGGCGGCGCGTCCCCGGCGCAGATCGCGGGCTTCCTGGTGGCGCTCAGGCTCAAGGGCGAGACGGTGCCGGAGATCGCCGCCGCCGCGGCAGTCATGCGCGAGCTGGCCACCGGCGTGGACATCGGCGACCTGCCGCATGCCGTGGACATCGTCGGCACCGGCGGCGATGCGGCGGGCACCTTCAACATCTCCACGGCGAGCATGTTCGTCGCCGCCGCCGCCGGCTGCCACGTGGCCAAGCACGGCAACCGCTCGGTGTCCTCCAAGTCCGGCAGCGCGGATCTGCTGGAAGCGGCGGGCGTGAGCCTGACCCTGACGCCGGAGCAGGTGGCCCGCTGTGTGCGGGAGGTGGGTGTGGGCTTCATGTTCGCCCCCGCTCACCATGGCGCCATGAAGCACGCCATCGGCCCGCGGCGGGAGCTCGGCGTGCGCACCCTCTTCAACGTGCTCGGGCCGCTCACCAACCCCGCCGGCGTACGGCGGCAGGTGCTGGGCGTGTTCGCCGAGCCGCTGCTGGAGCCACTGGCCGAGGTGCTCGCCGACCTGGGCGCCGAGCAGGTGCTGGTGGTGCACGCCGCGGACGGGTTGGACGAGATCAGCATCGCGGCACCCACCGACATCGCCGAGCTCAAGGACGGCGCCATTCGCCGCTACCGCATCGCGCCGGCGGACTTCGGACTGAGCGAGGCGCCGCTGGACCAGATCCGCGTGGACGGCCCCGAGCACAGCCTGCGGCTGGTGCAGTCAGCGCTGTCCGGTGAGCCGGGCCCGGCGCGGGACATCGTGCTGCTCAACGCCGCCGCAGCCATCTATGCCGCCGGCGTTGTCGACAGCCTGGCGGACGGCGTCGCGGCGGCCCGGGCTGCCATCGACGACGGCGCCGCCCTGACACGGCTGACGCGGCTCGCGGCACTCACCCAGGGCTTCGGGGCGCAGCCCGCATGACGGACACACCGGACATCCTGAAGCGCATCGTCGCCCACAAGGCGGAGGAGGTGGCGGAGCGTCAGCGTCACCGTCCACCACAGGCCATTGCCGCGGCCGCCGCCGAGGCCGGCCCAACCCGCGGCTTCGCCGACGCGCTGGCGGCGAAGATCGCGGCAGGTGAGGCCGCCGTCATCGCCGAGATCAAGCGCGCCAGCCCGAGCAAGGGACTGCTGCGCGAGGACTTCCAGCCCGCCGAGATCGCCGCATCCTACGCCCGCGGCGGCGCCGCCTGCCTGTCGGTGCTGACGGACCGGGACTTCTTCCAGGGCGACGATGCGCACCTTGTGGACGCCCGCGGCGCCTGCGCCCTGCCGGTGATCCGCAAGGACTTCGTCATCGACGTCTATCAGATCCACGAGGCCCGCGCGCTGGGCGCCGACTGCATCCTGCTCATCGCCGCCTGTCTCACGGACGCACAGCTCGCGGACTTCGCCGCCCTCGCGCAGACGCTCGGCATGGACGTGCTGCTGGAGGTGCACGACACCGCCGAGCTTGAGCGGGCCTTGGCGGTGCCCACGCGGCTCATCGGCATCAACAACCGGGATCTGCGCAGCTTCGAGGTGAGCCTGGACACCACCCTCGCGCTGCTGCCGCAGATCCCCGCCGAGCGGCTCCTGGTCACCGAGAGCGGCATTCACAGCCGCGACGACGTGGCACGCATGCGCAGCCAGGGCGTGCACGCATTTCTGGTGGGGGAGTCCTTCATGCGCGCCCCGGAGCCGGGGGCGAAGCTGGCAGACTTGTTTGATTGGTGAGTGACGAGGCGCTGGGCACGGGGAGCGGGGAACCCTCAGCGAGCGATGCGTCGGCGCCTCGCCCCCCGATACTCGATACTCGATGCTTGTTCGTCAGCGCGTCCCGAAGACGACGATGGTCTTGCCCTTGACGCTGATCTGGTCCTGCTCTTCGAGCGCCTTCAGCACCCGGCCGGCCATCTCGCGGGAGCACCCGACCATGCGCCCGAGGTCCTGACGGGTGATGCGGATCTGCATGCCGTCCGGATGGGTCATGGCGTCCGGCTGCTTGCACAGCTCAAGCAGGGTACCCGCAATGCGACCCGTGACATCCACGAAGGCGAGGTCGCCCACCTTGCGGCTGGTGCGCTGAAGGCGCAGGGAAAGCTGTCGCCCGATGGCATGGAGCAGGGGCAGCGCGTGCTCGCGCAGCTCGCGCTCCAGCACCTGCTCCAGGCGCCGATAGCTGATCTCGGCGACGCGGCACTTGGTGCGGGTGCGCACCACGACGCTGCGGGTCTTCTGCGGCAGGAAGAGCCCCATCTCGCCGATGAACTCGCCGGCGTTGATGTGCGCGAGGGTGAGCTCGCGGTGGTCCTCGTCCTCGATCAGCGCCGCCACCGAGCCCTCGACGAGGTAGTACAGCGTCTCGGCGGGCTCGCCCGCGTGGATGAAGTCCACGCGCTTCTCGTACTGCTTCGTGTGGCAGTGGCTGAGGAAGGGCTCCAGCCATTCGGGATCGGTCTGGGGCACGATTCTCTGGATCATGCGTCGGTTGCTCGGTTTCGTTCTGACATCGCCGGTGCTTCCGTGCCCGCGCGCCGTCCGTGGTAGCCTGTCGCCGCCGGCACTGGGGCGTTCGCGCCACGGCATCGGCACCGACGTCGATCACTTGGGTGCAGCCATACAGGCAGCGACAAGATACGCGAAATCACCGGATGTCGCAGTGCAGGAATCACCCTATACACCGATAAGTGTTTTCACCATGATTGAGTTGCAGAGATGAAGGCACGCGTCAAGTGGCTGGAGGGCACCGCCATGGTGGGCGAGTCCGGCAGTGGGCACGCCGTGGTCATGGACGGCCCGCCGGACCTGGGCGGGCGTAATCTCGGGGTGCGCCCCATGGAGATGCTGCTGCTCGGCCTCGGCGGCTGCACGCAGTTCGACGTGCTGCTGATCCTCAAGCGCGGCCGGGCCCGGGTGACCGATTGTCTCGTGGAGCTGAGCGCCGAGCGCGCCGAGACCGAGCCCAAGGTCTTCACCCGCATCCACGTGCATTTCATCGTCACCGGCCACGACCTGAGCCGCAAGCAGGTGGAGCGGGCCATTGCGCTCAGCGCCGAGAAATACTGCTCCGCGTCCATCATGCTCGGGGCCACAGCGAAGGTGACGCACGACTTCGAGATCCGCGATGCCTGAGGCGGCGGCCTTCGACGGGCTCGCCCGGGAGTTCTTCTCCGGCTGGCTCCGGTTCCATCCGGGGGCGGCGCTGACCACCGGCCTCAGCGACTGTTCGGGCCTGCCGGCGCCGCAGTCCGACGACGACCACGCCGCCCTGGGCAGCCTGCTGGAGACCCTGATCGTCGCGCTTCAGGAGCTGGATCACGACGCCCTGGACACCGACCGACGGCTGGATGCGGAGCTGCTGTTCGGACTCGCCGCCGTCGAGCACCGCGAGCTGCTGGAGCGCGATTGGCGCCACCGCGACCCTCTGCGCTTCCTGCCGCTCACTGAGATCCACCGCCTGACCCTGCTGGCGGCCCCGTCCCTGCGCGAAGACCTGCTGGCGCTCCTGACGGCGATCCCCGCCCATCTGCGGCTCGCCATCACCCAACTGACGCCCATGGCAGAGCTGATCCCGCCACCGCTGGTGGCGGCGGCCGCCCGCGCCGCCGCCGCGGGTCCGGGCTATCTGCGCGCGCTGGTGCGCTCGCGCTGGCTCGCCACCCACTGCCGCGGCATCGGGGAGATCGAGGCCGCCGCCGAGGCCGCAGCCACGGCCCTGCGCCAGTACGCAGCGGCGCTCAAGAGCGCCATCGCGCCGCGGGCGGCGGGGCGCTGCGGCTGCGGCCCGGCGCACCTGGGCTTTCTGCTGCGCCATCGCCACCGCCTGCCCCTACGGCCCGATGACTGCACACCGCTGCTGGAGCGGCTCGCATCCGCACGCAACTTGGGCGCGGCGGAGATGGTGCCTGCGGCAGCGACGGCGACCAGCGAGGGCCTGCGTGCGGAGTGCGCCCGCCTGCGGCAGCTGCTCGGCGAGCGCCTTCGACTCACGCTGCCGGTGGCGCCGCTGCGGGTGGCGACAGGACCCGTCCGCCCGCGGCTGACCCCCGGTGCCACCGCCGAGGATGACGCCAAAAAAGATGACACCGGAACGGTGCCGCTGGACCGCGACGGCATCGACTATGTGCCGGACCTGACGCGGGGGCACGGCACCCTCTACCTGCCCGATGGCGAGAGCGTGCCGGCACGGGCGCCGGGCGCAGAAGCGGCCCTGTCGCTTCAGTGCCTGCGGCTCGGCTGGGGCGGCCTGCACAGCCTGATCTTCGCGGGCGGCATGGCCGCGCGCTCGCTGCCGCGGCTCCTCGCCGGTGGCGTCTCGCTGCGCGAGGGCTGGCCGCTGGCGCTGGCGGAGCTGGTGCTCGCGGGCAGCGACGCCGAGATGACGGTCCGTGCTGCGGAGCGCACTGCGGTGGCACAGGCCAGGCTGGACCTGGACCTGCACCTGGGCCGCCTCAGCCTGGCGGCGGCGCGCGAGCGCGCCGCGGCGCTGGGCGATGCCGATGGCGTCCTCGCCGACCTCATCCGCAACCCGGGTGACGCCTTGGCGCGCGTGCTCGGCTGGCAGCTCATCGCCGCCGTCCAGAACAGCCTCGCGCAGGATCCCGCTGCGAGCCGCAGCTTTCACGACCGGCTGCTCATGCGCGGCCCGATTCCGGCGAGCACGGCCATCGCCCTGGCCAGCGATGAAGCCACGCTTCAGAGGACGCTGGCGGGGCTCTGCAACACCGGTCAGGCGCCCCCCTAAGCCAACGCGGAGCCGACGCGGAGCCACCCGGTCGCGGCCCCCCGCCGCTGCCCCCGAAGTCCCTTGCAAAGCACCCGGTTTGGGGCGTAGCGTGCGCGCCTTTGCGGGTGGCCGGCCGCATCGGGCCGCGTCGGCATCGGAGCGCGGCGTCGGCCTGAAAGCCGCGCAGCCCCCGCCGTCGTCACCCACAGCCGCGCCGGTCCATACGACAGGAAGCGTCGATCCGCACAGAGCCGGCCGCAGCCGCGAGCGCTACAGCACCATGTCCAAGACGTCCAAACGGCTCAAGCTGCACGGCTTCAACAACCTCACGAAGTCGCTCAGCTTCAACATCTACGACATCTGCTACACGGACTCCGACGAGCAGCGCGCCGCCTACATCGCCTACATCGACGAGGCCTACAACGCCGAGCGCCTGACCGGCATCCTGACCGACGTGGCCAATATCATCGGCGCCAATATCCTGAACATCGCGCGCGAGGACTACGAGCCCCAGGGCGCGTCGGTGACCATGCTCATCGCGGAGGAGCATGCGCCGGATCAGTCGCTCACCAACTCGGCGACGCCGGGGCCGCTGCCGGATGCCGTCGTCGCGCACCTGGACAAGAGCCACATCACAGTCCACACCTATCCGGAGAGCCATCCGCACAACGGCATCAGCACCTTTCGGGCGGACATCGACGTGTCCACCTGCGGGCTGATCTCACCGCTCAAGGCGCTCAACTACCTGATCCACGCCCTGGAGTCGGACATCGTGATCATGGACTACCGGGTACGCGGCTTCACCCGCGACGTGCGCGGGCGCAAGCACTTCATCGACCACAACATCAGCTCCATCCAAAACTACCTGTCGCGGGACACCAAGAACCGCTACCAGATGATGGACGTGAACGTGTACCAGGAGAATCTGTTCCACACCAAGATGGTGGTGAACCGGTTCGAGCTGGACGACTATCTTTTCTGCGTCGATGTCGAAGAGCTCTCGGACAAGGAATACAAGCGCATCCAGCGCCTGGTGCGCCGGGAGATGATGGAAATCTTCTACGGGCGAAATCTGAACCGTGATATCGAGGGGTGGAATGGAAAGAGGGGATAAGGAGAGGGCGGAGGGCTGAGGCTCCGGACTTCTCACCTCGCGGGCGGCCACGGCTGCTCTGGCCTTGGGCGCGCCGGCGCCCGGGACATTCAAAACCCGACGCATCCGCAAACATCCGGGGCGGTCAAGCAATCCAGGGTGCTGTTGTCGAGTATCCAGGAGCGCGGAACAACCGCCCGCGGCGATGCTGCGTCCTGCCCTCAGCCCTGGCCTGTCCAAGACCGGTCGCGCGCGGGCGACCCGGTTGCTCCCAGGTCTGAGACCCGGCGTCAGCAGCCGTCACTTAAACCCAATAAGCGCCGCGGGTCATCACCTTCGAAACGGCCTTCATGGCCAGCTTGACGGGACCCGGCAGCTCGGCACCGCCGGCGGCGTGGGCCACGTCGGCGTGGTGGATCTCGTCCGCTTTCATCTGCTCCAGAATGGCGCGTGTGCGCTGGTCGTCACCCGGCACCTGTGCGATGTGCTCGTCCAGATGGCTCTCCACCTGTCGCTCCGTCTCCACGACGAAGCCGAGGCTCCACTTGTCGCCGGCGAGCCCGGCGGCGGCTCCCATGGCAAAGGAGCCGGCGTACCACAGCGGGTTCAGCAGGCTCTTGCGGGCACCGAGCTCGTCCAGCCGCTGCTCGCACCAGGCCAGGTGGTCGTTCTCCTCCAGCGCCGAGCGCTCCAGGCTCTCGCGCACCTCCGCGAGACGGGCGGTCAGCGCCTGCCCCTGATAGAGGGCCTGCGCGCACACTTCGCCGGTGTGGTTCACGCGCATCAGGCCGCCGAGGTGCCGGCGCTCCTCCTCTGCAAGGTCCACCTCCATGTACTGTTCCGCGGGGTTCTCCCGCTCGGTGAGGCGCGGACGGCCGAAGATGGTGCGCAGGGCCTGATCGAAGCCCATCAGGGCCTGATCGACGGGGGAATAGTCTCTGGTGCTCATGACAATCAGACAGCAGGGCAATCGGTTGTTGGCTGAGGTATCACTGTTGCCACCGATCTGCTGGCGGCGGCGCCGATGGCAAGGCCGAAGTATCGCGCAAAGCCCAACCCTTCGCCGAGGGCCGCAACCCGGGGCCGACGCAGATCAAGAGCCCGCCCAAATCAGGCTTCTTCAGGGTGCTGGCGTTGTCGCCAAACCGTCACACGGCCCCGCGACCCTCGCCGCCCTGCCCGAGCGCCCGCGCCAGCAGCACCACCGGATGCACCACGTCCAGGTCAAGTCCGGCGGCCTCGGCGGCGGACGCCAGGTGGGCCGCACAGCCGGTGTTGGTGGTGGCAAGCCAGCGGGGTGAGAGGCGCCTCAGTGCCGCCACCTTATGCGCCGCAAGCGCCGCGGCGGTCTCGGGCTGATCCAGCAGATAGGTGCCCGCCGCACCACAACAGCTGTCATTGCCCGGCAAGGCCACTACTTCCAGCCCAGGGATGCGGTGCAGCAGCGCATACACCGCCGCCGTATCGCGCAACTGGTTGCGGTGCGAGCAGGGCTCGTGCACCGCCACCACACCGGTGAGGCGCCCCGGCACCAGCCCGGCGGGCCAGGGGCTGTCCAGCACCGCCCGGCACAGCTCCACGGCATCAACCGTTCCGCGCAGCTCGGCCACACAGGCACTGGCGCCGCCCACCACCCGCGCGTCGCCGAGCACAGCCCGGTTCTGCGCCAGCAGGGCATCGGCGGCAGCGGGGAAGCCGTTGTGCCGGTGCATGGCGCCACAGCAAACCTGTCCGTCCGGCACCGCCAGCGGCACCTTGAGCCGGCGGAAGACCACCACCGCCGCCTGCATCACCGCCGGCTCCAAGACCCGGGCGACGCAGCCGCGGAACAGCACCACCGGCTGTGCGGCATCCCCGCCATCCGTCGCCGCTCGGCGCTCGCGGGCCGCCGGCGGTTGCGGCCGATGCAGACGCAGCGCAAGCCCATGCAGCACGCGCAGCTGGGGCCACCGCAGCAGCCCGGCGCGAGGCGCGATGGCGGCCAGCCCGAGCCGCCGATAGGCCAGCGCCGCCCACGCCAGCAGCGGCAGGAGCCAGGTGGCGCTCAGCGCATCCAGCCGCAGGCGCCGCCACCAACGCTGCGGCGCCGGCAGCCGTGCCACCCGTGCCGCGCGGGCGGCATCCATCAGGGTGGCGAACTGCACCAGGGACGGGCACGCCACCTCGCAGGCCCGGCACTCCAGGCAGCCCGCCAGATGCGCATCGAGCCGCGCATTGTCGCTGAGCTGGCCGCCGGCGAGCCCCTGGACCAGCGCGATCCGCCCGCGCGGCGAGTCCGCCTCGTGCTGGTACAGGCGGAACGTGGGGCAATGCGGCAGGCACAGACCGCACTTGACGCACTGGTCCGCGAGGCGCAGCAATTCGCGATCGTTCAAGGTCTTCTGCGCGGTTCAGTGCGATAATGGTTTGGGCAGGGTCGGCAAGGCAGGCAGTGGCGCACTGTGCGCCCCGGCCACATCACAGCGGCATCCGCCCCTGGGGCCACCGAGTTTCACTCGGCCCCCTGGGGCCGCCGAGTTTCACTCGGCCCCTGGGACCGCCGAGTTTCACTCGGCCCCCTGGATAGGGGTAGGGAAGGCGTGCGCCTCCCCTCCCTCCGAACCGTGCGTGCGGTTCTCCCGCACACGGCTCTCCGGT
>NZ_CAJXYK010000020.1 GCF_913063425.1 uncultured Thiohalocapsa sp.
AATGCGGACTTCGCCGGATATAGGCTAGGACGCAAACTAACCGGGATCCTTGGATCTGATTACGACCAGGACCTGCACTTTATCGGCCATAGCTACGGGACCATTGTAAACGGGATCGCGACTCGGTACTTAGAGAGATGGGGCGATATCGACGCCGCCGCGGCGCAGCAGTTCACGACACTCGATGCGCCGACAAATGCTCTAGGCTTCATCGCGCCGAATTTTACGGAGAGTTGGTTCGAGTTCGTTCTTCCTGATGACGTTGATTACTTTGACAACTACTTTAGTACGCTTAAGCCGTTACAACAGGTCACTTGGGGAGGATACGGAGAAATCATTGGAGCAGCCGATCTGAACCAAGTAGTAGGGTTCGGTCATGGCGCTGTAGGGTCGGAATTCTATCCCGATTTCATACGGAGAGGCGTTGATGCGGATTTTGGTTCGGTCTCGGGTTACCCAATAGAGCCAACAGCGTTAGAGGCAATAGCGTCCGACTGGATTACGCCGCTTCTACCGGCGATTGGTGGTCTAGCAGCTGCTACGGGCGGTGAGTCTCCGGACCAGGTCGGGGCCTTTGCCACGCCTGAACGGACGGTGCGCCCTTTCGGCTCGCTCTTCGAGCCGCTCATCGGGCAGCCGGAACTGGTCGGCGCAATTCCCGGATACGATGAGTTTCGGTTCGACGGTTACGAAATCGCCGAGCAGTCCCCAGTATCGATGATGCAACTGATCGACATTCCGCTTGGTACGGAGATGCTGTTGCTGGACTGGATGGTGGGCGTAGGCGGTGACGGGGATTGGTTCACGCTGTACTTCGGCGACGAGTTGCTATGGTCGATGGGCATCGATGGCCTGTTGGAGGGCCTGCTGCTCGACGCGGTGATCGACGTATCCGGTTTTGCCGGCATGAGCGGAGCGCTGACGGCAACGCTTCACAGCGTCGGGGAGAGCAACGCGGTGCTCTACGTCGGCAACCTGCGCTTTGCCGGAACCTTTGGCGCGGCACCGGTGCCGGCGCCGCTGCTGCTGATGGCCGCGGGGCTCTTGGCGCTGGCGGCGCAGAAGCATCATCGGGCGCGGCGCCTGGCGAGCTGAAGTGCGCCCGTGTCGATGAAGGGGACCTACGCTCGGAACAGCCCAAGGGGCACCGTGCGCAGCGGCTTGGTCCCCTGTCCGACTGGGATACGGTCGGCGCTTCTGAAGGCTCAGTCGCTGGGCAGTTTCTCAGAGGCGGGCTGCACAACCAACTTGACCCCGAGGGCCTGGCGCACGCGGCTCACGGTATCGAACCGCGGCTGCGCACCGGCGCGCAGCGCCTTGTAGAGCGCTTCCCGGGCCAGTCCGGACGCGGCGGCGACCTCGTTCATGCCGCGGCTGCGCGCCGCGACGCCGAGGGCGTGTGCCAGCTCGGAGCAGTCATCACCTTCGATCACCTGGGTGAGATACTCGGTGATGTCGGCTTCATCGCGAAGGTGCTCGGCGGGATCGAGGGCGCGCTTGCGGGTGCCATCGGGCATCAAGGCGACGCCGGCCCACAATTCCGCCGTGTTGATGGCGGTGATGTAGAGCGACTCTGGCGCCTGCGCATCGAGCCATCGGATCACCGCCTCGCTGGCGCGGGGCCGCAAGGGCTCCGAGATGACGTTGGTGTCCAGGATGATCATTCGAAGGACGCCGGCTCGATGGGGGTCGGGTCACGGTGGAGCTCCAGCTCCACGCCGCCGATTTCCTCCGCATAGCGGCGCAGCTCGGTGCCCAGGCGCAGCCCGCCGTCCGAGCGCACGGCCTGTGCCAGGATCGCGCGGATCTCCGCCTCGGTGCTGACGCCATGGGCCGCGGCCCGGAGCCGCAGCGCGCGATGGACCTCGGCCGGCAGATTGCGAACGGTGACCGTTGCCATGGTGATGTCATGCCCGTGTATTGATGTCAGCGATGTCGAATAATGCCGTTGACATCGGTCCGGCACAAGGCGAGCGGCCTGACGACTCCGTCGCGCTCCGACATCGGCTGCACACTCAGCCTGACCCAAAACGCCCGGCACAGGCGGTCGACAGTATCGAGGTGCGGTTGTGCAGCGGCGCGCAGCGGCTTGCATGGCGCTTCCCGAGCCAGCCCCGACGCGGCGGCAACCTTGGGCAGCCCGCGGCTGCGCCAGGCGACGCCGAGGGCCTGCGCCGTCCCGGGCCGATGTGCTCGCGCATCCCGCACTGGTTGCCCGAGCCGTCGCACGCGGGGCTATGATGGTCAGGCCTGTCGCGGTGCGGAAATCGATACCGAGGGCCTCCGCATCGCGTCAGGACCACGCGGTGAACCAGGCGGCGACCGACGCATCCGGCCGACCGGCCCGGACAACGATCAACCTACCCGACACAGCGGTGAGACCACCCATGACCGAGCATCTGCCGATCCAGCACCCCGACGACTGCACCCCGGAGGACATGATGCGCATGGCCGAGGCCCTGTTCGCGCCGAACACGCCGGTCGCTGAGCTGGAGCGCATCTGCATGACGCTGGCCCATCTGCCGACCGAGGACGCGCAGGGTCTGCTGGCCCGGTTCAAGCGCTCGCCAAGGGCCGGCGAGGTATCGTGGCTGGAGTGTGCGATCGACGAAGGGTCCTACCTGCTGCTGACGCCCACCAACGAGCTGGAGGAGCGTGAGTTTCTGACCCTGAAGGTCATCGAGGATCTGAGCGATGAGATCATCGATCTGGCGGGCCGGTGCGAAGAGGTCCGCCTCAGGCGCGACAAGTCCGAGATCCGGCTCGCGGCGCGCGTGGCGCTCGCCGAGGCCGGCAAGCTGGATGCGGATCGGCTCGATGACGACCGACTGGACATCGAGCAGGACAGCGAGAGCCTCGGCGAGCTGGCCGAGGCAATGGCGGAGCGGGAGGCGATGATCGAATACCTGCGAGCCACGATCACGACGCCGCGCTACCGCAGCGCCGATCCCTGCGTCGTCCGGCATATCCATCTGGACGGCGAGACCGGCCCCGAGCCCGCGTCGTCACACCGGTGACCCGGGCGGCGTCGAGCCCGCCCCCGCTGCCCGGCGCCCGTCGCGCTCAACTCCGCGGACTGCCGCGGGTCAGCACCTGCGCTGACGGCAGGCAAGGCCGGTCAGTTCTCGCACTGTTGCAGCACTGCACCAACCAGGCGGCGTGTCCAGAGTCGGTGCCCTGGACGAAGCGGCAGGGCGCCAAGACCCGGATCGCTGCTGCGTCCTTTGCCTACGCCAAGGGCGCGGAAGAACTGATCGGTCACACCCTGACAGGTTGCGCTTGAAGGAGCAGATGCCAAACCTCACCGCGGCGATAAGTGACGGTTCAGAAACAAGGTGAACACCGTAGGGCGGACCTTGATCAGAAATTGGGCGCAGCGCATCCGCCGTCCGGGCGCTGCCGCCGACCCGGGAGGTGACCGCGGCTGGCGAGCGCCTCTATCAGGCCAACTGTGCCGTCTGCCATGGCAGCGGCGGTGATGGCGATGGCCCGGGCGGTGCGGGCCTGTCGCCGCCGCCGGCCAACCTCCGCTGGACGGTGCGCAGACCCGTCGCCACTGACG
The DNA here is from genome assembly GCF_913063425.1 of uncultured Thiohalocapsa sp. GTDB lineage: Bacteria > Pseudomonadota > Gammaproteobacteria > Chromatiales > Chromatiaceae > Thiohalocapsa. Next base: position 3,563 of record NZ_CAJXYK010000020.1, read on the forward strand.
GTTATCTCATGTGGGCCATCAGCGACGGCGGCGCCGCCATCGGCACCGGCATGCCCGCCTTCGCCGGCGCGCTGAGCGAGCAGGACCGCTGGCGCATCGTCCACTACCTCCGGACGCTTTGAGCACGGCGTCCGCCGCGGCGGCAGCGAGCATCAGCGCGACACGGGCCGCCTCAGCGCTGTTCCAGCTCCAGCAGAAGCTCCATACCGTCCTGCAGGCGCTTGCGCAGGGCCTGGGCGCGGCGGCCGACGCTCTGTTGCGCGGCGGCGTCGAGCTTGTCCATGATCTCCGCTTCGTCCATGGCGCCCATGGACTGCTCCATGGCCATGTCGACCATGGCGGCCGCCTGGCTGCCGAGGGCGGCGACGCCCATGTCGGCGGCGGAGAGCTCGCCGAAACGCCCGTTCAGGGCGCGCAGTCGCTGCGCACGGTTCGCGTCCGCCATGCCGAGTGCCACGAGGTCCTCCTTCAGATCGGCGATCTGGAACGGCTTCAGCCGGCTGGAGAGGGCGCGCTCCACCTGGCGGCCCAGGGCCATGTCTGCGTCGGCTTCGCGCAGCGGCACTGGCGGCAGGGCCAGCTCCTCGCGCAGCGGGAAGCGCAGCAGCTCCAGGCCCAGCATGGGCACCAGCAGGCAGCGTCGCTGCCGCTTGGGCATGAGCCAGTTGGCCAGATTCACCCAGTGCTCGCGCAGCAGGACCATCTCCGGTGTGTCCACGCCGCCCGGCATCAGGCCCTCGCGGGTGCTGCCCGTGCCGTCGATGTTGATGTCTACGAAATGGTGCCAGGTGGCATCCGTCACCACGCGGCCCACATCGGCGAGCTGGCCGTCGTAGGCGGCGATGGCGATGAACTCCCGCGGCACCAAGGCCGCCTTGCCCGGGAAGGCATCGCCGTGGGACATGGATTTGGCGACGATCTCTGGCGCGACGCGCGGACCGCCGCCGGTCTCCTCCGGCCATTCGTCCACGTCCGCGCCGCCCAGGCTGAAGCTGGTGGTGAGATCCGTCGGGATCAGGCACTCCCCTTCGTGCGGATGGTCCGGTATGTGGTCGATGGCCCCGCCGCCCGTGGCCTGCATCAGCGGGTGCGGCTCTGCGACGCCGCCGGCACCGGTGCGCCAGTTGAGGTAGACCCGCTGCGGGTAGGTGTCGGACTGGTCCTCGAAGACATAGGTCGCATCGGCGCCCGGCAGGTTGGTGGAGAGCCGGTCCTCGCCGCCCGCGGAGGGCACGTTCTGCGCCACCGTCCACTTGCGCATGCTGCGCACCCGCGGGATGTCCCGGCAGATGCCGGCGCCCAGGGTGGCATGGTCGCCGGTGGCGAAGAGCCCGCCGCCTGCCTGCATGAAGGCCGCCATCGCATCCAGCTCCGCCGCGGTGACCGCACTCGCCGAGCCGATGGCGAAGATGAAGCAGACATCATAGCGGTCGATGTCCAGTCCGTGTGTGGCGTCGTCGAAGCGGAAGTTCTCAATGTCCGCCGAGGTGTCGCTACCGGTATTGGCCTTGGTCACCTTTGGGGTGCGGCCGTACACCTCGCCGGCCAGCAGCGTATCCACGAATTGGGCAAGGGCGAAGCCAGTGGGGCTCGAGAAGGCCATATCCGTCACCACCAGCACGTGCGGCTGGCAGGTGAGGAAAAGGCGCTGCGGCTCCAGGCGCTCGATGAGACCGCGGTCGATGCGAATGAGCTCTGCGATGTCCATACGGATCACCTCGTTGGGTTGAGCACAGGGGTTGATCCCGACGATCGGGTACACACCGATCCCGCCGTCGGGGTGTGCAAAGTCTGACCGCAAGACCAGGCTGGATAGTCGGAAATGCCGGCACAGGTCTGTGCGGGTTTGCTGCCGGTGGCGTGGGAATCGTCGTACACCGGGTTGCACATCAGGGCGCGCCCGGGCCGCGCCGCAAGCAACGGCGCCGCGGCGCGCTCCGTCGGACGGCACGGGCGGTCGCGGCGGTGCTGATGGCGGGCGGTTGTTCTGCGTCGGTGGGCAGTTCAGCCCAGATGCGCCAGATCCTCGGGGCGGTTGGCATTGCTGAAGGCGCGGGGGACTGCGCTGAAGTCGGCCAGCGCCACCGCTTGGGCCTCCAGCCAGCCGTGCACACTGCGCCCGCCGGCGGCCAGGTAGGCGTCCAGGGAGGCTGCCAGTCGCGCCGGCAGCAGGGCGTGCAGGGGATGCTGGCGCTCGCTGTCGGCGGCGACCGCGAGGTCCGCCGACGGATCCGCGGCGAGGGCGGCTGCAAGTCGTGTGGCCAGGTCTGCGGGCAGCAGCGGCGTGTCGCAGGGCGCCGTCAGCAGCCAGGGAGTATCGACGGCCGCAAGGGTTGCCGCGATGCCGGCGAGGGGACCCTGATAACCGTCGAGCCGGTCCGGAATGACGCGCTCCGCAAGGCCGGCATAACGCTCGATGTTGCGATTGGCGCTGATCCAGAGCCGGCCCACCTGCGGGCGCAGGGCATCGGCGGTCCAGGCGGCCAGCGGTCGGCCGTTCAGGTCGATGAGGCCCTTGTCGCGACCGCCCATGCGGCGGCCGGCGCCACCCGCGAGGACCAGGCCGGTGATGTCGCTCGGGCTCATGTGCCGACTGAAGTCCACGTACCCGGGGGCGGCATGGCGACGTCCGCAGCGCGACATCAAGGCGCAAGGCGCTCGATGCGCCAGGCGTCACCGTTACGGCTGTAGCGGAAGCGATCATGCAGCCGGCTTTCGCGCCCCTGCCAGAACTCGATGCTCGATGGCACAACGCGGTAACCGCCCCAGAAGTGGGGCAGCGGGATTTCGCCGTCGCCGAAGCGCCGCTTCATTTCAGCGACCTTCTCCTCCAGCAGCGAGCGGGAGCTGATCACCTGACTCTGCGGCGACGACCAGGCACCGATGCGGCTGCCGCGGGGGCGGGTGGTAAAATATTTGAGGGATTCCGCCGTCGGGATGCGGGCGGCGCGGCCCAGGATCTTCACCTGCCGCGCCAGCGCCACCCACGGGAAGAGCAGGGCCACGCGGTCGTTGTGGTCCATCTGCCGGGCCTTGCGGCTCTCGTAGTTGGTGAAGAAGACGAAGCCGTCGGCGTCGTAGAGCTTCAGCAGCACCGTGCGCAGGCTCGGCTGGCCGTCCGCGTCCACCGTGGCCAGGGACATGGCGTTCGGCTCCGGCAGGCGGGCGTCGATGGCCTGCTGATACCAGCCCTGGAACTGGCGCACCGGGTTCGGGTCCAGCACATCAGGGTCCAGCCCCTCCGCCATGAAGCGCGCGCGCAGCGCCGCGGGGTCCACGTCCGTGCGGGCGGGGGAGGCGAGGTAGGCGTCGGGGGCGGTCATGGCGGGTCACCGGTGGCTGGCTTCGCTGCACACAGGTGGCGACCGCGGCCTCGATGCAAAAGGGGTTGTCCGGCGTGATCGACCCTGCCGGCATGCCGGCGCCCAGTTCAGGCGAAGCCGCCTGCATGCCGCAGCATTGGTGCGCGGCAGGCCGGTCGGCGACCGTCGCGGCGGTCGCGCCGGGGCAGCCCAGGCCGTCGTCGCCCGGCGCGCCTGCGCGCTCGGCAGTCAGTCGGCGTGGTCGTCGCGGCCGAGCATGGCGTCGATCTCGGCGACGGCTGCGGCCCAGTCCTCGTGCTCTTGGCCGGGGGCGAAGCCGCGCTTCTCGGCGCGGTAGTAGGCGGCCTCCTCGATCATGCGGTAACGCTCTTCGGGCGTCACCTCGCTCACGGGCTTCAGCGTCACGGCGCGGTCCGGCAGCGGCGGCTGCGGGGCAGTCTTCGGCACCGCGGCCTTCTTGGCTAAGGTCTTCTTCGCCGCAGTCTTTTTGGCGACCGCCTTCTTCGTGACTGGTGCTGCCGGTGCTGCCGGTGCTGCCGGTGCAGCCGTCGGCGCCTTCTTGCTGACGACCTTCTTGGCCAGGGTCTTCTTGGCAACCGTCTTCTTGATGAGGGGCTGCGCGGCGGCGGCCGGCGCCTTCTTGGTCACGGCGGCCTTCTTCGTCGCGGTCTTCTTGGTCACGACCTTCTTGTCCTCTGCCATCGTCGCTCACTCGCCTCCGGGTTTGGGGAAAAGCTCGAAGCCGCAACCCGCCGGGTGCCGTCATGGCGCCACCCGCACCGCCGCCGGCCATTGGCGCGAAGAATACACGACACAGGCGGCAAGCCGAATACCGCAGCGCAAGGCAGGGCTACCGGCGACCCAAGTCCGTCGCTGAGTGCGTGCTTGGCCGGAGTCGCTGCTCAAGGGATTCACTCGCCGCAGCTGAGCAGGGTTTCAAAAGCGTCTGCTTCAAGGGCCACCTGTGCGGATCGCAATCGACGGTTTCGCGCTGCCGGAGGCAAGGCGACCATCGTCGGACGCTGCCGCCGGTCATTGACCGTGCGCCATCTGCGCTACTCCTCCCGCAGCGCCTGTGCCGGCGCGGCCCGCGCCGCCCGCAGCGCCGGGTAGAGCCCGGCGAGCATGGCCGCCACCCAGGCGAGCAGCACCCCGGAGGCCAGGGTGTCCGGTGTCAGGCGCATGGGCATGGTCCAGCCGAAGGAGCGCAGGTTGATGACTTGGATGAGCAGGTCGCCCATGGCGACGCCGAGCGGAATGGCGAGGAGGCCCGCGGCGACGCCCATCAGTGAGGTCTGGAGCAGGATCAGCAGCCGCAGCTGGCCGCGGGTCATGCCGGTGGCGCGCAGCACGGCGTAATCCTTGGCGCGCTCCAGCTCCAGCGCCATCAGGGCGCTCAGGATGCCGACGAAGGCCACGCCGATGGCGAGGAGCCGCAGCACTTCGGTGATGGTGAAGGTGCGGTCGAAGATCTCCAGCGACAGCTCGCGGATGCCGCGGTTGGTCTGCACCGCCGCCGGCGGCGTCAGCGCCGCGGCCATGGCCTTCACCCGCGCCTCCACCGCCTCGGCGTCGGCCGCATCGGCCAGCACGATGCCCATGGAGGCGGTGCCCGGATCGTCCCAGAGGCGGGCGTAGATGGGCTTGGGCAGGATCACCGTGCCGCTGTCGCTGCCGTAGTCCTGGAACACGGCGCCGATCTCGAACGCCTGCCAGCCGCGGGCAGTGAACAGCTCCAAGCGGTCGCCGACGCCGACGTCGTGGCGGTAGGCGTAGGGTTCGGAGACCAATGCCAGCTCACCGGCCTCCCAGCGCGGCCAGACCTCCACCGCCGTCTCGCCGCGGAACCTGAACCCCCGCGGCCGTCCGGCGCTGGATGTGAGCGCCAGCACCCGCATCTGCCCGTCGCGGCTCTCCACCCGGCGCGAGCGGCCCTGGCTCACGGCCTCCACCCCGGGCAGCGCCAGCAGCCGGGCGGCCAGACCCGGCGGCAGCGAGGCCGTGCTGTCGGCACCGCCGGTGTCGTCGGTGGCGATGTAGATGTCGCTGGTGAGCGTGTGCTCCAACCAGTCCGACACGCTTACCCGGAAGCTGCCGATCATGATGCCGACGCCCACGGTGGCCGCCACCGCCACGGCCAGCGCCGCCACCGCGAGCCCGGAGCGGGTGATGCTCGCCGTGATGCCGCGGGCCGCGAGTCGCCCGACGCTGCCGAAGAGCCGGCCGAAAAGCGGTGTGGTGAGTCCGGCGAGCAGGCGCACCACCAGGGGCATGCAGAGACTCGCGCCGACGATGACCAGGAACAGCGCCACGAAGCCCCAGACCATGGAACGCCCGGACAGCGGGATCAACGCGACGCCGAGGGCGATGACCAGCACGCCCCCCGCCGCGAGCCAGGGCAGGAGCCGCTGCCCGCGCTGCTCCACCAGGGTGCGGCGCACCACGTCCCGCGGCTGGGAGCGGGCCGCCTCCAGCGCCGGACCGAGCCCTGCCAGCAGGGTCACGCCGATACCGAGTCCGACACCTTTGGTGAGCGACAGCCAGTCCAGGTGCAGGCTGCGCACGCTGAGCTGGAAGTAGACGTCGTTGATGGTGCGGGTCACCAACTGCACCAGCCCGGCACCCACGGCGATGCCCGTCAACACGCCGAGCAGTGCGCCGATGGCCGCCAGCACCAGCGCCTCCACCAGCACCAGCGCGAAGAGCTGCGAGCGCGTGACGCCCTGCATGCGCAGGGTGCCGAGCAGCGGGCGGCGCTGGAGCACCGCAAAGGTCATGGTGTTGTAGACGATGAAGCCGCCCACCAGCATGGCGAGCAGGCTCATGGCCGTGAGATTGGTGTGGAAGGCGCGGGTCATCTGCGCCAGGGCATTGGTGCGCTGGGCGGTGGTGGTGAGCCTGAGCCCGGTGGGCAGGGCGGCGGCGACCCGGTCCGCTTCAGTGTCCGTCAGGATCAGATCGATGCGCTCCACCGCGCCGATGCTGCCGGTGACCTCCTGGGCCGTGGCGATGTCGGCGACGGCGAGACCCCCCAAGCCCTGGCCTGCGCCGCCCTGATCCGGCAGCACGGCGGCGATGCGCATGCGCCGCGTGCTGTTGCCGATCTCGACGCTGACGGCATCACCGGCGGCGGCGCCGATGGCCGCGGCGTCCGCCGCCGACAGCAGCAGTGTATCCGGCTCCGCCAGCAGGGCGATGAGCGCCGCCGCAAGCTCGGTGCCGCCCCCGCCGCCCCCGTCGCCCTGCACTGCCGCGCCGGCGAACAGCGCGGGCCGCATCGGAGCCGCGGCAACCAGGTCCAGCCCCAACAGCGTGAGACTGCGCTCGCCGATGCGGATGGGCGCCTCGATCACCGGCGTGGCCAGATCCAGCCGTTGCTCGATGCGCAGCCGCGCATAGGTCGCATCCGGGATGCCGCCGGCGGCGGCCTGGATCTGGTGCGTCGCCGGCCCCGCCACCTGCTCCACCGACAGCCGGAAGCCCCGCCGTGCGCTCTCGTTGGCCAGGTCCACGGCGATGACCACGGCCACGCCCAGCGCAATGCCGACGATGGAAAGCCAGGTCTGCCAGGGATGGCGGGTGAGATAGCGCCGGCTCGCGCCGAGCAGCGCCGGCGGCAGCCGCACGGCATCGACGGCGCCCGCCAGGCGCGCCGCCAGGCCGCGGCGCGCCGCTGTGCTGTCGGCCATGGTGGCGCTCACCAGGACAGGGCCTCGGTGTCCGCGCAGAGCCGCCCCTCGTCCACGGCGAAGGCGCGGTCGGCGATGCCCGCAACCTCGCGGCTGTGGGTCACCAGGATCAGCGTATGGCCCTCGTCACGGAACAGATGCGAGAGCAGCGCCAGCACCCGGTGCCCGGTTTGGGCGTCCAGGTTGCCGGTGGGCTCGTCGGCGAGCACCAACGCCGGGTCATGGATGATGGCCCGGGCGATGGCGACGCGCTGCTGCTCGCCGCCGGAGAGCTGGTCCGGGAAGGCCCGCTCGCGCCCCGCGAGGCCCACCTTGTCCAGCAGCTCCGCGATGCGCGCGCGGCGCCGCGCCGCCGGCACGCCGTTCAGCTCCAGCGGCAGGGCCAGGTTCTCAGCCACGCTCAGGGTCGGAATCAGGTTGAAGAACTGGTAGATGAAGCCGATGTGCCGGCGCCTGAGCAGGGTCAGATCCGGCTCGCCCATGGTGGTGACGCTCCGGCCCAGGATGCGCGCGTCGCCGGCGTCCGGGCGGTCGATGCCGGCGAGCAGGTTTAAGAGCGTCGACTTGCCGGAGCCGGAGCGGCCCACCAGCGCGACGCACTCGCCGGGTGCGACCTCAAAGGCGACGTCCCGCAGCACCACGCGCCGCTGGCGGCCCTCGGCGTAGGACTTGCTCAGGCCCTGGACCGCCAGGGCTGCTGGGGATGATTGGTCCATTGGTGCTGCTTCCCGTTGTGGGCTCGTGGAGTGCGTCAGGGCCAGAGTGTTGGGGCGCAGGCGCGCTGGTTCATGGACCAGGCTCGCCGGTTTCGGCGTCCAGCGCCTCCACCAGCGCCCGCACCGCGATGGCGATATCGGGCTCGGCGCGCTCCAGCACGGCAGGGCTGCGATCCTGCGCCAGGTAGTCCAGCGTGAGCAGCACCGCATCGGCGGTGGGCGCAAGCGCGACAGACAGCGCCTTGACCTCGTGGGCCAGATCCCGCAGCAGATCGTCGGAGGGGCGGTCTTTCAGCAGCCCGACGAAGAGTGCGTGGATGGCGTCGCCTGGGGTTGAGTGCCCCGCGCGCGGCGGCGGCATGGCCTTGGGCGACTCGGTCGGCGCGGCTTGCCCGAGGCGCTGTGCGGTCGGCGGCGCGATGAGGTGGTCGATCAGCCGGCGGCCGATGGCAAAGGCGGTGGCCTTGTCAGCGTTGCGCTCGGCGGTGGGGATGGCAGTGGCGGCGGCCTCCAGCACCTCGTCGGCATGAGCCGGGTTCTCGGTGATGGCATCGTCGAGCGTCTGCCACGCAAATGCATCGGCGTCGAGGAGCAATTGCATTGCCGCGATGAACCCGCGCAGCTGGGAAGGGAACGCCGGATCGCGCTGCCGTTGCTCTTCCGCGAAGCGCAGCGCATCGGTCAGCGCGGACACGGCGGCCCGGTAGCGGGCGGCGTCTCGCAACATGCGATAGACATACGCCCAATGCTGCGTTTCGCCCACCGCCTTATCCTCGTCCTGCAGCGTGGCATCGGCTCGCGTCTCGCTGATGCCGCGGCGATGGGCGGCGACGGCTAGGTCAATGGCGCCGCTGGCGTGCAGCGCTTCGGCGATACCTCGCCAGTCCGTGGTGCCGGTTCCTCCGGGGTGCCAGATGGCCGCCAGGCGATCCAGTCTCGCTTCGACGTCCTGCGCCCCGGCTTCCAGCGCCGGCAACAGAACGGACAGCAGTGCCGCGAGCGCCAAATCCGAGATGCCCGCCGCGACCGCGGCACGCAGGCCCTGCTCGGCGACGGTGGCGGCCAATTCCGTGTCCTTGAAGGCCCGCAACATCGCCGCGGCTGTGTGGAATTGCGAGGCGATGCCGTGTCGCCCGTCCCGGGACGATGCCAAGCGGTCGAACAGCCGTTGCCAGGCCTGCGCCGCGGCCGCCTCGTCGCCCAGCTCCGCCGCCAGTTCGCCGACACGCACAAGAACCCAGTCCACCAGGTCCTGCCTTTCGGCGGCTTCCGCCCATTGCACGGCCTCGCGATGGGCGGCCAGGGCCTCTGCCGGGCGGTGGAGGGCGCGCAACGACAAGCCGAGACTCCCGAGGGCAAATGCAATTGCGTCCGGATGGCCGCTGCGGCGGGCGGCGTCCAGGGCCTGCTGCCACAGCGATAAGGCGGTTTCGGGTTGCTCGTCTCGTTCAGCAAGCCGCGCAAGACCCTCGAGGTTCGCAGCCCGCCATCTGTCCGCTGCGGCTTCCTCGGCGTCAGCGGCAAGGGCCAGCCCGCCGTCGAAGGCCTGGCGTGCTTGGCCCCATCGACCCTCGTCGAGATGCAGCATCCCCAACCAGCAACGGGCTTCTGAGGCCAAGGCCTGCGCACCGGCCTCCGTGGCGAGGGTTGCAGCACGACCGTACGCATCCTCGGCCGCCCGGGCATCGCGGCGGAATGCGCTGAAGCGCCCAAACGGCTGGGCGGCATACCAACCGAGCGCCATCCAGTTCCAGGCGGCGCGATGCCGGTTGCCGGCCCGGCCGAAGGCGGCGATGGCCTCGCGATGCGCGGCCAGGGCCGGCTCGGCGCGGTCGAGCTTCATCGACAGCCAGCCGACCTGATCCCAGAGCGTGCCGCGGAGCTCGTGGTCATCGGGTGCAGCCTCGGCCAGGCGCGCCTGGAACGCCGCAAGCTGCCGCTGCAAGTCCGCTGGATCGTCGCGGTCCGCATCCGCTCCTGACCAGGCGTCCGTCAGTTGTTGCAGCAGCGACGGATCGGCGAAGGCCGGGCACTCCGCGACCCTGAGCCCGCTCTGCTCCAACCGCACCCGCGCAAACGCCGCCGCCTCCGCCGTCCGCCCCCGCTCGAACAGCCGCAGCGCATGGGCCCGCAGCTCATCGCCGCGGTAGAAGGTGGCCAGGAACTCGGTCATCGCCGCCAGTGGCGTCTCCAGCGCGCGCTGGTCCAGGTGGCGCTTTCGGTAGTACTGCACCAGCACACGGTCGGCGACGCGGTAGAGCGTGGCGCGGCCCTGGTGCTCGCGCTCGCCGTAGACGATCTCGTTGTCGCGCAGCCAGCTGAAGGGCTGGGCGATGCGGTTCTGGCCCAGGCCGACGCGCTCGGCGAGCTGGCTCTGGGAACAGGGCTCGCCGCCGCGGATGAGGGCGTCGAGAAGCGCCCGCGGGGTGTCGGGCATGCGCTCCCAGAGCAGGTCCTGGTAGTAGGGCGTCAGATTGTCCACCAGGGCGTCCAGGGTCTCGGCGGCGCTCACCGGGTCGCCGTCGGCGCGCAGCAGGTCGGACAGGATCACGGCCATGCGCGGGCTGCCGCCGGTGAAGCGGCTGATGGCGCGGATCTTGGCCTCGGGCCAGTCGCCCTCGGGGCGGCGCTCGTGGCCGGCGCGGCGCCGGAAGTAGGCGATGTACTCGGGGCTGTCCCAGGGCTCCAGGCGCAGGTGCTCGAAGCTGTGAAAGAGCCTGTCGCCGTAGCGCTGGTCCAGGTCGCCGGACAGGGTGGAGACGATGAGCATGATGCGCGGCTCGCCGTCGAGCCATTGGCGCAGCCGCGACTGGTCCGCCTTGGCCTTGAAGGCGCGCTCCAGCAGCCGGTCGAAGTTTTCGACCGCGGCGATGAGGAGCCTCGGCGTCGCCGCGCCGGGCTCACTGCCGGCGCGGGCATCGATGGCGTCGCGCAGCTCGGTGACGGCCGCCTCCCAGGCGTCGCCCGGCTCGGCGCCGAGGTGCGGCATCAGGCTCGCCGCCGGGGCGCCGGTGAGCAGCCGATGCAGCTCCCGCGGCAGGCTTGCGGCGGTGGTCAGGTTCGGCTGCTCCTCCGGCAGCAGCAGGAACCCCGCCGGCGTGCCGCGGTCCTTCAGCGCCACCTGCACCAGCCTGAGAAAGAACGACTTGCCGATGCCGTGCGGCCCCATGACCATCAGGTGCCGGCTCGGGCCGCTGCCGGCCAGGCGTGCGTCGATGCTGCGCAGCGTCAGCGCCAGCGGCGCCTCGCGGCCGGTGGCCAGCGCCCGCACTGCGGCGTCGGCCATGCTGTGCGGGTCGAAGCGATAGATGGTCCGGCGGATGTCTTCAGGCGCCATGGTCGATTCTCCAATGCCGCAGCACCCGCAGCGCAAAGGCGTACTCGCCGGGCTCCTGCGCGTGGATGAACTCCTGGCGCTGGAGCTTGTCGAGCAGCGGGCCGAGGGCGGCGCCGACGTCGGGCAGCAATGCGGCGATGGCGTGGCGCGAGAGGGTTTCCGCGTCGCTGCGGGCGAGGGCATCGAGCAGGGTCTCGGCGGCCCGTCGCTCCTCCGCCGTGAAATACTTGGCCAGGCGCTCCTGGAACTGCGGGAAGAAGGTGCGGCGCAGGTCCGGCCAGTATTGGCGGGCAAAGGTCCGGTCGATGTAGGCCGGGTCGCAGCAATCGGCGCCGGAGAGCTTGCGCGCGATGAGGTCGATGAAGAACGGATGCAGGTCGTCGATCCGCGCCAGGATCGCATCCAGACAGGCGTCGTCCCAGCTGCCGAGGCCAAAGGCTTGGGCGCGCCGGCGCAGCATCTCCCGTGCCTCGTCGGGCTGAAAGGGGTACAGGAACAAACGGTCCACGTTGTTCATCACCTGGCTGGTGATCTCCAGGTCCGCCAGCAGGAAGTCCAGGCTGATGGAGCCGGCGATGGCCATCGGCGTGCCGCTGCCGCGCCAGGCGCGCAGCGTGGACAGCACCTGCTTGGCGAAGCGCTTCTCGAAGCCCTGCTCCAGCAGGTTTTCGATGAAGAACGGCAGTTCATCGATGAAGAGCGCAACAGGCGGGTCGGCGTCGGCCAGGGCCTGACCGGTGGCGGCCGCGATGGGCTCCCAGTAGTCCACCAGCCCTTTGTCCAGCTCCACCGAGGCGCCACCGAAGCTGCCCTTCTTGAGCCGGTTCTGGATGGCGTCGGCGAGCTTGCTCGGCAGGGTCCTGCCGTCCAGCACCAGCCGCCTCCAGCGCGCCAGCACGCCCGCCGGCAGCGCCGCGAGGATGGCGTTGTAGAGCTGGGAGGGCGTCGACAGGGTCTGCACGTCGATCAGGCAGGGCTGGAGTCGGCGTTGCGCCGCCTTGTGATCGCCGCCGGTTGCGGCATCGTCTGCCGCCAGGCGCCGCGCGGCCTCCTCAAGCACCCAGGTCTTGCCGGTGCGGCGCAGGCCGAACACAAGCACGCTGCCGCCGCTGCGCAGCGTGTTGCACAGTGTGCGTACCTCGGCTTCACGGAACAGGAAGTCGCGCATCTGGTTATCTCATCAGCCTGATATCATGCCTGGATGATACCTTTTTCGCGGTCTGAGGGGAGGGTTAGGATACGGAGATGCTGGCAGGGTCAGCGGTCCTGCGCATGGACGCGCTTGCTCTGCTCGGGATGCAGCATGGCGCCCGCGACGACGCTGAGGGCGTGTGGAAAAGGGCAGCGAAGCCAGTGCCGGGCGGGCCAGGACGGCGGATGTGCGTCGCTCACCGGCCTTATAGACGCTTACTGTGCGGTTGAGTCGTGACTCATCCGCGCCGCGGGCCGCAGGCTGTTGTGCAGAGGTTGGCCGGGCCCAGAATAACCATTGCGGAAAGCCTGGGGCGCTCGGTCCCGTAGCCGAGGCTCAGAGCCACTTGACCAGGTAGTAGAGCTTCTGGCCCTCCGACGAGCTGGACGGCCCATACACCACCGCCGGATGCAGCTTGCGCAACTCGTCGCGTCCGGCGCGCGCGGCTTCCTCCGAGTCCACCACGGTGACGCAGCCCTCCGGGAAGCGGCCCCGGCGGCGGTTGGCGGCCTTCACCAGCGCGTAGCGCTCGGCCAGCGATTTGGACTCAGGGTCGACGATGATGCGCTGCATACCCGCCCTCGTATCGGTATCGGTATCGGTCTCGCGATCGACACGCCCTTAGAGCCCGCCGCACCCCCTGGGGGCGCCGGCTTCCAGCCGGCCCGCCGCGTACGCGCCTGGCTGCCGGGTACGCGGTGGCAAGCCCTGCGGCTGCGCGCCCATCGCTCCAGTGAGATTGCGCCGCAACAGCGCACCCTCAACCAGCTCCGTCACCCGCCGCGGCGTTCAGGGTGGCGTGCAGCCGGGCGAGCGCCCCGCTGCCCGCGCCTCCTCGAACAAGGCCACCGCCTGGTCCATGTCGGCTGCCAGCTCCTCCATGCGAGTGTCATGCGACGGATGCGTTGACAGAAAGGCCGGCGGCTCACCGCCGCCGGCGGCGGCCATGTTCTGCCAAAGCTGCACGCTCGCCCGCGGGTCGAAGCCGGCCCTGGCCATGAGGTCGCGGCCGATGCGGTCCGCCTCGCGCTCGTGGGTGCGGCTGTAGGGCAGGAGCAGACCGTATTGGGCGCCGAGCCCCAGGGCCTTGCGCAGCGCCTCGTGCTCGAAGCTGTCGGGCTCTTCCGCAAACATGTCCAGCAGCAGCAGGCCGCCCTGCACGGCGAGCTCCTGGGTCAGGCGCTCGTTGCCGTGCTCCGCCAGCACATGACCGATCTCGTGGCCGATGACCGCCGCCAGCTGGTCCGGCGTGCGCGCCACCTGGAGCATGCCCGTGTGCACGCCGATCTTGCCGCCGGGCAGCGCGAAGGCATTCGGCGTCGGGTCGTCGAAGACGGCGACGGACCACTCGCCGCGCGGCTGCGGCAGTGCATCCACCAGGGCCTGCGCGACGCAGCCCAGGTAGCGGCGCACGCGGGGATCATCGTCGAGGGGCCGGCGCTCCAGCAGTTGCTCGAAGCTCTGCTCGCCCAGAGCCGTCATCTGCGCCTCGGGCACCAGGGTTACTTGCTTACGCCCTGTGGGGGATTCGTCGCAGCCTGAGAGCAGCGCGAGCACGGCCGGCAGCGCGGCGAGGGCGATGGGCTTTGGGTGCAGGCGGACGACGCGGCGGGATCGGAATGACATCGCGGTGGTGCTGAGTGGAACGGCTGGCGGCATGCTCGCAGATCGGCGGCGGGTCGTGGGGGCGCGGGCTTGATTCGGTATCATGTCCGAATCGAGTGCGCAGCGCGATCACGCCTGCACCCACAGCGCCCGGCGCCAAGGCAGCCGGGCACAGTATCGTCGGTGGAGCCACCGCCCATGCCCGCCCATCACGCCCTGGTGCTGAACCTGCACCAGCCCGCCGGCAACCTGGAGCACCTGCTGGAGCACGCCGCCTGGGAGGCCAAGGAAATCCTCTTTGCGCTGGACCGCATCCCCCGCGCCCTCTGGGGGCAGGAGGACCTTGCGCGGGTGCACCTGTCCCTGTCCGGCACACTGCTGGAGACCCTGTCGGCCCCCGACTTCCAGGAACGGGTCTACGGCATCGTGGACTGCGGCAAGCTGCTCTGGCACCTGCAGAATACCGAGCTGTTCGAGATCCTGGGCACCGGCTACTACCACCCGGTGCTGCCGCTGATCCCGCCCGCGGACCGGCCCGAGCACCTGCGCCGCTGGCAGGCCCTCGCCCGGCATCTCTTCTGGCGTGAGCGCTTCGCCGGCTTCTGGCCGCCGGAGATGGGCTTCTCCATGGAGCTGATCCCGCTGCTGAAGCACTTCGGCTACCGCTATGTGCTGGTGGACAGCGCCCATGTGGAGCCCGTCACGCCGATGGACTGGCCGGAGCTGCGCTATCGCCCGCACATTGCCCGCCACAAAGGTGAAGAGATCGTCATCGTCGTGCGCGACCGCGAGCTCTCCGACGCGCAGGAGTCGGGTATGGAGCTGGACTGGTTCCTGGCGGAGGTGGCCGACCGCACCCGCTGGTGCAGCTTCGAGCCCCTGGTCACCACCGCCACCGACGGCGAGAACGGCGGCTGGTTCCGCAACGTCACCGAGGGCGCCAACTACTGGAGCGCCTTCTATCTGCCCATGCTGGAGCGGGTGCGCGAGGGCAGCGCCGGGGTCAGACCCACCAGCATCAGCGACTACCTGGACCGCTGGGGCGCCCACGGCGAGGTCCATGTGGGCACCGGCGCCTGGAACACCGGCTGGCACCATGGCCGGGGATTTACCCAGTGGACCGGCTCGGATGCCCAAAAGCGCATGCTCGCGCGCTACGCCGACGTGAGCGCGCGCCTGCGCACCAGCGTGCGGCAGGGCGCAGCCGAGGCGCCCGATGACCCTGCGCTGATCGGCGTGCTGGAGGAGGCCCGCTGGCGCCTGCTGCGCGCAGAGACCAGCTGCAACCTGTTCTGGGGCGAGGCCTGGGTGGGCCGGGCCGCCGCCGACCTGGACGCCGCCGAGGCGGCGCTCAAGGAAGCGGAACGCCATTTGCACGTCGCTTCGCAGTCCGGCGGGGGCAACACCCCCGGCTGAGCGCCGGGCGGCTCGACACGGCTGCGCGGCCCTCTCCGGGGCCACCGGACCCGGCGTCCCGCAGACACCCGAAACATCCGTTCATCGTCTCATCACACAACACATCCAGGAGCCGTCCCATGCCTGAGCTTCCCGAAGAAATCGAAGGCCTGCCGAATATCTCCGGCCACGAGCAAGACATCGCCGCCGCCATGGCCCGGGGCAAGGAGAAAAGCCTGTCCGACATCCCGGGCGGCGTGGACTTTGGCCGCATCCGAGCCGCGGCGGCCATTGCCCTGCACCAGCACCAGCCGCTGATCCCGGCGGGCGGCGACGACCTCCAGACCGCCGCGCTCATCAGCAACCTCCAGTACATGATGGAGCACCAGGACATCGGCGATAACCACAACGCCCCGGTGTTCGTCTGGTGCTATAAGCGCATGGGCGAGCTCATCCCGCAGCTCATCCACGAGGGCAAGTCCCCAAGGGTGATGCTGGAGTACTCTGGCACCCTGCTGCACGGCCTCAGGCAGATGGGCGAGGGCCATGTCATCGACGCACTCAAGACCATCACCATGAACCCGGACTACAACTGGGCGGTGGAATGGCTCGGCATGCCCTGGGGCCATGCCGTGGCGCCGTCCACGCCGGTGCAGGACTATCGCCTGCATGTGCAGGCCTTCCAGCACCACTTCGCGGCCATGTTCGGCCTCGATGCCCTGGAGCGCGTGCGGGGGTTCTCGCCGTCGGAGATGGCGCTGCCCAACCACCCGGACGTGGCCTATGAATTCGTCAACACGCTCAAGGAATGCGGCTACCAATGGGTGCTGGTGCAGGAGCATAGCGTCGAGCAGACCGACAACGGCTGGCACCCCCAGCGCCCGCACCTGCCGCACCTGCTCACCTGCACCAACTCCGAGGGCGAGAGCGTCAGCATCATCGCGCTGGTGAAGACCCAGGGCTCGGACACCAAGCTGGTGGCGCAGATGCAGCCCTGGTACGAGGCCCAGGGCCTGGAGCGCTGGGAGCTCGCCGGTAAACAGGTGCCGCCGCTGGTGACGCAGATCGCCGACGGTGAGAACGGCGGCGTCATGATGAACGAGTTCCCGGACAAGTTCATGGAGGCCGTGCGCGCCGCCTCCGGCACCGATACCCCGTTGATGAACGGCAGTGAGTACATCGAGCAGCTGTTCGCCCTCGGCATCAAGGAGACCGATCTCACCGAGATCCGCCCGGTGCAGCAGGGCAAGATCTGGGAGCGGATGCAGCCCGGCGACGGCCCCGAAAAGCTGGATAAGGTCATCGAGGAGCTGAAAAAGGAAGACCACCAGTTCCACATGGACGGCGGCAGCTGGACCAATGACCTGTCCTGGGTGAAGGGCTACGAGAACGTCATCGGCCCCATGGAAGAGGCCAGCTCGCTGTTCAATGAAAAGGTGCTGAAGCCCGGCACCCCCACCGACGACCCGCACTACCGCAACGCGCTGTACCACCTGATGGCCAGCCAGACCAGCTGCTACCGCTATTGGGGCCAGGGCCTGTGGACCGACTACGGCCGCGAGATCTGCCGCCGCGTCATGGACATCGTCAACTACGACTTCGGCTGAGTCCGACCCAAAGCCCCCGTGGGAGCGGCCTCCCGGTCGCGACACCGTGGCGCCTGTGGGAGCGGCCTCCCGGCCGCGTCAGGCTCCATGGCAGCGGCACAAGCCCGTCGCGGCAAGGATGCCGCGCCCGCTGGGCTGAGCTCTGTTGCGGGTGCCAGTTCCGCGGAACAGGCGAGCGAGTGGCTGTTGTCAAGCCGCCGTCAAGCGCCTGACCTTCAGCTCACCGCGGCGCTGCTCGGCCTGCCGGAGATCGTATTGCGCTTGCTGGTTGAGCCCGCTTTCCGAGGAAGTGCCGCAGGCGATCGAGAGGCGAACGGCCATCTCGGGGCTGATGCCGGCCTTGCCGTTCAGGACGCTGGAGAGCGTCTTGCGGCTGACGCCGAGGCCTTCGGCCGCCTTGGTGACCGCTAGGCCCAGCGCGTCGAGGCAGAGCTCGCGGATGATGTCGCCGGGATGCGGTGGGTTGTGCATGGGCAGGATGGCGGCTCAGTCATAGTCTTCGTAATCGCGGCTTGCGCCAGGCACGCGCTCGACTGCGCCTTTGCCGACCCCGATCGGTCCAGCCGCGTGGCAGCCCATGGCACCCGGCCGTGAGCTGCCGGTGCCGCCCTTCACGCCGGCACGAACACCCCGCAGCCGAGCTTGCGGTGGTCGCCGAGACCCGCCTCCTGCAGGTGAATGCTGTCGTCGGGCGCGAGTCCGCTGATGGCGAGTGCGAAGCCGGTGGCCTTGCGCTCCGGCAGTTGCAGGCAGCCGGGGGCGCCGACGCGGATGCGGCTTTGGATCTCCAGGGCCGCGAGCTGGCTTTCGACCGCGGCGACGAAGGCGTCCGCCGTTGCCGGCTCGCCCGGGTCGCCGCTGCCGGCCCGTTGCCCGGCAGGATCGCTGAGGTGGTCGAGGACCACCAGCCCGGCGTGCAGCGCTGCCACAGGGTGTGGGACCTCCACCCGCGGGTCGCCGATGTCGAGCTGCCAGCCGCCGACATCGAGCCGCTCTCCGGCGAGACCCAGTATCTGTGGCAGCTCGGCGGCCGGCAGGCGCAGCAGAAGCCGGCTGTCCGCGGTGAGCGTGAGCAGGCCGTCGGCGCCGGTGCGGCCCGCGACCGGCCCGATGGCGACGTCATCGGCGTCGGCGAGCCAGCGTCCGATGTCCGGCAGCGCGCAGAGGGCGGCGTAGAGTGCCGCGCCGTGATCTGCGGGCAGGCGGCTGCCGCGCAGCGGAAAGATCCCGTGAACGGTGCAGCAAACACCTGGGACGTAGTCGAGTGGCATCGCTGAGGACCTCCCTCGTCGGGTACCTTCGGGCCCATGGATATGCCTGCCCGGCGCCGGTGCGGCATGGCGGGTGACAGCAATATCCCCATACGTCGTTCATGTTCGACATCCATATCCTGGCGGTGCCTGGCGGCTCAAGCCATAGCCGTTGCGCCTATTGCTGCATGGGTTTCTGAGAGAAGTCAGCATCGGTGTAAGCACCATGAAAACTCCGGGAGCACCTGGTTTTTTCCGATTTGTGGTGCAGCGCACAGCATCCGATGGCGTGCGCGTACCGGTGGGACTTCACCCTGGCACGAAGACCCCGCAGCCGAGCTTGTGATGGTCGCCGAGACCGGCCTCCTGGAGGTGGATGCTGTTGTCCGCCGAAAGGCCGGCGATGTGCAGGCCGAAGCCGGGTACGGTGCGCCCCGGCAGTGCGAGGCTGCCGGCGGGGCCGGGCACCGGCTCCGCCGCGATCTCCAGCGCTGCCAGCGCGCGGCGCATGGCGGCGGCGAATGCCTCAGCGGTGCAGGGTGCGCCGGACTGCGCCGCGCCGGCCGCCGGCGGCACGTCATCGAAGACCACCAGGTCCGCCCGCAGCTCCGCCGCCGGTTGCGGCAGGCGCACGCGGGGCTCGCCGATGTCCAGCAGGTGCCGGGCGCCGTCCGCCGCCAGCTCCAGCCGGCGGCCCGCCAGGCGCAGCACCTGCGGCAGCTCCGCCGGCGGCAGGCGCAGCAGCAGGCGGCTCTCCGGCGTCAGTGCCAGCAGCCCGTCGGCGTCCGGGCGGCCGGTGATGGGGGCGATGGCGACGTGGTCCGCCGCCGCGAGCCAGGTGCCGCAGTCCGGCTGCTCGCAGAGGGCGGCGTAAAGGGCTGTGCCGTGGTGGCGGGGCAGGTGCGCGCCGTGCAGCGGAAAGGCGGCTTCGATGGTGCAGCAGACGCTGTGCGTTTGGTCGAGGGGCATTCTCTGTGACCTCCCTGACGGGGCCCGCTCGGGCCGGTTGACGATGTCCTTCAATTATTAGCACCGCGACCGGCTCACGGACTGAGCCTCGGTTGTCATCCATCGGCGCCATGGCGAATCGTGTACGCCGGCCCGCGGGGGCGAGCATCGACCCGAGTGCACGATGACACACCAAGCTGCACCCTTCGCATCCGGATCGGGCGTGAAAAGTAGCGGTAAATCTGTGCGATCTGTCGCTTGCGCTCGCCGGGCGGATGCGCTGCTGCACTGGCCGGCCGCGGCTGAGCATGCCCGCAGCGGCACGCCGGGGATTGGCGCAACGCTGCGGAGCATCTGCGGCCAGGCATCATTTGCCAGCGGCGGACTGAGATCCGCCTGCCCCAGGGTGCCGACTGAAGTCGGCGTACCGGGGGCGCACTCGCGGCTTGCGCAGCGGAGGCGGATCAGGGCAGCGGCGAGTCGTCCGCGTAGCGGTTTGCGGCGGCGCGCAGGCGCTCGGCCACCAGGGCGCGCAGCTCGGCGGGTGCCAGCACGTCCACGTCGGGCCCGAACTTGAGAATGTCCCGCAGCAGCTCGCGCGGGTCGGAGTAGGGCACCTGCAGCTCGTAGCACCGGCCCTGCCACTGGCCGAGCTGGTCCGGATGCCAGGTCTCGTCCGCCACCCAGCGCGACGCCTCCGGGCTGAAGCGCAGCACCGCCCAGGCGGTGGCGCTGCCGGAGAAGATGCCGAAGCTCGCCCCCAGGAAGCGGTCCAGGGCCTTGGCGTCCGTGGCGAGTGTCGGGCCGGGTGCGGGCTCGGCGTGGTCGATGCGGTCCAGCGAGAAGATACGCAGCCCCGCCGCGCGCTCGCAATGGGCCGCCAGGTACCAGTTGTCGCGATAGCGGATCAGCCGCTGCGGGTGCACTAGGCGCTCGGTGTGCTCGTCGCGGGCGCGGCTGTGATACGCGATGCGCAGGGGCTGGCGCTTCAGCAGTGCGGCGGCGATGGTGCCGAAGCGCTCGGGGTGCGTGGTGCGCGTCGCCATGGGCTGCAGCAGGATGCTGTCGGCCACCGCCGCGGCGCTGTGTCCGCTTTGCGCGAGCAGGCTGCGGATACGCCCGCGCAGTGGGCCGATGTAGGGTGCGAGCAGCCCGGGCTGCATCTGGTCCAGCATCTGGCCGCTGGCGAGCAGGGCGTAGAGCTCGCTCTCGTTCAGCCAGAAGCCCGGCAGCTCGAAGCGCGCTGCATCGGCGGCGTAGCGGTAGCCGTTGCTGGCGCGGTCGTACTCGATGGGCGCCTGCATGAAGTCGCGCATGTAGCCGAGGTCCCGCACCACCGTGGCGCGGGAGGCCTCCAGCGCCTGCTGGAGCTGCTCCAGGGAGCGCGCGCGCTCCTTCAGCAGGGCGTCGATGCGGTAGATGCGCTCGGCGCGGTTCATGCCGGGCAGACCGCCCGGTGACGGGTCAGGACGCCCGCAGCAGCACCTGGCACTGCGCCGGTGGCTGGGGCCGCGCCCGCGGCTTGCCGGACGACCCGCTGCTGCTGGGGCTGCGGGCCTCCAGGCTGAACCACCAGGCGAGCTCCGAGCCGCAGCCGCTGCCCATGGGCACGGGCGACTGCTGTCGGCAATGCGGGCTGTCGGGCGGGCACTTGAGGCGCACGTGCATGTGCGCATCATGGCCCCACCAGGGGCGGAGCTTGCGCAGCCAGGCGGCGTCGTCTTCGCGCTGGCACAGGGCGCGCTTGATGCCCGGGTTCACCAGGATGCGGTCCACCGCCGGGTCCTGGGCGGCGGATTTGATCAGAAACAGCTGGTCCGGGCCGAAGCGCTCGTTCAGGGCGAGCTTCTTCGGTGTCAGCATGCTGGGTGGGTCGCGGTGCTCGGGGGTGGTGCGCACCGCCTGCGCCGGCGAGTGCGCGAGGGTCAGCCAGATGTCCACATCGAGGCCGTTCTGGTGGCTCACGTGGGAGGAGCTCATGCGCCCGCCACGGGGCTGGGCGAGGTCGCCGATCATGACGTAGCGGCCGCTGCGCCGGCTCATGGCGCGGCCCAAGTCCCGAATGAGCCGGATGGTCTCCGGGTGCCCGTAGTGGCGGTTGCGGTGGCGGCGGATGCTGACGAAGCCGATGCCGCTCGCCGGCAGCGCCTCGGCGCCGTCGATGCAGCCGTTGCTGGGACCGCCGATGGCAGCAGGTTGACCCAGCGAGACGTCCCGGATGCGCGACCAGGGCGTCTCCGCGGCACTGAGCGTTGCCGCCGTGCCGGCCAGCAGCAGCCCGAGCCCGAGCGCCACGGCGCGCGCCGCCGGCCGCCCTTCGCATGTCGAGTGTTGATTGCGCAACGCCATGATTCGACTTCCCCCATCCGCATCAGCGCCGTGTTGCACGCCAGCGCGCATGTTAGCCGAAAGCGCTCCGCATGGCTGCTGGTGTGGGGGCCGGCGTCGCAACGGCAAGCGCGACGGGAGGCGTCGGTGGTTGTATCGCCGTCCGTGGCGGTGGAGCCGTGGTGGGAGCTCCCCGGGCATCCCGCCCCTGGCGCAGTGATTGTGTATCGGCGAGCGCCGGCGCAGCGCCTGCGGCAGCTCAGTCAGCCTTCTTGCGTTTGTTCGCGGCGCGCTTGGCGATCAGGGCCCCGCGCATCATGAAGACCACGAACAGGCTGCCGATGAAGCCCGCCACCGCCACGGCGCTGCTCACCAGCACCGGCTTGGCCTGGGGCTCCTCGATGCCGAGCATGCTGCCGGTGGCGATGAGCGTCGGATTGTCCGCGGGCACGGCGATGAGGAAGGCGCAGAAGGCCAGGAAGGCCGAGAAGAAGATCAGCTTGATGTCCATCTGCACTGCGGCGAGCAGCGTGCCCAGGGCGAGCAGATAGATCATGAGTGCGGTGTACTGCTGGTCGGTCATCAGCTCCCGATAACCCTGGGAGTTCAGCAGGTACAGAAGCCCGATGAGAGCGCCCCAATGGATCACCTGCCGCAGCAGGTACCAGGCGCGGTTGCTGTTGCTCACATAGGCCTGGGTCCAGCCCGACACCAGGGAGACCACGGCCACCACGGGCACGAAGATCTCCCAGTACTTGTAGGTGCCGGACATGTCCCTCTGGCTCAGCCAGAACAGGACGACGGTGGCGGCGAAGAGCACGAGCAGGGGTATCAGGGCCAGGCCGAGGGGGCTCAGGCCATTGTCGCGCTTCTGGGTGGTGGCTTGATCGGTTGCGGCAGCGGACACGTCGAATCCTCCAACTGGCATGGGGAGAGGCCGACGGGCGTCGCAACCCCCGTGCTGGGGTGGGCCTGCCGTGCGGGCGGAGCGGGCGCGGGGCAGGGAGCCGTCGGCGGGACAGCCAGCTAGAGTCTAAACCATTTTTTGCATGTGTGAAGTCACATTGACACAAAATTGCGACCTCGAGTGTCAATGCTGCATGACATATCTGGTCCGCAGGGCGTCCACGCCCCGGGCAGCGCCGACTCAGAAGGGCCAGATCAGGGGCGTCAGCAGCACCGTCACCGCGCCCACCAGCAGGGTCAGGGGGATACCGGCACGCAGGAAGTCCGCGAAGCGATAGCCGCCGACGCTGAACACCATCAGGTTGGTCTGGTAGCCGATGGGGGTGGCAAAGGCCGCGGATGCGGCGATCATCACCGCCACCATGAAGGGCATGGGGCTCACGTCCATGAGGCGGGCGGCGTCCATGGCGATGGGGAACACCAGCACGGCGGCGACATTGTTGGTGGCCAGCGCCGTCAGCAGCGCCGCGGCGGCGAACACCAGCGCGAGTGACAGCCAGGGCATGCCCTGGGCCAGGCTGATGACGGAGCCCGCGAGCACGCCCGCGGCCCCGGTCTTCTCCAGCGCCGTGCCGATGCCGAGCGACGTGGCGATGACCACCAGCACCTGCCAGTCCGGTGAGCGCCGCGCGACCCGCCCGCGGGTGCAGCGCGTCAGCACCATGGCGCCGGCGGCGAGCAGCGCCGCCTCCAGCATGCTGAACAGGCCCAGGGCGACGCTTGCCACCATGGCGGCGACGATGGCGACGGCCACCGGCGCCCGCTCGTGCGCCGGCGGGTGCTCGTCGCCGAGCTGCGCCACCACCAGGAAGTCCTTGGCGTTGCGCTGCTGCAGCACGAACTCCGGGTGCGTCTCCAGCAGCAGGGTGTCGCCCGCCGCCAGCACGATGTCGCCGATCTTGCGCTGCACCCGCTCACCACCGCGGGAGAGGGCGATGATGGCGGCGTTGTAGCGCGCCCGGAAGCGCCCCTCCCGCACCGAGCGGCCCACCAGCGGGCTCTTGTTGGACAGCACCGCCTCCACGAAGCAGCGGTCGCGGCGCTTGCCGCCGAGCTTGAACACCTGATCCGTCGCCGGACGCAGGCCGCGCATGCGTTGAAGGTCCATCACCGAGTCCAGCATGCCGGCGAACACCAGCCGGTCGCCGCCGCGCAGCACCGCCCGCGACGACACCGCCGGCATGGCCTGCCCGTCGCGCTCGATCTCCACCAGGTAGAGCCCGGGCAGCTGGCGCAGCCCCGCCGCCTCGATGCTTTTGCCGGCGAGCGGGCTGCCGGCGGGCACCAGCATCTCGGCGGTGTAGCTGCGCACGTCGGCGAAGCTGTCCGTGGCCGTCGTCCGCGCCGGCAGCAGCCTGGTGCCGAAGAGCTGGAGATAGGCGATGACCACGGCCACCACCGGAACGCCGATCCAGGCGAGCTCCAGCAGCCCGAGGCCCGGGCCGCCGGTGCGCGCGGTGTACATGCCGTCCACCACCAGGTTGGTGCTGGTGCCGATGAGGGTGCAGGTGCCGCCGGCGATGCTGGCGTAGCTGAGCGGCAGCAGCAGGCCGGACAGCGACAGGCGGTGGCGCTTGGCCCAGTCCAGCACCGCGGGGATGAAGATCGCCACCACCGGCGTGTTGTTCAGGAAGGCGCTCAGGCCCGCCGCCGGCAGCATGAGCCGCAGGCGCGCGTCCTGCTCGCCGCGCGGGCGTCCGAGCAGGGCCTGGCCGATCCAGCCCACGGCGCCCGTCTCAGTGAGCCCGCTCACCACCACGTAGAGCACGGCGACGGTGATGACGCCCGGGTTGGCGAAGCCCGCCAGCGCCTCGTCCACCGTCAGCACCCCGGTGACCAGCAGCAGGGTCAGCGCGCCCGCGGTGACGATGTCCGGCGCCACACGCGTGCGCAGGAAGAGCACGAAGCAGAGCACCACCAGCGCGATGCTGAGCCAGCCCTGCCAGCCGAGGGCGCCGATGCCGGGGGCGGTGTCCACGCCCTGCTCGCGGTGGTGCCAGGTGCCGGCGGCCGACGGGCGGGCTCAGACGCTGGCACCGAGCCGGCGGGCGATGTCGCGGATCTGCGCCGGCGGCGGATACTCGGCCGCGGCGGCATCGCTCTCCAGGTAGGCGCGCCAGCGTGCGAAGTCGTCGGCGAGGTCCGGGTCCGTGTTGTGGCAGCCGAGCACGTGAATGATGCAGTCGCCGATGCGCCAGGGACCGGTGCCGGTGAGCTCGCCGCGCAGCAGGTGGGCGGCCTGCGCGGGACTCTTCCGGTGCCAGAAGAGGTCCAGGTACAACAGGCCCTGCGGGTGTGGGAAGCAGGCGGCGATCACCCTGGCGTCACCGCTGCTGCGCCAGCGCAGTGCGAGCGGCGCTGTGACCTCGAAGGGCAGGGGGCTGGGGCTTGGCTGGGTGGCGGACACGGATGGCGTGGCTGGTGGCGGATTGGGGAGTCAGTGGGGCCTTGGATCATAACGCCGGCCACTTTAGGTCGCTGACTGCGTAGTCAGGCCATCCTGGCCTGACACAATCAGGGCTGGAAGCCCTGAGGACGCAGGGCGCACCCGCGCCTGGACGGAGTCGTGATCAGTCCGCGCCGATCAGGGCCTCATAGCGCTCCTTGAAGGCGGCCTGACGCAGCCGCTCCGCCTCCTGCTCGGTGGCCATAAGCGGCGAGTCCTGCCAGGTGCCGCTGGCGTGGTCGTACACCGAGAAGCGCCAGGCCTTGCCCACCTTGAAGACCTTGGTGACGTCGTTGCCGGCCTGCGCCATGGCCTGCATGCGGCTCAGGCCCGTCGGCGCGCCGGCGCTCGCCGCGGCCTGTGCCACCGGCGCCGTGGCGGTATCCGCGGTGTCCGCCGCCGGCGTGTCGCGGAAGCGGAATGTGTTGTTCTGGATCTCGCCCTGGATGTCCAGCTCCACGGCCTCGACATTCGGCAGCCGCTTCAGGAGGTAGGCGGCCATGAGCATGCCGAGCTTGTGGTTCTCCTTCTCCAGCGCCGTCAGCAGCTTGTCCGCGACGATCTGGCAGCGCTGCTCGCGGTTCGGCTGCGCCACCCATTCCCGGCTCATCTGCCAGCCGGCGTCCATGTCCGCATCGAGCTTGTCGCAATAGTCGTCGCAGCCGGCGAGCACGTGCTCCGGCACGTTCAGGCTGTATTCCTGGTCCTCGACGATGGCCTTGAGGATCATGCTTCGACCTCCGCGGGCTGCTGTGACGGGTAACCCCGCTATGATATCAAAGGACTCTGCCGACTCCTGCCGACACGCCTGTTGCTTCGTCCCGTTATGCTGCTCACCATCCCGAATCTGCTGAACCAAGCCCAGCTCGACAAGCTGCACGAGATCATCCGCGGCGGCGCCTTCGTGGACGGCCGGCTCACCGCCGGCTTCGCCGCGGCGCGGGTCAAGCAGAACGAGGAGCTGAGCCAGGAGCCGGAGCGCATTCAGCGCCTGATCCGCATCCTGATGGCGAGCCTGGGGCACAACGAGACCTTCCGCTTCGGCGTGCTGCCACACCGGGTGGCGGACCCGATCTTCGCCCGCTATCGCCCGGGCATGGCCTACGGCGACCACGTGGACGACCCGATTATGGGCTCAAGCGGGCCGCGCTTCCGCTCGGACGTGTCCATGACGGTGTTTCTGAATCCGCCCGAGGATTATGCCGGTGGTGAGCTGGTGATCCGCACCAGCTTCGGCGACAACCGGGTCAAGCTGCCGGCCGGCGATGCCGTGGCTTACCCATCCTCCAGCCTGCACCACGTCGCCGAAGTCACCCGCGGCGAGCGGCTGGTGGCGCTCACCTGGATCCAGAGCTATGTGCGTGACCCAGGCCGGCGCGAGCTGCTGTACGAGCTGAGCCTGGCCCGCGAGCACCTGCTCAGGACCGCGCCGGAGTCCGAGCACACGGCGCAGGTGGACCGCAGCTACAGCAATCTGGTGCGGATGTGGGGGGATGTGTGAGGGGCGAGGGGCGAGGCGGGTAACTCGCTACTCGTTCCCGGCAACTCGATACGCGCCGGCTTGTCCCTTCATCTTGTTGACGATGGCGTAGACGCCGACGTGGCGGTTGGGGCTCAGGTGCTCCTCCAGCTTGAGCCCCTCGAACAGGGCGTCCACGTCCGTCGCCTCGATCTCCGCCGCGGTCTTGCCGGAGAAGAGCTGCACCAGCAGCGCCACCACGCCCTTGATGATGGCCGTGTCGCAGTCCCCCTGGAACTTGAGCTGCGGGCCGCCGTCGAGCGGCTCCGGCACCACGTGCACCGTGCTCATGCACTCCATGACGCGGTTGGCGTCCACCTTGTGTGCCGGGTCCATGGACGGCAGTCGCTCGCCCAGCTCCACCAGATACTCGTAGCGCTGGTCCCAGTCGCCGAGCAGGTCGAAGGTGTCGATGATGTCGTCGATCTCGCTTGCGGTGCTCATGGTGGGGGCGTTTGCTCGCGGATGCTGCGTGGGCCGCGCGTGAAGACTGCGGACCCGGGAGATGTTGCTGACGCCGGGGGCGCCAGCCGGGGTGCGCAGCCGGTGCCGACCGGGTGGGGCGGGTCCGACGGGCTGGTGGTCAGACGCTGAAGGACTCGCCGCAGCCGCACTCGTCCTTGACGTTCGGATTGCGGAACTCGAAGCCCTCGTTCAGCAGGCTGGACTTCACGAAGTCCACTTCCATGCCGTCGATGCGCTCAAGGCTCGTGTCGTCAACGACCACCTTGACGCCGTGGCTCTCGAAGACCTGATCGCCGTCGTCAAGGTCGTCGGCGTAGTCCACGACATAGGCGTAGCCGGTGCACCCGCTCTTTTTGGTGCCGATGCGAAGACCGATGCCGTGACCCCGCTTTTCCAGCATGTGGCTGACGTGGCGGGCGGCGCTGTCGGTGAGGGTGACTGCCATGGTGCTGCTCCCGTGTTGGGTTGTGTCGCTGGAGACCGGTAGTAAACCTTCCCGCCCGGGATTTCAAGGGCACCGAGGCTCAGTGTCGCTGCTCGCTGCCGCCGGTGGCGCCGCTGAAGGCGGACATTTCCATCAGGCCGCGCATCAGATCGGCGCGGGCGCCGATGCCGTCGGTCTCCAGCAGGGCCTGCTTGTCGTCGGCGCCGAGGGGCAGGTGCGTGCAGAGCAGATTCACCAGGTCGTCGTCCGCCATCTTGCCGATGTCCTCCCAGGGCACTTCGACACTGCGCTGGTCGCAGAAGGCGCGCAGGGAGCCCATGAAGCGCTCGCGGTCGCCGATGCTGCCGCCGTCCAGGTCGTAGTCGCCCGAGAACCGGCTCCAGTCCGGGCGTATCCGGCGATAGCCGTCGCGCTCCGGCAGCTCCTCGACGATCTCGAATCGGCACAGGCCGGTGAGCACCATGACGATGCGCCCGTCGGTGGTCTCGCTGTACGAGGTGATGCGCCCGGCGCAGCCGATGCGGTGCACCGGCGGCGGCTCGGCGGCATCGGCGTCCGCGCGCGGCTGCACCATGCCGATGAGGTGATCCTGCGCCAGGGCCGCGGCGACCATGTTGAGATAGCGCGGCTCGAAGATATTCAGCGGCAGCTGGACGCCGGGCAGCACCACGGCGCCGCTCAGCGGAAAGATGGGCAGCTCGCGCGGCAGGTCGGCGAAGGCTTGCAGAAATGGGCTTCTCACGGCGGCATCCTCCCGAGGCGGGTGTCGTCCAGGGCCGGCGGCCCGGTGTCGCTTCCGACAACGCACCCTCCGGAAGTTCACGACATGGGGTCTCGGGTGCCCATCTGCGAGCCGCACCCGCCACCGCCCGAGCCGTCGTGGCGCGGCCTACTGCTGCGGCTGCTCCAGCGCCACGCCGAGCGCCTCCGCCACCTCCTCGATCAGCTCGGCGGCGGTGGCGAAGTCGAAGCCGTTCACCGCATTGCGCAGTGTCGCCAGCGTTTCGGCGCACACCAGCCCCGACAGGCGCGCGTGCACCTGCTCGTGCGCGTTGATGGCGGCGGCGTCGAAGTCCGCGAGCAGCGCGGCCAGGCGCCGCAGCGCCGCGTCGAGGGAGACGGGCGGTTCCGGCGCCGCGGTGTTGGCCGCCGGATCGGCCTTGGACGGGTCGGCATGGGATGCCGTGGACAGCGCCCCGGCCGCCGCGGCGGTGGGGTCGTCGCCCAGGCGCTGGTCGATCTCCGCAAGCAGCATCTGAAGCAGCATCGCGACGCGGCTGACTGCGGCCTCGGTGGTGTCGTCGGCGCGGCGCTGGCGCGCGAGGCGGGCAGCCGCCGCGCGCAGCTCCAGCGCGCCCAGGCTCGCCGCAGCGCTTTCCAGCGCCTGCGCGAGCTGTGCGGCACCGAAGCGGTCGCCCGCGCTGTGCAGACTGCTCCAGTCGGCGACGAAATCGCCGTGCTCCAGCCGAAAGCGCCCCATGAGGCGACGCAGCAGGCGATCGTTGCCGCGCACCCGGATGCGGGTGGTCCCGCCGACGGGCGCCGGTGGCAGTGCAGACCTGGTGTGGGCGTCCGCGTGCACAGCGACGGCGGCCGGCGGCCGTACATGCGGGCTGTCGTAGAGGGTGGCGTCCGCGGCTTGGCTGGACGCCGTCGGCACCGCGAAATCGAGCTCGAACTGGAAGCTGCTGCCAAGATCCTGGCGGCTGTCGAGCTTGAGCACGCCGCCCATGGCCTGCACCAGCCGGTAGCAGAGCCCGAGCCCGAGACCACTGCCGCCGTGGCGGCGGGTCAGCGAGGTATCGCCCTGCCGGAACAGCCCGAACAGCTCCGCCTGCTGATCCACCGGAATCCCAGCGCCCGTGTCCCGGACCTCGAAGCCGATTCGGGCGTGCCGCGCGTCGCGACCGATGGGGCGGCAGGCGATGACGATCTCGCCGGCCTCCGTGAACTTGAGTGCGTTGTCGGTCAGGCTGGCCAGCACCTGGCGCAGCCGCTCCATGTCGCCCACCAGCACGGGCGGCATGCGCGGGTCCTGCTCGCAGCGCAGGTCGAGACCCTTGCGCTCCGCCTGCTCGGCATAGGTTGCCACCAGCTGGGACAGCAGCTCTTCCACCGCAAAGGCGGTGCGCTCCAGGTGCAGCTCGCCGGACTCCAGCTTCACCACGTCCAGCAGATTGCTGATCTGGGTGAGCAGGCCATGGGCGGCGCGGTCCGCGCGCAGCAGGTGCTCACGTTGCCGCGGGTCGGCGGCGAGCTTGAGGGCGAGCCGTGTCATGCCCACCACGACGTTCATGGGCGTGCGGATCTCGTGGCCGATGTTGGCGAGGAAGGCGCGCTTGGCGGAGTCGGCGCTCTCGGCTGCGACTTGTGCGCGGTGCAGGCGCATCTCCAGCTCGCGGATGCGCGCGCGATCCTGCTCGCGCTGGTGGGCGAGGGCGTGCAGGGAAGCCTCGATCTGCGCCCAGTCGTCCCCGCCCTGGGGGCCGCCGGGTGCGAGCTGGCGCGCCTGTTGTGCCAGGTGCCGGCGCGGCGTCAACAGCCGGCCGGCGCCCAAGTAGATCCAGGCCGCGAGGGCTGTGCTGGTGAGCCCGATGCCCGCCACCGATCCCAGCACGCCGGCCCAGGCCAGCGCGGGCAGCGCCAGGGCCACGGGGGCGAGCAGCAGCAGTCGCGGCATTGGATCGGTCAAGGTGCGGGCACTCCGTCGGCGTCTGCGGGTGTCGCGCGGCGGCGGCACCGACGCGAGCGTCGGCCCGGGCTGCCAGACAGAAGCTAGCGGACGAGCACCGCGGCCGACTGTGATGCAGGTTCGACATTGGCCGCGGGCCGCCGCCGGGCGGTCACGACGGCGTGCAGCCCGTCGCGCAGCCGATCGCCCCCGTGCAGGCTGCCGCAGGCGTACGGGAACCCGTGCATCGCGCCGCGGTCTCAGCACGGCGGGTCAGGCTGGACCGGTCGAGCAGACTCGGCCGGGCAAATCCGCCCCATCAGATCCGCCCCATCAGATCCGCCCAATCAGATCCGACCGATCAGAGCTGAGTGGGCAGATCCGACCGGCCCAGCGCCGGCGCCGTCCCCAATCGGGCAACCGCCGGGCACGCCAACTTGACAGCTCAGAGCCGCTGACCCTAGCATCGCCGGCTCCCTATCGCGCGAAGTCGCCCATGGATCTCTCCGCAATTCGGGCACCTGTCTCCGACGATCTCCAGGCAGTCGACGAGCTCATCCTCCAGCGCCTGCAGTCCGACGTGGTGCTGATCAACCAGATCGGTCATTACATCGTCGGCAGCGGCGGCAAACGGCTGCGTCCGCTGCTGGTGCTGCTGGCGGCGCGCGCCTGCGAGTATCAGGGTGAGCGCCATCTCGACATGGCCGCCATCGTCGAGTTCATCCACACCGCCACCCTGCTGCACGACGACGTGGTGGACGGCTCCGAGCTGCGCCGCAACCGCGACACCGCCAACGCCGTCTGGGGCAACGAGGCGAGTGTGCTGGTGGGGGACTTCCTGTATTCCCGTGCCTTCGAGATGATGGTGGACGTGGGCGTCATGCGCGTCATGGACGTGCTCTCCCACGCCACCAACCGCATCGCCGAGGGCGAGGTGCTGCAGCTGCTGAACAGCCACGACCCGGACACGGACGAGGCCCGCTACATGGAGGTCATTCAGCGCAAGACGGCGACGCTGTTCGAGGCCGGCACCCGCCTGGGCGCCGTGCTGGCCGAGATGCCGCGCGAGGTGGAGGACCGGGTCGCCGCCTTCGGCCTGCACCTCGGCATCGCCTTCCAGCTGGTGGACGATGCCCTGGACTACGATGCCGACAGCGAGACCATCGGCAAGCACATCGGCGACGACCTCGAAGAGGGTAAGCCGACCCTGCCGGTGATCCGCGCCATGGCGGTGGGCAGCGACGCCCAGCGCGCCATGCTGCGCAAGGCCATCGAGGAAGGCGGGCGCGAGCGCATCGACGAGGTGGTGGCGGCCATTGTCGATACGGACGCACTGAGTTACACTGTGGAGCTTGCCAGGATGCATGCGCAGTCCGCCCGCGAAGCCTTGGATGACCTGCGGGAGTCAGATGCCAAGCGTGCCATGCTGGCCACGGCGGAATTCGCCGTCGCCCGCACCTACTGAGCCGCTGATTCCCTGACTCCACGCCACCGGCGGCCGCAACCACTGACCCCCGCACCCGTTGACCCAGGGTGTCCGGGGTGGCGCCAACAGGGTCCGGTCAAGGGCGGTTCCCGGCCGTCCCGCTCGCTCCGGCATCAGGCCACGACGGCCGGCTGACCAAGAGCGGCATCAACCGACAACACCTGGCGGCCCACAAGGTCGCCCGCGGCGTCGTTGCCCGCAAGCAGCGGCAGCCGAACACCATCGGGGTGTAGCTCAGCCTGGTAGAGCACTGTCTTCGGGAGGCAGGGGTCGAAGGTTCGAATCCTTTCACCCCGACCAATTCCTGCGAATGGCAAGGCCCGCCCCGGTTCGCCGGCGCGGACCTTGTGCTTTGTTGGACCCTATGCCTCCGGGCTCGCGCTGCAACAAGGACGGTACAGGCTATGTTTTCCCACAGACCCGTACGGCGCCGCCGGTGGGACGGGCCAGCGCCCGCGCCGAACGGCTGTGAGGCCCTGCGCGCGGCAGATGCCGCCGCCTCCGAGCTGGTGCTGGACCCAGCGCTGGCACATGCCCGGTTGCCGGCCGGTAACCGCGGGTCAAGCCGTTGGCAGCGAATGTCAAGCGGGCTTTGTCCGTCAGAGGTAGACTTAGAACTGCTCAGGAGTAACGCCGGGTTGAGTGACACGTCGGCGGGGCGGCGCAGCGACGGCAGGTCCTGGCGGAAGGAGGGTTCTCCCCCTGCTGTCGCACCCCGTTCTCTTCCCCATCTCCTCTTCCCCATCGGCGTCACAAGAGCGCCACTGCCTTGATCTGAATCCACACCTGCTGGCCGGGCGCCAAGCCCAGCTGCTCTGCCGAGCGGCGGGTGACGCGCGCGATCACCGGCTTGTCGTCCACGGCGAGCTTCACCAGTGTCAGCGCCGGGTGGGCGTCGTCGCCGAGGGAGGTCACCCGGGCGGGCAGGGTGTTCAGGATGCTGGTGCCGGTCTTGGGCTCGTGCGCGATGCTCACGTCCCGGGCGAGAATCCGGATGCGGGCGTGGTCGCCGACAGCGGCGCCCGAGTCGCGCACCCAGAGGCTGGTGTTGCAGCAGGCGACCCGCAGCAGGTGCCAGCGCGCGTCCCGCTCCGCCACATGACCGTCCAGCACCACGCCCGCGTCTTCGCCCAGGCGGATCGGCAGGTCGAGCCGCGCCAGGGTGTTGTTGAGCGGGCCGCTCGCCAATACCCGGCCGCCCTCCATCACCACCAGGTGGTCTGCGAGCCGCGCCACCTCGTCCGGGGCATGACTCACGTACAGCACCGGGATTTCCAGGTCGTCGTGCAGGCGCTCCAGGTAGGGCAGGATCTCCTGCTTGCGGGCCATATCGAGCGCGGCCAGCGGCTCGTCCATCAGCAGCAGCTTCGGACTCACCGCCAGGGCTCTGGCCATGCCGACGCGCTGGCGCTCGCCGCCGGAGAGCGCGGCGGGCTTGCGCTTGAGCAGATGGCCGATGCCGAGCAGCTCGATGGCATGCTCCAGGCTGAATTTTGCAGACTTGGCATCAGCCTGTCGGCTGCGCTTCTGCCCATAGCGCAGGTTGCCGAGCACCGTCAGATGCGGGAACAGGCTCGGCTCCTGGAAGACGTAGCCGATGGGGCGGCGGTGGGTAGGGACCCAGGCGTCGGCATCCTGCCAGACATCGCCGTTGACGCTGAGTCGGCCCTTGGCCGCCTGCTCCAGCCCGGCGATGCAGCGCAGGAGCGTGGTCTTGCCGGAGCCCGAATGCCCGAACAGCGCGGTCACGCCACGGGCGGGGATGCGCTCGTCCACATCCAGGGCGAAGCCGGGCCATTGGATTTTGAAGCTGGCGTAGATCATCGGCTCAGCGCGTCCCGCGGTCCGGCCGCCAGGCATAGAGCATGAGCAGCACCAGGAAGGAGAACACCAGCAGCACCGCGGAGAGCCGGTGGGCATCGGCGTACTCCAGCGCCTCGACATAGTCGTAGATCTGCACCGAGGCGACCCGGGTCTCGCCCGGGATGTTGCCGCCGATCATCAGCACCACCCCG
Organism: uncultured Thiohalocapsa sp.; assembly: GCF_913063425.1. GTDB lineage: Bacteria > Pseudomonadota > Gammaproteobacteria > Chromatiales > Chromatiaceae > Thiohalocapsa. Next base: position 36,966 of record NZ_CAJXYK010000020.1, read on the forward strand.
AATTCGCCGACGGTGTGCGCGAAGCTCAGGATGCCGGCGGTGACGAAGCCCGGCAGCGCCAGCGGCAGCGCCACCGTGAAGAAGCGGTCCAGCGGCGAGGCGCGCAGGGTCGCCGCCGCCTCCAGCGGGCGCTCGCCGATGGCCTCGAAGGCGTTCTGCACCGGCTGCACCATGAAGGGCAGGGAGTAGAACACCGAGCCCACCACCAGGCCCCAGAAGGTGAAGGGCAGGAGCCCGATGCCGAGCGTCTGCGTGAGCCAGCCCACCGGCCCGTTCGGGCCCATGGTCACCAGCAGATAGAAGCCCAGCACCGACGGCGGCAGCACCAGCGGCAGGGCCACCACGGCGCCCACAGGCCCCTTCCAGCGCGAGCGGGTGCGCGACAGCCACCAGGCGATGGGCGTGCCGACGACATACAGGATCAGCGTCGTCACCGCCGCCAGGCGCAGGGTGAGGGCGATGGCTTCGAGGTCGGTGGCAGAGAGAAAGGGCATGTGAAGCTTGGGGCTGGTGCGGTGATGGCTTTAGCGCTTTGGGTGCTTTGGGCTGGAGTACGCTGTCACTTCCTCACTCCGCCAAATACCCAAACCCCCGAATCACCCCGCGCGCTTTCTCCCCGCGCAGATACTCGAACAACGCCGCCACCGCCGTATCGTCCTCGCCGCGGGCCAGGATCACGGCATCCTGGCGGATGGGCTCGTGCAGGCCGGCGGGCACGATGCAGCCGGAGCCCCTGGTGATCGCGCCGCCTTCCATGACCTGCGACAGGGCCACGAAGCCGATGTCGGCATTGCCGGTGTCCACGAACTGATAGGTCTGGGCGATGTTCTCGCCCATGACGAGCTTGGGCTCGATGGCGGCTTTCAGGTCGAGGGCCTCGAGGGTCTCGAGGGACGCCTCGCCATAGGGCGCCAGCTTTGGGTTGGCGATCGACAATTTGTTGAAGTCGCCGGATTCGAGCAGCGCCGGGCCGTCCTGCACCTTGTCCGCGTCCGCTGACCAAAGCACCAGGGAGCCGATGGCGTAGGTGAAGCGAGAGCCGTCCACGGCAACGCCTTCTTCCTCCAACAGCTCGGGCCGCCGCTGGTCCGCGGCCAGCAGGGCCTCGAAGGGCGCGCCGTTCTTGATCTGGGCATAGAGCTTGCCGGTGGAGCCGTAAGACGCCCTCACGGTGTGCCCGGTATCGGCTTCGAACAGCTCGATAATGGCTTTCATCGGCGCTGTGAAGTTGGCGGCGACGGCGATCTGCGCTTCACCGGCGGCGGCGTTGCCGACGCAGGCGGCGGCTAGGATACCGGCGGTGATGATCTGGCGGGGACTGGTCATGGCGGACTCCTGATCGGTGCATGCGTGCTGGTCTGCGAGCGCGGTTCGGCCGGGGATTGCGTTTTCGCAATATAGCCACGGATACAGCGCAGTCGCGTTGCCTTGATGGTATGCAGAATGCATGCCGGGTGGTCGTGGCGCTGCGCCGCTCAGAGGTGGAGCTGTCCGCGGGTGCGCCCGTGGTGCGCCACGTCAGCCCGATATGTCCCCCGATCCTTCTCAGGAGAAGCCATGAAAATCAGCGCACGCAATCAGTTCCAGGGCAAGGTGGTCGCCGTGACCCCGGGTGCGGTCAACGCCGAAGTGGCGGTGGCCTTGCCGGGCGGCGAGGAGATCGTCGCCGTGGTCACCAGCGAGAGCGTTAAATCACTGAATATAAAAGCAGGAGAAGACGTTATCGCCCTGGTGAAGGCCTCCTCCGTGCTGGTGATGACCGAGGACTCCGGCGTCCGTCTGTCGGCACGGAACAGCTTCGCCGGCCGTGTCACAGCACTGGAGAATGGGCCGATCCATGCCGCGGTGACCATTGGACTGCCGTCCGGCGCAGCAGTGCACGCCACCATTACACATGCCGCGTGCGAGGCTCTGGGACTCGCGGAGGGCGCACCGGCGACAGCGGTGGTCAAGGCGCCGCAGGTCATCATCGGCGTGCCGAGCTGACAGCGTTATATGCACTGGAATATAACGCGCAACCGGCTCTGACAGCGCCCGGTGCGCGCCGAGGGTGCGCACCTGGGGCCGACCCGGCGCCCTGTCGGCTTCACGACAATGGCGGCAAGCGCCACGTCCCAATCCCCACGGAATCGACCCATGCCTGTATCCGTACCTCCGATCCTGAGCGATCAGGAGCTGCATCAGCTCCTGGCCGAGGATGTCCCCTTCGGCGACCTCACCACCGACTCCCTGGGCATCGCCCAGGAGCCCGGCAGCATCCGCTTCTTCGCGCGCGACCCGATGACCGTCTGCGGTGTCGAGGAGGCGGTGCGCATGCTCGAGCTCTGCGGTGCCGAGGCCGAGGCTTGCGTCGCCTCCGGCCACGACGCCGGCCCGGAGACCCTGCTGCTGCAGGCCCATGGCAGTGCCGGCGCCCTGCATCGGGGCTGGAAGAGCGCGCAGACGCTGATGGAGTGGTGCGGGGGCTTGGCGAGCCGCGCCGCGGAGATCGTCGCCGCCGCCCGCCGCGGCAGCCCGGATGCCCTGGTGGCCTGCACCCGAAAGAACGTGCCCGGCAACCGGCGGCTCGCGGTGAAGGCCTGTAAGGCTGGTGGGGCGGTGATGCACCGCAATGGCCTGTCCGAGACGTTGCTGATCTTCGCCGAGCATCGGCAGTTCCTGCGCGGCGAGACGCCGGCAGAGACGGTGCGCCGGCTGCACCGCCTGTGCCCGGAGAAGCGCGTGGTGGTGGAGGTCGCCACGCCGGACGAGGCCCTTGCCTGGGCCGAGGCGGACGTGCTGCAGCTGGAGAAATTTGCGCCGGAACAGGTGTCGGACGTGGTGGAGCGGCTTGCGGCACGGGGCTCGGGCGCCGTGGTCGCGGCCGCCGGCGGCATCAGCCCCGGTAACGCCGAGGCCTATGCCCGTGCCGGGGCACGGCTGCTGGTGACCACGGCGCCCCATGTGGCACCACCGCGGGATGTGCAGGTGCGGTTTTGTTCTAATGACGAGTGACGAGTGACGAGTGACGAGTGACTGACGAGGGGCGAGGGGCGAGGGGCGAGGGGCGAGGGGCGCGGCTTGCTTGCTCAATCCACGCCGATGATGACGGCGGCGGCCGGGAACGCGGCGCAGGCCTCGCCCTGCTCCCGGATGCCGAGTGCCGCAAGGCGCGCGTCGGTGGTGACGCCGCGCACCGTGACGCCGGAGCCGAGCGCGATGACCACCTCCGCCGGTCCGTCGCCGTGCAGGATGCGCTCCACCCGCCCGCACAGGACATTGCTGCGTGGCGGCAGGTCCGCGGGCGGTGTTGCCAGGATGTCCACCCCCACCGCCTTGACCAACGCCCAGACCCGTCGCCCCGGTTTCAGGCCCAGGAGCTCAACGCTCTCGTTGGTCACGCCGGCGGTGATCTGCTCGCCACCTGGCAGCGCCAGGGTCACCTCGGCATCCACGGTGCGCACGGTGACGGCGGCGATGCGCCCGACGAACTGGTTGCGCGCACTGGTGCGCAGCGCCAGGCGGCGCAGCAGGTCCAGGGCGCTGTCGGAATCCCCGAGCACGCCGCCGGTGTCGCCCAGGGCGGCATTCACGCCGGCGAGAAAGCGCTCGTACTCGGCGGCGATGGTGCGATAGGCGGCGATGAGCCGCTTGCCGGCCTCCGTGAGCCGCGTACCGCCCCCGCCGCGCCCTCCGGTGGCGGTGGCCACCACAGGCGCCGGGGCGAGGTTGTTCATGGCGTCCACGGCATCCCAGGCGGCCTTGTAGCTGATTCCGACGGCCTTGGCGGCCTGGGTGATGGAGCCGCGCTGCTCGATCTGCTCCAGCAGCGCAATGCGCTCTTCGCCGAGGAAGGCCACCTCGTCCACGCTGAGCCACAGGCGGCCCGCGACATTGAAGGGTGGGCGGTCTTGGCGTGGTGGGGACGGCATGGCGTCGGCGCTGTCGCTGCTCGGTGTGCGGCCGCTGATGCTGCTTGAGCTTGGGGCAAAGCCGGCCGCTTGTTCCCGGCCAAGCAGGGCGTGCTGCGGGCATTCAGCCGGGTCTCAGGTCAGCATCAAGCATCGCAGATCGAGCGCCGCGGCTCCATCCGTACGCCGACCCCACCCCTTCAAACTTCACCCTGCAAACTTCAAACTTCCCGCATGCGCACCACCGCCGTCTTCTTCGCCTACCTGTTCTGCTGCCTGCTCTTGGCAGTGCTGACCGCGGTGCCGCTGATGGACACGGGCCTCATCGACGAGCCGCCGCGACGGGTCATGGGGCGGCTCGCGCAGATCTACATCCTGCTCGGGCTCTGGCCCTTCCTGAAGTTGCTGCGGCTGGACAGCAAGGCGGCGCTTGGGCTTCAGCTGCCGCGGCGGCGCTTTCTGCTGGAGGTCGCCGTCGGCTGGGTGCTGGGCGTGGCGATCCTCGGGGCGCTGCTCTGGGCGCTGCTGGCGCTTGAGGTGCGGGTGGCGGACCTGCCGGCGGACGGCCTGGTCTGGCTCGTGCTGGAGAAGGCCGTCGCGGCGCTGGTGGGCGGGCTGCTCATCGGTCTGCTGGAGGAGCTTTTCTTCCGTGGTGCGCTGTATGGCGCCATCCGCCGCCGCGAGGGGCTGCGCGCGGCGGTGGTCTGGTCTGCGGCGCTGTATGCGCTGCTGCATTTCCTGAAGCCGCACGACCTGCCGCCCGGTGTGCCCTTCGACTGGGCGGGCGGCTGGGCCATGTTCGCCGGCGTCTTCGCCGGTGTCGCCGACTGGCGCCATCTGGACTCCCTGCTGGCGTTGTTCCTGGTGGGGGTGTTTCTGGCGCTGGTGCGCGAGCGCGCCGGGCACATCGCCTGGGGCGTGGGCCTGCACGCGGGCTGGGTGTTCGTGATCCAGCTTTCGCGGCGGCTCACCGACGCCGATGACGGCGCGGCCTTTGCCTTTGTCACCGGCAGCTACGATGGTGTCATCGGCCTGCTGGCGGCGGCCTGGATCGGCGTGCTGGCACTGGCGTTTTGGGGTGTGAGCGGGATCGGGCGGCGCAGGGGCGTGCCGCCGGCGTAGGTTGGGTCGGCGGTGGTGCCGAGTGAAGCTCGGCGGCCCCGGGGGGCGCAACGCGGCGACGGGGTCAGCTGCGGTGAGCGATCACCATCGTCCTGCCCCGCTCACTGAACGACGCGCCTGCGCCGTGCCGCTGAGCATCGCGCAGCCTCGCCCCCCTCGTAACTCGCAACTCAACTCAAACCAACGGCCGCGCCCGGTCCGCCGCCCGCTCGTCGGGCGCGTGGGCCTCTTCGCTGCCTTTGGGGCCGAGCCAGACCACCCGCTCGCCGGGCTCGGCGCGCAGGGGCTTGTCCGCCTCCAGCAGCCGGACGGCGTGGCTCGTGCCGATCACCAGCACGGGCACGGCGTCGTCGGGCAGCGAAGACGTGAAGGCCTTGGCGTCGAAGGTGTCGGTGAGCTCACTGCAGCGAAAGCCCCAGCCCTGGTACCAGCGCCGCTGCAAGTCTTCGAACTGCACGTCATGGCCCATGGCAGGGCGCCCGCGCAGCTCCGGGGCGGGCTTGTGGGGCTCGGCGCTGTCGTTGCCGGCGAGCTGGAAGATGTTCTGCCGGCCGAGCTCCGGGGCGAAGCGCGCGCAGGCCAGCGCGTTGTAGGCGTCGTTGTTGGTGGCGGCGAGCAGGCTGCCGAAGGCGCCGAGCTCCAGGGCATGCTCGGCATGCTCCGAGAGCAGGTCGCCGAAGTACACCGGCACACCGGCTTGGCGGGCGCTGCGCAGCCGATGCCAGGCGCTGTCGGCGACGATGACCGGCACCTCCTGCTCGTGCAGGCGGGCGGCCAGGCCGTTGCTCCAGGCGCTGCCGCCGGCGATGATGAGCCCGCCGTGGTGGCGGGCGCTCAGGTCCAGGTTGCGGGCGACCCGGCCCAGGCTGAAGCCGTGCAGCACCACGGTGGTGAAGATCAGCACGAACACCAGCGGCAGCAGCAGCTCGGCGCCGGCGAGCCCGCGCTCCGCCAGCAGCGGTCCGAACACGCCGGCGACGGCGGCTGCCACCACGCCGCGGGGCGCGATCCAGCCCACCAGCGCCCGCTCCTGCCAGCTCATGCCGGCGCCGAGGGTGGACAGCCACACCACCGCCGGGCGCACCAGAAACACCACGGCGAGGATGAGCAGCGCACTGCGCCAGTCGAGCGCGGCGAGGATGGCCGGGTCCAGGTCCGCCGTCAGCAGCAGGAAGACGCCGGACACCAGCAGCACCGCGACATACTCCTTGAAGCGGCGGATCTCGCCCATGCTCGGCAGGTTCATGTTGCCCAGCACCACGCCCATGACGGTGGCGGCGATGAGGCCGGACTCTTCCAGCACCAGGTTGGACAGGGCATAGGCGCCGATGGCCGCCGCCAGCGCCACGGCGCCCTTGAGATACTCGGGCACCAGCCCGGCCAGGAAGGCGCGGCCCAGCGCCCAGCCGCCGACGCCACCGAGCAGCAGCGCGATGCCGACGCCGATGCCGAAGTGCTTAAGCGTCGCCTCCAGCTGACCGGCGTCGGCGCCGACGAAGTAGTTGAACACCACCACCACCAGCACTGCGCCCGTCGGGTCGTTGACGATGCCCTCCCACTTGAGGAAAGACGCCGGCCGGCGCTTGAGCTTGGCCTGTCGCAGCAGCGGCAGGATGACCGTCGGCCCCGTCACCACGGTGATGGCGCCGAACACCAGGGCCACCGCCCAATCCATGCCGACGATGCCATGGGCCACCCAGGCCGTGAGGCCCAGCGACAGCACCACTGCAATCGTGGTGAGCCGGAACACCACGGCCGCCGATTGCTTCAGCTCCGCAAACCTGAGCGAGAGCCCGCCTTCGAACAGGATGGCGGCCACCGCGAGCTTGATGAGCGGCTGGTAGGCGTCGCCCAGGGCCTCGCTCGGGCGCAGGATGCCGAGCACCGGGCCGATCAACAGCCCGGCCAGGCTCAGCAGCACGATGCCCGGGACCTGAAAGCGCCAGGCGAGCCATTGCGCGCCGATGCCGAGCACCATCAGCAGGGCAAGGATTTCGGTGAGGTGGTGCATGGGCGAAGCTCCCTGGACGGCCCCGAGATGGCCCTGGACGGCGAGAGGACGCGCGCAGGTTACCGGAAGGGCGGTTTGGGCGCTTGGCTGGGCGGTGCTGGTGAGATGGCGGCGTCGCTCGGCGCGAGGTCGTCAGCAGATGCTTGTACGCACGCAACGGACGCTGCGGCGCAACGGCGCAACGGTCACGACGAGACGGCAGCGACGGTCGGCTTCCAGGGGGGGCTTGCGGCGCTCGATCTGGGGTCGGTGCTTGAGCTGCGCTTGCGGCGGAAACCGGGACGTCGAGGTCCGTTTCCGCTGCGCTGGTTGCTTGAACAAATCAACGGCGGCGTGCCTGAACCCCATCCCGCCCATACTCAGCGGCGACCGAATGCGCCCTGCTCACTCGATGACGCCGTAGCGCCGCAGCAGCTGCACCATCACGGGCTCGGCGATGTCGGCGGCCGTTGGGACCCGGGGCGCCGGGGCGTCTTCGGCGCGTTTTCCCGTGGGTGCCAGCGGCGCACCGCGCTCCAGCAGGAGCTTGGCGATGTTGACGCTGTTCGTCTGCACGGCCTGTGCCAGTGGGGTTGAGCCCCCGGCGTCGGCCAGCCCGAGGTCGGCACCTTCGTCCAGCAGCAGGTCCAGGGTGTCGCGGTCCAGGGCGCCGCGCTCGATGAGCCGGCGCAAGAGGGCCTGTGGGTCGTCCTTGGCGCCGCGCTGAAGCAGCAGCTCCGCCGCCGGCACGCGGCCACGCATCAGTGCGGTCATCAGCGCCGTGTCGCCGTCCGGGCCGGTGGCCATGGGGTCGGCGCCGTGCTTGAGCAGCTCCTTCGCGATGGCCACCTTGCCGTCGCCCACGGCGATGCTGAGCGGCGGCTGCCCGCCGGGGCCCGGTTGGTTCGGGTCTGTGCCCCAGTACAGGTGGCGCTTCACCTGCACCAGGTCGGCGCTCTGCACCGCGTGGTGGAAGTTGCCGCTCGGCTTCGGCGGGGCGTCGCAGCCTTGCAGCAGCAGCAGACAGCCGAGTATGGTGCCGAGGCTCAGTATGCTTCGCATGGCTTGGGGGAAGGCTCCTTCAACAGTGCGATCTCAGACAAACGCCCATGCTCGGTAAGTTCCTGCTCACCGCCGCCGTCATCGTGCTGGCCTTCTATGTGATCCGCCAGCGTGCGGAAAGCGCGGGAGACGCCGCCCGCCGGGGCGCAGACGCGCCGCGCGGCGGTGACAGCGACAGCGCCCGCGGCCCAACTGCGCTCTTCGCGCGCCGAAATCTGATCCAGCTCGCGGCGGGCGTGGTGGTGGTGACCATGCTGGTGGGCAGCGCACTCACGCTGCTCCAGGGCTGGGAGCGCGGGCGCGACATCATCACCGTCGAGGTTGCGAACCCCATCACCGGCGCCGTGGAGCGCTTCGAGGCCAGGCGCACGGACGTGGGCGAGCAGACCATCCGTACCCTGGACGGGCGGCGCATCCGTGTCTCCGAAGTGGAGCGCATCATCATCCGCGACGATCCCTAAGCCCATCGGGTCGTCCCATCGGGCCGGTCCGGTGCGCCGCCGCCGGGTGGGCTGCCGTCGGCGGCATCGGACTCACGCCGGCTCGGGCCCGAGGTTGAAGGCCACCGAGAGCCTGAGCCCCGCGCCGCGATGGGGCTCCACCCAGTGCAGCAGCGTCGGCGGGAAGAGCAGCAGCATTCCGGGCACCGGTGTGACGCGGATACGGAAAGGCTCGTCGCTGAAGCAGATGTCGCCGCTGTCCGCGGGCGCCGTGGCATAGTAGACCCCCGACAGCAGCTCGTCATGCTCGGCGTGGTCGTGGTGGCTGGTGCTGCTGCCGGGAGGCATGGCGTTGAGCCAGAAGCCGCAGCGAAGCGGCGGGCATTCCGGTCCAAGCCGCGCCGCCGCGGTGGTGGTGGCGAAGTCCAGCACCGCTGTCAGTCCGGGCAGGCTTGCGCGATCCAGATACAGATTCTCGAAGCGGCCATCGATGAAGTGGCTGCGGCGGCTGAAATCGGCGTCGGTCAGGGTCGAGAAGGCCGCCGCCAGCGGGCCGTTCACGGCATCCGCCTGCGGATAGCGGTGCGCCGAGATGGGCGCAATCTGCCGGGCTCTGTCGCCTGTCTGCTCCGACATGCTGGTGCGGTGCGCCGTCAGCCGCTGCCGCTGCGCGCCCTAGGCCGCTGCGGCGGCGGTCTGCGCCGGGCCGCCGTAGCGGCGCTCGTGCTCGCTGCGGCTGCGGGTGACGCAGTCCTCGATGGAGACGCCGAGGAACCAGTTGCCGGTGATGCCGAGGCGGTCGCCGGCGAGCGCCCGGTCCAGCGCCGCCACCTGCTCCGCGTGGCCCTTGCGCAGCGCCGGCAGCCGATTGCGCACGGAGGCCGCCGCGCGCAGCCGCTCGGGCTGTGCGTCCAGGGCGCGGCAGGCGGCGGCGATGCGGGCCTGCTCGTCCAGCCGGTCGCCGGGGAAGTGGAAGGCGAAGCCGCGCAGCTCGGGGTGGTCCAGGAAGTCCCGGGATACGGCGGAGAGGAAGTCCCCGTCCACGCTGATGAAGCCGGCGAGGGCATCGACACCGAGGTCGGACTTGTCGAACACCAGCAGCTGGGTGTCGATCTCCGCCATGGCGATGGCGCCGACGATGGCCGCCGCGTCCGGTGCGGCGTCCGCCAGCAGCGCCGCGGCCACATCCGGCGGCACCGCCAGCGTGAGCCAGTCCGCGCCGTGGCGGCTGCCGTCGGCGCAGGTGACGCTGAAGCCCTCGCCCTCGCGTGCGATGGCGGTGGCGGCGGCGCCGGTGAGGAGCGTGATGCCGGGTGCGGCAGCCATGGCCTGTGGGATCTCGCTCAATCCCTCCGGCATAGTGAAGCTGCGCAGCACGTCCTTGCGCCGGGGCTTTTTGCGGAACAGGGCCTCGGCCGGGAAGTCGTCCGCCGGCTGGCAGATGACGGAGCGGAAGGCGGGGCCGAACAGGTCCCGGTAGTTCTTGCGGCCCAGGCCGCGGCCGTAGTACTCGCGCACGCTGGCCCCCGCCTTGTCGCCGCCGAAGAGCTTGGGCAGCGAGCGCACCAGCTCGAAAGGGTGCAGGGCGGAGACGATGGACTTGCGCGCGCCGCCCTGCCAGAGCTTGTAGCTCTGCTTGGCCTTGGCCGTGGCGCGGCTGAGAATGCCGAGCTCGTCCATGATGCCGAGCAGATTGCCGTAGCTGTTGAAGCAGCTGTGGCTGCCGGCCTCCACCCAGTAGCCGCCGAGCTCCGGGAAGGCGTGGGTGTGCATGCAGCCGCCGGGGCGCGCATCCGCCTCCAGCACCAGGGTGCTCCGGCCGTTGCGGGCGGCGTAGTGGGCGGCGCTCAGGCCGCTGATGCCGGCGCCTATGACGATGTGGGACGGTCTGTCGCTCATGGCTGTGTCGGGACTGAACGGCGGCCGGAGAGAGACGCGTGCTGCGCCGGCGAGCCCGCTATTCTGCGTCCTCGCGGCGGCGGGCGTCGAGGGGCTCGAGCGCGAGCGCGGAGAGGTCGAACTCCGGCGTCGGCAGGGGCGGCGGCGCGCAGTCGGAGAGGTCCCAGCCTTCGCCGGGCAGCAGGCTGAGTGCGCTGGTGTCCGGCTGGCGTGGTGGGCCGCGGTCGTCGAGCTCCTCCAGCGGCACGCCGGGCGGGGCGAGGGACAGGCCGGCGGTGTCGGCCCCGGCTGTTGCGTCGCCGGTCTGTGGCGGCGCGATCGGCGCCAGGGACTCGATCTCGGCGCGCGCGCCGGCGGCGAGGAAGGCCTGTTGGAAGCGCGTGGCGGTCATCAGGTCCACGTCGCGCTTCACCACCACGGGCTGGCCGCTGAAGAGATTGTCCAGCTGGGCGGCGTCCAGACGAAAGGTGCTGCCGAGCTTGGCCCGCACCGCCGCCGGGTCGGCGCCGGCGACGAGCGCACCGGCGAAGACGATGTTGTAGCGGTCTTGCGGCATCTGCCCGCCCTCCACGTGGCCTGGGTGGGTGGGCCGCCGAAGCGCCCGGGCGCCCGCAGAGCCTCAGTACGGCTTCGACAGCGTGAAGGCACCGCGGATGTCGCCGAGCGAGTAGCCGCGCGCCTGGTCATCAGGATAGGCCGCATCCAGGGCGTTGGCCAAGTCCAGCGCGATGCTCTCGCCGTGGCAGGCGAGGCACACCTGCTGTGTCGGAATGGCCTGCATGAAGCGGTACATCTTGCCGTCCTCCGTGTCCACGACGGAGGCGTAGGTCATGCCCTTGGGCGATTCGCCGTTGGCCTTGCGGGACTCGAACTGCTCCAGCACCTCGGTCTCCCAGGCGTCCGGGGCATTCAGCGCCGTGTTGCGGGTCTTGAGGCTGGTGCGCCCGACCTCCCAGCCGCTCTCCTCGGACAGCTCTGCGGCGATGGCTGGGGCCTTGTCCTTGCACACGCCGACGGCGTTCACAGGGCCACCCGCCTGCATGGCCGCCTTGAGCTCGCCCTGGAGGGTGGTGGCGAAGGTCTTGATCAGCTGACGCGCTTGCTCGGCATCCTCCTGAGTGGTCTCCGCGGCGGAGAGGGATGCAGCGGCGAGCGCGGCGGTGAGTGCCAGCGTACTGCCGGCGAGCAGGGGCTTTTGCATGGTGTGATCTCCTCGGATGCCGGACTGGGACGATGACGACGGTGCGGCGGGCGGGCCGGCGTTGTGCGCTGCCCGGGCACCGCCGGCACCGCCCCGGACTCGCGGCGCTAAATTAGTCCGCCCGGTGTGGGTTGCAACCGCGTGCGGCGGAGGACTATGAGACAGTCGCTCGGCCCGGCCCATGGCAAAGCGCAACCGAAGGCCCGGTCTCCGCTTCCTCGGCGGTGGCTCGCGTATACTCGCCGCCCAGATAATTCAGGGGGGCTCATGACGGGGATTTTCGGATGGCTCGGCGCATTGCCGGAGCCGGCGGCGGCGGATGCGGTGTTGGCGGACATGGGCAGCGCCGGCGGCGGTGGGGTGGTCTGTACGGCCGATGTGCCGGACTTCCGCGGCGGTGTGAGCGGCGTCGCGAGCGCCGGCTGCCATGCGGACGACGACTGCGTCCTGCTGGTGTCCGACACCCGGGCCGGGAGCGCCGCGGACCTCGCGGCCCAGTGGCGCCGCGACGGCGAGCGGTGGCTTCAGGCCCTGCACGGTCCCTTTGCGCTGGCCCTGCTGGACCGTCGCCGCGGCCGGCTGCTGCTGGCGGTGGACCGGGCCGGCGCCCGCGGGCTCTATCTGCTGCGCCGCCCGGGCTGCATCGGCTTCGCGAGCCGGCTCTCGGCGCTGGGCGCGCTGCCGGGGCCCAAGCTCAGGGTGAGCGACCAGGCGCTGTTCGAATACCTGTATTTCCACATGATCCCGAGCCCCGGGAGCATCTACACCGGCGTCACCAAGCTGCTGCCCGCGCAGGTCATCCGCTTCGACGGCGTGGACGCCGCGGCACCGGTGCAGACCCGCTTCTACTGGCGCATGCCCTACGCCGACGGCGCCGACCGGTCCGGGCAGGCGGGCTTCGATGACCGGAAGGCCGAATTCCGCGCCCTGCTGCCGCAGGTGGTGGGGGATGCGGCGGCGGGGGACGGGCGCGTCGGCTGTTTTCTCAGCGGCGGCACGGACAGCTCCACAGTGGCCGGCACCTGGCGGCGACTGCGCGGCGAGGCGGTGCCGACCTATTCCATGGGCTTCGACGCCGAGGGCTTCGATGAAATGGCCTATGCGCGCATCGCCGCGCAGCATTTCGGCACCAGGCCGCGGGAATACTATGTCACGGCCCCGGATGTGGTGGATGCGGTGCCCAGGGTGGCCGCCTGGTGCGACGAGCCCTTCGGCAACGCCTCCATCGTGCCCGCCTACCTGTGCGCGCGCTTCGCCCGCGGCGACGGCATCGATGTCATGCTCGCCGGCGACGGCGGGGACGAGATCTTCGGCGGTAACGAGCGCTACGCCAACCAATGGCTGTTCGAGCAATGGGGCCGGGTGCCGGCGGCGCTGCGGCGCGCGCTGTGGGGCACGGTCCGTCTGCCGGGCCTGGGCGGCCTGCCGCCGGTGCGCAAGGCACGGAGCTACATCGACCAGGCCGAAGTGCCGCTGCCGGACCGCTTCGAGACCTACAACTTCCTGCATCGCACGCCGCTCGCCGACATCTTCGAGCCGGATTTCCTGGCCCGGGTGGACACGGGCGCGCCGCTTGCGAACCTGCGCGAGGTGTATGGCCGCGCGGCGTCGCGCTCCGCCATCAACCGCATGATGCACCTGGACCTGAAGATCACGCTGGCGGACAACGATCTGCGCAAGGTCAACCAGGCCTGCCAGCTCGCCGGCATGGACGTGCGCTACCCGCTGCTGGACGACCGCATGCTCGCCTTCGCGGCCAGGGTGCCGCCGACGATGCACCTGAAGCGCACCCAGCTGCGCTGGTTTTTCAAACGGGCGCTGGCGGACTTTCTGCCGGCGGACATCATCGCGAAGCGCAAGCACGGCTTCGGCCTCCCGGTGGGGCTCTGGATGCGCGAGTACGCCCCACTGCGGGAGCTGGCGGAGGACAGCATCAGCACGCTCGGCCGGCGCGGCATCGTCCGGGCGGACTACGTCGACTGGATCCGCACCCAGCACGCCGGCGGGCATGCCTCGTACTACGGCGTGATGCTGTGGATTCTGGTGATGCTGGAGCAGTGGCTCGCGAGCCACTGAGGAGCGGGCACGCGGCGTCGGCGGCGATCTCTGTTCGGGCCGTGGGAGGAGGCCATCACCGCCGCCTGGCGGCGATGGCGCATGGGCCAGGGCCTTGGACGGCAGCCGAGCCCGAAGGCTCGGCCGCGACGGCTCAGTTCACCTGGCCGCTGCCGCTGCCCTCCGCGCTGTCCACGAACCCGGTCTCGAACACGCCGCACAGGGGATCACCGGCGGGGTCGGTGATCTTGGTGAGCGTGGAGGAGCCCTGGTAGACGTCGAACTCGTTGCGCGACTCGCAGAGCCATTGGTCCGGGGCGCGCACGGGTTCCGGCGCAGAGCAGTTCCAGTTGACGGTGCGGCAGGTCTCCATGTCTTCGTCACCGCGCACGACGATGGAGTAGATGCCCATGTGGGCGCTGCCCTCCACCTCGTCGGCGATGATGGTGCCGCGTACGATGGGGCTGGTGCCCTCGCCACAGGCGCCCACGTGCTTGCCGGTGAGGCCCCATTCCACTTGCTCGGCCGGATCGACGGCGGTCACCGGCGCCGGCTTGCGGATGCTGACCCGCAGGCGCTCTTCGGGAAAGGCATCCCATTGGTAGCAGACCAGGGCGACCTGGCCCTCCTCGTTGGCATCCGCCGGGACTTCGGCAACGGCGCCGAGCGTGAGCGCGACGGCGCCGGCGGTCAGGAGCAGGGTTCTTGCGTTGGCTTTCATGCGGTGCACCTCCGGGTGGCGATGTGACCTGGGTTACCCGGCGCGGGCCGGGTGTGATGAGCGGACCGACACGCGGTGCCGGGGCTTTGGTCAGTCATCGTCATGGTCCCTCCCTTTGCCGGGGCGCTGGGCGCCCAGGGTGCCGCTGGCGACGGTGGGACCCTTGCCCTTGTTCGAGTCCTCGAAGTCGTCGTCGTCCTCGAAGCCCTCACACAGGGGGTCGTCCGGCGCCGTGTCGATGGCCACCAGCTCAAGCCTGGACTCGCCCAGATAGGTGCCGAATTCGTTGCGGCCCTGGCAGGTCCATTCCTGCGGCGTGAGTGCGTTCTCCTCGGACCAGCAGTCGAGGAACACGGCGCGGCAGGTCTCACCGCGGCCACGGCCGTTACCGCGCGCCTCGCGCCCGCGGGACACCATGGTGTGCAGGCCCATGCGGGCACCGGTGGCGGCTGCCGTCACCACGGCGCCCTCCACGGCGCCGGCCGTGTCCTCGCCGCAGACGCCGACGTGCTTCGCGTGCACGCCGCTGGTGCGCTGCGCCGGGTGGCCGAAGTCGTTCTCGTCCTGCGGTGACGAGAGCGGCCCGCCGCGACGGACGCCGAGATTGAGCCGCTCCTTGGGGAACTGGTCCCACTTGTAGCAGGCGATGCTGTCGTTGGTCGCGCCATCGGCGAGCGCGACGCCGCTGGCCAGCAGGGCGCTTGCGGTGAGCAGCGGCACCGCCGCCAGTTTGAGCATGGAATACCGTTGCATCATGACCTCCTCCCAAGACGGTTCGGATTGGAACGCGATGGCTGTGCAGCGCCGGACGGGATCCGGGACTGCCTGTGGTGACCGGGTGCTGGGCTCATGGCATCAGTCCTCCCGGCCCCGGCGCTCGCCGCGCTCGTCGTCGTCATCGTCATCGTCGTCATGATCATCATCGTCATGATCGTCGTCGTCGTCGTCGTCATCATCATCATCGTCGTCGGCGGCGGCGAGGAGGCCGCTCGCGCTCCCGTCACCGGAGGGTGTCGCCGGGTAGCCGTCGAAGGCCTGACACAGCGGGTCGTCCGCCGAGTTTTCCACCAGCTTGAGCTCGGACTTGCCGTGGAAGACATCGAACTCGTTGCGGCTGCGGCATTCGAATTCCGTCGGCAGCTGCACATCCTCTTCCGAGGTGCAGTCGATGATGACCTCCCGGCAGGTGTCCATGCCGCCGCCGCCGCGCACGGTCATGGTCCGCAGGCCGAGCTTGGAGCCGATGTCCTTGGCCTTGAGGAAGGTGCCGCCGACGGCGCCCACCGTACCGACGCCACAGGGGCCGACGTGCTTGCCGTGGACGCCGTGGTTGGTCTGGTTCTGGGCCTCGATAAAGTCGTTACGCGGCTCCGTGGTCACCAGGCCGCCATAGCGCTTAATGCTGAGCGCCAGGCGCTCGTCCGGGTAGCGATCCCACTCGTAGCAGCCGAAGAGCGTCGGGCCTTCGGTGATGGTGCCGGGCGGCGGCTCCGGATTGGCGCCGCAGGCGGTGGGGTCCGGGTCCGCGCAGTCGCCCGGGAAGGTCAGCGCCATGATTTCGTCGACATTGCTGATCGTGTCGCCGTCTGAGTCCTGCGGCTCGATGTTGATCAGCGCCTGTGTGGGACTGACGGCGGTCGCGTTCTCCACTGCGAAGGCGTTGCCGTAGTCGTTACGGTTCCCCCCTGTGGTGTTGACGTGACAGATGACGCAGGTGTCCAGCACGGTGCCATCCGTGCCATACAGGGCATTGAAGTCGTTCAGGTAGGACGTCACCGCACTGACATGCGGTGCGGCGAGGCAGAATGCCGCGCCGACCGTCGTCGATAGAACGAGCGGTACCCGCTGTCTCTTCCATCGATTCATCATCATCACTCCTCGATCGTTTGGTGGTTTCGGTGGGTGTTCGGCCATGTTGCGGACCCACGGCGACCTGTGTCGCCGCACCCCCGGCCAGACCGCAGCCATCGCCGGGTACAGGTGCTACCAGCACCAGGCGCTGCTCGCCAGGTGTCTCAGGTAACCCAGAACTGATCTGGATCAATTTGCTAGCCTGCCCCGGGTTTTTACCGATGGCGCTCGCGTCGGCACCTGGATTGAGGTGCCAATGCAAGCGCCCATGGCGCGCGCGCAATGAGCGCTCATCGATCCGGCCATGCATGATCCGCGCTCTGTGTGCGTTGCCTTTTCCTCTCCAAGGCCAGCGGGCGACGTCGATGCAGCGAAAACCCTGTGTGTGGATCATGAGTTTCCCTGATTAAAGAACAAACGCAGCATGGGGGCGTAGGGAGTATTATGTCTGACGGGCATTACCCGATTGATTCCCGGCTGTATGCGCGACGCTTACAGGGAGACTGAGGCAAAAGCGCTTTCGTCGGCGCATTGGACCGTTCGCTGCATTGGTGGGATGAACAGAAAAGTCGGTCCCCACGGCTTTTTTTGCTGCATTGAAAATTGTCAAATTCAGCGTGCGACCTGACTGACCCGTGTCACAACCCGGGCAGAAGTAGTGCCGTCATTGACGTGGGACCTCGCCTATTGTTTTAGGCGGGGTATCCAGACCCCGGGGGTATCTTGGGACGGAAGCAGTTGTTGGTCGCAGATGCAATGCATCTGCGAGAGATCACTGAGGACCATCGGACGACGATTGAGTGGCGGAGCCGGAGGGTTCCGGCGTGGCAGGCGGGGCCGGAGGCCCCGCGATGAGGCGCGTCGTGTGGCGCTGAACCGTGGAAAAAAGGTCAGCCAGTTGGCAGACCGGAGGCAGTAACATGTGTCTCGATGCATTGACCATCAGCGGCGTCATGGCCGCGCTCATCAGCGCGGCCTTGCTTGTGGCCATCGTGTGCCACAACGATCCGTTTCAGAACAAGCTCTAAGCGGCGGCGACGCCCGGGAGCCTATTCACACCGCACGGGAGATGGCCGCACATCGGCGACGGGGCCTGCGCCGGGCGCGCTGACATGCGGCCCCGGGACGCTCTGGGCTCCGTCTGAGCCCAAGCTGCGTGTGGGGCTGGATGCTCGACGACAGGTGGGCCGTGCCGGCCGGGCAATTGATGTCTGCCCGGAGACGGCGTGTACGGGATGCGTTGATCGAGACTCGTCATCCCGGTGATGTTGACGCGATGTGGGGGCCGGCGACATGGCCCGGACAACGTCTCCAACGCGAGCCCGGCGGCGACACCTGGATTCTTAAAGGCTCGGAGATGCGCCGCGTCTGGACTCGGCTTGGTCGTGGATGCATCCCGAGCTTGCACAGCACCAGTCTCCGTTGCCCCCTTCGTGGCGAGCAATGGGTCATTCCCTGATACCGGCAGTCTCAGGATTCGTGAAAGCTGTGGTGCGACGAGACCGACCGGGGGCGCCCGCGAGAGTCGCTGAAGTACCGCGGCCGACGTAGGAACGCGGACACCTTCGCGATGATTCCTACAGTCTGGGGGCCAGCGAGACGTGTCACCGAGATCATCAGCACCGAACGGCGGCGGCGCTGCGTCGGCGGCGTCCGGGCATGCCGGGAAGGACGCGGCGCGTCGGGGCCCGGGCGACGGGACCCTTGTCACCGACCATGACTCACTGTGTGATCTGGTCAGGTCGCTCGAAGCCAGCGCCCGGCGCTGGCAGCTTATTGTGTTCCCATCGCTGTTCGCCTTCGTGGTGTTGGCGGCCTACGGCTTCTTTCTCATCTTCAGTCTGGTCGAGGACGTGGACCGGATGGCCGATACCGTGTATCTGAACATGGGCTTCATGTCCGAGCGCATGGGCCAGATCTCGCAGAACATCGACGCACTGACCGGCACGGTGCGGGACATCTCCATCAACCTGGACGACCTCACCGGCACGGTGACGGCCATGAATTCCACGGTGCTGACCATCTCCGGGCAGATGAGCACCATGCCGCCGATGTTGGAGCAGATGGAAGACATCAGCTTCCATATCCAGGCCATGGACCTGAGCATGGAGTCGCTGGAGACGGATATCGGCACCATGACCCGCAGCATGCAGACGATGAATACACAGATGGCCGCCATCACCTCCGCCACCCAGCACATCAGCGGCAACGTCTCCGGCCTCAATCAAAGCATCGGGCGGCCGATGAATTTCATGAACAGCATGATGCCCTGGTAGGCGCAGGCGAGGATGCGCCGCGCATCCGGCGCGGCGCTCCGGCGGCCTCGGTGCAGCCGGATTCGGGCGGCGTCGGCTGTCGCAGTCTAAAATGGGGGAAGCCGTGCTGTTGTGGGCGCCCCGTCCTCATACACGTATCGCCATGACCGCACCGGTGAGACCTGGGCTCGGCGGAGCGCCCGCCACGCTCTGCGCAAGATCCATGCGCCGGCGTGGGGCGGGGGCTTCCAGCCGTGATCTCCAGCCCCACCTGCCGTTGCTCGCGGCCTGCGGTGGCCATCGTCAGAACAGGCAGGAGCTGACCCTGATCGCGCCGACCATAACGACAACGACCTATCCGGAACGCACCATGACGACTCAACGCATTCGCCGTCAGCCCCTGCTCTGGGTCATGCTGGTCCTCGGCGCACTGTCCGGCTGTGGCGGGTCGGAGCCCAAGATGACCATCTTCGAAGCGGCGATGACCGGCGATGTCGAGGAGCTGCGGAAGTCGCTTGCCGCCGGCATCGGTCCGGATACCGTCGATAACACGGGGCAGACGCCGCTGCACTATGCCGCGGCGGCCGGCCGTCTCGACGCGGTCAAGCTGCTGCTCGAATCAGGCGCCGACGCCGACCTGAGAAACTCCTACGAAGACACGCCGCTGCACAAGGCGGCGAGCCACTGCCGGCTGGAAACCGCCCATTACCTCATCGACGCGGGTGCGAGCGCCGACCTCACCAACAAGCACGGCGAGACGCCGCTGCACCAGGCCGCGTCCTGCCGCGATCCGGCGCTGGCGCAGCTGCTCATCGAGCACGGCGCCAAGGCAGGGGCCTGCACCAAGCGCGCAAAAACGGCGCTCCACAGTGCGGTGGAGCGGAACCATGTGGCGGTGGCGCGCTTTCTCATCGAGGCCGGCGGCCTGGGTAACTGCGCCCGGAATATGCCGTCACCGCTGCACATCGCGGCCCAGCGCGGCTACGAAGACATGGTTCGCCTGCTGCTCGCGAACGGCGCTGATCCGAATGCCGCCGACGAGCTGGACAAAACCCCGCTGCATCTCGCTGCCCGCGAGGGGAATGCCGAGGTGGCCCGCCTGTTGATCGAGGGCGGCGCACGCATCGAGGCCAGGGATCGTCCGGGTAACATGCCCTTGCACGATGCCGCCGTCACGGGCCAGCTCGATGTCGTCAAGGTGCTCCTGGCCGCGGGCGCGAATGTCAACGGCATGGACGGGCGCGGACGCACGCCGCTGCACGAGGCGGCCCGCAAGGGGCGCGTCGAAGTGGCGGCCCATCTGGTGGACGCCGGTGCGCGCCTGGACGTGCGCGATCAGCTCCGACAGACGCCGCTGGAGACGGCCGAGTCCGCCAATCAATGGGACGTCGCCAGGGTGCTGATGACCCGTTGCGGCCCCGGCACAGGCTGCGGCGGTGCGGGCAGTGGCGGTCTCAACAGGGTCCACAGCGTCGGCGGCACGGCGCAGCGCCTGCCGTAGCTGGGGCCTTGGGCATGCCGACTTCAGTCGGCCACGGCCCGCCGGCGTGCCGGCCGGGCCCCCCTTGTCACCGCTGTTCTGATGACCGGCCGCCGTCGCCTTAAGGCTGCTTGGCCTTCTGTGGCACCGCCGACTCCACCACGCCCGGCGGGATGGCGTCCTGGCGGGAGTGCGTGAACCCGAGCGGCGGAAAGACGACCTCACAGGTCGACTCGTTCACCGTCGCATCGTCGCGCTGCTGCAAGCAGACGTCGGCCTCGCCGGGTCCGCCGTCGAGATAGTCCTCTTCCGGGCCGCCGAAGAGCACGTCGCGGCGTCCCCCCTCGCCGTACAGGGAATCGCTGCCGCGCGCCCCGAACAGTGAATCATTCCCGTCGCCACCGAAGATGAAATCGTCGCCTTGGGCGCCGTGGGCGGTGTCATCGCCTGGACCCAGGCAGATGATGTCGTCGCCGGCATCGGCCTGGACGACATCATCGCCGCCGAGCGCCATGATGACCTCGTCGTCTTCGGTGCCCCAGAGCACATCGTCACCGTCGGTGCCGACGCAGGTCGCCGGGCGTCCCTGACAGAGCGGGACGGGGTCGACGCCCTCGGGTATGTACGGGCATTGGATGACAAGCCCGATGGCCGTGTTCTCATCGCTCGGCTCCGCGGCGGCCTGTACCGCAGTGCACACGCCGACGAGCACCAGGCAGCCCATCAACACGAACCGTTCACTCATTGCCTCGACCATTGTGGATGCTCCCTTGAGGGGGGATGAAAACCTGGGCGTCGGCGGGCCTTGCATTCGGCTTTCAACAACAGAGGCCGTGAAGGTCGGTGGTTTTTTTCGTGTGAGAGAGAGATGTGCTGAAGGCATTAACTGCAACCATAGGCGCCGAATGATCCTTGCGGGCTGACCGGGATCAAACGGCATTGGCTGCGACCGCGGAATTGGCACAGAATGGGGAAATGCTGGGCGCGCAGACGGGGGAAACACTCAGCTTCAGTGGCTTTCGGTTGGGGGGCAGCGCCGCTGGTGGCTGTATGCCTCCAATGCGTGCAGGGCGGGGTCCGCATCTGTGCTCATGCATGACCGGCGAGACGCTCATCTCGCTGGGTCGGGAACGGGCGGTCCGCTGGGGCAAACGCCGTTGCCACAGGGTAAAGTGCAGCTCAGGGGATAAATGCGGTTGGATATCAGCGTAAAGCTGATCAGTGCAGGCCTTATGAACAGTGCAATGATTGCTTGATTGCGCTGGCAAGGAATCCCACTATGCATGAGGTCATGTTCGCCTTTACTCCAACTCTGGCGATGGCGCCTGCGCGCCCATTCCAGCGCCGTTCAGCGGCGGACCGACCGCATCGATCCATTGTACAGGGTGCCCTGTGTTCGACAGCTTCAGTGGGCATGGTCATGACCGGACGCGGGGGGAATGACCGGTCGCCCACGCGTGTGCGTATGGGGTGGGTCGATGCGAATTGACAATGCATGCCCAGTTGGCTCGTCAATAGCTGATCGGCGTCAACGTAATGGGTGCCTTCATTGGACTGCCATGAATCGGTCACAGTGCCTGCCTAGGCTTCTGCGCGAGCCGGGTCGAGAGCCGGCTCTGCGATGGAGATGTATTCATGCAGACGCTGAGAGGTCCATTGATGATCACACAGGCTTTGCGAATCGCGTCGCTGCGACGTGCCATGCTGGTCGGCTGTACCTGGGGGGCATTGTGCCTGCCGGCAGCTGCGGCGCTTGCACAGGGCGGCGGCTATGTTGCGGGCGATTTTCACAACCACACCACGGGCACCGACGGGTCGACATCACCGAACGTGATCGTCAACGAGTCGGCGCTCACCTACGGGCTCGACTGGTTCGCGCAGTCCGGGCACGGCGGTGCGTACCAGCGCGACCTGCGCTTCAGCGATCCGGAGTACGACGGCCCGGTCAGTGGCGAGGGCAACTACTGGGAAGACACGGTCGGCATCGATGCCATCAAGGGCGACGAGACCTTCTCGAGCGGCTACGGCTGCAGCCAGCGCCCGAGCGGCGTGTGCCAGGAGATGTGGCGCTGGCAGAGCATCCAGGAGTTCAGCTACCCCATCGTGTTCTCCACCGGCAAGCTGACGGGCAAGCCCGTCTGGCAGGGCTACGAGTGGAACGTGCCTGGCCACGAGCATTGCTCGGTGGCGACCATCGCCGGTCAATTCCCGGACGACGGCTTCATCGGTGACGCGGACGCCCTGGCGCAGTTCGAGTACTGCTTCGACCGTGCTGACAGCGACACCAGCCGGGGCGAGGACAACGAGTGGTCCTGCGAGACCGGCGTGCTGGAGCTCGACCAGTACATCGACCCGGTGTCCGGCAAGATCCCGAGCACCTTCGGCGACGAGCCGGGCGGCCACCTCAAGGCCGTCGCCGGCGTCACCTGGCTCCAACAGCACTACCCGGACATGAGCTATACGGTGTACGCGCACATCGAGCGCGACGGTCCCTACGATCCTGCAGGCAACGAGGGCTACAACATCGAGCACTTCCGCGACTTCAACAACGCAGGACCGGATGTCGCCTTCGGCTTCGAGGCCCAGCCGGGGCATCAGGCGCAGCACAACCGCGGCTTCGGCACCTCGGCATTTGGCGGCACCAAGGGCGGCACTGGCGTGTACTCCGCCAACATCGGCGGGCTCTGGGATGCGCTCCTGGGCGAGGGCCGCAACTGGTGGTTCTTCGCGAGCTCCGACTGGCACAACCGCGGCGCCTTCGGGCCCTTCGACACCCGGACCACCAACGACTTCTGGCCCGGCGAGTATCAGAAGGACTATGTCTATCTGGAGGACACCGCAGATGTCTCGCAGCAGGACATCATTGATGCGCTGCGCAGCGGCAACAGCTTCGTCGTCCAGGGGGATCTGATCGACCAGCTGGAATTCGTCGCCTGCCATGGCGACAGCTGCGCCACCATGGGCGAGACCCTGGAGGTCGAGGTCAAGGGCAAGCACAGGCCCACGGAGCCCATCGTCGTGCACATCCTGGTGCGGGACCCGTCGGGCGCCAACCAGTGCCCCTATGACTTTGCCAATCCGTCGCTCGCGCAGGTGGGCATCGGGCAGCCCATCAACGAGCCGGTGCTGGACCACCTGGACCTGATAGCCGGTGCAGTGACGGGCAAGATCGATCCGTCCGACGCGCAGTACAGCGTGCCGGCCAACCCCACCACCAAGCTGGTGGCGAGCTGGGACAGCAGCAATTGGCTCGCCGAGGCCGACGGCGTCAAGCGGATGAGCTGGAGCATCGCCGTCGAGGACATCGACGCGGACGGTCTCTACCTGCGCCTGCGCGGCACCAACATGCCGCGGGGCACGCCGAACGAGACCGACGCAGCGGGCAACCCGCTGTTCGACTCCCTGTCCGACAACATCCCCTGCCCGGACTGCCCCGAGCACACCGACGGTGTCGTCGATTACGACGTGGAGGCCTGGACCGATCTCTGGCTGTACTCGAACCCGATCTACGTCCAGCTCGAGGAGAAGCGGGGGTGCGGCCACGGCAAGTGCGGCCATGACGACGACGATGATGACGACGACGATGATGACGACGACGATGATCATGACGACGAGGATGACGACGAGGACTAGGACGCGTCCTGACAGTCCCATGGACTGAAGCCACGGCGCCTCATCGCCGTTGCTCGCATGGGCACAGGGACGTGCCGCTCCGGCTGACAGCGCGGCGCTCCCGCCGCTGACCACCGCCTGCTGCCGGTCCCGTGTTGTTGATCCCCTGCCGCCTGTTCGCCCGCCGGTCCCGCGCCGCCATGCACCGACTCTCGCAGGAACACCGTCTCCTCTTGGTGCTCTTCCTGTCGGGCTCCGCCGGCCTGGGCTACGAGATGGTCTGGACGCGGATGCTCGCGGTTGGCCCGGGGCATGAAATCGTCGCCGTACTCGCCGTCATCGCCGCCTTCTTCGCCGCGCTTGCGCTCGGCGCGTACGCGGGGCTCGTCGACGGGCCGAGGCGGGCAGGCTGCTGGAGCGACTGTTGTCGGGCAGTTGGCCGTTGCCCTGAGCCCGGCCCATTCGCAGCGGCTTGGCGGTTCGCGTGACGGACGTCGGCGCAGATACCGGCGGCCTGAAAGGCGTCCCAGAAGACCTACCTTGCGGCCGTGCGCTGCTCCCCCGCCTGCCGCCGATAGGGCCATGTCGGCCGATGGTCAGCCGCCTCCCTGAGCGGCCGTTTCGGGTTGCGAAACCTCGTCGCCCGCACTGTGCGGCGGCGACTAGCCTGCCGCGGCAGCCTGCGCAGGCTGGCCAGCCGGGATGCAACCTTCCTGCGCGATGCCGGCCGCAGGCAGGCTGTCGTGTGCCATCCCGTCACCGGGCTGAGGCGCGGCTTCAGCCTGAGCCCGGTGGTCGCGGTGGCTGCTTGCCCCACCAAGCCCGATAGATGCTGCGAGGCCGTCATGCGCAATTCACACTTCCCGCTGTTGATCCTGCTCGGGGTCTGTCTCCCGCAGGTGCTCGCCGCCGCCGATTGGTCGGACGAGGTGCCGCAGGCCCTGCTCGACGAGGCGGCATCGAGCTTCGTCTTCGTGCTCGAGGACAGCGTCGCGCCCGGGGAGGTACGCGGCCTGGCCAGGCGCCTGACGCTGGAGAACGGCGGACGGCTGCGGCACGTGTTTCACAGCAGCATTCGCGGCTTCTCTGCGTCGGTGCCGGCCGCGGCCGCGGCGCGCATCGCCGCCGCCCCGCGTGTGGCCTACTACGAGCCCAATGCGGTCTACAGGGCGAGCGGTGCGGCGGCGGTGCCGGAAGACGGGGGCGGCTCCGGGAGCGCCGGGCCAGGGCGCAGAACCGATGACGACGATGACGCCGAAGCAACCGCGCAGGCCACGCCCTGGGGCATTGCACGCATCGGCGGACCAATCGATGGCACCGGCCTGCATGCCTGGATCATCGACACGGGCATCGACCTGGACCACGCTGACCTGAACGTCGGCATCGGCGCCAACTTCGTGACCCTCGGCAGGGTCGCCGGCCCAGATGACGACAACGGACACGGCACGCACGTCGCGGGTACCGTCGCAGCGCTCGACAACCAGATCGACGTGGTCGGCGCCGCGCCCAACGCGACCGTCCATCCCGTCAAGGTCCTCTCCAAGACCGGGTTCGGTCTGACGGATGCCATCGTGGCGGGTATCGACTATGTGGCGGCCAATGCCGCACCCGGGGACTGCGCCAACATGAGCCTCGGCGGTCTTGGGCATCAGGCGAGCATCCATGATGCCGTGACGGCGGCGGCAGCCCTGGGTATCCGGTTCTCGCTTGCCGCGGGCAACGAGAGCAGCGACGCGGTGGACTACGAGCCCGCCCATGTGGATGCGCCGAACGTCTATACGGTCTCGGCCATCGACAGCAATGACGTCTTCGCGGTGTTCTCGAACTACGGCGCGCCTGTGGATTTCGCGGCGCCGGGCGTGGCCATCTTGTCTACCAGCATGGGCGGGGGTACGAGCATCAAGTCAGGCACCTCGATGGCGGCGCCCCATGTGTGCGGCATCCTGCTGCACATGGCCCCGCCGAACGCGGACGGCGAAGCCATTGCCGACCCGGACGGTGATCCGGATCCCATTGCGCACTTCTAGGCTAGGGGCTAGGGGCGCGCTCGGCGCTTCCCCTGTGGGACAGGTCGCGCCGCCATCGGTAACGGCGGCGCGCTGAGCGCGTCTGCGGCGCAAGTGAGTGCATTGCAGGTCCGCGGCCTGCGCCCTGCATGGACGCCGCGGGCCGCAGGGCTGCGCCCGTTATTGGGCGTAGTCGCCTTCCCGGACGCGGACGCCCATATCGTCCTTCTCCCCGGTGCGGACGCGCTCGCGGGGCTGAATGTCGCCGTAGTTGCGCTTGGCGGCACCCTGCGTGCGCCCCATGGCGCCGGCTCCGTCATGCATGCCGCCGCCCATCATGCCGTCCGCACTGCCGCCGCCCCTGCCGGCAGGTCGGCCGCTGCCGGCCGCGCCGCCACCCGCTTGGCTGCCGCCCATGCCTCCACCGCCGCCCTTGCCTGCAACGGCATCCAGGCTGGCGAGCCCGGGAATCAGCAGCGCCGCCAGCGCAATTGCAATGGCTGTGTGTTTCATTCGGTCACCTCAGGTCAAGCTCGATGGGGCGGCCGCAATCGGCTCCGTTCCACTGACCGCCGCCGCGCAAGTCTTCAACCGGATGGCCGGCTGGGCTTGGCAGGTCGTTCGATCCCCTGTGGTTGCGTGCCTGGGCATCACCGCCCGCCGCCACACCTTTCCACTATAGTGCGTATGGAAATGAGTCGCTGCGCCAGCGGCGCTGACATCTGACGCGCAGTCGGCTTCGGCGCTGTGATTCAGTGTCAGCCGTATCCATGACTCATGGAATCAGCGCGCATGACACTCGGGGTGTGATGCTCGGCACGGGTGAAGTGGGCGAACGTCTGTGATCGGGGCGGCCTCGGCGAGCAGTGCGCTGCCGTGGCTCGGGATGCCGGCGAGCCGTCGCGCGACGCCCGTGCTACCGTGGACGCCCCAGCAGACCGCAGTGGCCCGCGCGCCCCCGGACCCCGCCATGGCCGTGATCACGCACATCGAAGACCTGAAGCGGCTGTACCGCCGGCGTGTGCCGAGGATGTTCTACGATTATGCCGAGTCGGGCAGCTGGACCGAGCAGACCTTCCGCGACAACACCGCCGACTTTCAAGACATCCGCCTGCGCCAGCGCGTCGCCGTGGACATCGCCGGGCGCACGACCAGAGGCCGCATGGCGGGCCAGCCGGTGGCCATGCCCGTGGCCCTGGCGCCGGTGGGCCTCACCGGCATGCAGCACGCCGACGGCGAGATCCTGGCGGCGCGGGCGGCGCAGCGCTTCGGCGTGCCCTTCACCCTGTCCACCATG
Source organism: uncultured Thiohalocapsa sp. (assembly GCF_913063425.1). GTDB lineage: Bacteria > Pseudomonadota > Gammaproteobacteria > Chromatiales > Chromatiaceae > Thiohalocapsa. Next base: position 63,847 of record NZ_CAJXYK010000020.1, read on the forward strand.
TCCATCTGCTCCATCGAGGATGTGGCCGCGGCGGTGGATGCGCCCTTCTGGTTCCAGCTCTATGTCATGCGTGACGAGGCCTTCATGGAGCGCCTCATCGCCCGCGCCGCGGCCGCCCGGTGCTCGGCCCTGGTGCTGACGCTGGACCTGCAGGTCATCGGTCAGCGCCATAAAGACCTCAAGAACGGCCTCTCCGCACCGCCCAGGCTCAGCCTGCCGGTGCTCATGGACCTGGCGCTGCGCTGGCGCTGGGGGCTCGGCATGCTGCGCACCCCGCGGCGCGGCTTCGGCAACATCGTCGGCCATGTCGAGGGCGTGAGCGACGTCTCGAACCTCATGGCCTGGGTCGGCGAGCAGTTCGACCCCAGCCTGGACTGGGCCAAGGTCCGCCGCATCCGCCAGCTTTGGGACGGACCCCTGATCCTGAAGGGCATCATGGACCCGGAGGATGCCAGGCTCGCCCGCGATGCCGGCGCCGATGCCATCGTCGTCTCCAACCACGGCGGGCGGCAGCTTGACGGCGCGCTCAGCAGCATCCGCATGCTGCCGCAGATCCTGGACGCCGTCGGCGACAAACTGGAGGTGCACCTCGACTCCGGCATCCGCTCCGGGCAGGACGTGCTGAAGGCCCTGGCCCTCGGCGCCGCCGGTACCTACATCGGCCGCGCCTACATCTACGGCCTGGGCGCCCTGGGCGAGGCCGGCGTTACCCGGGCGCTGGAGATTCTCCACAAGGAGCTCGACGTCACCATGGGCTTCTGCGGTGAGCGGGATGTGGCCGACCTCGGGCGGCACAACCTGCTGCTGCCGGCCGATTTCGCATCGCGGTGGGCTTGATGCTGCGGCCATGCCGCAGGGCGACCGGCTTGGTTACGGAGACGCATTTGGCCGTGGGCGTGGCTGCCGGTTGCGTCGTCCGTGCCGGGCCATGCGGCCCGCTGGGCCGTCTCTGGTGCCTACCCTGCGCGAATATCGCCGTCAGCGTGGGCTTGGTGAGATCCGAGTGAGACAGGCGGTCAGCGTGGAGGCATCCCGAGCCCCGGCGAGGCAGCGCTCCGCCCAGGGAAGGAGCGCTGCGGCACTCGCGTAGATCCGGTAATTCAAGAGCGCAATTCGGGCGGGCATGTCGTTGTACTCGCCACGGCGATTGATGCGCCCGCGCAGCGCGGGAAAGGCGCGCACGGCCAGCTCGGCAAAGGCGGTCTGCGCAAGGAAGTTGTCCGGCAACTGATCGAACGGACCGTCGAGCCAGGTGTTGGCCAGCACCTGCGCTCGGTCCACTCCCACGAGAAGGCGCCGCCGCAGCACCCGGTCATCGAAGAAGACGAATCCACTCGCCGGGTGGAGCAGCAGGTGGTCCCCCAGCCGCCGCATGGGCCAATCCGCCCGTGCCCTCTCGTCCAGAATCCAGAAAAAATGGTTCTGGCGCAGGTTGAACATCAGCAGAAAGCCGAGGCCGGATTCATCCATGCTGCGGCCGATGAATGCCTCCCACGGCTGTTTGCGGAAGTCCGGTGGTAGGGTCTGAGGCAACGGGTTCAGCTGGAAGGTCACACGCGTTCCGCCATGAGCCACGGTGTAGCGCAGAGGCGCCGACCGCTCCACCCACACATCGTCCTCGGGTCCCAAGTACGCGTACCAGGCGTTCGCAGGGTCGGCGGCGTCCGCGTAGGCAAAGTGCAGGTGGCGCGTCACCGCAGCATCGGGCGCCAGGCGCAGATTGCCGGAATAGACGCGGCCGTTCGCGGCAAACCGGAAGTAGTAATAGTTCTCCGTGGGATAAACGAGAACGCGGGCGGGAAGTGCCTGGAAGACCCGGGCAAACACCGCGGCGCTGTCCTCCACATCCAGGCTGCTGTGGAGATTGCGGATGTAATCCTCGTTCAGCATGAGGCGGGTGCCGGCATCGCCCGCCGCACCGGCAGCGGACAATGCAAGCTGGCCCACAAGAATGAGCAGGCGATACAGCCGGGGACCTGGAGCGGGCAGGATCGAACGATGGCGCTGCACGCCGCAGGCGGCGGCCGGATATTGGGCCGTCACCGGAGCCTCAACCGCCGATGATCAAGCGCCATCGATCTGCGACTATCGACCCCAAACCGGTGCGTACTGCCAGGGAGGCGGATAGCCGTGGTGCGACCAGGGATGCATCACGATCGACGGGCCATACCAGTGATTGGGTGGAAAGCCTTCATCCGTCGGATAGGCCGGGCTGCCCCAGTCGTATCTCTGCACGGCCGGTGCACGATACACGGGGCCGGGATGGCGGAGGACGTAAGGATCACGCAACATCACCGCCGAGTGCCTGGGCCAGTGATGGGGTCCGAAGCCGCCATCGCCCGGATAGCGTGCATAGTCATTCCAGGAATAGCCCGCCGCGGGTTCGGCGAGAGGCGCGCTCGCAAAACCGGCGAGCAAGGTCAGCATCACGGCAAAACATGCCAGCAGCGTCTTCATGGGGCAGCCCTCCAGGATGTCGTCAGCAAGCCGCAGTGCGCCTGTGCGTTTGACCCGTTTCATTGCCGTGATCGCGGTGCGGGGCATGCGCTTCGGCAGTGCGCGCGCGGGCAATGATGCGGCAGGCAGGGGCAAGCGCCAGCGCATACGTTCAGTATAGTGGAGGGGCAATGGGCGGAGCCGCGCGCCGGGGCGTTCCGGGGCGTCGGTGAAACGCTGAGCACCAGGTGGCATCAGGTCCCACACAGTCCGGCGCGGAGCGGACCGGCGAAAGGCGCCATGCCGCCGGGAAATTGATCCGGCACAGATCCTGTGAAGCGGACTGTGCCTCAGAGGTTGTGAAAAATCTGCCGGCCGTCGCGAGGGCGTCTCCGGGCGTGCCAGGCAAGGCGCAGGGAGCCGAAAACCGGGGAGCGTAGTCGTTCTACGTGACCCGGTTTTCGGCTCCCGGCAACGCCGCATGGCGCGTCCGGAGGCGTCCGCAGCAGGTCGGTGGGTTTCTTCACAACCTCTCAGTCCGGCCAGACCCGCCCCGCGCTGCGGTAGGGATCATCCTCAGTCGGTGCGCCGGGATAGGCCGCCGGCTGCGGGCGCTCGGTGGCGAACATGGGGTAGGGTGCCGCGGTGGTGGCGCCGCGCTGGGCCCCGGTCCCTCGCCTCGCCTGCACCTTCTTGGCCGGCGCCTTCCTGGCCGGCGCCTTTTTCGCCGTCGTCCGGCGTGCGGCGGCCTGCTTCGCGGTGGTCTTGCGCGTTGGTGCCGAAGCCTGCGGCAGTTCCGGCTCAGACGGCGCCGCGCTGGCGTCGGCTGCGGACGCCGGCGCCTCGGCAGCGGGCTCGTCGCCGGCCTTGGCCTTGCGGATGGAGTCGAGCAGGCGTTGCCCGGTGCGGTTGCTGTCAGCCATGGTCGAGCAGCTCCGTCAGCAGTTGGTGGATCTCATCGGCGGCTTCGGCGCCGCGCTTGCCGGCCTGGAAGACGCTCCTGCCCTCCAGGGCGCAGTGGCGGTGGATGGAGCGGCGGCGGATGCCGGCGGCGGCCACGGGCAGGTCCAGCTCCCGGGCGGCGTCCGGCATGAGCCGGGAGAGCATGGTGCGCGGCTCCAGCTGGCTCATGACAATCAGCGCCTTGAGGCCCGGATTCTCCGGGCGCAGGCGCTCGATGACCTTCGCGATGTGGGTGGTCGCCCACAGGTCCATGGGTGAGGGCTGCACCGGCACCAGCGCATGCTCGGCGAGCCGCAGCGCCTGTTCCGCCTGCGGTGCCTTGATGGACGGCGGGCAGTCGATGACCACGTGGGTGTTGGCCTCCCGCAGCGCCTGGACGGTCTTGGGCAGGCCCATGGCGGCGGCCACCACGTCCGGCAGGCCGTTGTCCTCGCGGCCCGTCAGGCGCCACTGGTAGGCGGACTGCTGCGGGTCGGCGTCGACGATGACCACGGTCTCGCCGCGCGCGGCGAGCCCGGCGGCGAGGTTCAGCGCCAGCGTGGTCTTGCCGGTGCCGCCCTTGTTGCCGACGATGGCGATGATGCTCATGGGATCATGCGCGCCGCTCTGGGCCGCGCCCGCATTTGCTCGACGGCATGGGTGCCCGTGCCTCTCGATGACGACTCGTTGCGCGGCAGCATACGCCGCGCCCGCAAGGGGTCAAGCGGCGTCGGTGCACAGCGGCCGCGCACAGGTCAGCCCCGCAAGGGCGGCGCCTGCACAGTTCCAACTTCCAACTTCCCACCTGAACGGCGGGCTCAGGCCGGCATGTGCGGCGGGTCCAGGTCGTCCTGGGCCGGGCGTTGCTGGTCGCCGCCGGCGTCCGTCAGCATGGCCTCCAGCAGGGCTACGTGCTCGACCTCTTCCGTGGCCATGGCGGCCGCGAGGGTGCGCGCTTCGGCGTCGGTGGCCGTGGCGGCCACATGCACATAGTAGGCATGGCCGCGGCGCTCGTTGTGCAGGGCGACGGCGATGGCCTCGGCGGTGGTCATGCGGTAGCTCACGTCCGGGTCCAGGCAGTCGGCGCCCTCGGGGGCGTCCGGGCATTCCCAGTTGAACGCCCAGGGCGGGATGCGCGGCAGGGTCAGGTCGCCGGCGTGCTCGGCGACGGCGGCGGCGTGCTCGCCGCTCAGCATTGCGAGCCGTCGGAACAGTGCGGCGACTTCGGCGTTGTGGTGCACGTCCATGCTGTCGGCGAGCTGCTCGTAGTGGGCCTGAGAGGCATATTCCAGCTCCAGCGCATGGGCCAGCAGCTCGGCGACGGACTCGATGACGCTGTCGGATGCGGGTGGGCTCATCGGCAGTGCTCCGCTTCGATGGCGGCGAGCCGCTCGGCCGCCGTCAGGTCGTCGGCGGCGTCTGCGGCGACGCCGGCCGCATAGAGTGGAATCCGCTGCTCGTAGAGTAGGCCGAGACTCAGCCCGTCGTCGCGCTGGATCAGCTCCGCGGCCTGGGCGGTGTCATGAGTGGGGCCGAGCTCGCTCGCGTGCACCTGTTGCTTCCAGGCTTGCTGCTCGGGGCGGAAGGTGCGGCAGGGGCTCAGCACCTGCACGAAGGCGAAGCCGGGATGCTCGATAGCCGCCGCCAGCAGGCGGGTGAGGCCGTTGGGGTCGCCGGCGAAGCCACGGGCGATGAAGCTGGCACCGGCGGCCAGCGCAATGGCCGCGGGCTGGAAGCGCCGGATGCCGGTGCCGTGCGGGGTCAGCTTGCTGCGGCACCAGTCCGGCTGCGTGGTCGGCGACGCCTGGCCCTTGGTCATGCCGTAGACCTCGTTGTCCATGACGATGTAGGTCAGGTCCTGGTTGCGGCGGCAGGCGTGCAGGAAATGATTGCCGCCGATGGAGAAGCCGTCGCCGTCGCCGCCGGCGGCAATGACCGTGAGCTCCGGGCGCGCGGCCTTGAGCCCGGTGGCCAGCGGCAGCGCGCGCCCGTGCACGCCGTGGAAGCCGTGCACCGCCAGATACGCCGGCAGCCGCGACGAGCAGCCGATGCCCGACACCACCGCCACCCGCTCCGGCGGCAGCGCCAGGTGAGCAAGCGTCTTGGTGAGCGCCGCGAGCACGCCGAAATGCCCGCAGCCGGGGCACCAGACGGGCTTGACGTCGGACTTGTAGTCCTTGGCCTTGAGGCTCGGGATGCTCGCCTTGTGGCGCTGCACCGCGCTGTCCGCGTCACCTGCCGTCATGGGCTGCCTCCGTCCGGGTCCATGAGTGCCGCCGCGGCGGCGGCGATCTCCCCCGGGCGCAGCGGCAGCGGCCCGGGCCTTGCCAGCGCCCGGGCAGCCTCCGGCAATGCCTGCTCGGCAAGCAGATAATGGAACAGCTGGGCGCCGTGATTCTGCTCCACCACAAGCACCCGGGCGCCGCCGACGGCATCCAGCAGTGCCTGGCGTTTGAGCGGCGCCAGCAGGCGCAGCGCGACGGTGCGCACCGCCCGACCCGCCTCCGACAGCCGCTCCGCCGCCTCCACCACGGCGCCGCGGCAGGCGCCGACGGTGACCAGGCACAGCTCGGCGTCCGCGGCGCCGGTGATCTCCGCCCAGTCGGGGCCGTAGTCGTGCGCCAGCAGCTTGTGCCGGCGCTTGTCGAGCTGTGCCGCATGATCCGCCGCACGGCTGGAGGGGGCGCCGGCGGGGTCGTGCTCCAGTCCGTCGGCGGTGTAGGCCAGGCCCGTCTCGCCGGGCACGGACATGGGCGAGACGCCGTCTTCGGTGACGCTGTAGCGCCGGAAGGGGCCATCGTCGCCGGGGGCTGCATGGTGCACGGGCGGCACCGTCGCGGGTGCCGGCTCGCCCACCATCCGCGACTGCCCGAGCGACTGGTCCGACAGCACGATGGCAGCGGTCTGCAGCTGCCACGCGAGCTGCACGGCCCAGGCCACGGTGTGCGCGCAGTCGGCGATGCCGAGCGCCGCCAGCACCAGGTGCGGGGCATCGCCGTGCAGGCCGTAGAGTGCGGCGTTCAGGTCGGATTGCTCGGATTTGGTGGGGATGCCGGTGCTGGGGCCGCCGCGCATGACATCCACCACGACGATGGGCGTCTCGCTGGCCACCGCGAGCCCGATGCCCTCCAGCATCAGGCTGAGCCCCGGGCCGGAGGTGGCCGTGAGCGCCGGCACCCCGCCGAAGGCGCTGCCGATGAGCATGTTCACCGAGGCCAGCTCGTCCTCCGCCTGCAGCAGGGTGCCGCCGAGGCGCTCCAGGCGCGGCGCCAGCCACTCCAGCATTTCGCTGGCCGGGGTGATTGGGTAAGCGGCGACGAAGCGCACGCCGGCGCGCAGGGCGCCGAGCCCGGCGGCCTCGTTGCCGTTGATGTGCCAGCGCTGCGGGACTGCCGGCGGCGGCGGCACCGGCTCGCGCAGCCGGTCTTCCGGCTTCGCCAGCGCATGCCCGGACCTGATGCAGGCGCGGGCGGCGTCCACCACCGCCTGGCCCTTGTCCGCCAGGGTGCGCCCGGCGGCGTCGAGCAGGGCCGCGAGCGGCAGGCCGGCGAGGGCACCGGCGGCGCCCACGGCCACCATGTTGGCGCGCCCGCCGTCGCGCTCGGCGGCGCTGGACGAGAAGCCCATCTCCCGCAGCCGGGTGTCGCTCTCCACCACGGCGGCGGGCGGTGGGCCGGTGGCGGGGTCCGCAAGCACCAGGCTTCCGGCGTCCAGCGGGATCTCGTCGGCGAAGCGCTCGTGGTTGGCCCAGTCCAGCGCCGCCAGCAGATCGCAGCGGTCGCCGGCGCAGTGCACCGGCTCGGGGCCGAAGCGCAGCAGCGCCGCCGACTCGCCGCCGCGGATCTGCGGGCCGGCGCTGCGCCGGAGCAGGCCGTAGAGCCCGGCGGCGGCGACGGCCTCCAGCAGGATCAGGCCGGCGGTGACGGCGCCGCTGCCGCCGGCGCCGGTGACGGCGACGGTGAGCGGTGCGGAGGCGTCTCTTGGCCCGGGCATGGTGCCGCAGATGTGGCCGGGACGGCCCTCAGGCGGGCAGGTCGGGGCCGAGGAAAGGGCGTAGGCGCTGCAGCATCGCCTTGTGCACCTTGGGGCCGCCGGCGACGACGTTGCAGGTGTCGAAGTGGCGCTCGCTGCCGGCGAGGTCCGTGACCATGCCGCCGGCCTCCGTCACCAGCAGGGCGCCGGCGGCGAAGTCCCAGGGCCGCAAGCCCAGCTCCCAGAAGCCGTCCAGGCGGCCCGCGGCGACATAGGCGAAGTCCAGTGCCGCCGAGCCCGGCCGACGCACGCCGGCGGTGTCCCGGATGATGGCCCCCAGCATGGGCAGGTAGACCTTGAGCTGCTGGTCGTCCCGGAACGGGATGCCGGTGCCGATGAGTGCGCCTTCCATACCGCGGCGCTGACTCACCCTGATCTTGCGGTCGTTGAGCAGCGCGCCGCCGCCGCGCTCGGCGGTGAAAAGCTCCTCGTGCAGCGGGTCGTAGACCACGCCCAGCTGCATGCGCCCACGCTGGCGCAGGCCAATGGAGATGGCCCATTGCGGGAAGCCGTGCAGGTAATTGGTGGTGCCGTCCAGCGGGTCGATGACCCACTCGTATTCGTCCCTGGCGCCACGACCCTTGCCGGCGGCGTGGCTGCCGCTCTCCTCGGCGAGGATGGCGTGGTCCGGGAACTTCTCCCGCAGCACCTCGATGATGGCCGCCTCGGCGGCGCGGTCCACGTCGGAGACGAAGTCGTTGCGGCTCTTGGTCTGGACCTTCAGCGCGTCCGCACGGTCGAAGAAGCGCATGGTGATGCGCCCGGCGGCGCGCGCGGCGCGGACGGCGATGTTGAGCATGGGTGACATGCCGGCACCATAGCGCAAGCCCAGGGTCGATTAGAAGCTGCTGATGCACTTTCCCCTGCGCCGGGTCAGGCAAGCGGATCATCATCGGCCGTGGAACGTGCGTTGACGAAGCGTGTGCAGATGCGCTTGCAACTCCGGGGCTTCCGTGTAACCCTTTGACTATCGCGTGCAAACGCCCCAAGGCCATGACCGAGCAAGTCGAAAACCTGATCCTGGAGCACCTGCGCCACATCCGCGGTCGCGTGGATCAGCTGGCAGCGGACGTGGACACCATCAAGCTGCGGCTCACGTCCCTTGAGACACAGGTCGCGGGCCTGCAGGGCCAGGTCGCGGGTCTTCACGGTGACAACGCCATCGCGCACCAGCGCATGGATCGCATCGAGTCCCGCCTCGACCGCATCGAGCGGCGGCTCGATCTGCACGAGCCGGCCTGAGGTAGCCCCCCCGGTTTCACCCCCTCAGGTTCCCACCGGTCCTCTCTGCGCGCGCCTCGCATTCTGACCCATACGCGACCGGCGTCAGCGCTGGCCCGGCCACCGCACACAGCCCCCAAGCAGCCTCCAAGCGCCCATCGATCTGCCCCCGCATGCCGACCGCGCCGTCGCGAGTTGGCATACTGCGCCTTTCTCCAGCCTATGTGCGACCCGATGGGGTCCTGGGAGGCGCGCTTGTTGAGCGAGCACAGTCCGGGTGAAGACAGGTCCACGGGCCAGCGGGGTGCACTGCTGGCCCGCATCCGCTTCGTGCTGGTGGAGACCAGCCTCTCCGGCAACATCGGCGCCACCGCCCGGGCCATGAAGAACATGGGCCTGTCGCGCATGGCCCTGGTGCGGCCCAAGCTCGGTGACCGTTTTGCCGATGCCGATGCTGTCGCGCGGGCCTCCGGCGCCGACGACCTGCTGGCGGCGGCAACGCTGCACGATGACCTGGCGGATGCGCTCGCCGGCTGTCGCCTGGTGGTGGGCTCCAGCGCCCGGGCGCGGTCGCTGGAGTGGCCGGAGCTGGATGCGATGGGCTGTGGCGCCCGGCTGGTGGCGGAGGCCGCCCACGGCGACGTGGCCCTGGTGCTGGGGCGCGAGAGCACGGGCCTCTCCAACGACGAGCTGGCCCTGTGCCATTACCTGGTGCGCATCCCCACCAATCCGGATTTCAGCTCGCTCAACATCGCCGCGGCGGCGCAGGTCTTTGCCTATGAGATTCGCCGGAATCTGCGTGCCGGCGCCGGTGCTCCCGCGGGCGTCGACGACCGCCCGGACCTGGCCAGCGCCGAGGAGATGGAGGGCTTTCACGCCCACCTGATGCGGACGCTGATCGCCATCGGCTATGCCGACGCGGATCAGTGCAGCACCCTGTCGCGGCGCCTGCGCCGGCTCTTCCATCGCGCCCGCCCGGACCGCACCGAGCTCAACATTCTGCGCGGGGTGCTGGCGAAGATGGCTCCGCGGCGCTCACGCGCCGACTGATCCGGCGCCGTTACATGAGCCCGGGTCTGCTGGAGCCGAGTGCTCTCAACGGCCGCTCATGCAAACCTGACATGCTTGTTGAACGGATATTCGCGCAGCCGCTTGCCGGTGGCGGCGTAGATGGCGTTGGCCAGCGCCGGCTTGGACGGCGGCGTGCCGGGCTCGCCGACACCGGTGGGGGCGTCGCCGGATTGCAGGATACGCACCCGGATCTCCGGCGTCTGCGCGAGTCGCAGCGCGTCGTAGTCGTGGAAGTTGGACTGCTCCGCGCGGCCGTCCCTGAAGGTGATTGCTTCCATGATCGCGGCGGACAGCCCGTAGACGATGCCGGACTGCATCTGCGCCTCGATGATGCCGGGGTCCAGCGCCAGGCCCACGTCGGCGACGCAGTGCACGCGCTCGACGCGGATGCCGTCCGCGCCGTCGCTCACCTCCACCACCTGCGCCACGGTGCTGCCGAAGGAGTGGGTCATGGCGAGCCCGCGCCCGCGCCGGCGGCTGTCGTCCTGGGCGACAGGCTCATCCCAGCCTGACAGCTCGCGCACGGCTTCCAGCACGGCCTGCGCGAAGGGATAGTCCCGGGTGAGCCTGAGCCGCATGTCAAGCGGGTCGATGCCGCCGGCGGCCGCCAGCTCGTCCAGGAAGCACTCGTGGAAGAAGCCGTTGAAAGAGGCCCCGACGCTGCGCCAGTTGCCGAGCGGCACCGGTGACGCCGGCGCATAGCCCACCACCCGGTAGTTGGGGATGTGGTAAGGCTGCATCGCCGCGCCCTCGGTGATGAGCTTGTCCGGACCCATGGCCGGCAGTCCCACGCGGCCCGAAAAGGACCGGATCACCGACGGCGAGGCGATCTGCAAGAGCGCCGTCTCCGGCAGGCCGTTCCGGTCGAGCACACCGGTGCAGCGGGCCACCGCCGCGGGGCGGTAGAGGTCGTGGCGGATGTCTGCCTCCCGCGTCCAGGTGAGCTTGACCGGCGTGCCGGGCATGGCCTCCGCCACCGCCGCGGCCTGCAGCGCGAAGTCCACCTCCGCGCGCCGGCCGAAGCCGCCGCCGAGGAACTGCACCCGCACATCCACCTGCGCCGGGTCCAGACCCGCCTGCTCGGCGGCGAGGTCCCGCAGCAGCGTCGGCGCCTGGTGGCCGCACCAGAGGGTGAGTCGCTCCGGCTCGCGCAGTGCCACGGCCGCCGGCGGCTCCAGCGTGGTGTGGGCGAGGAAAGGTGCCCGGTACTCGGCCTTCACCGCCGGCCTGGCTTCGGCGCGGGCGATGCGCAGCGCCTGGTCCACGTCGCCGTCGTCCCGCGGCGTGGCGTCCGGCGCCAGGGTGTCGATGGACCCGGCGATGGCGTCCAGCATCGCGGCACTGTCGCCGCTGATCCCGGGCGCCGGCTGCCAGTCGATCTCCAGTGCCCTGGCGGCCTGGAAGGCCCGCCAGGTGTTGTCCGCCACCACGGCCAGCGCGTCCCCATGCGTCGCGCCCAGATCGACGACCCGCTCCACGCCGCGCATGGCCTCCGCCGGGCCCGCATCGAAGCCGCCGCGGCTGCCGCCGAGGTAGGGGTTGGCGACGACGGTGGCGCAGCGCATGCCAGGCAGCTGCACATCGATGCCGAACTGCGCGGTGCCCGTGCACTTGGCCGCCATGTCCACCCGGGGCAGGCCGCGGCCCAGCAGGCGCCACTGTGCGCGGGGCTTGAGCGGCGGGTCCGCGGGCGGCTCGATGGTTGCGGCATCCGCTGCCAGGGCCGTGTAGGGCAGCTGCCGGCCGCCGGCCGGGTCCAGCACCTGGCCCGCCTCGGTACGCAGGGCTGCCGTATCGGCCCGCCAGCGGCGCGCGGCGGCCTGCACCAGCATCACCCGCGCCGCCGCCCCCGCCTTGCGCATTTTGAGATAGGCATCCGCCGTACTCGTGGAGCCGCCCGTGATCTGCATGCCGAGCAGCTTGCTTGCGACGCCCGCGGCGTCGCGCAGGCCCTCGGCGAGCCAGCCATGGTCCCAGCTCGGGATGGGCACGGCGGCCTCCAGCGCTGCCGCGTTGTAATAGGCCGCCGCCGCCGGGCCGTGCAGCGTGCGCACCGACTCCCACGGCAGGTCCAGCTCCTCCGCGACCAGCGCGGCGAGTGTGGTGTGCACCCCCTGACCCATCTCGGCGCGCGGCGTGATGATGCTGACGCCGTCCTGGTTGATCAGCAGGTAGGGATTGAGGGTGACGGCGCCGGGCTCTGCGTCCTGCCCGGCGAGCGGGTTCGGATGCGGCCTTCGCACCTGCTGGACGCCGACGGCGACACCGCCCGCCACGGCCACCGCGCCGATCAGGAAGGCACGGCGGGTGAGCCGGCCCCGCTTGCGCTCGCCGCCGCTCATGCTTGCCCGCCCGACGCAGGCAGCGCTGCCGCCGCCCGGGCGATGGCCGTACGCACCTGTGCGTAGGTGCCGCAGCGGCAGAGGTTGGTCATGACGGCCTCGATCTCTGCGGGGCTCGGGCTCGGGCTCTGCTCCAGCAGACACACGGCGGCGATGATCTGTCCGGACTGGCAGTAGCCGCACTGGGCCACCTGCGCGTCGATCCAGGCCTGCTGTACCGGGTGTGGTGCCTCTGGCGTGCCGAGCCCCTCGATGGTGGTGACGGGTCCGCTGACAGCGCCCACGGGCAGGGTGCAGCTGCGCACGGGGGCGCCGCCGATGCGCACCGTGCAAGCCCCGCACTGACCCACGCCGCAGCCGAACTTGGTGCCGGTGAGGCCGAGCACGTCGCGCAGCACCCACAGCAGCGGCATTTCGGACTCCACTGACAGTTGATGCTGGACGCCGTTGACCATGAGATCGATGGGGTTTGGTGTCATGCGGGCAAGCGGGTTGCTGATGGATTTTGGGCTGATGGGCTTTGGGCTGCCGCGGGAAGTTGGGTGCCGGCGCGGCTTCGGCAATGGGGCGCAGGGCCTGACAGGCAGCATGGGCCGCCGACAGCGTGGCGCCGCTGTGGCACCGTGGTATGCTTCGGTTCCGTTCGTCGGGCTGAATTGACCGCCGGGAGCCGCCGGGAGCCGCCGGGAGCCGCTGGCGGCGTTGTCCGGGGCCGGCGACAACGGCCGCGACACACAGGAGCGTTGGTTCTGAGACGCAACAGGGACTTCCGATGAGCTGCCCGAAAGTTTCTCACCCCTGGGTGATCAAGAGGATTTCATAATCAGGCTGATCCCGACCATGACGCTGGTCCCGAGGCCGTGACGGACCCTGGCTGCCGCGCGGACACCAGCCCCCGTGCTCGTCTCGGCGCAATCCGGCAACACGTGGACTGACAAGAACACTGACAACGGAGTGCAGGGGAGATGGCGCAGCTGGAAGACCTCAAGCTCGCCGACATCGCCACGGCGGAAGTCGTCTGCGCGGGCGAGACGACGCCGCTCGCCGAGGTGCTCGCGCTGATGCAGACGCAGCGCACCAGCGCGGTGGCCATCACCCGCGGGCACGTCCCTGTGGGTCTCTTCACCGAGCAAGACGCCCTGGCCGCCCTGGCCGCCGGTGAGGGGTGGTCCGATGCGCCGGTGAAAACGCGCATGCAGACCGACGCCGTCATCTGCCCCGCCGCCACCGGCTTCTTCGACGGCTGTGCGCAAATGGCCGCCCGCGGGCTGCGCCACCTGTTGCTCGCCGACGCCCGCGGCGCCCCCGTCGGCATCGTCACCGCGCGCGACGTCATGCGGGCGCAGGTGCAGGACGACCACCTGCGGCAGCGCAGTGCGGCGCAGGTGATGGTGGCCACGCCCCTGATGGGACCGGGCGCGGCGACGCCGGCTGATGCCGGCAGTCCACAGACCGCCTATCTGCGCCAGATCGAGCACCAGCACCAGCTCCTCGGCGCCGTGTTCGCCGCCATCGCCGATGCGCTGATCCTTACCGATGCCACGCAGTGCGTGGTGCTCGCGAACCCCGCTGCGGAACGGGTCTTTGGCCTGGCCCCCGAGCGGCTGGTCGGCACCCGGCTGCCGACCCTGTTCACCGATGCGGATGCCCTTGCCGCGCTCGGCGCCGCAGCCGGCGCCGCCACCCACGCCGTCACCGGCGCGCTGCGCGGCCTCGCCGCCGGCGGCCGGGTGTTCCCCGCGGAGGTGAGCCTCGCATCGCTGCGGGATTTGGGTGAGGATCAGCGGGGCTGCGTCGTGCTGGTGCGCGACGTGTCCGCTCGCGAGCAGCGCGAGCGTGAGCTCGCCGAGCAGCGCCTGCGCCTTCAGGACCTGGTGGACACCATGGCCGACTGGGTCTGGGAGACGGACAGCGAGGGCCGTTTCACCTACTGCTCCGAGCGTGTGCGCTCCCTTTTCGGTTACGAGCCCCAGGCGCTGCTCGGCACCACGCCCTTCGATATGATGTCGCCGGCCGAAGCGGAGCGGATGCGCAGCGAATTCGCGGCTGTTGCCGCTGCCGGCGAGCCCTTCCGGGACCTGGTGAATGTCTGCCTCACCAGCGCCGGCGAGGAGCGCATCATCGCCACCAGCGGCAAGCCCATGCGGGACGCGGCGGGGGCCATCGTCGGCTGGCGCGGCACCGACCGCGACATCACGCAGTCGCGCCGTGCCGCCGAGCTGCTCGCCGCGAGCGAGTCCCAGCTGCGCGCCATCTTCGATCACGCCAACGTCGGCATCATGCTGCTGACGGGCCATCGCATCATCACGCGCGCCAACGCCCGGCTGGCGGAGATCCTGGGCTACGCCAGCCCCGACGAGCTGACGGGCCGCAGCGTGCGCCGGCTGCATCTCAGCACCGAGCGCTTCGATGCCTTCGGCGCCCGGCACTACGAGCAGCTGCGCAATCGCGAGCAGCTGCACGTGGAGTACCAGCTGCGCCGGCATGACGGCAGCGCGGTGTGGTGCCTGATCTCCGGTGCTGCCATCGACTCGGTCCGGCCGCCGGACCTGGCCCGCGGCGTCATCTGGACAGTGGAGGATATCTCCGCCCTCAAAGAGAACGAGGCCAAGCTCAAGGCGCTCAACGCTCGGCTCGCCGAGGAGCACGAGCTCTTCACCAGCGGCCCCGCCATGGTCTTCCGCTGGCTGCCGCAGCCCGGCTGGCCCGTGGCCCAATGCTCACCCAACGCCCACAGGCATCTGGATGTCTCCGCCCGGGTGCTGGCGAGCGGGCGTTACCGCTACGCGGACCTCGTTCACCCGAACGACCTCGCCCGTGTGCGTGCCGAGGTGGCGCATTACACCAATACCGGGGCGACCGCCTTCGAGCAGGAATACCGCGTGCGCGGCGCCGGCGGGCATTGGCGCCACGTCTACGACTACACCCGGGTGCGCCGCAGCCCAGCGGGTGAGGTGCTCGCCTACCACGGCTACCTGGTGGACATCACCGAGCGCCGGCTGGCCCTGGCGGCCCTGCGCGAGAGCGAGGCGCGCTATCGCACCCTGTTCGAGTCCGCGGGAGCGCCCATGCTCACCCTCGGGCTGGACGGCGTCATCACCGCCGGCAACGCGGCCGCCGCCCGCCTGCTGGGCTACGCCGACGCGGCGGAGCTGACGGGCCTGTCGCCGGCGGCGCTGTCGCCGGTGCAGCAGGCCGACGGCGCGTCCTCGGCGGAGCAGAGTGTGCGCTTCGTCGAGTCTGTGCCGGCGCAGGGGCACGTACGCTTCGAGTGGGAGCACCTTCATCGCGAGGGTCATGTCGTCCCGGTGGAGGTGACCCTGACCCGCGTCGAGCTGCATGGTGAGCCCGCGGTGCTCGGGGTCTGGTACGACCTGCGCGACCGCCGCCGGGCCGAGGAGCTGGAGCAGCGCGCCACCGCCGTATTCGAGAACGCCGCCGAGGGCATCATGCTCACGGACGCGGACAACCGCATCATCGCCGTCAACCCGGCGTTCACGGCCATCACCGGCTACAGCGCGGAGGAGGCGCTCGGCCGGACCCCCAAGCTGCTCCACTCCGGGCGCCAGGACGCCGAATTCTACCGTGCCATGTGGCGGCAGCTTCAGGCCACCGGCAGCTGGCGCGGCGAGCTCTGGAATCGGCGCAAGGACGGCGAGGTGTATGCCGAGTGGCTCAGCATCAGCGAGATCCGCGATGCCGACGGCACGCTGCGGCACCGCATCGGCGTGTTCAGCGACATCACCCGCATGCGCCGCTCTGAAGAGGAGCTGGAGCAGCTCACCCACTACGACCCCATCACCAGGTTGCCGAACCAGACGCTGCTGCGGGCACGCCTGGCGCAGGCGGTGCAGTCTGCCCTGGTGGCCGGGCGACCGTTGGCCCTGATGCTGGTGAACCTGGACGGCTTCAAGCGCGTGGTGGCGAGCTTCGGCCACGAGGTGAGCGATGCGGTGCTCTGCGCCGTGGGCGAGCGGCTCGGCGCTCGCCTGCCGGCGGATGCCACGCTCGCCCGCACCGTGGGCGATACCTTTGCCGTGGTGCTGGAGCTGCCGCATCCGGACGCCTCGCCGAGCCGCCATGCGGCGCTGCTTCAGGAGGCGCTGCGCACCGACCTCAAGGCGGCGGATGCGGGGCCGCTGGCGCTCAGCTGCTGCATCGGCATCGCCCTGTGCCCGGCGGACGACCGCGAGCCGGCGGCGCTGCTGCGGGACGCCGACGCCGCCCTGCAGCGGGCCAAGGCGAGCGGGCCCAACAGCATTGCCTTCTACCGCCCGGAGCTCACCGCCGCCGCCCAGCGCCAGCTCGCCCTGGAGCACACCCTACGCACGGCGCTGGCGAGCGGCCAGTTTCAGCTGTACTTCCAGCCCAAGCTGGACCTTGCCGCGCGCCGCATCGTCGGCGCCGAGGCGCTGCTGCGCTGGCGCCGTCCGGACGGCGCGGTGGTGCCGCCGAGCGAGTTCATGGGCGTGGTGGAGAAGAGCGACCTGGCCCTGGACCTGGACCGCTGGGTGCTCAGGGAGGCGGCGGCGACCCTGTGCGCCTGGGACGGGCGCGACCTGCCGCGGGTGCGCGTGAGCGTGAACCTCTCCGCCGCCATGCTCATCGGCGGCAACCTCGCCGCCGAAGTCGAGGCCGTGCTCAGTGACACGGGGCTGGACCCGACGTTGTTGGAGATCGAGGTGCTGGAGAACATCCTCATCGAGGACCCGGACCGCGCCGAGGCCGAGATCGCGGCGGTGGGCGCGCTCGGCGTCGGCATCGCCCTGGACGACTTCGGCACCGGCTACGCCAGTCTTGGATATCTCAAGCGCTTCGCCTTCGACTATCTCAAAATCGACCGCGGCTTCATCATCGACCTGGCGCCGGACTCCGACGATGCCGCCATCGTCCGCGCCACCATCCTGATGGCGCACCACCTGGGTATCCGTGTGGTGGCGGAGGGCGTCGAGCACGACGAGCAGATCCGCCAGCTGGCCGCGCTGGGCTGCGACCTGCTCCAGGGCTACCGCATCGGCCGGCCCATGCCGGCGGAGGACTTCGTGGCCCTGCTGCGCGGCGACGGCGCCGCGCTGGCCGAGATGTTGGAGCGCGCCCTGGTGCGCCGCGCCCTGCTGGTGGGTGATGACCCGGTGCAGCATGGGCGCATCGCCACGCGGCTCAAGCACACCAACTGGATCGTGCACCGCGCCCGGGATGCCGCCGCCGCACTGGCAGTGCTGGCCGAGCACCCTGTCGACCTGGTGCTCTGCGACCTGGAGCTGCCGGACGGGGACCCGCTGGCGCTGCTCCGGGACCTGCGCCGGGTGTATCCCACCGTGCCCCGGCTGCTGCTCGCCGCGCACATCGACACGCCGAGCCTCCTTACCGCCGTCAACCGCTGCGGCATCTACCGCTGCCTGCCCAAGCCCTGCGACAACACCGAGCTGGATCAGGCGGTCGCGGCGTCCTATGCCCATGGGCTGCGGCGCTTGCGCGCGGAGCAGAGCGAGCTGCGCTCGGGCTGAGCGGCGCCTGACGCCGGTTCAGTCGAACTCTCGAGCGTCGAGGTCGACTTGCCCTGTCGGGAAACCCGAGCGACGGGCGGCGCTCCCCCGGGGCCGCCGACTTCCAGTCGGCGTCGGCTGTGCTGGAATTGAATCCGTAGGCCAATGCCCCCGGCCCGCATGGCCAGAGCCTTTGCGCAGCGTTGCATCAGGTCAGCCGCGCCAGCACCGCCGCCGCGGCCCCGGCGCAGAGCAGCGCCCCAAGCGCTGTCCCGCCGAAGGCGCTGAGCCGGAGCTTCGCAAGCAGCGTGGCCTCGTCCTCGGTGGAGACGACGAAGGGGCGGCCCGGGTCGCCGGTGCCACGCACCCGCGGTCGCGGCGGGTCGGCGCTGACCCGGGCCTCGGCGCGCTCGGCGAGCCGGGCGGCCTCCTGGCGGGCGCGGTCCCACTCCTTCAGGTCCACCTCGCCGTCGCCGTTGCGGTCGAAGGCCTGCATGCGCGCGGGGTCGCGCTTCCAGCGGGCGAGCAGGGTGCGGGTCAGGGCCTCGCGCTCGCGCACGCCGCGGCGCGGGGTCTCGAAGTGGCCGAGCACATAGACGGGCTCGCCGGCGTGGATGCGCTCCTCGGTCATGCGGTGGCGCTGCCGGCGGCCGATGTGACGCTCGAAGAAGGCCATGACGCCGCCGCCGTGCACCGCCGGCCCGTGCGGATGCGGTCCTTCCCAGCGCCGGCGGTGGCGCAGGTGCAGGTGGGCGTCATCCGGCTGCACTTCCGCGGTGCCGGTGCCGTCATCGACGAGAAAGGGCCGCTCGGCGCTGCCCTGCTCCAGCGTGACCCAGCTGCCGCTGCGCCCGCTGCGCTTCCAGCGCTCGATGCGCCACCGATACCAGACGCAGGTGGTGCCCGTCAGCGGCGCCGCCAGGGGCTCCCGCAGCGGCGCGGCCAGGCCTTGCAGCTCCACATACCCCTGGGGCGCGGAGCGGATGCGGGCGGTGGGCGTGTCGACAATGAGCCGCAGCCGCCAGAAGTCGCGCAGGCCCCGGCGCAGCAGCCAGGCGCCGATGCCGACGGCGAAGGCGACGCCAAGCCAGAACCCCGCCGGGTCCTCGGCGGCGACGGATTGCATGAAGGCTTCCAAGGGCGATCTGCGGGTGCTGGGGCGTGTGCAGCGCCGGCCGGGGCCTGCTCAAGGGCCTTCAGGCGGTGTGCGGCGGCAGGTGCAGCGGCAGCGCTGCTGTCAGGCGCAGGCGTCAGGCGAAGAGCTTGGCGATGTCCACGTCCTTGCGCGCGTCCTGGAACTCCAGCAGCTCCGCCGGCTGGAACTTGAAGAAGCGCGCGACGAAGACATCCGGCACCTGCTCCAGGCGCATGTTGTTCAGGTTGACACTGTCGTTGTAGAGCTCGCGGCGGTCCGCGATGGTGTCCTCAAGCTGTGAAATCCGCTGCGAGAGCTGCTGGAAGCCGCGGTCCGCCTTCAGCTCCGGATAGCTCTCGACGAGTGCGAAGAGTCGGTCCAAGCCCGCGCGCAGCTCGGTCTCGGCCCGGCCCAGGCTGCGCAGGTCGCCCGCGTTCTGCGCCGACAGCACCTGTCCCCGGGCCTGCACCACCCGGGTCAGGGTCTCCTGCTCGTGGCGCATGTAGCGCCTGCACACCTCCACCAGCTTCGGCAGCTCGTCGTGGCGCTGCTTCAGGGCCACATCGATGTTGGACCAAGCCTTGGCCACCGTGTGCTTGAGGCGGACCAGGTTGTTGTAGATCAGCGCCGCGTACAGCGCGAGCACCAGGACGGCGGCGAGGATGAGGATCAGCGTCAGGCTCATGGCGGCGGGCTCCGGCTCAAGTGCTCAGGGCCTATCCTAAGGGTTCCATGGGGTGTTTTGGCGTGCGCTGCCGCAGGTTTCTTGCCGCGCCTGCGAAGCGGGCTTTACGCAACGGGCGCAGCGCCGCAACGGGAGCGAGTCGGGGTTGCCGCGACGCGCCTTTGTGCCCCGCTCCGTCTTGGCGGGCAGGCTTTTGCCTACACCCGCGGCTCCAGCCGATCCACATCCACCGCCACGCTCAGCCGGTGCTCGCCGCCGCCGTAAAAGACGCCGCGGACCGGGGTGACGTCGCCGTAGTCGCGGCCGACGGCGGTGGTGATGTGCTGCTCGCCCAACAGGCAGTCATTGGTTGGGTCGTAGTCGATCCAGGTGCCCGCGGGGGGCTCGGCGCCTTGCCCGGACTCGCCTGCTGTCGGCGCTGTCTGCGTTTCCGGGAGGGGGCTTGATGACGCCTGGGAAGGCAGGTAGAGCGCGTACCAGGCGTGGGAGGCGTCGGCGCCGCGGAGCTTGGGCTGTCCGGGCGGCGGCAGGGTCTCCAGGTAGCCGCTCACGTAGCGGGCGGCGAGGCCGAGCGCCCGCAGGCAGGCGATGCCGACGTGGGCGAAGTCCTGGCAGACGCCGTGGCGCTGGTCCAGCACCTCGGCTAAGGGGGTGGCGACGCCGGTGGCGGCGGGGTCGTAGTCGAACTCCGTGTAGATGCGCGCCATGAGCTCGCGGGCGGCCGCCAGCACCGGCCGGCCCGGCGTGAAGGAGACCAGCGCATAGTCCAGCGCCGCCTGCTGCGCCGGGATGGCCGGCGAGGGTAGGGCGAACATGCGGGCGTTGACGGCGTCCGGCTCCCGCGCCTCGTGCAGGCGCAGGCGCACCTGCTCCCAGGGCGGCGAGGCGTCGGCGTCCGGCGCGGCGGGGGCGGTGACCTCCACCTCGCTCACGGCGCTCACCTCCAGCGCCGCGTGGGACTGCTGGATGGAGAAGTAATTGACCCGGTTGCCGAAGATGTCCGTGTGCTCGCGCGACACGGACGGCCAGGGCGACACCCGCACCTGGCTGCGCAGACAGCGCTGGTGCGGCGTCTGCCTGGGCTTCAGATGCGCGATGCTGTGGCACAGCGACACCGGGCTGCCATAGCCGTAGTGGGTGGTGTGGCTGACGCGAAAGCGCATGTCAGCGCCGGACCGCGCTCAGGCGGTGCTCGATCATGTGGTGCGGGTGCTCTTCGTGGCGGAAATACTGCGCCGTCAGCGCGTCCGAGACCTCGGCCATGCCGTTTTCCTGATCGGTCAGGAACTGCGCCAGCGCGCCGCGGTGCAGCCCGTCGGCATCCGGCTGGGCGAGCTGGTCCAGCCCGGCGAGCCTAAGCTCCGTCAACAGCCGCAGCACGCCCTTCTGCGCCGCGCTGCGGGTCGGGCCCATGGGGTCCCGCGGCATGTCGTCCACCAGCGCCGACAGGCTCAGGATCTGGTACGCCAGCGCCCGCGGGTTGGCCTCGTCCTGCACCACCAGGTCCAGCAGGGCACCGACGCGGGTGCCGGATTGGTAGCGGCGGCGATAGGTGATGAGGCTGTCCGTGACGCCGAGGACTGCCTCCACCACCAGACCTTCCTCCGGCCCCGGGATGACGTTCACCAGGGTGGAGCGCAGCAGGGCGGCCAGGTTCATGCCGCGCTCCAGCCGGCGGCCGGCCTCCAGGAAGTGCCAGCCCTCGTTGTGGGTCATGTTCTCCTGGGTCAGGGCCGAGAAGGCAACCAGGGACGTCACCAGCGGGTCCAGCACATTGAGCGCGGCGTTCAGGGTACGCGGCGGCTGGCCCGTGAGCCGGCGCAGGTGGCGCTCGATGTCGTTGATGACGCGCCAGGTGTCGCTCGACAGGCGCTCGCGCACCGACCAGGCCGCCTGCCCCAGGGCCTGCAGCGTCTGCGGCAGGGCGCCGACGCGCTCCAGGTCCGTGATCAGCGACAGCAGCTCCGGCGTCGGCGCGGCCAGGGCCGCGGGCTCGTCCGCGGTGGGCAGGGGCACATTGCCGTGGCACTGCTCGTTCAGGGCCTCCAGCAGGGTACCGAGGCAGCCGATGCCCTCGTCCTCGGCGGCGAAGCTGCTGCGCGCGGTCAGGTTGATGGCGGTGACGCGCAGCAGGCGCACCAGGCCCTCGGCGCGCTCGGCGTAGCGGCCGATCCAGAACAGGTTGTCGGCAACGCGGGAGGAGACATCGCTCTCGCGGACGATGGCGGTGCTCTGGGTATCGTGGAGGCCGAGCAGGGTCTCCTCGCGCTCGGGCTCGGTGGCGAGCACCCAGGTGTCCTTGCCGAGTCCGCCCAGCTGGCTCGACACCATGGGCGTGTCCGTGGACAGGGCGACCCGGCTCAGCCCGCCCGGCATCACGGCATAGCCGTCGTCCTCCGCCACCGAGAAGCTGCGCAGCACGAAGGGCCGCGGCTCGATGCGCCCGTCCACGTAGACAGGTGCAGTGGAGGGCTTGACCTCTTCCTGCGCCACGAAGCGATGCGGCTCCGCCTGGATCTGCGCCGCCAGCCGGTCACGGGCGCCGGCATCCAGGCTGCGCCCGAACAGCACCCGCGGCCCCGGTCCGCCGTTGGTGTGGCCGCCGGCGGGCTTGATGACCAGGGCGCCCAGGTTGGCGAGCACATAAGCGCGGTCTTCTGCGCGGCCGCACCACCAGGTGTGCAGGTGCGGCAGGAGCAGGTCTTCGCCCAGCAGCTGGCGGCAGAGCTCCGGCAAAAAGGCCATGAGCCCCGGGTGCTCCAGCACGCCGCTGCCGAGGGCATTGGCCACGGTGAGGTTGCCGGCGCGCACCGCCTGCACCATGCCGGGCACGCCGAGCATGCTGTCCTCGCGCAGCTCCAGCGGGTCGCAGAAACAGTCGTCCACCCGCCGCAGCACGGCGTCGATGCGCTCCAGCCGGCCCAGGGTGCGCAGCCAGAGGGCACCGTCGCGGACCGATAGATCCGCCCCCTGCACCAGGGTGTAGCCCAGGTAGTTGGCGAGGTAGGCATGCTCGAAGTAGGCGGCATTGGCCGGGCCCGGGGTCATGAGCGCGACCCGCGCCTGCGGGGCGTCGCCCGGCGCCAGCCGGTTCATGGCCCGGCGCAGGCCGCGGAAGAAGCCCGCGAGGCGATGCACATGGCTGTCGCGGAACAGGCTCGGCATGACGCGCGAGAGCACCACCCGGTTCTCCAGCGCATAGCCGGCGCCGGAGGGGGTCTGAGTGCGGTCGCCGATGACGCGCCAGCCGCCGTCGGTATCCCGGGTGAGGTCCGCACCGTAGAACACCAGCGGGCGATCACCGGCAACGCCGATGCCGTGGCAGGGCAGCAGGTAGCCCGGATAGCCGTCCACCAGCTCCGGCGGCAGCAAACCCTGGGCGATGAGGGTGCGCGGCCCGTAGAGATCGAGCAGCACGGCGTTCAGCAGCTCCGCACGCTGGATCAGGCCGCGCTCCAGCTCGGCCCATTCCTCGCCGCGCAGCAGCAGCGGCAGCGGGTCCAGCTCCCAGGGGCGGGACATGCCGCGGGGGTCGCCGTGGAGGTTGTAGGTGACGCCGTTGTCGCGGATCAGGCGGTGCGCCTCGCGCCAGCGCGTCTCGATGCCGCCACGCCCGAGCTGGCGCAGGGTGTCGACGAGATACTGCCAGTGCGGGCGCAGGCCGCCGTCGGCGGCGCGCATTTCGTCGAAGCTGCCGGCGGCCGGCACATAGGCATCGTCCAGGCGGGCGTCGTCCAGCTGGGCGAGTGGACTCGTGGCGGACATGGGGCGCTCGCGGCCTGGTTGGCGGCTGAGGTGGATAAGGGGAAGTGTGACGGGTGAAGGCGGACCTGTGAAGTGGCCGCTTGACGCCCGGCACGGTGCCGGCGCCCATCCCCGCTTCGGCCCTTGTCCCGGCCGCCGTCTACGCGGCCTGGGCGGAGCCCGTCAGTACACCCATGGGATGAGCTTTTTGACGCGCCGGGCGTAGTCGGCGTACTCCGGATGGCGCTGCGTGAGCCAGGCCTCCTCCTTGCCGGCCTTGTAGTTGAAGAACGCGAAGGCGACGGCCAGCCCCAGCAGGTGCGACAGGCTCAGGTGGTACAGCGTCCAGGCGGCGCCGGCGAACAGCAGGCTCGCGTAGAGCGGATGGCGGACGATGGCGTAGACGCCGTGCTGCACCAGCTGGCTGTGGTCCACCGGGTAGGGCAGCGGCGTCAGATAGTCGCGGATGTGCACGGAGCCGAAGCCGCCCAGGATCAGTGCGACGACGGCGAAGGGGGCCGCGAGCCAGCTGCGCCAGCCACCGCTTGCATCCATGGCATCTGCCCCGAGGCCCGGATGCCACACGGGCAGCAGGACGAAGCCGAGCATGAGCGCGAACTGGATTGCCACCAGCAGCTCGCCGCGGGCGCCGAAGCGCCGCGTGTTGCCGTTGTCACCGGGCATGCGCATGTCCCCTGGAGTCTGATACGGGTGAGCGGAAATAGGGGTCGCTCTGGGCACGAAAAAGGCAGTCCAAGCAGCGCCCGGGAGCGCTACGCCGGCCCGCCGAGCAGCAGCAGCTCCAGCAGGGCCTTCTGCGCGTGCAGCCGGTTCTCGGCCTCGTCCCAGACCACGGACTGGGGTCCGTCGATGACCTCCGCGCTCACCTCTTCGCCGCGGTGCGCCGGCAGGCAATGCATGAACAGCGCATCGGGCTTGGCGGCGGCCATGACCTCGGCGCTCACGCAATAAGCCGCGAACACCGCTGCGCGGTCGTCCTGCTCGCTCTCCTGGCCCATGCTGGCCCAGACATCCGTCACCACCAGGTCGGCGCCCGTCGCCGCCTCCCGTGGGTCGCGCAGCAGGGTGCAGCGTGGGCCGGCGGCGGCCTGCAGGTCCGCATCGGGCTCGAAGCCCGCCGGGCAGGCGACGCGCAGCTCGAAATCGAACAGGCGGGCGGCGTTCATGTAGGAATGGCACATGTTGTTGCCGTCGCCGACGAAGGCGACGCGCCGCCCGGCGATGTCGCCGCGGTGCTCGACGTAGGTCTGCATGTCCGCCAGCAGCTGGCACGGATGGAACCGGTCCGTGAGGCCGTTGATGACGGGCACCCGGGAATGGGCCGCGAAGCGCTCCACCTTGTCGTGGTCGAAGGTGCGGATCATCACCGCGTCCACCATGCGCGAGAGCACCCGCGCGCTGTCCTCGATGGGCTCGCCGCGGCCGAGCTGGGTGTCGCGGGGCGACAGGAACAGGGCATGCCCGCCGAACTGCACCATGCCCGCCTCGAAGGAGACCCGGGTGCGGGTGGAGGACTTCTCGAACACCATGGCCAGGGTGCGGTGTCGCAGCGGCCGGTAGTCGGTGCCCGCGGCATGCATGCGCTTGAGGGCGATGGCGCGGTGCAGCAGGGCGCGCGCCTCGTCGGCTGCGAGGTCCAGCAGGGTCAGGAAGTGGCGGGGCGGTTGCGGCATGACAGGCTCTCCGGCGTGCCCGGGGCAGGGTGCGCGCCGCACGGCGGCGGCAGCGTCGGATGGTGCGATGGATGACGACGCATGGCGGAACTGGTGGGGCCGCCCGCTCGGGGCTGGTGTGCGTCGGCCGGTCCCGGGGGGCTGTGGTCAGACCGCCGCCGGCGCCGGCTCCTGCGCCAGGAAGGCGCGGATGATCTGCACCACGGTCGCGACGATCTGCTCCGCCTGCGCGTCGTCGATGATGAGCGGCGGCAGCAGGCGCACCACGCGCTTGGCGGTGACGTTGATGAGCAGCCCCTCGGCCAGGGCCGCGTTGACCAGCTCCGGGCAGGGTCGGTCCAGCTCCACGCCGATCATGAGTCCGCGGCCGCGCACGGCCACCACGCCGTCCAGGTCCGCGAGCCCGGCCCGCAGACCGGAGCGGATGTGCTCGCCGAGGCGCGCGGCGCGGGCCGGCAGGTCCTCCGCTGCCAGCGCATCCAGCACCGCGAGCGCGGCGCGGCAGGCCAGCGGGTTGCCGCCGAAGGTGGAGCCGTGGCTGCCGGGACCCAGTGCCTCGGCAGCGGCCCCGCGTGCCAGGCAGGCGCCGATGGGCACGCCGTTGCCGAGGCCCTTGGCGAGCGTCATCACGTCCGGGCGGATACCCTCGTGCTGGTGCGCGAAGAGTCGGCCGGTGCGGCCCATACCGGACTGCACCTCGTCCAGCATCAACAGCCAGCCGTGGCGGTCGCAGAGCTCGCGCAGGCCGGCGAGGTAGCCGGTGCTCGGCAGGACGATGCCACCCTCGCCCTGGATGGCCTCCACCAGCACAGCGACGATGTTGGGGCGGTTGGCGGCGGCGGTCTCGACGGCGCCGAGGTCGTCATAGGGCACCCGCACAAACCCCTGAACCAGCGGCTCGAAGCCGGCCTGCGCCTTGCGGTTGCCGGTGGCCGTGAGGGTGGCCAGCGTGCGGCCATGGAAGCTGTTCTCCGTGACCAGGATCTCGGGGCGCTGCACGCCGCGGCCATGGGCCAGCAGGCGGGCGAGCTTGATGGCGGCCTCGTTCGCCTCTGCGCCGGAGTTGGCGAAGAAGACCCGCTCCATGCCCGCGGCGGCACAGAGTCGGTCGCCGAGCTGCTCCTGCGCCGGGATGCGGTAGAGGTTGGAGACGTGCACCAGCTGCGATGCCTGCTCGCAGATCGCATCGCGCACGCCCGGGTGGGCGTGCCCCAGCCCGCACACGGCGATGCCTGCCAGGGCGTCCAGATAGCGGCGCCCGTCATCGGCCCAGAGCCAGGCGCCCTCGCCGCGCTCGAAGCTGACGGGCAGCCGGGCGTAGGTGGGCATCAGGTGGTCCGGGACGTGGCTTGTCATGGCAGCCGGGCCCTCTGGTCAGTCGCGAAGCCGAGCATGGGTCGAAACCTCCATTGCAGCCACCGCAGTGCGAGGCCCACAAACAACAAAAGGCGGCCCGGGTGCTGCGTGGGCCGCCCTCTGCGCCTTGACCGAAGATCCTCAGCGCGCGGCGGCGTTACGCCGGCCGTGCCGTCGGGATGAGCCGGAGAAAGCCGTATAGGCTATCAGCACACTGTCTTGCAAGGCAAATCAGCGCTGCGCGATGCGCGGCCCCCGCCCTTCTCGGTTGCCGAGGCCCGACGCTTCCATGGCCGCCGGCTTTCCGCTGCGCCCCGGTCAGGACCTGCGTCTGCCCCACGAGTGGGAGTGGCAGCGGGCGGCACAGAGCGCCCGCGGGGACGTCCTCGATCTGCACACCGACACACCCGGCGTTGCTTGCCGGCCCGCATGCGGCCATGCTGCGCAGCAGGTCGTCGGCGTGCGGACCGGCGAGGCCGCATGCTGGCCTTGTGGCGAATCTCTCGTAGCCGGAGAAAAGTGCTCTGCGCGATGAAAATGATCCTGAGGCTTGCTCCGGCGCCGGCAGACAGGCTGTGTCTCCTGTTCGCGGCGGCGCTCGCAGTGGCGATGGTCCCCGCCGTTGCCGAAGAGCCGGTACCTGTGCACGGATTCCGCGTGCTGGCGAGCTGGCCGCACGACGCTTCGGCCTTCACCCAGGGGCTCGTGGTCGCCGATGGCGCGCTGTACGAGTCCACCGGCGGCTATGGCCGCTCCAGCCTGCGCCGGGTGGACCTCGCCACAGGTCGGGTCCTGCAGGCGCGGCCACTGCCGGATACCCAGTTCGGCGAGGGGCTGACCGCCTGGCGCGGCGAGCTGGTGCAGCTCACCTGGCGGGCGGGTCGCGTGCTGCGGTACGAGCGGGTCACCTTGGCGCCGCTCGGCGAGCTGCCCCTGCGGGGCGAGGGCTGGGGACTGACCCACGACGGCGAGCATTGGATCGTCAGCGACGGCAGTGCCGTGCTGCGCTTCCTCGACCCCGTCACCGGCGCTGAGGCGCGCCGCGTGACGGTCCGTGAGGGGAGCCGGCCGGTGCGACGTCTGAACGAATTGGAGCTTGTGCCCGTGCCGAGGCGGGCTGCCGCGAAGGGCGCAGCCGCGGGCGCGGTTGCGCCGGCGCGCAACGAGGTCTGGGCCAACATCTGGTACCAGGACCGGCTGGTGCGCATCAACCCTGCTGACGGTCGGGTGCTGGGCTATGTGGAGCTGTCCGGTCTCTGGCCCAGGGCTGAGCGGCCGCATCGGGAGGCCGTGCTGAACGGCATCGCCTTCGATGCGGAGCGCGGCCGGCTCCTCGTCACCGGCAAGCACTGGCCCAGGCTGTATTGGATCGACGTCCCCGGCCTGTTGCCGGCAAGCCGCAACAGCGCCGACTGAAGGCGCCATGGTGGCTGCATCGGGCGCGGCCCGCCATACCGCCGCTCGTCTTTCCTGCCGGACAATCCGGCAGATGCTTCTGTCATGGCTCGCAGAATCCCTGACGCCAGCCATCCCGCTTCCGCTAGACTTTGCGGGCCTCAGCCCTCAGCCCTCAGCCCTCAGCCCTCAGCCCTCAGCCTTAATAGCAACGATGCTGGATTCCACCCCGAGCCAAGCGCCTGCGTCCGACGCCGACGCCGACACCTACCCCCTGCTGACCACCATCGACACCCCGGCGCAGCTGCGCCGGCTGGACGCCGATCAGCTGAAAGCGCTGGCGGCGGAGCTGCGCGCC